>NZ_AUHJ01000014.1 GCF_000423125.1 Haliea salexigens DSM 19537
GTGCCGCATCATCCGGGTAGCGCTCATTCAAGCCTCTCCCGCTCCGTATGGGGATCTGTTTTAAAACCGCTGTTGATAGTCGGGCGCTCATGCCCGGTTTGAACGACAGTCTCTTCAATCACGCAAGCACACTGGCGGTCAGTGCGTTCTGCTCAATCCAAAAAGGAGAAAGTTCCACCCCAGCCTTTGGCTGGATAACCGTTGGTTTGCACGGGCCAGTTTTCTTGCGAAAACACACCGTGCTGTCTATGGCCAGACACATTCAGGTCAACCGGGATTGGTGTCCCGTGATCGTACTGCTTCGGCGGACCTGCGCAGCAATGTTGCCAGGTGATCAGAAACACTCACCTACGGATACAACACTATGCGAGACCTGAACTACCAACTGAAATTGTTATGCAAACACAGTCACGAAGGCAGCTTCGAAACCCGGTTGGGCCGAGAGCGCCAGTTGAGCGCTATCGCCAACCAGTTACACGACTTGGGGTTCCGACAACTAAAGGCTACATCCCTCAAGCAAAAGCATGTCCAGTCTCTGGTGGACCTGTGGCTCAAACAAAACCTTTCCCCCGGCACCATCAAGAACCGGATGAGCTGTTTGCGCTGGTGGGCAGAGAAAGTGAACAAACGGGCTGTAGTAGCCGGCGGTAACGATTTCTATGGCATACCGGACCGGCAGTTTGTGTCCGAGCAGAGCAAGGCGAAAGACCTGGCCGAGGAGCAACTCGCTCAGGTCAAGGATGAACACGTTCGTATGAGCCTGCGCCTGCAACAGGCCTTTGGGCTAAGGCGGGAAGAAGCCCTCAAGATCCAGCCCCGTTGGGCGGACCGGGGCAAGCACCTGCATCTCAAGGCCAGCTGGACCAAGGGCGGGCGGGAGCGCACGGTGCCGATTCGCACTATAGAGCAGCGAGCTTTACTGGAACAGGCAAAACAACTGGCAGGGCTGGGTTCCCTGATCCCCGGTGGCCGGCAGTACATCGAGCAGCTGAGAATCTACGAGCGCCACACTGCCAATGCCGGGTTATCGAAAATGCATGGCCTGCGCCATGCATATGCCCAGCAGCGCTATCGGGAACTCACCGGCTTGCCATCGCCCCATGCGGGTGGGCCTTCCAAAGCAAAACTCAGCGACGCTCAAAGACGAAGGGATCATGAGGCCCGCCTGACGATAAGCAAAGAGCTGGGCCATGTCAGAGAGCAAATCACTGCTGTTTACTTGGGGCGCTGAGAGATGACTTCGATTCTCCCCAGATTTATTCGTTTGCGTGATGCTCCCGCCTATTTGGGAATGGACAAGAACCGATTCAACCGGGAGGTTCGGAAAAGCCTCACGGAGATTCCCATCGGTAAGCAGGGCATTGCCTTTGATCGGCTTGAAATGGACGCCTGGGCGGAGCAGTATATGGACCGCTGTGGGTGTTCGCCAAAGCATAGAGGAGATTTCCTATGTCAAAGCGAATCCCGGGCCTCTACAAGAGAGGCACCCAGGGCATCTGGCACATTGATAAATGCGTCAGGGGGTATGGCCGACTTCACGAGAGCACTGGAACAAGCGAGCTCGAGGAGGCGGAAAGGTACCTGATCCGACGATTGGAAGAGATGCGCAAGGCGAATGTTTACGGCATTCGAGTGGAGCGCTCTTTTCGGCAGGCGGCCACCAAGTTTTTGCTGGATTACCAGCACAAGCGCAGTATTGGCCGCTATGCACAATCCCTGAAAATTCTGGATCCGCATGTAGGTGATCTGCCTTTGCGCCGGGTCCATCAGGGCACGCTGGAGTCGTTTATCCGGCATCGTCGTAAGCAGGGTATGCGAGCTAATACCATCAACCGTGATTTGGCGGTGGTGCGGCGAATTCTGACTCTTGCCACCCGATTATGGCGGGATGAGTCCGGTTTGACCTGGCTCGAGACGGCCCCTTTACTGCAATTACTCGATTGTGACGATGCCCGCAAGCCGTATCCCTTATCCTGGGAAGAGCAGTCGAGGTTGTTTGCGCGCCTGCCGGAACACTTAAGGGAAATGGCCTTGTTCAAGGTCAATACTGGAACACGGGAGCAGGAAGTGACTTGTTTGCAGTGGAGTTGGGAAGTATCGATTCCCGAGCTGAAAACCAGTGTGTTTGTTGTCCCCGGTAATGGCGTTAAGAATGGTGAGGATCGATTGGTGGTGATGAATGCTGAGGCGCGAGCGGTGATCAATCGTCAGCGCGGCAAGAGTTCAGAACATGTGTTCACCTACTCAAAGGCTAAGCCAGTTGATCGCATCAATACCAAGGCTTGGCGCAGAGCGCGGGAGGAGGCTGGATTGCCGCAAGTGCGGGTACATGATTTGAAACATACGTTCGGTCGCCGGTTGCGGGCCAAAGGTGTCAGTCATGAAACCCGGCAGGTGCTCCTGGGCCACAAGAACGGCCAGATCACGACACACTATTCCGCTGCAGAAATTGGGGAACTGATAGACGCGGTGGAGAAAGTGAGTTGGTCGGGTAGTTCAGCGCCGACGCTGACCTTGATTAAAAATGAAAACTCCCGCAAATCTCCCGCAGTTGGGAGACGGGAAAACGTAAAACCGGTTTAATCGATCTGTAAGTTGCTGTTTTTGAAAGGAAATAAGTGGTAGCTACGGGTGGACTTGAACCACCGACCCCAGCATTATGAATGCTGTGCTCTAACCAGCTGAGCTACGTAGCCACAATTTCCGCGTGGGACTGCTGTCCCGAGAAGGCGCGCATTTTCCTAATTTTGCCGGAGCAAGTCAAGCGCCTGAGGGCCGTGGTTGCTGCTGCGTAATGCAGTGAATATTGCCCCCCCCGAGCAGGATCTCCCCCCCCGGCACCATTACCACCTCACGCTCAGGAAAAAGCCTCTCCAGCGTATCGCGCGCAACCGCGTCCATTGGGTCGTCGAAACCCGGCATCACGATGCCGCCATTGACGATGAGGAAGTTTACATACGAGGCCGCCAGCCGCTCGGGTCGGCCGTGTTCATCAGGCACCTGGCCGACCGCACCGCCTTCGCTTTCAAGAATGGCATACAGGGGTGCCGGAATGGGGATGGTGTGGACGCGCAGGGTTCTGCCTTTGGCGTCGTGGCTGGCCTCAAGCACCTCCAGCGCGGCGCGGCAGCGGCTGTAATTGGGGTCCTTGGCGTCATCAGTCCAGCACAGCAGGACCTCGCCGGGCGCCACGAAACAGCAGAAATTGTCGACGTGGCCGTCGGTTTCGTCGTTGAACATGCCCTCGGGCAGCCAGATGATGGTGTCCACTGCCAGGTAGTCGCGCAGGTAGGTCTCGATCTCGCCCTGGGACAGCCGCGGATTGCGGTTGCGGTGCAGCAGGCATTCGGCCGTGGTGATCAGTGTGCCTTCCCCATCCACGTGGATGGAGCCGCCTTCCAGTACGAAGCCGGGCGTCGCGTAGCGCGCAACCCCTTCCAGCTGTGCGACCTTGCGGGCGACCTGGCTGTCGATGTCCCAGGTGGGGTAGAGGCCGCCATCGTGGCCGCCCCAGGCATTGAAGTCCCAGTCCACCGCTGCCAGGCTACCTTTGTCGTCAATGACGAAGGTGGGACCGCAGTCGCGCATCCACACATCGTCGCTGGAAAGCTCAATGACAGTGACACCGGGGATGTCAGATAGCTGCTCTGAGGCGTTCAGGAACTGTGCCTGTGAGGTGCCTACTGTGACGGGTTCGAAGCGCGCAATGGCGGCTACCACGGCCCTGAATGCGGTTTGCGCGGGTTCAGCGCCGGCCCGCCAGCTGTCGGGGCGTTCCGGCCAGAGCATCCACGTCCGCGTGTGCGGTGCCCACTCTGCCGGCATGTGATAGCCGTCGGCACGCGGCGTACCGGTTTTCAGGCTCACGCGTGTTCGCCGTCCAGGGTATTGATGGGCGCGTACAGGGGCGGGCGGCGGTCACGGAATACTCCCCAGGCCGTGCGCATTTTCTCAATGGCGTCGAGGTCGAAGGTGTGCACCAGCACGCTTTCGTGCCCGCCGTCGGCATGTTCAACCAACTCACCGGTATGGTCGGCGATAAACGAGCCGCCGTAGAAGGTGATATCGCTGTCTTCCTGTACTTCACGGCCGATGCGATTGCTCGCAATCAGCGGCATCAGGTTGGCGCCGGCGTGGCCCTGTTGTACCCGCGTCCAGTGCTCCCGGGAATGGATGTCGGGGTCGTGGGGTTCACTGCCGATAGCGGTGGGGTAGAACAGCAGCTCGGCGCCGAGCAACGCCATGCTGCGGGCGCTCTCCGGAAACCACTGGTCCCAGCAGATGCCCACGCCGATGCGCGCGTAGCGGGTGTTCCACACCTTGAAACCGGTATCGCCGGGGTTGAAGTAGAACTTCTCGTGGTAGCCTGGGCCATCCGGGATGTGGCTCTTGCGGTAGTTGCCGAGCAGGCTGCCGTCGGCGTCGATAATGGCCACCGAGTTGAAGCGCGCGCGACCCGCCAGCTCGAAATAGCTGATCGGCAGGACGACCTGCAGCTCGCGAGCCACGGCCTGAAAATGACGGATAGCGGGGTTATCCGCCAGCGCCGTGGCCAGCAACATGTGGTCTTCATCCGGTTTCTGGCAGAAGTAGGGCGTTTCAAACAGCTCCTGCAGCAGGATGACTTGCGCGCCGGCCCGGTGCGCCTCGCGCACCAGGCGTTCGGCGTTGGCGATATTGGCCTCGCGGTCCCAGCTGCAGGCCATTTGGGTGGCGGCGACGGTCACTGTGCGTGCCATGCGGGTGCCTCCTACACGTTGAAGCGGAAGTGGATGACGTCCCCATCCTGAACGATATAGTCCTTGCCCTCAAGGCGCCAGCGTCCGGCATCCTTGGCGCCCTGCTCACCTTTGTGGGCGATGAAGTCGTCGTAGCCGATAACTTCGGCGCGAATGAAGCCTTTCTGGAAGTCCGTGTGGATCACGCCGGCAGCCTCTGGCGCCGTGGCCCCCACTCGCACGGTCCAGGCTCGCACTTCCTTGACGCCGGCGGTGAAGTACGTCTGCAGGTTCAGCAGCTCGTAACCGGCGCGGATCACCCGGTCCAGCCCCGGCTCGTCCATACCCAGGTCTTGCAGGAATTCCTGGCGCTCGGCATCCTCCAGCTCCACGATTTCGGACTCCAGCTTGTTGCAGATCGCCACCACAATGGCGCCCTCGCTGGCGGCGATCTCCCGTACGGTGTCGAGGTAGGGGTTGTCGTCGAACCCCTCTTCATCGACGTTGGCGATGTACATGGTGGGCTTGATTGTGAGCAGATGCAGCGTTTTCACCAGTGCCTGTTCGCTGTCATCAAAAGCCAGCGACCGCACCGGCAGTGCCTCGTTCAGGTGTGGCAGCAGTTTGTTCTCCAACAGCGCTTTCAGGGCAATGGCCTCTTTGTCGCCACCCTTGGCGTTGCGCGTTACGCGCTGCAGCTGTTTCTCACAGCTTTCCAGGTCGGCCAGTGCCAGTTCGGTGTTGATCACGTCAATGTCCGCTCGCGGGTCGACACGGTTTGCCACGTGAATGACATTCTCGTCGTTGAAGCAGCGCACCACATGTGCAATGGCGTCGGTTTCACGGATATTGGCCAGGAACTGGTTGCCCAGGCCCTCACCTTTGGAGGCACCGGCAACGAGCCCGGCGATGTCCACGAACTCCATAGTGGTGGATATTTCGCGCTGCGGTTTGACGATCTCCGCGATGCGCTTCTGCCGCGGGTCGGGTACCGGTACCACGCCGGCATTGGGTTCGATGGTGCAGAAAGGGAAGTTCTCGGCATCGATGCCGGCCCGCGTCAGGGCGTTGAAAAGGGTCGATTTGCCCACGTTGGGCAGGCCGACAATGCCACATTTGAAACCCATGTCTGATTCCTGTTTTTGCTAAACGAATGTCTTGGGGCGAGTGTTGTGTAGTGCGCGCGGTTCAGGGCGCGTTGAAGCTGTGCAGTTGGGTCATCGCGCGTGTGTCCTCCCCGGCCAGAAACTGTGGCAGGGCGTCCATTGCGGCATCGATGCTGGCCTCGATGCGTGCCTGATCAACCGCGCTGGCCCGGCCCAGTACATAGCCCGTGACCTGGGATGCGTGACCGGGGTGGCCAATGCCGATACGCAAGCGAGCGAAGCCGTTGTTGTTGCCCAGCCGAGAAACGATATCGCGCAAACCGTTGTGGCCGCCGTGGCCGCCGCCGCGCTTGAAGCGCGCGGTACCCGCTGGAATATCGAGTTCATCGTGTGCCACCAGAATGGCTTCTGGCGCAATTTTGAAGAAATTTGCCATGGCCGCTACGGACTGTCCGCTGCGGTTCATGAAGGTGGTGGGAATGATGAGCCGGATATCCTGGCCCGCACACTGGATGCGTGCGGTCAGGCCGGAAAAACGGGATTCCGCTTGCAGTGTGGCGCCATGCTGACGCGCGAGCGCCTCGACAAAGTCGGCACCGGCGTTATGACGGGTTCCCCGGTAGTCGCTGCCCGGGTTGCCCAGTCCGGCAATCATGGAGATAGTGCTTGCCAACGCCAGTGCCTCGCCGTTGCGAGAAATCAGTCCTCGCTGCTGCTGTCCGAGCTGCTGTCTTCGGAAGAGTCCTCTTCCGCATCGCTGCCGCCTTTGGGGGCAACAACAGAAGCGACCGCCAGGTCGTGGTCTTCACCCAGTGACAGGGCAACAGAGGTAACACCGGCGGGCAACGCGATATCCGACAGGTGGATGATGTCGCCGGTCTTCACCTCGGCCATATCGACTTCGATAAACTCGGGAATGTCGCTCGGCAGACACAGTACTTCGATGTCGGTAGCCTGATGCTGAATCATGCCGCCCTGAACTTTGACACCATGACAGGTTTTTTCGTTCAGGAAGTGAATGGGCACGTGCACCTTGATGGCCACTTTTTCACTGACACGCATGAAGTCAGCGTGGGTGACGCTGTTGCGTGCCGGGTGACGTTGCAGATCCTTGAGGATGGCCTTCTCTTTCTTGCCGTTGATGTTGATTACCAGCACGTGAGAGAAAAACGCTTCGTTTTCCAGCGACTTTTCCAGATCCTTGCGGATGATGGACAGAGGCTGGGGGTCTTTGTCGCCGCCGTAAATGATAGCGGGGACCTGGTCGGCGAGACGACGCAGGCGGCGGCTCGCACCTTTCCCCATGTCCTCACGCACTTCTGCGTACAACTCAAATTGGTCAGACATTGTCTGCACTCCTTTGATGACTCACTGCTTCGCCTGCGACCGGCTACACAGTGGGTGGGTTAAGCGCTGTTCCTACTGAAACAGCGCGCTGATGGATTCCTCGTTGGATACCCGGCGAATCGACTCTGCCAGCAGATCCGAAATGGTCAGCTGGCGGATTTTCGAGACGGCCCGGGCGTCCGCGCTCAGCGGAATTGTGTCGGTGACGACCAGCTCGTCGAGCTGGGAATTGCGTAAATTATCCAGCGCACGGCCAGACAGCACCGCATGGGTGCAGTAGGCAACAACCTTGCTGGCACCGCGCTCCTTGAGCGCATCGGCGGCTTTGCACAGCGTGCCGGCGGTATCGACCATGTCGTCGACCAGCAGGCAGATGCGGCCGTCCACTTCGCCGATCAGGTTCATGACCTGTGCTTCATTGGCTTGCGGGCGGCGCTTGTCGATGATGGCGAGGTCGGCGTCATCGAGCTGCTTGGCGATGGCCCGTGCGCGCACCACGCCGCCAATGTCGGGTGATACGACAATGAGATTTTCGTAATTGCAGTCGAGAATGTCCGCATTCAGGATGGGAGAGCCGTAGACGTTGTCCACCGGGCAGCCAAAGAAACCCTGAATCTGCTCGGCGTGCAGGTCAACGGTGAGGACCCGATCGACACCTACGGATACCATCATGTCGGCCACGACCTTGGCGGTGATGGGCACGCGCGCGGAGCGCACACGGCGGTCCTGACGGGCATAGCCGAAGTAGGGCACCACGGCAGTGATGCGTGCGGCCGACGCGCGGCGCAGTGCATCAATCATCACCAACAGTTCCATCAGGTTGTCGTTGGTGGGTGCGCAGGTAGGCTGGACGACAAACACATCCTTGCCGCGCACGTTCTCGTTCAATTCGACCGCAATTTCGCCGTCGCTGAACTTGCCCACGCTGGCTTTGCCCAGGGAAAGATAGAGTCGGTTGGCAATCTTCTGGGCCAGTTCCGGGTTTGCATTACCCGTAAAGACCATCAGCTTGGAGGACACGGCACTTCTCTCCTGGGGGGATATGGCTGGGGTGGTAGGATTCGAACCTACGAATGCCGGGATCAAAACCCGGTGCCTTGCCACTTGGCGACACCCCAATAATTCGTTGTAGACTTCAGGCCAGTGCCCTCAGTGCTGGTGATTCGTTGGCTGCTCGTGCAACAAAGGCTGCCCAGGGTTCGGGTACCTGTTGCTGCACGGCGAGCGCCTGTTCCCGGGTGCCAAAGGCGGCAAATACACAGGAGCCAGTGCCGGTTAGCCGGGGCTCGGCAAATTGCCCAAGCCAGTCAAGCGCGTCACCTGTTTCAGGGTAGCGGGCCACAACCACCGGCTGGCAGTCGTTGCGATGTACCCCCTGAAAAAAGGCGGCCATTGTGATCGGCAGGCTGTCTCGTGTCAATTCCCGGTCGGAAAAAATTTCCGCCGTGGGCACGGCACAGCGCGGCTTGAGAACCAGGTACCAGGTATCCGGCAGCTCTACCGGGGTCAGCACCTCGCCGATGCCCTCCGCCCAGGCGCTGTGGCCAGCCACGAATACCGGTACGTCGGCACCCAGGGTGGCCCCCAGCGACTGCAACGCGGCCGTACTCATGTCCAGGCCCCACAGCCGGTTCAGTGCCAGCAGCGTGGAGGCCGCATTCGATGAGCCGCCGCCGAGGCCGCCGCCCATGGGGATCTGTTTATCGCAGGTGATGGTGGCGCCCAGCGTGCCGCGCTGCAGCAGTCGCGCCGCGCGCAGAATAAGATTATCGGCCGGCGCAATGTCGCTGCCCGGCATGTCCAGCCGCAGCGCGCCGCTGTCATCCGCGGCAAAAGTCATCCTGTCGCCCCAGTCCAGCAGCTGGAATACGGTTTGCAGAGTGTGATAACCGTCCGCCCGGCGCCCTGTGACATGCAGGAACAGGTTCAGCTTGGCCGGCGAAATCAGTGTCAGCATGCGATTCATGGCGTACCGCCTGCCTGCCAGTGCTGAATGATGACTTTGGCGCGCGTTGCACCGCGCTCGAGGGTCAGCCGCGTCGGCAGGACATGAGCGCCTACCTGTTGATAGCGCTCGTAGCGGATCTGCCAGCCCGATTGCAGCAGCAGCTGCAGCAGGTTGTCGGCGAGATCCAGGGTGACAGGGGCGGGTTCCGGCGCCGGTATGCCTTTGAGCCAGTAGGGCAGGGATGCGAGCGGGAGATCCCAGCCAGTTTCCCGCGCCATCACGTCCGGTGAGGAGAGGTCAAAGCGTCGCAGGGTTTCTCCCTGAGTGACTTCCAGGATGCGCCCGTCGCTGTGCAGCTGGGTGGCCTGCAGACCCAGCGGGCCGCTGAGTTGCACGGTGGTGGCGCTCTGCTGCTGCTGCCAGCTGAGGTTGGCGGACTCGGCCTGTTGGCCGTTGCGCAGGGCGATCTTGCCTGTGGCAGACCAGTGCTCCAAAGCCAGCAACTGCTGCTTGCGCTGCAGCCAGGTATCCTCCGGGACTGGCGCCGTGGCGCACCCGGTCAGCCACACGCCCATGCACAACAGGGCCACGTATCTGCAGTGGGACAGTAGCCGTTTCACTCGCCGCTGAGCTGTGCGGGTGGCACCTGCAGGCGCTGCAGCGTCTGCAGCAGGGTGCGGTGTTCGGGGTCAAGCTGCAGGCCGCTGCGCCAGATGGCAAGGGCATCGTCTTCGCGCCCCAGGGTCCAGAGCACTTCGCCCAGGTGCGCCGCAACCTCCGGGTCCTGCAAGCCGGTCCAGGCACGCTGCAGGTAGTGCAGTGCTTCCTCGGCCCGTTCCTGCCGAAAAAGTACCCAGCCCATGCTGTCGAGAATGGCGGGTTCCTCTGGCGCCAGCGTGAGCGCGCGTGAAATCAGCTGCTCGGCCTCTGCAAAGCGGTTGCTGTTGTTGCTCAGTGTGTAGCCCAGGGCATTCAGGGCCGTCGCGTTGTTGGGGTTGCCTTGCAGGATGTAACGCAGGTCGGCCTCCATGCCTTCCAGGTCACCCAGCTGCTCGCGCAGCATGGCGCGGCTGTACCGCAGGGAGCTGGCATCCGGCAGTGCGGCCAGGGCCTGATCCAGCAGTGCCACGCTCGCGTCGAGCAGATCCGCCCGTGTGAGCAGTTCCGACTCCAGGGCAAACAGCTGTTCAGCAACGGCGCTGTAGGCATCGCGCTGCTGATCGAAGAATGCCGCGCTTTCACTGACGTTGCCCTGTTCAATCAGCAGGCGGCCGACGCGCCCGCGGGCATTGAAAAACTCACGGCTGCCGGGGTCTTCTACCTTGCGGTAGGCGGCGATCGCCTCGTTCGGCCTATCCTCCTGTTCCAACACGCGGCCCAGGTAGTAATTAGCCTCATCAACCCGTTGCTCCAATGCCAGCACCTGGCGCAAATAGGCTTTGGCCGCGAGAGTGTCGCCGGCGTCCTGGTTGAGCAGCGCGAGAGAGAGAAGCAAATCACCGTCACGCGGGGAGCGCGCGGAGAGAATTTCAAACTGGCGGCGCGCGGCATCGATGTCCGAACGGGTCAGCAGGCGAGCGTACTGCAGGCGCAGGACACTGTTGTCGGGTTGTTCGGCCAGCGCGGCCTCGATGCGCCGGAAGGGCTGCTTCTCTTCTGCCTCCACGCGTAGTTTGGCATCCAGCATGAGACCCTGCGTTTGCCCGGGCTCCTGTGCCAGCAAGCGCTCCACGGTGGCACGCGTGCCGGGCGTGTCTCCGAGTTCATCGAGAATCAGGGCGTGGGTAAGCAGCAGTCCGCTGTCCTCGGGGCGCTCGTTGAGCAGTGCGGCAACGGCGTCGGCGAGTGCCGCTTTCTCACCTGTCGGCAGGTCGCGGAAGCCGCTCAAGAGCATCGGAAAGTTGGCTTGCAGGTCGTTGCGGGCAACCACCGCGAGGTGTGGCACCGCCTGTGCGGGTTGGCCCTTGCGGATTAACAGGGTTGCCAGGGTGTTGTTGGCCTCGGCGCTGTCTGGTTCCAGCTCAACCCACAGGCCCACCGCCTCGTAGGCCTCGGGCTCGCGCTTCATGAACTGGGCGAGGTGCGTTGTGTGTGCGCTGACCGCCGGTTCGCGCAGCTTCGGCGCCTGCTGCAGATAGGTGGAAAGTGCCGTGTCGTAGTCGTTGCGGCGCAGGGCAAACTCAGCCACCAGCAGGGGGTAGATGCTGTCGGCCGGAAAAGCGCGCTCCGGGGGTTCGGGTGCTTCTGCCGTTGCGGTGTCTGCCGCTGCTGGCGGCGTGGCGTCAGGATCCGTTGCCGGCGAAGGGGCGGGGGTCGGGTTGGACGCACAACCCCCCAGCGCCAGCAGGAGCGCACTTGTCAGCAAGAGTCGGAGCATGGTCGGGGCAGCGATAGGGTTCCAGCTTGGGCCTCTAATATTGACACACTCGGCGGGTGAATCCCAAGTGTCGCGCGGGTCTTTGCTGTGGCGGGGGCGTAACATGCCTGTCATTCGGCGTATAACTTGGTAGAATTGGTGCCCCTCAACACTGGATGTGGTCCGGTTCGCGGCGTCTTCCCGGCCCGCCACCCTCGGAGCCTCGCACGCGGTTATGAACCTCATTGCCCTCGGAATCAACCACAACTCGGCTGGCGTCGAAGTGCGCGAGCGGGTGGCGTTTGCGCCGGAGCAGGTGACGGAAGCGCTTGAGGACGCCTGTGAGCATGCGGGGCTGGACGAGATCGTGATCCTGTCCACCTGCAATCGCACCGAGCTCTACGCCATGGTGCCGGAGGCCGCGCGGGGCGCCGAGAAGTCGGCGCAGCTGGTGGACTGGATTGCCAACTACCACCACCTGTCCCGCGATGAACTGCGCCGCGCTGCCTATTACTACGAAGCCGCGGATGCGCTGCGACACATGGTGAAAGTGGCCAGCGGGCTGGACTCCATGGTGTTGGGAGAGCCGCAGATATTCGGCCAGCTCAAGTCGGCCTACGCCGTCGCTGCCGAGGCCGGCACGATCGGTGCGGACATGGGCCGCCTGTTCCAGAAGATCTTTGCCCTGGCCAAGCGGGTGCGCACAGACACCGCCATCGGCGAAAACCCGGTCTCGGTTGCCTACGCGGCGGTCGACCTCGCCGGACATATTTTTTCCGACCTGGCGGCTTGCGATGCGTTGTTAGTCGGTGCCGGTGAAACGATTGAACTGGTGGCCCGGCACCTCATCGAGGCGGGTGTGCGGCGCATTGTGATCGCCAACCGAACGCTGGGCAGGGCGCGTGAGCTGGCGCAGAAGTTCGGTGCCGAGGCGGTGCTGCTGGCGGAAATTCCGGAACACTTGCCGCACGCGGATATCGTGATTACCTCCACGGCCAGCCAGCTGCCTATTCTGGGCAAGGGCGCGGTGGAACAGGCGATCAAGGTGCGCAAGCACCGGCCGGTATTGATGGTGGACATCGCTGTGCCGCGTGACATTGAAGCGCAGGTGGCCGAACTGCCGGACGTGTATCTCTACACGGTGGATGACCTGCGGGACATCGTCGAGCAGAACCTGCGCAGCCGCCAGACGGAGGCGCGCAAGGCCGATCAGCTGATAGAAGAAGGCGTCAGCCAGTACCTGGAAGAGCTGCGCAGCCTTGCCGCGGTCGACAGCGTGCGCCAGTACCGTGACCTGGCTGAATCGATTCGCGAGCTGGAATTGCAGCGTGCCCTGCGCGCTCTGGCCCGCGGCGATGACCCGCAGCAAATCGTTGCGCAGCTCGCGCGCGGCATCACCAACAAGCTGATTCACGCCCCCACCGCCGGCCTCAAGCGCGCCAGTGCAGAGGGCCGACAGGATCTTCTGGCTGGCGCACGCCGACTGCTGGGACTGGAAGGTGCCGGCCCCACCATCCACAATGCCGGCACAGACAAGCCCGCCGACGGCGACGCAACATTGCCTGTCACATCGCAAGCCCAATCCCGAGTAGATCGAACCCTGCAATGAAAGCTTCCCTGCTGACCAAACTGGATGCCCTCACTGATCGCCACGAGGAGGTATCGGCACTGCTCGGCGATGCCGAGACCATCGCTGACCAGAACCGCTTTCGGGAGCTGTCTCGCGAATTCTCCGAGCTGGAACAGGTGGTAAGCTGTTACCACGACTACAGCCGTGTGCGCGCAGACCTCGACGAGGCGCGCAGCATGCTGCAGGAGGCGGACGCCGACCTCGTGGCCATGGCGGAAGAGGAAATCAGCAGTGGTACCGAACGCCTTGAGACGCTGGAGCGGGAATTGCAGACGCTGCTGCTGCCCCGCGACCCGCAGGACTCCTGCAACGTGTTCCTGGAGATTCGCGCGGGCACGGGCGGTGACGAAGCGGCAATTTTCTCGGGTGACCTGTTTCGCATGTACAGCCGCTACGCGGAAACCATGGGCTGGAAAATCGAGGTTCTCTCCGAGCGTCCGGGCGAGCACGGTGGCTTCAAGGAAATCATCAGCCTTGTCGAAGGGCGCGACGTGTACGCCCACCTCAAATTCGAATCCGGTGCGCACCGGGTGCAGCGGGTTCCCGAAACAGAGTCGCAGGGGCGCATCCACACGTCGGCCTGCACTGTGGCCGTGATGCCGGAGCCGGACGAGGTGGCGGTGGGCGCCATCAGCAAGGGCGACATTCGCGTGGACACCTTTCGCGCCTCTGGCGCCGGTGGCCAGCACGTCAACAAAACTGATTCCGCTGTGCGTATCACCCACCTGCCCAGTGGCATCGTGGTCGAATGCCAGGACGAGCGCTCGCAGCACAAGAACCGCGCGCGGGCCATGTCCCTGTTGCAGGCGAAACTGCAGACCTCGGCGCAGGACAAGCAGGCGGCAGAGCAGGCCGAGCAACGGCGCAATCTGGTCGGTACCGGTGACCGTTCGGACCGTATCCGTACCTATAACTTCCCCCAGGGACGGGTGACAGATCATCGCATCAACCTGACGCTGTACAAACTCGACGAGGTGATTGCGGGCGAGCTGGGCGCCGTCATTGGCCCCCTGCGGCAGGAATACCAGGCCGACCAGCTGGCGGCTCTGGCGGCGCATTGATGTCCGCCGTCGAGGCTTGCCTGCGCGCCGGCAACGATCTGCCGGGTGACAGTGCACGCCGCGACGCCGAAATTCTTCTCACCCATGTCCTGGGCAAACCCCGCAGTTGGCTCTACGCCTGGCCGGATGCACAGCTGACGCCCGCGCAGGCCGAGCATTATGTCGAGCTGCTGGCCAGGCGCCGGGCGGGGGAGCCAGTGGCGTACCTGACTGGCGTGCGCGAGTTCTGGTCGCTGCACCTTGAGGTCACCTCGGCCACACTCATTCCGCGCCCGGAGACGGAAACCCTGGTTGACTGGGCGCTGGCGTTGCCCTTGCCGGCGGACGCCCGTGTGCTGGACCTCGGCACGGGCACTGGTGCCATTGCCATCGCCCTGGCGGTGGAGCGCACCGGTTGGGACGTCACCGCGCTGGATGCCGCCGCGCCCGCCCTCGCCGTGGCTGAGCGCAATGTCGCGCGGCTCTGCCCGGGCCGTGTGCAGTGCCTGCAGTCGCACTGGTTTGCCGCCGTGGCCGGCCAGCAGTACGCTCTGGTGGTGAGTAATCCGCCCTACGTAGAGAGCGACAGCCCCTGGCTGGCACAAGGTGACGTGCGCTTCGAGCCGGCCTCGGCACTGGTCGCCGGGGAGCAGGGGCTGGATGATCTCCAGGCACTGTGTGCGGCGGCACCGGCACATGTGGCGCCCGGCGGCTGGCTGCTGCTTGAGCACGGTTACCAGCAGGGGGTGGCGGTGCGCGAGCTGATGCGGGCGAGCGGCTTTGTCGCCGTTGAGACGCGCTGCGATCTCGCCGGCCATGAGCGGGTCACCGGTGGTTGCTGGCGTGCTGACTGAATCCGAACTGGCGCGGTACAGCCGGCAGATTCTGCTGCCCGATTTCGATATTGCGGGGCAGGAGACACTGGGACGGGCCTGTGTGCTGATTGTGGGTCTGGGTGGTCTGGGCAGCCCGGCGGCGCTGTATCTCGCCGCGGCCGGGGTGGGTCACCTGCGGCTCGCTGACGGCGACACGGTGGAGCTGAGTAATCTGCAGCGGCAGATCGTACACGACGAGGCCTCGCTGGGGGTGAACAAGGCGCGGTCCGCGGCGCAGCGGTTGGCGGCCCTGAACAGCACCACGCAGTTGCACGTTTTCGAGGAACGCCTGCAGGGCAGGGCGCTGGCCGTTGCGATCGCCGGGGCGGACCTGGTGGTGGATGCCAGCGACAGCTTTGCCACTCGCTATGCCCTGAATCGGGCGTGTCTTGAGGCGGGGGTGCCGTTGCTGTCGGCCGCCGCAGTGCGCCTGGAAGGGCAGCTGGCCCTGTTCGATACGCGCTCGGGTGGAGCCTGTTACCGCTGCCTGTATCCGCTGGCCGCGGCGGACGACCAGCGTCAGGCCTGCGCCGAGAGCGGCGTGCTCGGACCGGTGGTGGGCATACTGGGTTCGCTGCTGGCGCTGGAGGCGGTGAAATACCTGGCGGGCATGCAGACTTTACAAGACGAGGTGCTGATGCTGGATTTACGTACCCTCGCCCAGTACCGTCTGCGCCTCCAGCGCCGCCCGGAATGCAGCGATTGTGGCAGCGGCGCGGTGCCGTGAGCGCACAGGGCGGCAAACTTTTTGCCCGCCGCGGGGTCACACAGTCACGCACGGGAGAGAATGCACTATGAATTGGCTGGTCGGGCAATACTACCGCTTGCACAATGGGGTGTTTGGCGCTCTGCGCCACGTGGACTGGCTGGCGCCGCTGGCGCTCAGATTGTATCTGGTTCCGGTGTTCTGGATGGCGGGCACGCAGAAAATCGCTGGCATGGAGAGCACCATCGAGTGGTTCGGCAATGCACAGTGGGGCCTCGGCTTGCCGTTTCCCGCGGTGCTTGCCCACCTCGCTGCCTATACCGAGGCGATAGGCGCCCTGCTGTTGCTGATCGGCCTGGCGACACGCTGGGTGGCAGTGCCGCTGCTGATCACCATGCTGGTCGCCGCCTGGTCGGTGCACTGGCAGAACGGCTGGGCCGCGATTGCCGACTCAGGCGCGGAGAAGATAGCTGTGCGCCTTGGTACGGCGCGCGATATCCTGCGTGAGCACGGCAACTACAGCTGGCTCACGGAGCACGGTAACCTGGTGGTGCTCAATAATGGCATCGAGTTTGCCGCGACCTATTTCGTCATGCTGTTGGCGTTGTTGTTCACCGGCGGCGGGCGTTTTGTCAGCGTCGATTACTTCCTCGCGCGCCTGTATCCGCGCAGCGGCACGGCGCGGACAAAAATGCTAGACTAGCGCACCTTTGCATGCTTGAACCCAGACAGGACGCAACCTTGATCAAGAGCTTACTCGGCCGTGGTAGCAAGAGCGCCAACAGCGACTCAGCCACGCCGCCCCCCCCGATAGCCACCGGCAGCGATTCGACCCATGATTCCACGCACGGCAAACCCGCGCGTGGCCCCGGCCACAGTGACCGCGGCCAGGGCAAGTCCGGCAAGCAGCGCGCGCGCAAGGCCGCGGCCCCCGAAAAGCCCTGGAGCCTGGACGACTTCCCCGTGGAGCCCGAGGAGGGCAAGACGCGCTTCCATGACCTCGGCCTGCGGGACGAGTTGATGCGCGGCATCGCCGGTCTCGGCTTCAGCTATTGTTCGCCCATCCAGGCGGCAATTCTGCCGCACACCCTGCAGGGTCACGACGCGATCGGCAAGGCGCAGACGGGTACCGGCAAGACCGCCGCATTCCTGATTACCGTGTTCAACGACCTGCTCTGCCATCCGCAGGAAGGTGAGCGTTTCCTCGGTGAGCCACGGGCCCTGGTGATTGCACCGACGCGGGAGCTGGTCATGCAGATTGCCGCCGATGCCGAGGATCTGGCGCGCTTTTCCGGCCTCAAAGTGGTGACGCTCATTGGCGGTATGGACTACCAGAAGCAGCTCAACCGGCTGAACAGCGATGTGGTCGACCTCGTGGTGGCCACTCCGGGGCGCTTGATCGACTTCATGCAGCGCCGCGACCTGTTCCTGGATCGCGTGGAAACGCTGGTGCTGGATGAAGCGGATCGCATGCTGGACATGGGCTTCATTCCCCAGGTGAAGCGCATTGTGCGTGCCACACCTGCCAAACAGGACCGGCAGACCCTGCTGTTTTCTGCGACCTTCACCCAGGACATCATCAACCTGTCGCAACAGTGGACCTGGGAGCCGGTGACGGTGGAAATCGAGCCTGACCATGTCGCCACGGACTCCGTGGAGCAGAAGGTGTACCTGGTCAGCAGCGAGGAGCGCTACCGGCTGCTGGTCAACCTGGTGCGCAGCCCGGAAGCCAGCGCAGTGATCGTGTTTGCCAATCGCCGCGACCAGGTGCGCAGGCTGCATGAACGCTTGCGCAAGGCTGGCGTGTCCTGTGGCATTCTCTCAGGTGAAATTCCCCAGGCCAAGCGCACGAGCACCCTGGCGCAGTTCAAGAAGGGTGATATCAAGGTGCTGGTGGCCACCGATGTGGCGGGCCGCGGCATTCACGTCGACGGCGTGAGCCATGTAGTGAACTACAATCTGCCTGAAGACCCCGACGACTATGTGCACCGCATCGGGCGCACCGGACGGGCGGGCGCCACCGGGATTTCCATCAGCTTCGCCAGCGAAGACGATGCGTTCCTCCTGCCGGACATCGAAGCCTTGCTGGGTGAGCGGCTCGAGTGTACGCACCCACCGAAATCACTGCTCGCGTAACTCCTCGCACCAGAGCAGGGTGGCGCCGACAACCGCCGCGGGTACCACGAAGAAATTGATCACGGGTATCCCGGCACAGAGCGCGACCACGCCGCCAAAACCCAGGCTGCTCAGCCGCTTGCGAGCCACCGCGGATTTCACTGCGGCAAACCCCAGTTGGTGGTTGTCTACCGGGTAGTCCACGAACTGGATGCTCATCATCCAGGCGCCAAGCAGGAACCAGAGCAGCGGTGCCGCCAGGTTGACACCCGGGACGAAACTGAGGATCAGCACCAGTAGTGCCATGGGAATGTAGTAGGCCAGCTTGGCCAGTTCCCGCAGCAGCGCGCGGGGCACTGAGAGCAGTGCTGCCACAGGTCCTTCCAGGGCATCAACGGGCTGTCCGGTGAGCAGCTCCTCGGCTTTTTCTGCAAGGAGGTTGTTGAACGGCGAGGCGATCAGCAGCGCCACGGCGGTAAATGTGTAGCCGGCGATCAGGCCGAACACCGCCACCAGCAGTGGCCAGATTATCCATTCCAGAAAACCCAGCCAGCCCGGCAGGGCGGCCATCCACTCATTGATGGTGCGCCCGAGAAAGCTGAAGGTGAAGCCCAGCAGCGAGGCGAAGATGATGATGTTCACCAACAGGGGGACGATGACGAACAGGCGCAGTGCGGGGTGAGTGAGTAAGCGGGCCCCGCGGAACAGATAGTCCGCGCCGCGAGCAAGGTTGCCTTCCATTCTGAGTGTGACTCCTCGTTGGTGGGCGTGAAACCCGATGGGCTGGCGCGCTATAATGATGCACTGCATGGGAGCGGGAAGCCATGGCTGACGACGAATCTGAGCTGTTTTTCCAGGAAGTGGCGGATGTGAAGCCACTCAGACGCGAGCGCCGGGTGCAACTGGCCCCCGGTGGCGATGACCGCGACCGCTCGCTCGCGGAGCGTCGGGAAGCGGCGGTTACCGGCCGCGAAGCGGACAGGAACACCCTCAGCGACCGCGACGCGGAGCCGCTGGATGCGTGGTATGTGCTGGAGTTCAAGCGTCCCGGCGTGCAGAACGGTGTGTACCGGAAGCTGCGTCAGGGACGCTATGAGCAGGAGGCGCGGCTGGACCTGCACCGCATGACGGTCGCCGTGGCGCGGCGGGAGCTGTTTGCCTTTCTCGAGCAGTGCCACGAGCTGGGCCTGCGCAGCGTATTGCTGATTCACGGCAAGGGCGAACGCAAGGTGGAGCGAGAGCGCAGTGCGGTGCTGAAAGGGCATGTGCACGTGTGGCTACAGGAAGTGCCCATCGTGCAGGCCTACCACAGCGCCCAGCCACAGCACGGTGGGACCGGCGCGGTCTATGTGCTGTTGCGCAAGAGCGAAGAGCAGAAACGCAAAAACCGTGAACGCTTCATGAAAGGACGCGTGCCGATCGATCGCTGACCCCGGCGGGCGTCCCGGGTATCGCGGCGTGTTCGCGTGTCAGTGCCCGCCGGCCTGACGCAGGATAGTCGCGTACTCGGCGCCGTGACGGTGCTCCTCGATGATCTCCACTACCGTGCGGCCGTCCTTGCCCGTGGCCGCGAGGTTGCGTCCGTCCGCAACGAAATAGCCGACGAAGAGTTCAAAGTCGGCGGCGCGCATGCTTTGGTAGGCTTTCAGCAGCATATGGAAGTCGTGGTCAGAGCCGTCGTGCGCGCGCACGCCGAGAAAGCTGCGGATGTGGTCTTCGGTCCAGACCTCGTCGATGACCTTTTCCTTGTCTTTTCTCATGTGTCTCCGTTTTTTCCGGCGTCTGCCAGTTGCTCGTTGAGTAGATTGCTGACCATCTGCGGGTTGGCCTGTCCGCGGGACAGCTTCATGATCTGGCCCACAAAGAAGCCGGACAGCTTCTTGCGCCGCCCTTCATCAGCGGCCAGGTATTGTTGGACCTGCTCTGGATTGTCGCGGATGACCTCCGCCACCATGGCCCGCAGCGCACTACTGTCACTGACCTGACGCAGCCCACGCGCTTCGATGATGCTGTCGGCGTCGCCTTCGCCGGCCCACATGGCCTCGAACACCTGCTTGCCGATCTTGCCGGAAATGCTGCCATCCAGGATGCGCTGCAACAGCACCGCCAGCGCCGGTGCATGCACCGGGCTCTCGCTGAGCTGCAGGTCGTTGCGGTTGAGTTGCCCCAGCAGTTCCACCTGCACCCAGTTGGCCGCGATCTTGGCGTCGCCGCAGCCCTTCGCCACCGCTTCATAAAATTCGGCCAGTGGACGTTCCGCGGCCAGTACTGTGGCATCGTAAGCGCCGAGTCCGTAGTCGGCGATAAAGCGTTCACGGCGGGCGGCGGGCAATTCGGGCAGGCTGGCGCGGATGCTGTCTACCCAGCTCTGCTCAATCACGACCGGCAGCAGGTCCGGCTCTGGAAAGTAGCGATAGTCGTTGGCGACTTCCTTGCTGCGCATGGAGCGGGTTTCGTCGCGGTCGGCGTCGTAGAGCCGTGTTTCCTGCACCACCTTGCCCCCGGATTCGAGAATATCGGCCTGCCGTTCCACCTCGTGGTGGATGGCCTTTTCCACGAAGCGGAAGGAGTTGACGTTCTTGATTTCGGCGCGCGTGCCAAGGGTTTCGCTGCCCGCCGGCCGCAGTGACAGGTTGATGTCACAGCGCATGGAGCCCTCGGCCATGTTGCCGTCGGATATGCCCAGGCTGGTCACCAGGCTGTGCAGCGTTTTCAGGTAGGCAACGGCTTCCTCGGCACTGCGCAGGTCCGGTTCACTGACAATCTCCAGCAGCGGGGTGCCGGCGCGGTTGAGGTCGATACCGGTCTGGTCGTGGAAGTCCTCGTGCAGCGACTTGCCCGCGTCCTCCTCAAGGTGGGCGCGGGTGATGCCAATACGCCGCACGCTGCCATCCTCGAGCTGGATGTCGAAGTGGCCGCGGCCCACGATAGGCTCCTGAAACTGGCTGATCTGGTAGCCTTTGGGCAGGTCGGGGTAGAAGTAGTTCTTGCGGTCGAACACCGAGCGCAGGCCAATCTCCGCACCGATGCCGAGGCCGAACATGACCGCGTAACGCACCGCCTGCTCGTTCAGTACCGGCAGCATACCGGGCATGGCCAGGTCGACGGCGCAGGCCTGGGTGTTGGGCTCGGCGCCGAAACGTGTGGCGGCGCCGGAGAAAATTTTCGACTCGGTGGCCAGTTGCAGGTGCACTTCCAGCCCGATCACCACTTCCCAGTTCATAGGCCCGCCTCCGGTGGTAACTGCAGGTGCCAGTCACTCGCCTGCTGCAACTGGTGCGCCACATTCAGCAGGCGGGACTCGTCGAAATGCTGGCCAATGAGCTGCAGGCCAACTGGTAGTCCATTGACCTGGCCAGCTGGCACCGACATGGCGGGCAGGCCGGCCAGGTTGACCGCCAGGGTGTAGACATCCTCCAGATACATGGACACCGGGTCGCTGGTTTTGGCGCCCAGGCCAAAGGCGGGACCGGGGGTGGTGGGGCCGGCGATGACGTCCACGTCGGTGAAGGCATCGAGAAAATCCTGGCGGATCAGTCGTCGCACCTGCTGGGCCTTGCGGTAGTAGGCATCGTAGTAGCCAGCGGACAGTGCGTAGGTGCCGACCAGTATGCGCCGCTTCACTTCCTCGCCAAAGCCTTCCTGCCGGCTGCGCGTATACAGGTCGTGCAGGTTGCGGGGATTCTCGCAGCGGTGCCCGTAGCGCACGCCGTCATAGCGAGACAGGTTGGTGGAGGCTTCGGCCGGCGCGATGATGTAGTAGGTGGGAATACTGAGCCCGGTGTGGGGCAGGGTGATGTCCACCAGCGTTGCGCCCTGCAGCTCCAGCAGGGCCAGGGCGGCGCGAACACGCTCACCGGTAGCCTGTTCCAGGCCTTCACCAAAATATTCCCGCGGCAGCCCTATGCGCAGCCCGGACAGAGGCTGCGCAAGCTGGGCCGTGTAGTCCTCTACGGGCTGTTCCGAGGAGGTTGAGTCCTGGGGGTCGAAGCCGGCGATCGCGTTGAGCAGCAGGGCACAATCCTCGGCAGTGCGCGCCATGGGCCCGCCCTGGTCGAGACTGGAGGCGTAGGCCACCATGCCCAGGCGCGAAACCCGGCCATAGGTGGGCTTGAGTCCGGTAATACCGCAGAAGGAGGCTGGCTGACGGATGGAGCCGCCGGTGTCAGTGCCGGTAGCCAGCGGTACGAGGCGCGCAGCAACAGCCGCGGCGGAGCCGCCGGACGAGCCCCCGGGCACCCGGCTGGTATCCCAGGGGTTGCGGCTGCTGCCGTAGAAACTGGTTTCACTGGATGAGCCCATGGCGAATTCATCCATGTTGGTCTTGCCCAGCAGCACCGTGCCGGCATCCCGCAGGCGCCGGGTGACCGTGGCGTCGTAAGGGGGAATGAAATTGTCGAGCATTTTCGAGCCGCAGCTGGTGCGCAGTCCGCTGGTGCAGAAAATATCCTTGTGCGCCAGCGGGATACCCAGCAGGGGCGCCGTCTCGCCGGCTGCCAGGCGCGCATCGGCCTGCCTGGCAGCGTCCAGGGCACCCACTTCGTCAACAGAGATGAAGCTGTTGTAGTGGGGATCCAGCGCGCGGATGCGCTGCAGACAATGCTGGGTCAGCTCGGTGCTGGAAAAATCCCGGTTGCGCAAGCCGAGCGCAAGCGCTGCGACAGAAAGATCATGCATGTGATGTCCCGAGGGCGGCGTTGCCGCTTCATTCAATGACTTTGGGTACCAGGTAGAGGCCGTTTTCCACTGCCGGGGCTATGGCCTGGAAGGCCTCGCGCTGATTGGCCTCGGTGACCGCATCCGCGCGCAGGCGCTGCACCGCATCCAGCGGGTTGGCCATGGGTTCCACGGCTGCGGTGTCTACAGACTGCAGCTGATCGACGAGGCCGAGAATGGTGGCAATGCGTGCCGTGACCTCTGCGGCCTCTTCGGCGGGGATACGCACCCGCGCCAGTTCGGCCAGTTTTTCAATGTCGTCCTGGTGTACTGTCATTACTTTCACTACCGTCAGCAAGCCGGCCGCCTTCGCGGCGGGGGCGTAAAGTTATCACATTTGCGCCTTGCCCAAAATCCCCGCCATTGATACAGTTATTCGCCAAGTTACACACCGCAGAATAATGAGTGAAGCGGTCTCTCAGCTGAGGGCAGTCCCGGCCCCGAAAGGCCGCCGCAAGGGGTGTCGCTGAGCTCTGGTATGGAGTTCCCCGATCTATTCAAAAGGTAATCAAAATTCATGTTGAAGAAGCTGCGCGGCGTGTTCTCAAACGATCTTTCTATCGATTTGGGTACAGCGAACACGTTGATTTATGTGCGCGACAAGGGAATTGTGCTCAATGAGCCCTCGGTGGTGGCTATCCGGTTTCACAACGGGCAGAAAACCATTGAAGCGGTGGGCACCGAGGCGAAGCGCATGCTCGGTCGTACGCCGGGTAACATTACCGCTATCCGTCCACTCAAAGACGGTGTTATCGCCGATTTCCAGGTAACCGAGAAAATGTTGCAGCACTTTATCGCCCGGGTGCATGAAAGTCGCTTCATCCGTCCGAGCCCGCGTGTGCTGGTGTGTGTGCCCTGCATGTCGACTCAGGTTGAGCGTCGCGCCATCCGCGAATCCGCGCTCAGTGCCGGAGCGCGTGAAGTGCGCCTGATTGAGGAGCCGATGGCAGCGGCAATCGGCGCGGGTCTGAACGTCGAGGAAGCCACCGGCTGCATGGTGGTGGACGTGGGCGGTGGCACCACTGAAATCGCCATCATTTCCTTGAACGGGGTGGTCTATCGCGATTCGCTGCGCATTGGTGGCGACCGCTTCGATGAAGCGATTGTGTCGCACGTGCGTCGTCGCTACGGCAGCCTGATTGGCGATGCCACGGCCGAGCGCATCAAGCAGGAAATCGGCTGCGCATTTGCCGGCAGCGAATTGCGCGAGATTGATGTGCGTGGCCGCAACCTCGCCGAGGGTGTGCCGCGCAGTTTCACGCTCAACAGCGACGAAATCCTGGAGGCCCTGCAGGATCCTCTGCAGTCCATTGTCCAGGGCGTGAAGTCGGCGCTGGAGCAATCACCGCCCGAACTGGCCGCCGATATCGCCGAGAGCGGCATCGTGCTCACCGGTGGTGGTGCACTGCTACGCGATCTCGATCGTCTTATTTCTGAAGAAACCGGCCTGCCCGTGATTGTCGCCGAAGACCCCCTGACCTGCGTGGCACGGGGCGGCGGTCGTGCCATGGAGCAGATGGATCGCCACACGATTGACCTGCTCTCTACCGAGTAAGGCACGCGGCGGGGGCTGATATCAAGCCGCTATTCCTCAAGGAATCCCATCTTGGTCTGCGCATCTCGCTGGCGGCCTTGGTCGTGGTGAGCCTGATCGCCGCTGACCTGCGCTATAACAAGCTTGAAAACGGCCGCGCGATACTCGATACGCTGGTGGCCCCGGTAATCTGGGTCGCCGACATCCCGGCACGCCTCGTGGAGTGGCAGGACACGCATATTCGCTCCCGCGGGCGTTTGCTGGAAGACAATGGCCGGCTGCAGCGGGAAAACCTCCTGCTGCAGGGCCGTTCACTGCAAATGGCCTCACTGCAGGCGGAAAACACCCGCCTGCGCGGGTTACTCAACTCCACGGCCATGCTGCGCAATGACGTGCTGGTGGCGGAGCTGATTGGCGTATCCCCCGACCCCATGCGGCACCAGCTGGTGTTGAACAAGGGCAGCACAGAGGGCGTGTATGTCGGGCAGCCACTGATCGACGCCGACGGGCTGATGGGCCAGGTGGTGGAGGTTGGCGAAGTGACGTCCCGTGTGTTGCTGTTGACTGATCTTACGCACTCCGTGCCAGTACAGGTGAACCGCAATGGTGTGCGCGCTATCGCCGAAGGCACCGGCTCGCTGGATGCACTTGAAGTGCAGCACATCTCGGCAACGACTGATATTCGTGAAGGCGACCTGCTGGTCAGTTCTGGCCTCGGGGGCCGTTTCCCTGTGGGCTACCCGATCGCAGAGGTTGTGCTGGTGCAGAGAGACCCGGGTCAGGCCTTCGCCCGCGTGCTGGCGCGGCCCACCGCAGCCCTCAACCGAAGTCGTCATGTGTTGCTGGTATTCACCAACGCGACAGAGGAAGCGGCGCCCACGCAGGATCTGCCGTGACGGCCGGCAACGGGGTGGTGTTTACCGTCGTTGTGGCGAGTTTTCTGGTTGCCGCCCTGTTGGCTGTGGTGCCGTTGCCGGAGTGGTTGCAATGGGCACGCCCGGAATGGGTTGCCCTCACATTATTGTACTGGTGCCTTGCGCTGCCGCACCGGGTGGGCATATTTACCGCGCTGCTGCTCGGCGTGCTGGTGGACGCCCTGGAGGGGGCGGTGCTCGGGCAGAATGCATTTTCACTCACGGTGTTGGCGCTATGCGCCCTGCTGGTGTATCAGCGCCTGCGGGTCTTTAGCCTGTGGCAACAGTGTGGAGTGGTGTTTGTCGTCATTGGGTTGCACCAGCTGATCGGTCAGTGGGTGCAGAACCTCGAGGGGGCAGGTGCGCGCAGCCTGCTGTTCCTGCTACCCGCACTGTCCAGTGCCTTGCTCTGGCCGGTGGTGTTGCAGGTGTTGCGCAGTGTGCGCCGCTATTACCGGATTGCCTGATCATGTCACTTCTGATTCTCGCCTCTGCCTCGCCGCGCCGTCAGGAACTGCTCGCTCAACTCGGCGTGCATTTTGCGGTGGATCCGGCTGATATCGACGAAACAGCGCAACCGGGTGAGGGGGCGCAGGACTACGTTGTGCGCATGGCGCGGGAAAAGGCCGCTGCGGTGCGCAGCCGCCGCGGCTCCGGTGAGCTTGTGCTCGCCGCGGACACCACCGTGGTGATCGACGACGATATTCTCGGCAAGCCTGCCGACCATTTCTCCGGCCTCGGTATGCTCGCCCGCCTTAGCGGGCGCACCCACCAGGTCATCACGGCTGTCTGCCTGGCACATGCGGATGGCTACGCCGAGTTTGCAGTGGAAACCCGCGTCACCTTCGTCAACCTGACCCGGGAGCTCTGCGAGAGCTATCTCGCAACCGATGAGCCCTGGGATAAAGCGGGGAGCTACGGTATCCAGGGGCTGGGTGGTGCCCTGGTGCGCGGTATTGAGGGCAGCTACAGCAATGTGGTGGGTATGCCCCTGGCAGAAACCCGGGAGCTGCTCGCGGCTCACGGTGTCGCCGGTCGCCTCGGGCCCGTCGATGCATGACGAGATACTGATCAGCGCCAGCGCCGATCGGCAAGGTATGGCGCGTGTGCGCGGTGGAGCACTGCAGGAGTTGTGTCTTGAGTGGCGCGACGGTTCCGCTCGGGTCGGCGCCATTTATCGTGGTTACGTGACGCGGCTACTCCCGGGAATGGAGGCCGGCTTCGTGGAATTGGCACCCGGGTTGCAGGGCCTGTTGTCGCTGCCCGAGCGCGCGCCTGACGGGCGCTCATTGCCCGCTCTGCGGCAGGGACAGAAGCTGCTGGTGCAGGTTACCCGTGACGCCGTAGGGGACAAGCAGCCCCGTCTTGATCTCGATCTGGCCTTGCCCGGCCCCCACCTTGTGCTGCTGGCGGGGCATTCGCGCCCATCCCTCTCGCGCCGAATCGAAGATCCGGCAACCCGCCGCCGGCTGGGCAGCCTGCTGGCAGAGCTGGCGGCGGACGTCGAGGGCGCGTCGCTGCTGGCGCGCACAGCGTCGGCAGATGTTGCAGAGTCGCTACTGCGCGACGAGGCTGCCCGGCTTGCGACGATCTGGCGCGAGCTGCAAGACGCGGGCGCGCGGGACGCTCCCGCGCAGCGCGTTTGGCCGGAATTGCCATTTGCCCAGCGAGTGTTGCGGGACTACGGCGGGCCGGTGCCGCGTGTGATTCGGGTGGACGACACCGACACGGCAGACGCGCTGCGCGCCTGGTGTGCACTGCAGCGACCCGCACTTGCACCGCTGGTAGAACACAACGGCGGGAGTCTTTCATTGTTTGCGCGCCACGGTGTGGACAGGGCCATTGAGGCGCTGCTGCAGCCTCGGGTTCCGCTGCCCTCCGGGGGCAGTTTGATCATCGAGGAAACGGCAGCGATGACGACCGTGGACGTTAACACCGGCGCCAGCAGCGATCGCAGCGATGCCGCACTCACGGCCAATCTGGAAGCGGCGGAAGCTATTCCCCGACAGTTGCGGTTGCGCGGCATTGGCGGTCTGGTGGCGGTCGATTTTATTTCGCTCGCCGAACCCGCGGCGTGGCGGCAGGTGGTGGCGTTGTTGCAGCGGCTGCTGGCAGAAGATGGCACCTGTGGTCGTGTGCACCGGGCAGACCCGCTGGGAGTGGTGCTTTTCACCCGCAAGCAAACGGGCCCCTCGCTTTCCGCAGTGGTCGCTGCCGGTGACTGAACCCCTGTCCATCTACCATCGCATAAGTCGCTTGCTGTGGCGGGGTATGGTCGCCACGGTGGTTGCGCTGGCGGTGTATGTGAGCGCGGGTCGTGTGCTGGTGGGCATGGTTGCAGCAAACCAGCAATGGCTTATACAGAACCTGAGTGCGCACGTGCCGTTTCATATCGAGCGCGGTGCATTGGCGGCAGAATGGCACGGCTTTGGCCCGGAGCTGGTTTTCCGCGATCTGCAACTGGTTTTCGCGGACGGTGAACCACTGACACTCGGCGGTGGCCGCGTCGCCATTGATGTGTGGGGTAGCCTGTTACAGGGCTCGTTGCGGATTGGCCATTTACGTCTCAGCGAGTTGTTGCTGTCGGGGGAAATTACGGCAAGCGGTGAATTCAGGCTCATGGGGCTGGGCGGTAGCGGCGGCGATGCCGCAGCGCGCTTGCGGGCTCTGTTGCTCGATAGCCGGCATGTGACCCTCGAAAACAATACGCTCTACCTGCAGTCTCCGGCCGCGCAACAGGAAGTGTTGAGCCTCAACCTGGCCCTGCAGCGCGACGGTAGCCGTCGGCAACTGCGGGCCACGCTGGACGCGGTGGATGGCAGCCACATTCGCGTACTCGCAGATGGCATTGGCGACCCGCTGTCCCCCGCGCGCTACGACGGCGTGGTGTATATCAACGCGGCACTCGCCGACCTCGCGACACTCGACCGCTG
The DNA here is from genome assembly GCF_000423125.1 of Haliea salexigens DSM 19537. Classification (GTDB taxonomy): domain Bacteria; phylum Pseudomonadota; class Gammaproteobacteria; order Pseudomonadales; family Halieaceae; genus Haliea; species Haliea salexigens. The sequence continues at coordinate 27,939 of NZ_AUHJ01000014.1, forward strand.
GCGGCCGCTCTGGGGGCAGCCGTTGCCGCTCGGTGCCTCGGGCAAGGCGCTGGTGGAGGGCTGGCTGGACTGGAACGGCGAGATGTCGGATTTACGCTGGAGGCTGTCGGGCGAGGATCTGATCTTGCGAGGGGCAACGGGAGGATGGTCGCTGCCGGTGGACCGACTCAGTCTGGAGGCGGGCCTGCAGCAGCAGGGTCAGCGGCTGGGTGTTTTCGTCTCTGACCTGCAGATTACTCACGCGGGCAGTCAGCTCGCGGTACCGCGGTTGCAGATTGACGTCTGGGGCGACTCTCTGCGTGTGCGCGGGCGCGCGTTGCCGCTGACCGAAACTGCAGGTCTGGTGCAAGCGGCTGGCGTGTTACCGGAGGGCCTCGCCACGGTACTGAGTGACCTGCAGCCCGGCGGTGAGTTGCGCGAGCTGCAGTTTACCCTCGACGACATGACGACGGACCTGCCTGCGTGGGCCCTGTCGCTAGGCTTTGCCGATGTATCCCTCGCGTCCTGGCGCGGTGCGCCTGGCGTCACGGGCGCCAGTGGTCACCTGCAGTTGGCGCCGTCGCGCGGCCACCTGACGCTCGACAGCGAGAATATCGCGCTGGACTTCCCCACGGTGTTCAGCGAGGCGCTGGCTTACCGCGAGCTGTTTGGCAGCCTGGACATCGCGTGGTCAGAGACCGGCGTGGCGCTCGACAGCGGCCTGCTTACCGCTGTGGGTGAGGAGGGGGAAGCGCACGCGCTGTTGGGTTTGTGGATTCCACTGGCGGCCACGCAGACCGGGATTGAAATGGATTTGCTGGTGGGTCTGCGCGATTCGGATGCGCGCTATCGGCAGCGCTACCTGCCGCATATTCTCGATGACAAGTTGTTGACCTGGCTCGAAAGCAGCGTGCAACGGGCAACGCTCGACGCCGGTGGATTTATCTGGCGGGGCAGTTTGCGTCCTGGCCTGTCCACCCGGCGCACGGTGCAACTGTTCTTTGCGCTGCGCGATGCCGAGCTGGCCTATCACCCTCGCTGGCCCGCCTTGTCCGTACCTGAAGGCACCGTGCTGATTGATGATGCCCAGGTCAGCGTCTGGGCGGATCAGGCCCGGCTCTATTCCTCTGCAGTCAGCGGCGTGTCTGCGGAAACCTGGCGTACACCGGCGGGGCGGTTGCGGTTGGCCATTGCGGCCAGTGGCAAGGGCAGCGCCGCAGATGGACTCAGGGTCATCAATGAATCGCCCCTCGACGATACGATGCAAGGCGCACTGCAGCAATGGTCCGCAACAGGCGACCTGCAGCTCGACCTCTCGCTCGATTTACCACTTGAGGACGCCGGCTTGCCAACACAGGTGGCACTGGAGGTTGCCCTGGCGGACGGTGAACTCGCCATTCGTCCCGGGGGGCTGGATATCGACGGGCTGGCGGGCCAATTGCGGTATACCAGCGCGGAGGGGTTTGTCGCCGAAGGCGTCACGGCCCGGCTGTGGGGGCGTGAGCTCGATGTCACACTGACGCAACATGCCCACGGCGCCGAAGGAGAAGCCTCAGGGGTGAGTGTGGCGCTGGCTGGCGATATTGCCATGGCGTCGTTGCGTGACTGGCTGGGGGGCGCACTCCCGCAGTGGGTGGCGGGTGAAGCACCGGTGACGGCAACACTGGAGTTTGTGCCCGGAGCCCGGCCACAGTTACGGGCGCGCTCATCCCTGCTCGGGGTTGCGCTGGCGCTGCCGGAAACCTGGGGTAAGCCGCCCGACGAAGCCCTCCCGTTTACGCTGGATAGCAGCCTGGGCAGCGGTCCGCTGCTGCTGGAACTGCGTGCAGCCGATCGAGCGTGGGCGCGGGCGGTGCTGCGCGAAGGTGAGCTGGATGCCGTCTCCCTCGGCCTGCAGGACCAGCCGCTGCCGCCTGTGTCAGGGACCCTGCGCCTTTCCGGTCATGCAGCCCTGCTGGATATTGATGCCTGGCACGCCGTTCTTGCGCCGCTAATGCCGCCCACATCGGCGCCCGCAACCGCAACCGCCGCAGCGCCCCTGCAGCTGGACGTGGAGCAGCTTTTGGTGGATAGCCTGCTGTTTGCCGGCCAGGATTGGCGGGACACACTGATTGATGTGCAGCAAACGAGCGCCGGCTGGCGCGGTACCCTTGAGGCGCCCTGGTTGCGTACGGCGGTGAGTGCCGACACGGGCCTGTCCAGCCTGGTGTTGAATGTCGACTGGCTGGATGTTGCCGGCCTGGGGGGTAGCGGCGGCGATGCCCCCGATCCCGGCGCCATCAGCGATTGGCCGGATATTGATGTTGCCATTGCCGAGCTGCTGCGTGGCGGTCGCCCCCTGGGCCAGCTGTCGTTCGCCCTGCGCCCGGGAGAGCGGCGCCTGCAGGTGCAGCAACTGCAGGGCCGGCTAGCCGATTTGCAGATTGCGGCTGACCCTGCCCCCGAGCTGTCCTGGTCTGACCAGGGGACGCGCCTGCGCATGGGTCTGGTCGCCGGTGACCTGGCTGCTACGCTGACGGCGCTGGGTTACGAGGCTATTGTCGAAACGGAACAGGGCCGTTTCGATGTCGATATGCAGTGGCCCGGCGCGCCCCAGCAGTTCTCCCTGGCGGATGCCAGCGGTGGCCTGACGCTGGCGCTTGAGAACGGTCGTTTCCTGAGTGCCTCAGCGGGCACGTCGGGCGCGCTGCGGGTGGTGAGTATTCTGGACCTGGCGGATATTGTGCAGCGCCTGAGCCTGACGCAGTGGTTTGAGTCAGGTATTCCCTTTGACCGCATGAGCGGTGAATTGCGTGTGCAGGACGGCGTTATTCGCGTGCCGCAGATCGCGGTAACCGGCGCTGGCTCCAGCTTCCGTTTCAGTGGCCGCTCGAATGTCGCCTCGCGGGAGCTTGATGGGGAGCTTGTCGCCACGCTGCCGGTCGCCAATAACCTGCCCTGGGTCGCCGCCCTCACTGCGGGGCTGCCCGTGGCGGCGGGGGTGTTCGTGGTCAGCAAGCTGTTCGAGAAGCAGGTCTCGCAGCTGTCCAGCGCCGTCTACCGCATTTCTGGAACGTGGCAGGAGCCCGCGGTGCGGCTGGACCGTATATTCGACACGCGGGACGGGGCTGAGAAGGAGCTTGTTGTGCCTGCGCCCGAGCCAGCCGCAGACGGCCAGTCAACTCAGGATGCGTCGTCGTCGCCCGCTTCCGCCGCTGCGCCTTCGCCGGCAGCCGATGAGAGCTCGCGCAGATAGCGAAACAGCTTGCGCGCGGCGGCGGGGGCCTGGCCACGCTTTTGTTCTCGCTGCGCCTGCAGCAGCAGGTTGCGCAGGTGTTGACGATCGGTTGCCGGCCAGCGCTCCACCACGTCCCCGATGGTGTCCGGGCCCTCACTGAGGAGCCGGTCACGCAACTGTTCCAACCCCTTGAAGTGCGCTGCGTGGCGGTGCTGTTCCTGATCCATGGCACTGAGTGCCGCGGCTATGGGCTCGGCGTCGATGTCGCGCATGAGCTTGCCGATAAACTGCAGGTGACGGCGGCGTGCGCTGTTGGAGGATATCCGCTGCGCTTCGTGAATGGCCTCCAGGAGGCGCGCATCCTCAATGGGGACTTTCTGCAGCTGTTTGTCACTGAGTGCCGTGAGCGCCTCGCCGAGATTCTGCAGCGCGGTCATGCGCCGCTTGAGCTCACTTTTACTCGGCGGCTCCAGCGCATCGGGGTCATCGTGCGGGGGGGTGTAATCAGGCATAGAACCAGGTCGCCAGGCCAAGGAATGAGAAGAATCCAACAACGTCAGTCACTGTGGTCAGCACCACGCCGCCCGCAAGTGCCGGATCGATTTTCAGCCGCTTGAGCAGCAGCGGCAGGGCAGCGCCGGTGAAGGCGGCAGTCACGAGGTTGATGATGATAGCCAGGGCGATGATCAGGCCCAGCGTCCAGTCCTGAAACCAGGCGGATGCCGCCACCGCGACCACAGCAGCCCACAGGAGGCCGTTGAGGATGCCGGCCCCCACCTCCCGGTGGATCAGCCAGGACTCGTTGTTCTTGCTGACCTGGCCCAGGGCAATACCGCGCACCATCACGGTGAGGGTCTGGGTGCCGGCGATGCCCCCCATGGAGGCTACGATGGGCATTAACACTGCCAGTGCCACGACTTTCTCGATGGTCTCCTGGAATACGTTGATCACCGACGCTGCGATAAACGCCGTGAGCAGATTGATGCCCAGCCAGATTGCGCGACGGCTCGCGGTGTTGAGCACCGGCGCGAACGTGTCGGTGTCTTCTGCCAGGCCGGCCATCGAGGTCAGCGAGTGATCGGCGTCTTCCCGAATCACGTCCACCACGTCGTCAATGGTGATACGACCGAGCAGGCGGCCATCGTCATCGACCACGGGGGCGGATACCCAGTCGTTGCGCTCAAACAGGCGCGCCACTTCATCGTCGGGCATGGCGGCAGGAATCGGCGGCACATCGGTGAGCATCATTTCGCGCACGGTGGCCGACGGATCGGATACCAGCAGGGTGTTCAGCGGCAGCAGCCCGATGAACTGGTCGTTGCGATTCACAACGATCAGGTTGTCGGTCATGGCCGGGATTTCGTTGTGTCGACGCAGGTAGCGCAGCACCACATCCAGCGTCAGTGGCGGACGTATGGTGATGGTGTCCGTGCTCATGAGGCCACCGGCGGTATCGTCCGGGTAGTTCATGACCTGTTCCAGCCGGGTGCGGTCCCGCTGGTCCATCGAGTCGAGAACTTCCCGGGTTACCCGGTCCGGCAGCTGCTGCAGGATATCGGCGAGGTCGTCGTCCTGGAGGTGTTCGGTGATCTGTGCGACTTCCGCCGCATCCATGTCACTGAGGAAATGCGCACGCAGCTCGTCGCCAAGCTCATTGATGACGTCACCCTCATTCTCCAGCTCCACCATCTGCCAGAGGATGTGGCGGAATTTGGGCGGAGAGGATTCCAGCAGGTGCGCAACATCAGCGGCGGGAAGCCCGTTGAGCATGCGCTTGACGTCTGCAAACGTGCCACTCCCCAGCGCCTGGGACAGGCGTTCAAGTCTTGCCTGTGATGATGAGGGCTGCGCCATGAGTCACGAATCCGCGGAAATAGGGCTGGTGGCAGTGAGTGCAGGATTATCCGGCAAAGCGGCCGGTGGAACAACGTGGCAGCGGGTCAGTGTGACCTATTCACCTTCGTCGAAGCGGTTTTCGACCAGTGTGCGCAGGGCTTCCAGTGCCGCTTCCTCATCGTGGCCGTCCACTTCGATATCGAGCACGGTACCCTGGCCGGCTGCCAGCATCATGATGGACATGATGCTTTTGCCGTCGACCATCTCGCCATCGCGACCCGCCCTGACGCTGCTGCTGTAGGCGGCGGTGCAGCTGACAAACTTGGCCGCCGCGCGCGCGTGGAGGCCGAGTTTGTTGATGATGGTCAATTGTGTCTGTATCACGTCTACTGCAGTTCCCGGTGCCGAATGTGAACCTGCGGGTACTGCTCCTTGTAGTGCCGGTAGAGCCTGGCCGCAAGATATACTGACCGATGTTGACCACCGGTACAACCGATCGCCACGGTCATATAGCTGCGGTTACTGTCACGGTAGCTGGGGAGCCAGCGGTCCAGGTAGGCGCAAATACTGTCGAACAGATCGCCGGTCATCGCCTGGGATTCCAGGAAGTCGCGCACCTCCGGGTCGAGCCCGTTCTGCAGACGCAGTTCCTTCACCCAGTGCGGGTTGGGTAGCATACGCACATCGAACACCAGGTCGGCATCGGTGGGTACGCCGCGCTTGAAGCCGAACGACTGAATCAGCAGCGACATGCTGCCCGAACTTTCGCCAATCAGGCGCTGGCGCACCGCATCGCGCAGTTCATAAATGGTCATCTGGCTGGTGTCCAGCACCAGCGCTGCGGCGCTGGCAATAGGCTCCAGCAGCTCGCGCTCGCGCTCGATGGCCTCGGCGAGGGGCATTTGCTCGCCGCTCAGCGGGTGTTTGCGCCGGGTTTCGCTGAAGCGCTTGATCAGCACGCTGTCCTGCGCTTCGAGGAACAGGATCTCGCTGTTTACCGTGTCCGGCAGCGCATCGACAATGGCGTTGAAATCCTCGAGGTTACGCCAGGCGTTGCGTGCATCAATGCACACCGCCGCGCCGCGAAAGTGCTCGAACCCCGGGCGGCTGGCCTCATCCACAAGTGCCGGCAGCAGTGCGGCTGGCAGGTTGTCGATGCAGTAGAAGCCCTCGTCCTCGAGCTGGTGCAGCGCTGTGCTCTTGCCCGATCCTGAGCGCCCGGAAATGATGACCAGATGCATGGGTTAGGTCAGGCCTGCCATTCGGTAGCGCGCTGGAACAGTACGCGGCTATCCGGTGCGTCGCGCAGGGCTTCGCAGAAGCTGGACTGGCTGAAAAGCCGGGCGATGCGGGCGAGAATTTCCAGATGGGTCTGGTGTGCCTCTTCGGGTACCAGTAGCACAAACAGAATGTCCACCGGCAGATCATCCGGCGCATCAAAATCGATGGGTTCTTCCAGCGTCACCAGGCAACCGATGGGCTGGTTGCAGTTGGCGATACGGCAATGTGGTATGGCGATGCCCGCACCGAGGCCAGTGCTGCCGAGGCGCTCCCGTGCGATGAGCTGGGCGAAGATGTCTGCCTCGGTGATTCCCGGGCTGTCCTCGCTCACCACGCTGGCCAGTGTTTCGAAAAGCCGTTTTTTGCTGCTGCCGGGGGCCCGGCAAACCGTGCGCCCCGGCGTCAGCAGTTCAGAGAGAACATGCATGGATAGTTCCTAACGGGCTCGCGCCTTCTCTTTGTGTTTGATGAGTTGACGGTCGAGTTTGTCCGCCAGTGCATCAATGGCGGCGTACATGTCCTCCGATTCCGCTGCGGCAAAGATATCCGCTCCGGAGATGTGAATATTGGCTTCCGCCTTCTGTACCATTTTTTCTACAATCAGGGTGACTTCGGTGTTGGTTATCTGGTCGAAATGTCGCTGCAGGCGCTCGAACTTACTTTCTACATACTCACGCAGCGCGTTGGTAACCTCTACGTGGTGGCCGCTGACGTTCAATTGCATACCTGACTCCTTCTTCAGATGAAACCCGGGCTGGCCGCCCGGAACCGGTGTGTCGCTGACGTTTGGCGGCACACCTGACAACGTACTGCCGGGCAGTACACTGATAGTCTAGACCAATCTCTTGCGCTCATTGGATGGCGGGATCATCAGCATCTCGCGGTATTTGGCCACGGTGCGCCGCGCCACCTGCAGGCCCTGTTCCTCCAGGACGCCGGCAATCTTGCTGTCGCTCAGCGGCTTGCGCGGGTTCTCCGCTGCCACCAGCTTGCGAATGAGGGCCTTGATGGCGGTGGAAGAGGCCTCGCCTCCCTCGGTTGTGCCCACGTGGCTGGAAAAGAAATACTTCAGTTCGAAGATGCCCCGTGGCGTGTGCATGTACTTGCGCGTTGTGGCGCGGGATATGGTGGATTCGTGCATTTCGATGGCCTCGGCGATGTCGTGCAGCACCAGAGGCTTCATGGCTTCTTCGCCAAACTCGAGAAAGTTGCGCTGATGTTCCACGATCTTGCTGGCCACCTTCATCAGGGTTTCGTTGCGGCTGTGCAGGCTCTTCAGAAACCAGCGCGCCTCCTGCAGGCTGTCCTTGAGGAAGGTGTTGTCGGCGCTGCTGTCCGCGCGGCGAATCAGGCTCGCGTAGCTGTCGTTGATACGCAGTTTCGGTGCGATGTCAGGGTTGAGTTCGACCACCCAGCGGCCTTTGCGCTTGCTCACGAATACATCGGGTACTACATATTCCGTGGTGTCCTCGCCGACGCTTTGGCCGGGGTTAGGGTCCAGCGTGCGAATCAGGTCGAGGACGGCTTTCAGCTGCTCTTCCGTGAGGCGCATGCGGCGCATGATCTGCTTGTAGTCACCGCTGCCCAGCTGTGCCATGTGCCGGCTGATCATCAGCTGCGCCTGTTCAACGCAGGGTGTAGTGGCTGGCAACTGCTGCAGCTGTACCAGCAGGCATTCCTGCAGGTCGCGCGTGCAGACCCCCGCGGGCTCGAATTGCTGCAGGCAATGCAGCACGGCGACGACCTCGTCGAGGTCGATATCCAGTTCCGGGGTGAGGGCCTCGTGAATGTCCTCGACAGTGCTCTGCAGGCGTCCGTTGGCATCGGTGGCGTCGATGATCGCCATGGCAATAATACGGTCGGTGTCAGACAGCCGGGTCAGGTTGAGCTGCCACAATAATTGGTCCTGCAGGCTGTCGCGCGCGTTGTTGCGGGCGTCGAAGTCGCCGTCGAAGGCATCGTCGCCCTGACTGGCCGGGGCCGAGGAGGAGGGCAGCAGGTCATCCCACTGGGTGTCGACGGGGAGCTCATCAGGCAGGCTGTCGGTTTGCCACTCCTCGGTGCTGGCGCTGGTGTCGCGCTCGGGCGCCGTGTGCTCCGCACCTGCCTCGCCGGTGGACTGGCTGTTCTCAGTGGCCTGCGCGCTGGCTTCGGCCTCGGCATCGTAGTCGTCTTCAGCCAGCTCCAGCAGCGGGTTGCTGTCCAGGGCCTGCTGAATCTCCTGCTGCAAATCCAGGGTGCTCAGCTGCAGCAGTTTGATAGCCTGCTGCAGCTGGGGCGTCATGGTCAGCTGTTGGCCGAGCTTGAGTTGGAGAGACTGTTTCATCACAGGGCTGAATTCATCCCGGGTACCGCCTCGGGTTGGCAACTGTCTGCAGTGTAGCGCCGGCGGATGCGGCCACGCAACAGGATGGCGCGAAATTTGCTTAAGCGCTGCGCGGCCCCCCTTGGCTGTATGGGTATGATCTACAGCCTGAAGTGCTCACCCAGGTACACTTTTCTCACCCGGGGGTTGTCCAGCACTTCCTGCGCGGTGCCTTCGGCAATGATATGACCCTCGCCGACGATGTAGGCACGCTCACAGATATCCAGCGTTTCGCGCACGTTGTGGTCGGTAATCAGAACACCGATGCCGCGTTTGCGCAGGTGGATGATGATGTCCTTGATGTCGGATACCGAGATCGGGTCGACACCGGCAAATGGCTCATCCAGGAGGATAAAGTCGGGTTCGGTGGCCAGAGCCCGGGCGATTTCCACGCGGCGTCGCTCCCCACCGGAAAGGGCCTGTCCGAGGCTGCTGCGCAGGTGGGTCAGGTGGAATTCCTCAAGCAGCCGGTCGCAGTGGGCCAGTCGCTCTGCCTTGCCCAGATCAGGCCGCGTTTCGAGAATGGCGAGCAGGTTGTCCTGTACGCTGAGCTTGCGAAAAATGGAGGCCTCCTGTGGCAGGTAGCCCAGGCCGCGCCGTGCACGATCGTGCATCGCCAGGGAGGTGATGTCCTCGCCGTTGAGCTCAATGCGCCCGGCATCCGCGGTAATAATGCCGACCACCATGTAGAAACACGTTGTCTTGCCGGCGCCGTTGGGCCCCAGCAGCCCCACCACCTGCCCGCTGGACAACTCCAGCGACACATCGATCACAACTTTGCGGCCGCGGTAGGCCTTGGCCAGGTTACTCGCTTTCAGTTGCGCCACGTGCCGCCTCTTCCCCTTCGCCGTCCAGTGCGTCCGCCGGGATAACGACTTCCACACGGCCGCCATCCTCGCGGCGCCCGGCATCGGCCTTGACCCGCTGTTCCGCCATGAAATAGTCGATAGTGTTGCCGGTCACGATGGAGCCTTCCTGCTCGATGCGCGCCTCGCGGCTCAGTTTCACCCGCTCCTGCGACTTGAAATACTCAATACTGAGCGCCGCGGCGTGGATGACGGCCTTGTCCGTGGCAGGCTGCTGTTGCAGTCGTGCGGGGCTGCCTTCAGCCACGATACGGTCAGCCGCTTCCTGTCGATGAAAGATGGTGAGCTTGTTGGCCTGAATCTGCAGGCTGCCCTGCTGCAGGCGTACATTGCCGGTGTACTCGGTATAGCCCTCGCGCTCGTCGCGCAGGGCCTGGTCGGCGCTGATTCGAATTGGCTGCTCGCGATCGCTGGGGAGAGCCTGGGCGGCGCTCGCCAGCAACACTGCTATGACCGCAAGCCCGATGCTGACAGCACGCGGGCCAATGCGACTCCCGTCAGGAGCCCTCTGGAACATAGATACCCTCCACGCCAGGCGTCAGGCGTATGGTTTGATGCTTCAGGTCTGCGTACATCCCGTCGGCGGTAAGCACGTTGTTGCCCTGCGTCAGCTTGACCGGCACTTCTGACTTCGCCCTGCGTTGTTGCAAGTGCAGTGTCATGGCTCTGGTTTCGAGCACGCCGCCGGCCTTGTCGTCGGTCAGCACCACGTCGTCGCGCAGGATAAGCACGCTGGTGCGGTGCTTGAGCCTGCCCCGTGCGGCGCTGGCCGACCAGGTCTGGTCATCGCCATCGTGGGAATAGAATCTTGGCCGGACCAGGTCTGAGACCTGCGTATCAGCGAGATGTTCCACCCGCGCGGCTTCCATGACCTGGGTCAGCGAACCGTTCTCCGCATAGGTCAGGCTGCGCGAGTTTAACAGATAGGTTTGCACAATATCGGCCGGCTGTGCGACCGGGCGCCGCTCCAGGGGGCCGCCGCCGGTAAACCCGAGATACCAGGCTGCAACACCCACCAGTGCAACCGCCAGCAGCCATGGACGCTTGCGGCGCTCCATCAGCCGAACTCCGCCAGCAGGCTGTCCCATTGTCCCCGTGCGTGCAGCAACCACTCTGCGGCTTCGCGCACAGCACCCGCGCCGCCGGGGGCGACGCTGCACCAGTCTGCGGCGGCGCGTACGTCGGTGACGGCATCGGCCACCGTCAACCCCAGGCCTGCGGCGCGTATGGCGGCGAGGTCGGGCAGATCGTCTCCCATGTACGCGCATTCCGCCAGGGTGAGACCCAGCCGTGCGCAAAGCTCCTGCAATGCATTCAGTTTGTCGTCACGGCCCTCCATCAGCTCGACGATGCCGAGTTCGCGGGCGCGCCTGGCGACCATATCGGAGCGTCGACCGGTGATGATCGCTACCTGTACGCCACAGCGTTGCAGCAGCTTGATACCGAGTCCATCCTTAATGTTGAAGGACTTCAGCTCGCTGCCATCGCTGGCGTACGTCACGCGGCCATCGCTGAGTACGCCGTCAACGTCCAGTGCCAGCAGTTGCACGGCCAGCGCAGTGTGTGGCGCGGTGGCCATATCAGGCGATGCCCGCATGCAACAGGTTCATCAAGTGAATGACTCCGACCATGTGGTCACCGCGTTGCACTACGAGGGACGTGATCTTGTTTTCCTCCATGATACGCAGTGCCTCCGCCGCCAGCATGTTGGGGCCAATGGTCTTCGCGCCCCGCGTCATGAGCTCGCTGATGGGGGTGTTGCGCACGTCCACGGCCTCATCCAGTGCTCGCCGCAAGTCGCCATCGGTGAAGATGCCGACCAGCACATCCTCAGGGCCGGTGACCGTGGTCATGCCCAGGCCCTTGCGACTGATTTCCAGCAGCGCGGCGGAGAGTGGGGTGGAGGGTTCCACGCGGGGAATAGCCGTGCCGGTGTGCATGACGTCTTCCACCTTGAGCAACAGCTTCTTGCCCAGTGTGCCGCCCGGGTGCGAAAAGGCAAAGTCCTCGGCACTGAAGCCGCGTGCCTCCAACAGCGCGATAGCCAGCGCATCGCCCATCACCAGCGCCGTGGTCGTACTGGAGGTGGGTGCCAGATTGAGTGGGCAGGCCTCGGTGTCGACGCCCGTATCGAGGTGGGCATCGGATGCTTCAGCGAGCGGTGAGGCCGGGTTACCGGTCATGCTGACCAGCGGAATGCCGAGTCGTTTCAGCAGCGGCAACAGGGTGACGACCTCGGGCGAACGACCGCTGTTGGACAGTGCAATCACCGCATCGTCGGCGGTGATCATGCCGATATCCCCGTGGCTGGCCTCGGCGGGGTGCACATAAAATGCCGGGGTTCCTGTGCTCGCCAGGGTCGCGGCAATCTTGCTGGCGATATGCCCGGACTTGCCCATACCGGTCACGATCACGCGGCCGGTCACGCCCAGCAGCAACTCACAGGCATGGGCGAAGCTGGCGTCGATGCGCGGCTCGAGTTGGGCTATGGCATCGCGCTCCATGCGAATGGTGCGCTGCGCGGAAGCGATGTGGGCATCGGGGTCGTGTGCGTGCATGGCAGGGCTCAGGCCTGGCGGGTCCGGTACAGCCAGTAATAATACAGGCCGTAACCCGCCAGTAACAGTAGGCCCAGGCTGCGGCCGATGTAGGCGTAGCCTCCGTCACCGGATTTGCGCCGCCCGCGGCTGAGGTACACCGCCGCCGCCAGCAACAGGGTCATTCCGGCCATGGTCAGGTAGTCGCGATACAGCACAAGTTCACTCAGGACCTGCGTCTCGATGAGGCCTGGAATGGCCATCACGGCTAGCAGGTTGAACAGGTTGGAGCCAATGACATTGCCCACGGCGATATCGGCATGACCGCGCAGGGCGCTGGCCACGGTGGCCGCGAGTTCCGGCAGGCTGGTACCGATGGCGACGATGGTCAGCCCGATAATCAGCTGTGACACGCCGAGTTGCTCGGCAATACCGGTTGCGCCCCATACCAGCAAGCGTGAGCTCGCGACCAGCAGTAGCAGACCGCCGCCGAACTTGAGCCAGGCAGTACGCAGGGGGGCGGGCTGGCGCGTCAGCTCGGACGCTTCCTGCAGCAGCTCGGGGTCGGTGGCTTCGCCGCGCAGCATGCTGGTCATGATGACCGCAAGGGTGGCGAGCATGACAATGCCGTCGACGCGGGACAGTTCGCCATCAATGAGCAGCACTGCGGTTCCCAGCGTAACCAGCAGCAGGGTGGGAAGCTCGCGCCGCATGCAGCCGGGGTGCACTTTTAGCGGTGCAATCAGCAGGGTCATGCCCAAAACCAGTCCGATGTTTGCAATGTTGGAGCCGATGGCGTTACCGATCGCCAGTTCGCCGGCATCGGTGAGCGCGGCAGTCAGGGAGACGAGGATTTCGGGAGCCGAGGTGCCAATGGATACAATGGTCAAGCCGATGATGATCGGTGACATGCCGAGGTTGGCCGCAAGCGCAGCGGCGCCCGCGATGAACACGTCGGCGCTCCAGATGAGAATCAGGAACCCGATAACAATGGCAGCTGTTGCTAACAGCATAAACATGCAAATCCTGTTAAAGTAGCGCGCTTTCACAACCATGGAACTGCAGCTGGCGCCGCGTTGTCAAAAACCGCAACGGCCTGCGGTACCGGGTTGTGGGTGCGCAGTATACAGAGCGCCGGCCGGCATGTAATGACATTCAAGGATAACGTATGACCCAATTGCTGCAGTGGGTTGCAACCCTGTTCATGGTTGTGGCCGTTAACGTACAGGCTTCCGAGTCGGTTGCGACACGGGGTGCGCACGATGTGGTGCGCGAGGCCACGGACCAGGTCATGTCGGCGGTCAGTGAAGCTGATGACTACATGGACACAGAACCCGAACGCTTCTACGACAACTTACAGTCCATTCTGGATGACGTGGTGGACTTTCGCGGCTTCGCGCGCGGTGTGATGGGTCCCTACGCCAGTGTGGAGCGCTACCGCTCGCTGGATGCTGCGGGTCGCGACCAGCTGCGAACGCAACTGGAGCGCTTCACCGAGGTGATGCGTGAGGGCCTGGTGCGCACCTATGGCAAGGGCCTGCTGGCGTTTGGCGGCTCGAGGATCGAAGTGCCGGACCTGAGCGATGAAGAAGCGGCGGGGCCTCGCGCCGCGGTGCGACAGCTGATTTACAACAGCGGTGCGGAGCCCTATGTTCTGGTGTACCACATGGGCCGCGATCGCGATGGCAGTTGGAAGCTGCGCAATCTGGTTATCGAGGACGTCAACCTCGGGGAGATCTATCGCAGTCAGTTTGAAGCCTCTGCGCGCAAATACGACGGCGACCTCGATACCGTGATCGCCCAGTGGTCGGCCGTGGACATCGACGGTTGAAGACGAGGCGGTTGGCCGGCCACAGCGTTGGCTTCCACAGCATCGGCTGCCGCAGCATTGGCTGCCACAGCATCGGCTGCCGCAGCGCTCGCCACTGACCGGCGATTCGCCTAGAATGCGGCGTTTTGCGCCATATTGAGATATTTCGGGGACAATACATGATGGACGCGGCAACGGTATCAGCGCTGCTCGAGAATCATCTGCAGGGGTGCCAGGTGCAGGTAGAAGGGGCGGGCAACCGCTACGATATCACGGTGATTGGTGCGGTATTTGAGGGCAAGCGCCCGGTGCAGCGGCAGCAACTCGTGTACGCGGGCCTTGCCGAGCAAATCGCTGACGGCAGTATACACGCGGTCAATATTCGCACGTTTACCCCCGAACAATGGGCCGCGGACAGTTGAGTCCCTTCGGCAGGAGCATCTAGTGGACAAACTGGCTATTCGCGGCGGGCATCGCCTGCACGGCGAGCTGCGCATTTCCGGTGCCAAGAACGCGGCACTGCCTATTCTCGCCGCCACCTTGCTGACCGATGAACGGGTAACGATCAGCAATTTGCCGCATCTGCATGACATCACCACCATGATCGAGCTGCTTGGCTGCATGGGCGTCAAGCTCACCCTGGACGAAAAAATGGGCATTGAGGTGGACGCCAGTGACGTCACCGAGTTTTCCGCGCCCTACGAGCTGGTCAAGACGATGCGCGCCTCGATTCTGGTGCTCGGACCCATGGTGGCTCGATTTGGCCGCGCGCACGTGTCATTCCCCGGGGGTTGTGCCATTGGCAGTCGCCCTGTGGACCTGCACCTCAAGGGCCTGGAGGCGATGGGTGCGCAGATCACCGTTGACGGCGGCTACATCAATGCTGAGGTCGATGGCCGCTTGCGCGGTGCCCGCATCGTGATGGAAACCGTCACCGTTGGTGGCACAGAGAACATCATGATGGCGGCAGCGTTGGCTAACGGGCGCACCGTGATCGAGAACGCTGCCCGCGAGCCGGAGGTCGTGGACCTCGCCGAATGCCTGATCGCCATGGGCGCGCGCATCAGCGGTCACGGCTCCGACACCATCACCATTGACGGGGTGGAGCGTCTGCACGGCTGCCAGTACCGCGTGATGCCCGACCGTATAGAGACCGGTACCTATCTGGTGGCCGCCGCCGCGACCGGCGGGCGCATCATGTTGCGCGACACCTGTCCTCACGCGCTGGAGGTGGTGCTGGCCAAGCTGGCAGATGCCGGTGCGCGGATGGACCAGGGGGAAGACTGGATTTCGCTGGATATGGAAGGCCGGCGGCCGCGTGCGGTGAGCGTGAAGACCGCACCTTACCCGGGTTTCCCCACTGACATGCAGGCCCAGTTCACGGCGATGAATGCCATCGCCGAGGGTACGGCAACGGTGACCGAGACAGTCTTTGAAAATCGCCTGATCCAGACCCATGAAATGAACCGTATGGGCGCGCATATCGTCATCGAGGGCAACACGGCGATCATCACCGGACAGCCGGGGTTGCAGGGTGCGCCGGTTATGGCCAGTGACCTGCGCGCGTCCGCGAGTCTGGTGATCGCCGCACTGGTCGCCCAGGGAGAGACGATCATCGATCGTATCTACCACATTGATCGCGGTTACGAGTGCATCGAGGAGAAACTGCAGGCACTGGGGGCGGATATCCGCCGCCTGTCGAGCTGAGGCCGCTATGGCGCAACCACTGACCATGGCCCTGACCAAAGGGCGCATCCTGCAGGAAACCCTGCCCTTGCTGGCCAGGGCCGGCATCGAGCCGCTGGAGGATATTCACAGCAGCCGCAAGCTGATCTTTGCGACGACGCGCGAGGACATCCAGCTGGTGGTGATTCGCGGTACCGATGTGCCCACCTATGTGCGCCACGGCGCGGCGGACATCGGTGTGGTGGGCAAGGATATTCTGCTTGAGCACGGTGCCGAGGGGCTCTATGAACCCCTCGACCTGGGCATCGCCCGCTGCCGTTTGATGACTGCCGGGCCTGTAGGCTGGTCGGCCTCGGGCGCGCGTGTGCGGGTGGCCACCAAGTTCGTCAATATCGCCCGTCGCCATTTTGCCGCGCAGGGTGTGCATGCCGATGTGATAAAACTCTACGGTGCGATGGAACTCGCGCCGATGATGAACCTGGCGGATCTGATTGTGGATATTGTCGATACGGGGAATACCCTGCGTGCCAACGGTATGGAGCCTCTGGACGAGATCGCGCACATCAGTTCCCGATTGATCGTCAACAAGGCCTCCATGCGCGCGCGTTACCGTGTTGTACAGGATCTGATTGAGCGCCTGGCGGCGGCAGCCGGGGACAACTGACATGCAGCGCCTGGATACCCGCAGTGCAGACTTTGTTCAGCGCCTGGAAGCACTGACAGCCTGGGAAGAGGGGCTGGACGCCTCGGTGGAAGCGGCTGTGGCCGAGATCATCGCGGCTGTGCGCCAGCGCGGTGACGCCGCCCTGCTGGAATATACAGCGCGCTTCGATGACCGCTCGCTGTCCAGCGCGGCGCAACTCGAGGTGTCGCCGCAGCGCCTGCAGGAGGCGCTGGCGACGATCCCTGCGCCGCAGCGGGAGGCCCTGGAGCAGGCCGCTGCGCGGGTGCGCAGTTATCACGAGCATCAACGGCAGGCCAGTTGGCAGTACCGGGATGACGAGGGTAATCTGCTCGGCCAGCAGATCACGGCGTTGGAGCGCGTCGGTATTTACGTCCCCGGCGGCAAGGCCAGCTATCCCTCGTCGGTACTCATGAATGCCCTGCCGGCGCGCGTGGCCGGGGTGGAAGAGATCATCATGGTAGTGCCGGCTCCGGGCGGCGAACTCAATGACCTGGTGCTCGCCGCCGCCGCGATTGCCGGAGTGGATCGCGTGTTCACGCTGGGCGGCGCCCAGGCGGTCGCGGCACTCGCCTACGGTACTGCCACGGTGCCTGCGGTGGACAAGATCGTTGGCCCCGGCAACATTTATGTCGCCACCGCCAAACGGCAGGTGTTCGGCCGGGTGGGTATCGATATGATCGCCGGCCCCTCGGAAATACTGATCGTCTGCGACGGCTCCACCGACGCCGACTGGGTTGCGATGGACCTGTTCTCACAGGCGGAGCACGATGAAAACGCCCAGTCACTGTTGCTGTGCCCGGATGCGGGCTACATCGAGCGCGTGGCAGAGAGTATCGAGCGTCTGCTGCCGACAATGGAGCGCGCCGATATTATTCGCGCTTCTCTGACGGGCCGTGGAGCACTGATCCTCACCCGCGACCTCGCCGAGGCGGTCGCAGTCAGCAACCGCCTGGCGCCGGAGCACCTCGAGCTGTCGGTCGCGGACCCGGAAGCGTTACTGCCGCACATACGCCACGCCGGCGCGATTTTCATGGGCGCCTATACCTCGGAAAGCCTGGGCGATTATTGCGCCGGCCCGAACCACGTGCTGCCCACCTCGCGCACGGCCCGCTTCTTTTCACCGCTTGGCGTTTACGACTTCCAGAAGCGCAGCTCGCTTATCATGTGCAGTGAAGCCGGGGTGCAAACCCTGGGTCGTGTTGCCTCGACGCTTGCGCGGGGCGAGCGCCTGACGGCCCACGCCCGCAGCGCGGAACTGCGCCTGCACGACGACTGATGTCCCGCCACAGGATGGCGAGCGAGCCGTGTCGTCAGATTGTGGGGGAGTGTCGCAGGGTGCCAACAATGGCCCGCAGATCTATGGACTGCTGATTGCGCTGCACCGTGATGTCGATGTTCTCTCCGGGGCGCAGCTGGGCAATCCGGTGCATGGTAATGCGCCCATCCTGCACCGGTTCACCATCAATATGGGTAATGATGTCGCGCACCTGAATACCAGCGCGCTGCGCAGGGCTGTCTTCCGCCATGGCGGTGACTTCCAGTAACTGCATGCCCGGCCGGCGTTCATCCAGCCCGCGCACCGGTGCTACGCTCACACCCAGCCAGCCGCGGATGACTTCTCCATAGCGAATCAGGTCTTCCATCACGAACAGTGCCATATTGACCGGCGTAGCCAGGCTGATGCCGATACCGGTTGCGGCGCCTCTCGACTGGTCGGTGCCGGTGTAAATCAGGGTATTGATGCCGAGCAATTCACCGCGTGCATTGACCAGTGCACCGCCGGAGTTGCCCAGATGAATGATGGCATCGGTCTGGATGTAGTCCTCGTAGGCCGACAGCTGCAGACCATACCGGCCCAGCGCGGAAACGATACCCTGGGTCACCGAGTGGCCGAAGCCCAGCGGGTTGCCAATAGCCAGCACCACATCGCCAACGCGCGCGGCATCGGAATTGCCGAGGGTAATCGGCTGCAGGTCCTCGAGTTGCACCTTCAGGACCGCGAGGTCGGTGGCCGGGTCCGTGCCAATCACCACGGCATTTGCCGAGCGCCCGTCCTGCAGCAGAACCTGGATGGCATCGGCTTCATGGATGACGTGATTGTTGGTCAGGATGTGACCCTCGGCGGTCATGATCACACCGGAGCCCAGTGAGCGTTCAATGCGCTGGCGTTGCGCTGGCATCCGGCTCGACGGCCGGTTGAACAGGTCGCCCGGGCGCGGATCATTGCGCGATGAAATGAGCTTTGCCGTATAGATGTTGACAACCGCGGGTGTGGCGCTGCGCACCGCTGCGGCATAGCTCATGGCTGCATCCGCGCCGCTGTCCACGGTGTTGCGGGGCAGCACCCAGCGATCCAGGATCAACAGGGCCGCCAGCAGGCCGGCAATCGCGGGCCAGGCAAAATAGCGCAGGCTGTTGGTCATAGGGTGGCGGCCGTGTGTCGATTCGCAGCGCTATTGTATATGATGGCCTGTCTGTCCACAGCCACGAAACCGCAGAAAACCCGGAATACCCTCATGTCTGTATCGCTCAAGGAACTCGTACACTACATCGACCAGTTGCTGGACGTGGGGCGCTTTCGCGATTACTGCCCCAACGGGCTGCAGGTTGAGGGTCGCGGAAAGGTACGGCGGCTGGTGACTGGCGTGACGGCGTGTCAGGCCCTGCTTGACGCAGCGGTCGCGGCACAGGCAGATGCGATCATCGTGCACCACGGTTACTTCTGGCGCGGCGAGGCCGAGCCGGTGGTGGGAATGAAGCGGCGACGGCTGGCTGCGTTGTTACAGCACGATATCAGCCTGCTGGCGTACCACCTGCCCCTGGATGCCCACCCTGAGTTGGGCAACAACGCCCGGCTGGGTGCGCTGCTGGGGATCACCGATTCGCAGCCGCTGCGCGCTGATGTCGCCGATGCCGTCGGCAATATTGGACAGTTGCCGGAGCCCCGCAGCGCGGCCGGACTGGTCGCCGACATCGCGCGCTTGACCGGGCGTGAGCCACTGCACGTGGGTAACGCCGGGGAGCTCGTGCAACGCATTGGCTGGTGCACGGGAGCGGCGCAGTCGTATATCCAGCATGCCGTTGCTGCGGGTGCAGACCTGTTTCTGACCGGCGAGGCGTCAGAGCCAACGGTGCACATTGCGCGGGAGGAGGGTATTCACTTCATTGCCGCCGGGCACCACGCCACCGAGCGTTACGGCGTTCAGGCGTTAGGCGCGCACTTGGCGGAAGCGTTTGGCCTGGAGCACCGGTTCATCGATATCGACAACCCGGTTTAGCGTGGGGCTCAGCGCTCCTCGACCGGCTTGCGCTGGCGCTCTATGCCAAATTCTTCATTGAGCATGCCCTTCTCGCCGGGAGAGGTTTTCGGCGCGTAATCCAGCGGCGGCTGGATTTGCGCCAGGTGCGCCGGTATCTCCGCGTCGTCTTCAGCACCGCCCTGCAGCCGCTCCAGCGACACCGGGCCCTTGTCTTCGCACAGGGTTTCGGCACCGGAGGCCAGGTGGTTGTGCACATTGCGATAGGAGTCGGTCAACGTGTTCAGCAAGCGTGCTGTTTGCGAGAAGTGCTCGACAACGGAGTTCTCGTAGGCGCGCTTGTCCTGCGTCATTTGGTCCAGCTTGCGCTCCGTGTCGCGCAGCCGCTGGCCGTCGGCGGACAGGCGGCGGCCGATAAGCAGGCCGATAGCGCCCCCCACTAGCAGAGTGATGGCGCCGGTGGCGATCAGAATGGTCAAACTGTACACAGGGTTACCTCTTCTTCGCGGGGGGGTGACTCGGCCAGTATACCTCAAACTGGCTTCGACTCTAGCGCAGACCGGGCAGGCGCACTTGACGCAGCGGCGTTTGAATGGCGCGCCCGCCGATCCCGGGCGTTGCCAAGGTGGCGAGGCATGGATAGAGTGTGCCGCCAGTTTTACCTTCAGCGGGAGGCCGGAGTCCGGCGTGAATACAGCGCAACAGTCGCCCTGGGGGCGTTATCAGGCGGATTTACAGCAGCCGGGGTTTTCCCGTGATCCTGCCCAGGAGACCGCTGTGCGTCATTTGCAGGATCTGTTCGAGCGTCTGCTCGCGCGCGAGGCACGCGGCGGCGGGTGGTGGCGGCGGCTGCGTCGTGAACGCCCGCAGCCCGAGCGTGGCCTGTATATGTGGGGCGGCGTGGGCCGCGGAAAAACCTATTTGATGGACACTTTCTTCGACTGCCTGCCCGCAGAAGGCAAATTGCGTGTGCATTTCCATCGCTTCATGCAGCGGGTGCACGCGGAGCTCAAACAGCTGTCGGGGGAGAAGAACCCGCTGCAGCGCGTGGCGGACCGGCTCGCGGCGGAGGCCAAAGTGGTCTGTTTCGACGAGTTCTTTGTCACCGATATTGCCGACGCGATGATCCTCGGCGGCCTGATGGAGGCCTTGTTCGCGCGCGGCGTCACCCTGGTTGCGACCTCCAATATCGAGCCTGCCCGCCTGTATGAAAACGGCCTGCAGCGGCAGCGCTTTCTGCCGGCAATAGCGCTGATTGAGCAGCATACCCTGGTGCTGAATGTGGACGCGGGAGTGGATTATCGCCTGCGCACCCTGGAGAAGGCCGAGCTCTACCATTACCCGCTGGATGCGGAGGCGGACGTCAGCCTGCGCGAGAGCTTCGAGCGGCTGGCACCGCATGCCGCCACGGAGGGAGAAAGCCTGCAAATCAACGGGCGCGCCATTCGCACCCGCTGTCTCGCCGATGATGTGGTGTGGTTCGATTTTGCTGAGCTCTGTGGCGGGCCGCGCTCACAGAATGACTACATCGAGCTCGCCCGGGAATTCCATGCGGTGGTCTTGTCCGGTGTGCCGGCCCTGGGTGCCGGCAACGATGATGCCGCACGCCGCTTTATCAACCTGGTCGACGAATTCTACGATCGCAACGTAAAGCTGGTGATGGCTGCTGACAGGCAGCTGATGGACCTGTATGATGGCCACCGCCTGCGGTTCGAGTTCCAGCGAACCGTGTCCCGTTTGCAGGAAATGCAGTCTCACGATTATCTCGCCAGGGAGCACCGTCCCTGAGCGCGAGTGAATCTGTCCGGCGACAGAATATTTTCAGCGGTGCTTGAAAAGCCGGGTGCGAAGCAGTAGTATTCGCGCTCTCGAAATTGGAGCCCTCCAAGAGGCGTTTATTAATGAAAACTTTCAGTGCCAAAGCCGAAGACGTGCGCCACGACTGGTTTGTCGTCGATGCATCAGGCAAGACCCTCGGGCGTCTGGCCAGCGAAATTGCCCACCGTTTGCGCGGCAAGCACAAGGCTGAGTACACACCGCACGTTGATACCGGCGACTATATCGTCGTCATCAACGCGGAAAAGATCCACGTGACCGGAGCCAAGGCCACGGACAAGATGTACCACCACCACACAGGCTTTATCGGTGGTATCAAGTCCATCTCGTTCGAGAAGCTCATCGACAAGGCGCCTGAGCGTGTTTTGCAGACCGCGGTGAAGGGCATGCTGCCCCGCAATCCGCTGGGTCGGGCCATGTTCAAGAAGCTCAAGGTTTACGCGGGCGCAGAGCATCCGCACACCGCCCAGCAGCCGCAAGCATTGAACATCTAACGGATAACTCTCTTATGTCAGCAACCCAGTATTACGGAACCGGCCGCCGCAAGACCTCCACGGCGCGCGTATTCATCCAGACCGGCGGCGGTAACATCACGGTCAACAAGCGTCCGCTCGACCAGTATTTTGGTCGCGAAGTGGCGCGCATGATTGTGCGCCAGCCGCTTGAGCTGGTGGAGTTGTCCGACAAGTTTGACGTCAATGTGACCGTCGAGGGCGGCGGCAGCTTTGGTCAGGCCGGCGCTATTCGCCACGGTATCACCCGCGCCCTGATGGATTACGATGAAGCGCTGCGCGGCACACTGCGTCGTGCCGGCTACGTCACGCGTGATGCGCGTGAGGTGGAGCGTAAGAAAGTGGGTTTGCGCAAGGCGCGCAAGCGTCCGCAGTACTCCAAGCGCTGAGCGTGCGGTTGGCCAATTGGGCCGGCTGCCTTGTTTCGAAAACGTCCGGTTTGGTATTCAGGCCGGGCGTTTTTTTGTGCTGAAAAAACAGTAGCTTGCTGGCAAAGGCCACGCGCTTTCCGGGGCTTTGTGTTGCCAGCAACGGGCAAAATCATTACTATTTGCAGCATTTTTTGCGAAGTCGTCTTCCGAGTCTGCCAGCGCAAGCGGGCGGCCCGGTAATCAGGAGTGAAGAGCATGAGTAGCGATGGCGTGAACACCGGCAGGAGACGTTTCCTGACCGCCGCGACGAGTGTGGTTGGCGTTGCCGGCGCAGTGGGAATCGCGGTGCCGTTCGTCGGGTCGTGGAATCCCTCGGCCAAGGCGAAGGCCGCAGGTGCGCCCGTGAAGGCGGACATCAGCAAGCTGGAACCCGGCCAGATGGTCGTTGTGGAGTGGCGGGGCAAGCCGGTTTACGTGGTCCATCGCACCGCGGCCATGCTGGCCGATCTCGACAAACTGACCGGTGAGCTGAAAGATCCGGATTCCTCGATATCAACGCAACCGGCCTATATCGATGGTCCGGCGCGCGCCCTGCGCCCGGAGATCTTTGTTGCCGAAGGGCTGTGCACGCACCTGGGGTGCGCGCCCAAATATCGACCCGAGGTCGGCGCCGCCGATCTGGGCGGCGACGAGTGGCTGGGTGGCTTTTTCTGCCCCTGCCACGGTTCCAAGTTCGATTTGTCCGGGCGCGTCTACGCCGGCGTCCCGGCGTCCACCAACCTGGTGGTGCCGCCGTACTCCTATGAGACCGAGTCGGTTCTGGTAATTGGCGTGGACGCGGAGGCAGCCTGATGATCAATATGCTTGTAGGACTTCGGGATTGGGTCGACGAACGCCTGCCCATCATGCGTGCCTGGAACACCCACATGGGACAGTACTACGCGCCCAAGAACTTCAATCTCTGGTATTACTTTGGTGTGCTGTCACTGCTGGTTCTGGTTAACCAGCTGCTGACCGGTATCTGGCTCACCATGAACTATACCCCCAGCGCCGAACAGGCCTTTGCCTCGGTCGAATACATCATGCGTGATGTCGACTACGGCTGGATTCTGCGCTATATGCACTCCACGGGTGCCTCCGCTTTCTTTGTGGTGGTCTACCTGCACATGTTCCGGGCACTTATTTACGGCTCTTACAAGAAGCCGCGCGAGCTGATCTGGATCTTCGGCATGCTGATTTTTGTCGTGTTGATGGCCGAGGCCTTCGTCGGCTACGTATTGCCCTGGGGCCAGATGTCCTACTGGGGCGCGCAGGTGATCATTTCGCTGTTCGGCGCCATTCCGGTGGTCGGTGAGGACCTGGTGACCTGGATTCGTGGCGACTACCTGATTTCCGGCGTGACCCTGAACCGCTTCTTCGCCCTGCACGTGGTTGCGCTGCCGATCGTGTTGCTCGCCCTGGTGGTGCTGCACTTGCTGGCGCTGCATGAAGTGGGCTCGAACAACCCGGATGGGGTCGACATCAAGAAGAACAAAGGGCCCGATGGCGTGCCGCTGGACGGCGTAGCCTTCCACCCTTACTACACGGTGCACGACCTGCAGGCCATAGGTGTGTTCCTGTTTATCTTCTGTGCGGTGATGTTCTTCATGCCGGAAATGGGCGGGTTCTTCCTCGAGTACGCGAACTTCGAAGAAGCCAACGCGCTGAAGACGCCGGATCACATTGCGCCCGTATGGTATTTCACGCCCTTTTACTCGGTGCTGCGCGCGGTGCCGGACAAGTTCTGGGGCTTTATTGCCTTTGCCGCTTCGGTCGCGATTCCGTTCCTGTTGCCGTGGCTGGATCGCAGCCCGGTCAAGTCCTGGCGTTATCGTGGCACGCTGAACAAGGTCATGCTGGTTTTGTTCGTGGCCAGCTTCCTGGTCCTCGGTGTGCTGGGCGTCAAGTCGCCAACACCCGAGCGTACCCTGCTGGCGCAGATCTGCTCGGTGTTCTACTTCGCCTTCTTCCTGCTGATGCCGATCTGGTCCACGCTGGACAAGACCAAGCCCGTACCTGAGCGTGTCACCATGGACGGCGGTATCGGTTTCTGGGGTAGCCTTGCCGGGCTGGCGCTGATTCTTGCGCTGACCATTCTGCCGCTGAAGGCTGTAGGTGCCGGCGGTGAATACAACTGCGGCTCGATGCCCTGCGACGACATCAGCGTCAATCCTCACGACCAGCCGTCGCTGCAGAATGGCGCGAAGCTGTACATGAACTACTGTATGGCCTGCCATTCACTTGGGTATGCTCGCTACAAGCGTACCGCAGAGGACCTCGGCATTCCCGAGGACCTGTTCAGCGACAACCTGATCTTCGACCCTGATGTTCGCATCGGGTCGCTGATGGAAAATGCGATGGATGACCGCCTGGCGAAGACCTGGTTTGGCGCCACCCCACCGGATCTGACGCTGGTATCCCGTGCCCGTCAGCCGGAATGGCTGTACACCTACCTGCGCACCTTCTACCTGGATGAGAGCCGTCCATACGGGGTGAACAACAAGGTCTTCAAGGATGTCGGCATGCCCCACGTGCTGCTGGAGCTGCAGGGTCTGCAGGCGTGTGCCATGGGGCCGGGCAAAGCCAACAACGGCGGCGTGCGGCGCGACCCCTTGACGGGTGAACCCCTGCTGGAGGAACCCTGCGGTCAGTTCAATCTGGTGCAGGAGGGCTCCATGTCGCCCGAAGAGTTCGACAGCGCCATGTACGATCTGGTGAACTTCCTCGCCTACACGGCA
The DNA here is from genome assembly GCF_000423125.1 of Haliea salexigens DSM 19537. Taxonomy (GTDB): domain Bacteria; phylum Pseudomonadota; class Gammaproteobacteria; order Pseudomonadales; family Halieaceae; genus Haliea; species Haliea salexigens. The sequence continues at coordinate 52,954 of NZ_AUHJ01000014.1, forward strand.
GAACCGAGCGCGGCGGATCGGCAGCGCATTGGCGTGTACGTGTTGTTGTTCATCCTGCTGTTCTTCGTCTTCGCCTGGTTGCTGAACCGCGAGTACTGGAAAGACGTTCACTGATATGCCCCCGGGACCGGCATTTTGCCGGTCTCCCCCACGTTCTGGATTGCACTATGAAACGAGCTGATGACAACGCACTGGGTGTGGTGGCGAAACGGTCTTCCATGACCTTCTTCTCTGACAGTGCCAGCCAATACAGCCACCGTGTGCGTATCGTACTCGCCGAGAAGGGCGTGACGGTCGACATGATCGAGTCGGATAGCGCCCACCCTCCCGCGGAGCTGGCTGACTTGAACCCCTATAACTCACTGCCGACGCTGGTTGATCGGGATCTCGTGCTCTACGAGTCCAAGGTGATGATGGAGTATCTGGACGAGCGGTTCCCGCATCCACCCCTGCTGCCGGTTTACCCGGTCGCGCGCGCGGAGAGTCGCCTGTATATCCATCGTATCGAGAAGGACTGGTGCTCGCTGGTGGATTCCATTCAGCATTCCCGCAGCGACAACGTGGTCAGCAAGGCGACCAAGGAATTGCGCGACGGTCTGGTGGGTATTGCACCTATCTTTGCGGAAAAGCCATTCTTCATGAGCGAGGAGTTCACGCTTGTGGACTGTTGCCTGGCCCCCATCCTCTGGCGCCTGCCCTCCTTGGGCATCGATGTGCGCCCGGGCAAGCAGACCAAGCCGCTGCTGTCGTATATGGATGCGCTGTTTGGCCGTGAATCGTTCCAGGAGAGCCTCTCCGAGCAGGAACGTGAGATGCGCCCCTAGGGGAAACGACGAAGGGTAAACCCAGCGCATGAGTGACGACACCGCGACAATGACACCCAGCCGCCCGTACATCATGCGGGCGTTGTACGAGTGGATTGTCGACAATGACTGTACGCCCTACCTGCTGGTCGATGCCAGACGGCCGGGTGTTGAAGTACCTTCTCAGTATGTGAAGGACGGTCAAATCGTGCTCAATGTGAGCCCGAGCGCGGTGATTGAGCTGCTGATCGGCAATGAGTGGATCAGTTTCAATGGCCGGTTCGGCGGCACACCCACCGATATCCTGCTGCCGGTGGGTGCGGTGATCGGGATTTATGCCCGTGAGAATGGCCAGGGAATGGTCTTTGAGGCGGAAGAGTCACCCGAGCCGCCCGATGACCCCTCTGGAGATGATGGGGCGGGCGCCACGTCGAAACCGGAAGGTCGGCCGTCACTGAAGATCGTCAAGTAGTGACGTAGCCTGGCGCGGCGCCTGTGCGCCGCGCTTACGGAATGGTTTCGAACAACTGCACCACGCGGGTTACGCCAGAGACCGAGGCGGCTACATCCGCTATTCTGCGCGCCTCTTCTTTCGATACCAGCCCCATCAGATATACCACGCTGTTTTCGGTGACCACCTTGGTGCGCATGCCGGGTGTATCCATGTTGGTCAGCAGCCAGGACTTGATTTTCGTGGTGATCCACGCGTCACTGGTGCGCACCAGAGCTCCTGTGGGTGCCTTCACATCGATTTCGTTGTAGATGCGCCGTACACCGCGTATTTTACGCACTTCATCGGCCGCCTGGGTTTTCAGGTCAGCGGTGCCCACCTGCCCGGCAAGCAGCACGAAACCGTTGTAGCTCACGGCGATCAGGTGGGCGTCGTCGAACGCGGTATTCGCGGCGTGGATGTTGACGATGGCCTTGATTTCGATGCTCTCGTCCTCAAGTCGCTGTGCCATGGTGCGCTCGTCGGGTTGATCCTCGATGGACTCGGCCTCAACGGTCGCCAGCATGCTGCCGCAGCCGGTGAGAAGCAGGCTGCCGAGAAGGGTGAGGAGCGGTGCAAGTTGTTTCATGATCAGTTTCCGTTGTAGTTGCCGAACAGGCTGCGATCAATCAGTTCACAAAGCAAGTGAATGATCACCGTGTGCAATTCTATCACCCGCGGGCGCCGGGTGGCGGTGCAGGCAACGGCGATATCCGTGCCCGCCAAAAGCTGGCTGAGCGCTGCGTCTTGTGCGTTGGACAGCACGACAACGGCAACGTTGCGTTCACGTGCCGCTTCGATTGCCCGCAACAGGCTGCCGGCGGCGGTGGCGCTGCTGAAGCAAACCAGCGTGTCACCCGGTTGCCCCAGCGCTCGCACCTGGCACGCCCAGATCTCATCGAGGCCGTGTTCGTGCGCGATACCGGTGAGGCTGGCGCCATCTGCTGACAAGGCCATGGCGGGGAGGGAAGGTCGGTCGCGTTCGAGCCCGGCTAGCAGGCTGCTGCAAAGCAGTTGACTCAAGCCCGCATCCACACCATTGCCGCAAGCCATCACCTTGCCCTCCCGCAATAGCGTCGCCACCATACTGGCGGCGGCCCGCTGAATGGGGTCGGCCAGCTCATCTACCGCCATCGCCAGCGTGCTGATGGTGTCCTGCACGGTATCGGCGATCAGCCCGTAGTCATCATCCATGCACTATGTCCGTCGCTGGGGAGTCAGGCACTGAAAGCGCTGCGAATCCACTGCGGCGCCGGTTCAGGCAGGGATTGTCGCGGGTTGAAGGCAAGCACGTCAAATCGACAGGGCCTGGCTTGCCAGTGCGCGTTGTGTTGCAGGAATACGCGGGCGGCACGCAGCAGTTTGCGCTGTTTTCGCCTGTCCACCGATGCGGCGGCGGAGCTGAAGCGTGGGTTGCTGCGCGCGCGTACTTCCACGAACACGAGGCACTCGCCGTCGAAGGCGATAATGTCGATTTCCCCCAGTTTGCAGCGAAAGTTGCGCTGCACCACCTGCCATCCCCGCGCACAGAGCCAGCGTGCTGCCGCGTCCTCATACCAGTCTCCCGGGCTCTGCATACCGAAGCCTCCCTGCCTCGGTGGCAGTATAGGTCACGGCTGGGCCAGGTCGCTGCCATCAAATACCGCCAATACAGGCTCACGCTGCAAGCGCAGGCTGGGGTCCAGTCGCAGCAGCCCCGTGTCCCCTCGCAGCAGGGCATCGGCGCCGGCCTGCAGCTGGGCGAAGCGGGACTGCACCAGCCACGCATCCGCCCCCAGTGCGTTGAGGCGGGCGAGACTGTCGCTTCCGGTGTCGCCGGCGGCAATGGCAACCCGCAGCCCCGGGTTGCTGCCGAGCAGCCAGGGTATCTCGGCGAGACGCAGGCCGTTCAGGTCGCGATCTTTCGGGTCGGGAACTCCGCTGTAGGCGCTGGATGTGGCGTACACGGGGACTGTACCCGCATAGTGAAATGCCAGCAGGGGCTTGAGGGAGCGCGCCTCAACCGGGGAATCCGCAAGCAGGAAGATGACATCGATATCCTGTCGCCGGCGCGGGGTGAATTCGATGTTGGTGGCCAGCATACTGCGGATGTCGCTGGCACGCTGTTCGCTGGCGTTGAGGTTGAGCGCATTCTTGATGTTGTCAGAGTAGGCCTCGGCACTGGCGTAGCTCGCGGTGCTGACAGTCTGGCCCCCCAGTGCCTGCCAGCGTTCCTGCAGGACGTCCTCGAGCCGCGCGCCGCGCTCGCCGGCGGGGCGCAGCAGCAGTGCCTTCCGCGCACCGGAACCGTAGGCCAGTTCGGCGATGCGTTGTGCATCATCCTCGGGTGCCAGCGACAGCTGCACCAGTGCGCTGCCACTTTGCAGGGCGTCACTGTCGGTGCGGTTCAGGGCCAGGATGGGTACGGGGCGTTCGGGTATCTGCCCCAGCTCAGCGACCGCTTCCTTGCTCAGTGGTCCTACGACGATCTCCGCACCGTCGGCAATTGCCTGGCCGTACGCGGCGGCAGCGGATTCATGGGCGGTGGTATCGATGACGTCGAGCGTATAGGGGGTCTCCCCGCGCGCCCGGGCGGCAAAGTAATGGGCCAGGTAGCCGTCCTGCACCGCTCGTGCGGCAGGCGCCAGGCGCCCACTGAGTGGCAACAGCAGTGCCACCTTCCGCGGTGCGCGCACGCCCCGGGCAATATACTCAAGGCCTCCCGGCAGCTGCATGGCAGCGGGGTGAGAGGGGTGTTGGTTGCGCCACTCTAACAGCGCTTCCTGCAGAGATTGCGGGTTTTCGGCGCGCCGGTCCCGTAACGCCAGTTCCAGCCAACCGCGCCAGTCAGCGTCGGGCGCGTCGGCGAGGGCTGTTGCCATAGCGGCCTCGCTGCTGCGGTTGAGGTCGCGCCAGATAGCGCGGCGCAGACCTGCATCGGCGGGTTGCTGCGTCAGTATCCCTGCCCCAATCCGTGCGCTTGTTAGCCAGTCCCCGGCGAGCTGTGCAATCTCCCGGGTGAACTCGGCCTGCTCCAGGCGCAGTGCCGCGGGAACGTCTTCCTCTGGCCCGGCGGTGAGCAGGGCGTCTGTGCGCTCGAGGTCGCCGCGCAAAAATGCCGCACGAGCAAGCAGGAAGTCCCGTCGGCTGCGGTCAGCCGCGTCCAGGTCCTCTGGAAGGCTTGCCAGGGTCTGCTCGGCAGTCATCCAGTCGCGCGCCCGCAGAGCGGCGCGGGTCTGCTCGAAGGTCGTGTCCCAGCGGCTTGTGGGCATGGGCGGGAGCAACGTGGGCGAGGGCTCCGCTGGAGCCTCTGGCACCGCTTCCTGTGCGCCGGGCGCGACCGGCTCAGGGGGCGCGGTGGTGCAGCCAGTGGCCAGGGCCAGCAGCAGAATGGCCGCCGCTGCTGCTTTGCCGCCCGCGGTGGTCTGGGTCATTGTACGCGTCATGCTATCCTTCCGGCTGCAACGGGACCGCAGCCACCAGCGGTGAGGTCCATGCCAGGTAAATGATACAGGGCCAGGGGTGATCAGTGGAGTCCGGACTATATGTTGTTGCCACGCCAATCGGCAACCTGGGAGATATAACCTCGCGTGCCCTGGCGGTACTTACTGCGGCGGATATTGTCGCAGCAGAGGATACGCGGCACACCGCGCGCCTGCTGCAGCATTTTTCCATCACGGCGACGCTGTTGGCTTACCATGAGCACAGCGGCGAGCGGGCGCAGGCGCGCATATTGGAGTGCATCGCCGCTGGTGGGGTGGTGGCGCTGGTGTCGGATGCCGGCACACCACTGATCTCCGACCCCGGTTATCGCCTGGTGCGCGACGCGCAGGACGCCGGTCACCGAGTGATTCCACTGCCCGGACCCTGTGCCGCGATCGCCGCGCTCAGCGCCTCTGGCCTGCCCACTGACCGCTTCCTGTTTGAGGGCTTTCTGCCCGCCAAGGCGGGCGCCCGTGCGCGCCGCCTGCAGGACCTGGCGGCGGAATCGGCCACTCTGGTGTTCTATGAGGCACCGCACCGGGTAGCAGAGACCCTGCAGGACATGGTGACGGCTTTTGGTGACCAGCGCGAGGCGCTGTTGGCGCGGGAGTTGAGCAAAACCTTCGAAACGCTGAAGCGGGCGCCCCTGGTTGACCTGGCGGGTTTCGTGGCAGCCGACAGCAACCAGCAGCGTGGCGAGATTGTGCTCGCTGTTAGCGGCCAGCGCGGGCGCGATGAGGCGCTCACGCCCGATGTCACCCGTATGCTGCTGCGACTGGCTGAAGAGTTGCCCGCCAAGCGCGCTTCCGCTGTGGTTGCCGATCTCACCGGGCTGCGCAAGAAGGCGCTGTACGACTATCTGCTGGGGCAAAAGGGCTGACCACAACCCCGGCGCTCCCCACGCACCCTTCGCGCCAGGGAAGTTTGTGTTGCCCGGCGGCCGCGCAGCGGGTAGGCTTGCCGCCGAGTCGGTCAGGCGATCGCTTCTGGTTTCGGCCAGGGGAGGAAAGTCCGGGCTCCACAGGGCAGGGTGCCAGGTAACGCCTGGGGGGCGCGAGCCTACGGAAAGTGCAACAGAAAGGATACCGCCCGGCGCGAGTCGGGTAAGGGTGAAAAGGTGCGGTAAGAGCGCACCGCGCGGCTGGCAACAGGCGTGGCGATGGTAAACCCCACTCGGAGCAAGACCAAATAGGAATCCGTATGCTGCGGCCCGCAGTGGATTCGGGTAGGTCGCTACAGGCCGGCGGCGACGCCGGTCGCAGATGAATGATCGTCCACGACAGAACCCGGCTTATCGACCGACTCACTTATCCCCTTGCCAACGCGGCGGCACCATTTGCCGCCGCGTTGCTTGCGCCCCACGTTGCCGCTTATGTTTTTTTCTACTAAAACGTGGCTGCTGGCAGAAGAAAATAACCTTTAACTTAAAGTGAATCCTTAATATACGATGTTAGCGGTCTGTTTTAACGTATTTTTTGTTTTCACGTACCCTCTCAGAAGCTGAAGAATCATCCGTCAATCAGCGCTAATTAGCTGAAATTAAAACGTTTTTCGCGACTGGCTCGCTTGACACTCCAATTGCTGCGCCCCTATAGTGTCGAAAAGTGGGAAGAAGTGGATATATCTGGTTTTTTGTGGTTTTTAAGGGCCGGATAAGCGGGGGAAACTGGCGTGTTTCGCGGGGTACAGCACATCAATATGGACGCCAAGGGGCGACTGGCCATGCCAGCGCGCCAGCGCGAGCCGTTGCGTGCCCTCTGTGACGGCCAGATCGTGGTGACCATCGACACGCAGGCGAAATGCCTCGTCATCTATCCGCTGCCCGACTGGGAGCGCATCGAAAAGCACATACAGGCCCTGCCCGCCCTGAAGCAGGCGGTCAAGCGCTTCCAGCGCCTGGTGCTGGGCTACGCCACTGACATCGAGATGGACAGTAACGGCCGCTGCCTGCTGCCTCAGCCGCTGCGTGATTACGCGCATCTGGACAAGAGGCTGGTGCTGGTGGGGCAGGGCAACAAGATGGAGTTGTGGGCGGAGGAGCTGTGGCTGGCAGAGTGCGAACAGGCGCTGCTGGAGTCCGGTCCCGAAGCGGAGTTGCCCGACGAACTCGTGTCTCTCCCACTGTAGGTGAGCGACATGCATCAAACAGTTTTGTTACGAGAGGCGGTGGATGCTCTGGTGACGACAAGCGATGGTATCTATGTCGATGGCACGTTCGGTCGTGGTGGTCACAGCCGCGCCCTGCTGCAACAGCTGGCGCCCAATGGCCGGCTGCTGGGTGTCGACAAGGATCCGGCAGCCGCACTGGTGGCGTCCGAACTCAGCGCTGCAGACGCACGCTTCAGTTTCTTTCATGGCTCTTTTGCGGCGTTGCCTGCCCAGCTGCGCTCGCGTGATATCGAGGCTGTCGACGGCATCCTGCTCGACCTCGGGGTCTCCAGCCCGCAACTCGACAACAGCGAGCGCGGTTTCAGTTTCCAGCACGATGGTCCGCTGGATATGCGTATGGACACCAGCAGCGGCGAGACCGCAGCGCAGTGGCTGGGGCGAGCGGCGCAGCAGGATATCGCCGCGGTATTGAAAGAGTTCGGCGAGGAGCGCTTTGCACGCCGGATCGCCGGTGCCATCGTTGCAGCGCGCGCCGAGGCACCTATTGTGACCACAGGTCGCCTGGCGAAGATTGTCAGTGAGGCCAACCCGCGTTGGGAGAAGCACAAGCATCCGGCGACGCGGGCATTCCAGGGTATTCGAATCTATATCAACCGCGAGCTGGATGACCTGGTTGAGCTGCTGGCGCAGGCACTGGGCTTGCTCAAGGTGGGAGGCCGGCTGGTCGTGATCAGCTTTCATTCCCTGGAAGACCGGCTGGTGAAGCGTTACATGCGCGATATGGCACGTGGTGATGCGCTGCCCGCCGGTGTGCCGGTGCGCGACAGCGCGCTCAACCGGCATATGCGACTGGTCGGCAAAGCGGTGCGCGCGAGCGCCGACGAAGTCGCTGCAAACCCGCGTGCGCGCAGTGCCATCATGCGCGTCGCCGAGAAGATCAGCTGATGGCTGGCCGCACCACATCCCCGGCAATCGCCCCGGAGCGCAGCATCAGCCTGCAATCCCTTGCGCTGCTTGGCGCCCTGCTGACGCTGGTGCTGGGTTCTGCGTTTGGTGTTATTCACAGCTCACATGGCTGCCGTCAGCTCTATGCCGTCTTGCAGCAGCTGGAGGCGGATCAGTGGTACCTGCAGGAAGATTACGGGCGTCTGCTGCTGGAGCAGAGCACCTGGGCATCGCACTATCGTGTTGAGCGCGTGGCCACTCGCGAGTTGCAGATGCAGGCGCCGGTGCTGGAAAGCCTCAAGGTGGTGCGTCCATGAGTCGGTCGCGTCTTGCTGCCGTAGCGCCCTGGCGCTTTTACCTGGTGGCTATCGCATTGCTGGCCATGCTCGCATTGCTGGTGGGGCGCGTGCTGTCGCTGCAGGTTCTGGATGTCGAGCATGGCCGCAGTTTCCTGCAGGACCAGGGCGAGAGTCGTGCCATGCGCAACGCGGAAATTCCCGCCTACCGGGGCGTGATTGCAGACCGTCGCGGTGAGCCCCTCGCCGTGAGTACCCCCGTGATTTCGCTGGTGGCCGATCCCCGCTTGCTCACCGCAGTAGAAGATCTCTCGCCGCTGGCCACAGCGCTGGACATGCCCCTTGCGGACCTGCAGGCACGCCTGGACCGCTTCACGGGCCGTTCGTTCATGTATCTGCGCCGCCATATGGTGCCGGCAGCCGCACGTGAAGTCCTTGCACTCAAACTGCCCGGCGTATCCGGGCGCCGTGAATACCAGCGCTATTACCCGGCGGGAGAAGTGGCGGGCCATCTGGTGGGCTTCACCAATCTCGATGGGCGCGGCATCGCCGGGCTGGAATTGGCGTACGACGACTGGCTCAAGGGCACGCCCGGCAAGAAGCAGTACATCAAGGACCTGCGCGGTGATGTTGTGCGCGACATCGGTGTGCTCGAACCCGCACGGTCCGGCAAGGACCTGCGGCTGAGCATCGACCTGCGCCTGCAGTACCTGCATCACCAAGAGCTGCAACGCGCCATGGCGCTCACCGGCGCCGCCTCCGGCAGCATCGTCACCCTCGACAGCCATACCGGCGAAGTGCTGGCCATGGTCAATCACCCGGTGTACAACCCCAATGGCCGCCGCGGCATCAGCCCCGATCAGACCCGCAACCGTGCGGTGACCGACATGTTCGAGCCGGGCTCTACCATGAAAACCTTCACGCTGGTTGCAGCGCTGGAGAGCGGCCGCTATTCCACCGAAAGCATGATTGATACCTCGCCGGGACGTATCCGCGTGGGTCGCAAGACGTTACCGGATCCCCGGAACTACGGCGAGATTTCCGTTTCGCGCGTGATCGAGAAGTCCAGCCAGGTGGGTGTGACCAAGATCGCCCTCGACATTGGCCATGAGCCGATACAGGACGTGTTCCGCCGTTTCGGTTTCGGTGCTGCACTGGGCACGGGTTTCCCGGGCGAAAGTGCCGGCCAGTTGCCCAACCGGCGCCGCTGGAGCGATATCGAAAAAGTGACCCTGGCCTTTGGCTACGGCCTTACCGCGACACCACTGCAGCTCGCGCACGCCTACGCATCGTTCGCCAATGACGGGGTGATGCCGCCGGTGTCCCTGCTTGCGGCGAATGAAACGGCGCCCGTGGGAATACGCGTGGTGGAAGCCGATATCGCACGCGAAGTGCGCAAAGTGCTGCAGCGGGTGACCGAAGAACACGGCACCGCACGGCGCGCCCAGGTGCCCGGTTACGCGGTGGGCGGTAAAACCGGCACCGTGCGCAAGGTGGGCCCCGGCGGCTACCAGGACAACAAGCATATCGCTTTCTTTGCTGGCATCGCGCCGATTGCCGACCCACGTTTTGTCACCGTGGTGGTGATCAATGAACCCCAGGGTGAAGCGACCGGCGGTGGCGCAGTGGCCGCCCCGGTGTTCTCGCGGGTCGCGCAGGGCACATTGCGTTTGCTGAATCTGCCGCCAGACGAGCACGACGCCGCGCTGGTACTCGCGGCGCAGGGCGCGGGGGTGTCGGGATGAGCGCACTCGCAGCCTCTCAGCCACGCATGCCGCTGTCTGATCTGCTCGGTGCCCGGGCCGCGGCCTGGGCAGACGTTCAGGTGACTGGTGTGCAGCTGGACAGCCGCCGCGTAGGTCCCGGCGATCTGTTCCTGGCCTTGCCTGGCGCGTCACATGATGGCCGCCAGTTTATCGAGCAGGCAGTGGCGCAGGGTGCCGTCGCCGTCGTGGCGGAGCCACCGGTAGCCGGCTTTGTCGATGCACTGCATGTACCGTTGCTGGAGCAGGCGGAGCTGGCGCAGGCGGCAGGTGAAATCGCCGCTCGCCTGTATGGCGATCCCAGCGCGGCGATGATCACGGTGGGGGTGACCGGCACTAACGGCAAAACCACCACCAGCCGGTTGCTGGCGCAGTTGCTGCGCGCCACCGGCTACCGGTGTGGCGTTATCGGTACGCTGGGCGCCGTGCTGGATGACAGCGCAACAGAAGCCCGCAACACCACGCCGGATGCTGTCGCGCTGCAGCAGCAGCTCGCAGCCTGGCGTGACCAGGGGGTGGATGCCGTATGCATGGAGGTGTCATCCCACGCGCTGGACCAGGGGCGCGTGCAGGGTATGCAGTTTGACGTTGCCGTGTTTACCAATCTCTCGCACGACCATCTCGATTACCACGGCAACATGGCGGCCTACGCGCGCAGCAAGCAGCAGCTTTTTTCCCAGCGTGGCCTGCGCTTTGCGGTGGTCAATGCCGATGATCCCTACAGCGCGCAGATGCTCGCTGCCCTGCCGGCTGACGTCGAGTCGCTGACTTTTTCCAGTCGCGGTGAGCCGGCAGATGTGCGTGTCGTGGAAGTGGAGTTTTTCCCCGGTGGCGCCCGCGCCCAACTGCAAACCCCCTGGGGCGAGGCGACCCTGTCGCTGCCCCTGCCCGGTGACTTCAACCTGTCCAACGCGCTGGCAGCGCTCAGCTGCGCGGTGTTGCTCGGCGGCGACCTGCCGTCGGTGCTGGCAGCGGTAGCGAGCCTGCAGCCCGTGCCGGGACGCATGCAGAGCGTGGCGAACACCCTGGGTGTACAGGTGGTCGTGGACTATGCGCATACGCCCGACGCGCTGGAGAAGGCGCTGCAGGCCCTGCGGCCGCAGGTTGCGGGTCGTTTGCTGGTGGTGTTCGGCTGTGGCGGCGACCGCGATCCGGCCAAGCGTGCGGTTATGGGGCGCGTGGCCTGTGCGGCGGCGGATGCCGTGGTCCTGACCTCCGATAACCCGCGCAGCGAAGATCCGCAGGCGATCCTCGACGAAATCCAGCGGGGCTGCCAGGGGGTGGCGCTTGTGGAGACGGATCGGGCGGCAGCCATCAACCTGGCCATCGATCAGGCGCAGCCGGGCGATTGCGTGCTGATCGCCGGCAAAGGGCACGAAACCTACCAGATCATCGGTGATCAACGCTGTGCGTTCAGCGATGTGGACTGCGCGGCAGGCGCCCTGCAGCGGAGGGCAGCGTCATGATGCGCGACTTCCATCTCGGTGAGTTGTGCGAGCCCTTGCAGGCGCGTCTGCGCGGCGGCGACCTTACAGTAAGCGGTGTCACCACCGATAGCCGCAAGGTGGCAGCGGGCGATTTGTTCGTTGCGCTTCAGGGCGAGCATTTTGATGGCCACGACTTTCTGGCAAACGTTGCGAGTGCCGGCGCTGTCGCCGCTGTGGTCGGTCGTGACCTGGATACGCCGCTGGCGCTGTTGCAGGTGACTGACACACAGCGCGCATTGGGCCACTTGGGTGCGTTCAACCGCGGATTGTTCAAGTCACCGGTGGTGGCGATTACCGGCAGTGCCGGTAAAACAACCGCCAAGAACCTGATTGCTGCCGTGTTGTCGCGCCGCGGCCCGGTATTGGCAACCGAGGGCAACCTCAACAACGAAATCGGCGTGCCTTTGACGCTGTTGCGCCTGACCCCTGAGCACGCTTTTGCGGTTATCGAGATGGGCGCCTGTCGCGAGGGTGATGTGGCCTGGTTGTGCGAACTGGCGCGTCCGAACATCGCCGTGTTGCTCAATGCCATGCCTGCCCACCTTGAGGGCTTCGGTAGCCTGGAGGGTGTCGCGTCCGCCAAGGGTGAAATCTACACGGGCCTGGAAGGTGCGGGTGTCGCGGTTGTCAACGCGGATCAGCCCTGGGCGGCGCGCTGGCGCAGCCGCGCCGCAGGCGCCACGGTGCTCGACTATGGCCTGGAGCAGGCCGCTGCCATCAGTGCGCACAGCATACAGCCACGTGGTGCGGCGGGCATGACGTTTGTCGTCACAACGCCGTCTGGAGAAGCACCGGTGCGCCTGCAGCTGCCCGGTCGGCACAACGTGTCCAACGCGCTCGCTGCCGTCGCCGTGGGCCTGGCCTGTGAGCTCAGTCTTGCCGATATCACCGCGGCGCTCGCCAGTGTCGAGCCCACGGCCGGGCGCGGCACACGGGTGCCCGGCCTGGGTGGTTCGGTATTGATCGACGATACCTACAACGCGAACCCGGGCTCCGTACGCGCGGCCATCGATGTGCTCGCCGGTTGTCCCGGACGCCGCACGCTGGTGCTCGGTGCGATGCTGGAACTGGGGGAAGGCAGCGAGCAGCTGCATCGAGACGTCTGGGCCTATGCCAGAGAACGGGGTATCGAGCGGCGGTATGCCGTGGGGTCTGATCTGCGGGGTGCGGTGGAGAAGTTCGGTGGTGAATGGTTTGCCGATTGCGACGAGGTGGCTGCGGCGCTGCGCGCGGACCTCGGTGCCGAAGATACAGTACTGATCAAGGGTTCTCGCGGCGTTGCCATGGAGCACCTGCTGGCTACCTTGCGCGAGACGGGGAACTGACATGCTGTTATTTCTGGCCGAATACCTGACCCACTTTGCCGGCGGCTTCCAGGTCTTCCAGTACCTCACGCTGCGCAGCATTCTTGCGGCCGGCACAGCGCTGGCTATTTCCCTGTTGGTGGGCCCCGCCATGATCCGGCGGCTCAATTTCTATCAGGTCGGGCAGTCCGTGCGCAGTGACGGGCCGCAGTCACACCTCAGTAAATCCGGCACCCCGACCATGGGCGGTGCCCTCATTCTGATCGCCATCGGTATCAGCAGCCTGCTGTGGTCGGATCTGCGCAATCCGTATATCTGGGTGGCGCTGGGCGTAACCGCGGTATTCGGTGCGGTTGGCTGGGTAGACGACTACCGCAAGGTGGTCGCGCGTGATTCACGCGGCCTGCCCGCGCGCTGGAAATATTTCTGGCAATCGCTGGCCGGCCTTGCGGCGGCCCTCTATCTCTATCTTGCTTTCGATACTCCGGTGACCACCGAGCTGTACATCCCCTTCTTCAAGGACTTTGCCTGGAGTATGGGCCCGCTGTTCATCCTGCTCACCTATTTCGTCATTGTGGGGGCGAGCAACGCGGTCAACCTGACTGATGGGCTGGATGGTCTGGCGATTCTGCCCACTGTGATGGTGGGGTCAGCGCTGGGGATCATTGCCTACCTCACCGGCAACGTGAACTTCGCCGACTACCTGCATATTCCCTATGTCGCAGGTAGCGGTGAGCTGGCCGTATTCTGCGGTGCCATCGCCGGTTCCGGCCTGGGCTTTCTCTGGTTCAACACCTATCCCGCACAGGTGTTCATGGGTGATGTGGGTGCCCTGGCACTGGGTGCGGCGTTGGGTACCGTCGCTGTTATCACCCGCCACGAAATCGTGTTCTTCATCATGGGCGGCATCTTCGTGCTGGAGACAGTCTCCGTGATTCTGCAGGTGGCGTCGTTCAAGTTGACCGGCCGGCGGATTTTTCGCATGGCGCCCATACACCACCACTTTGAACTCAAGGGCTGGCCGGAACCGCGGGTCATCGTTCGGTTCTGGATTATCACAGTCATGCTGGTCCTGTTCGGGCTGGCGACGTTGAAACTGCGCTAGGCAAGGAGAGAGCGGAGCAATGACACAGGGGCTTATAGCAAGCAGCGGCGACGAGGTGGTTTTCGGCCTCGGCGCTACAGGCTTGTCCTGTGCGCGCTTTCTGCACCGCAACGGTCGGCGTTTCGTGGTGATTGATACCCGTGACAATCCGCCCGAGCTGGCTGTGCTGCAGCGCGAAATGCCCGAGGTGCCCGTGTTTGCCGGTGCGATCCCCGACGCGGTGGTAGAGCAGGGTGGCGCCTGGGTGGTCAGCCCCGGCATCGCTCTGGATCACCCGGTGGTAACGCGCGCGCTCGCGGCTGGCGCGCAGGTAAGTGGCGATATCGACCTGTTCATGCGCGCAGCCAGTGCGCCCGTGGTGGGCATCACCGGCTCCAACGCCAAATCCACCGTGACGGCACTGCTTGGCGTTATGGCTGCAGAGGCAGGCCTTAACGTGGGCGTGGGCGGTAACCTCGGTGTGCCGGCCCTGGATCTGCTCGCAGCGGAGCGCGAGCTCTACGTGCTGGAGCTGTCCAGCTTCCAGCTGGAACGAGCGGGCAGCCTTGGGCTCGCCGTCGCCACGGTGCTCAATGTGTCGGCAGATCACCTGGATCGTCACGGCAGTCTGCAGCACTACCACCAGGCCAAGCACCGTATTTTCCGCGGTTGCGCACACGCCGTTGTCAATCGCGATGACCCGCTGACGCTGCCGCTGGTTGGCGCGGAGACGGCAGTCTCCAGCTGGCGCATGAAAGAGCCCGAGCTGCACGGCTTTGGTTTGCGCGTAATGGACGGGCAAGAGATGTTGTGCCTGGGCTTCGATGCCCTGTTGGCGGTGAACGAGCTGGGTATGCCGGGTCGCCACAACGTCGCCAACGTCCTCGCCGCGCTTGCGCTGGGCCACGCCGCCGGTTTGCCCATGCCCGCGATGCTGTCGGCAGCGCGTTCCTTCGGGGGGCTGCCACATCGGTGCCAGTTGGTGGCAGAGCGCGCCGGGGTGCGCTTCGTGAATGACTCCAAGGGTACCAATGTGGGCGCGACCGCGGCGGCGCTGCGCGGCTTTGGCGAGGGCGCCCAGGTGGTGCTGATCGCGGGCGGTGTGGGCAAGGGTCAGGACTTCCGGCCCCTGCGGCAGGCGCTGCAGTCAACCGCCAAGGCATTGATCCTGATCGGTGAGGCGGCCGATGAAATCGCGCGCGCCGTGGGTGATCTGCTGCCGGTACAGCGAGCGCAGGATATGGCAGATGCCGTGCGTCTGGCTTCTGACTGTGCCGCGCCGGGTGATGTGGTCTTGCTTTCGCCCGCCTGTGCCAGCTTCGATATGTTCAGCGGCTATCCGGCCCGCGGAGACGCGTTTGCGGCCGCAGCAAAGGGCCTGGACCGGGGAGGTGAGGCATGAGGCTCGCACAACCCGTGACCCTCGCGCTGGACCCGACCCTGTCACTGCTGGCACTGTCACTGTTGCTGGTTGGCCTTGTGGCGATTGGTTCGGCGTCGGTGGAATACGCGGACTGGCACTATCAGGACGCCTGGCAATTGACCCGACGCCACCTCGTTTACATTGTGATTGCAGTGTTGGCCGCGACCGTGGTCTACCGTTTTCCATCCAGTTTCTGGCTGCGAACAGGCTGGATGTGGCTGCTGGTCGGGCTGGCGTTTCTGGTGCTGGTACTGCTGCCCGGCATCGGCAAGGAAGTGAAGGGAGCACAGCGCTGGTTGCCGCTGGGCCCGTTTACCTTTCAGCCATCCGAGTTCGCCAAGCTTACGGTCGTGATCTACATGGCGGGGTACCTGGTGCGCCAGGCGCGTGAGGTGCGTGAGCAGTGGAGTGGCTTCTTCAAGCCCATGGGTGTCCTCGCGCTGGTGGCGTTGCTGCTGCTTGCCGAGCCGGATTTCGGCGCCACGGTCATTGTGGTGGCGACATCGTTTGGCATGTTGTTTCTCGCCGGGATGAAAATCACGCATTTCCTGTCGATTGTGCTGCTGAGCCCGGTAGTGGTCGGTGCTCTGGTCTTTGCCGCGCCCTATCGTATGCAGCGGTTGACCTCGTTCACGGACCCGTGGGCGGACCCGTATGGCAGCGGTTTTCAGCTTATTCAGTCCCTGATCGCCTTTGGGCGCGGTGAATGGCTGGGTGTCGGCTTGGGTAACAGTGTGCAGAAACTGTTTTATCTGCCGGAAGCGCACACGGACTTTGTGTTTTCCATCTGGGCCGAGGAAACCGGTTTCGTGGGAGCTCTCGCCGTCATTCTGCTGTTTACGGCACTCATTGCCCGCATCCTGTGGATTGCGCGACAGGCGGAGGCCGCGGGCCAGCTGTTTGGCGCCTATGTGTGCTACGGCGTGGCTCTGGTGTTTTCCGGTCAGGCTTTCGTGAACATGGGCATGAGCGCCGGGTTGCTGCCCACCAAGGGCCTCACCCTGCCGTTTGTCAGTTATGGCGGCACCAGCCTCATTATCTGCTGCTGCATGCTGGCGCTGGTTCTGCGCGTCGGCAATGAGTTGCCCGCAGCAGCGCCCCGCGCCGCCGGCAGAGGAGGTCGCTCATGAGTGAGGCTCCTCTCGTGTTGATCATGGCCGGTGGTACCGGAGGTCATGTGTATCCGGCGCTCGCCGTGGCCGACACCCTGCGCGAGCGCGGCTACCGGATCGCCTGGACGGGCACGGCGCGCGGACTTGAGGCGCGGGTTGTGCCAGCGGCGGGCTATCCGTTGCACCTGCTGCCTGTGCGCGGTGTGCGCGGCAAGAATGTCGCGGCAACGGCACTCGGCGCCATTCTGCTGCTCTGGTCCTGCCTGCGGGCGGTGTATCTGGTGTGGCGGCTTGCGCCGGCCTGCGTTGTGGGCATGGGCGGCTATGTGGCGGGGCCCGCGGGGCTGGCTGCCTGGCTGTTGCGCAAACCCCTGTTGATTCACGAGCAGAATGCTGTGGCCGGCACCACCAACCGCCTGCTCGCACCGCTGGCCAGCCGGGTGGCTGCCGGTTTCCCCGCGGCCTTCCCGCGTGAGCGGGCGGTGGCCGTGGTGGGTAACCCGGTGCGTGGGGCGCTGTTGCAAGCGGCAAACGAACAGTTGTGGGATTACCACGGGCAGCGTCCGCTGCAGGTGCTGGTGCTGGGTGGCAGTCTGGGTGCGCAGCCGCTGAATAACCTGATGCCCGAAGTGTTGCGGCATGTGCGCAAGCGCCTGGGTGAAGACGCCGTGCGGGTGTGGCACCAGTCCGGGCAGGCGCACGTGGAGACCCTGCGCGCCGACTATGGTGTGCAACTCGACGAGCGCATCGAAGTCAGCGCCTTTATTGAAGATATGGCGGCAGCTTATGCCTGGGCTGATGTGGTGATCTGCCGTGCCGGGGCACTGACCGTGGCCGAGCTCGCGATCATGGGGCGCCCCTCGCTGCTGATTCCACTGCCTCATGCCATCGACGACCACCAGACTGCCAATGCGCGTGCGCTGTCCGATCGCGGCGCGGCGCTGATGCTGCGCCAGGCAGAGCTCTCCGCCAAGGAAGTCGCCGCTACGCTGGCTGGCTACATCACCAATCCCAGGCGTCTCGCGGCGATGGCGGCAGCGGCCTCGGCCGCTGCACAGCCGCACGCGACGGCGCAAGTCGCCGACCTGTGTGAGGAGCTGATTCGCCATGACTGAACGCAGCGCCTATGCGGTACCCGAAATGCGTCGTATCCGCAGGATCCACATGATCGGTGTGGGCGGCACGGGGATGAGCGGGATTGCCGAAGTGCTGGTTAACCTGGGGTATCAGGTGTCCGGCTCTGACCTGCGTCCCAGTTCGGTGACTGCGCGGCTGCAGCAGCTGGGTATCGAGGTATTTATCGGACACGCTGCTGAGCACGTGCGCGATGCCGATGTGGTGGTCAGTTCCAGCGCCGTGCGTGCGGACAACCCGGAAGTTGTGGCCGCACGCGGCGCTCGCGTACCGGTGGTGCCGCGCGCCGAGATGCTCGCGGAACTCATGCGTTATCGCCACGGCATCGCGGTGGCGGGCACGCACGGTAAAACCACCACCACCAGCCTGATCGCCGCGGTGTTTGCCGAAGCGGGGCTGGACCCGACTTTTGTCATTGGTGGCCTGGTGAACTCCGCCGGTAGCAACGCCCAGCTGGGCGCGAGCCGTTTCCTGGTGGCAGAGGCCGACGAAAGCGATGCCTCGTTCCTGCACCTGCAGCCCATGGTCACTGTGGTGACAAATATTGAAGCCGACCACATGGAAACCTACGGCGGTGACTTTGCCACCCTGCGCGGTACCTTCCTGGAGTTCCTGCACAACCTGCCTTTCTACGGCCTGGCAGTCATGTGCATCGACGACCCCGTGGTCGCCGGGATGCTGCCGGATCTGTCGCGCCAGTTCCTGACCTATGGTTTTGACGACGCGGCAGACTACCGCATTACCAACGTGCGCAAGCTGGGCCTGACGACTGAGTTTACCGTGTTGCGTCCCGGTGATTTGCCGCCGCTGCCAGTGCAGCTGAATATGCCCGGCGAGCACAATGTGCAGAACGCAACCGCAGCGATCGCTGTGGCCTGTGATGAAGGCGTGGATGATGCGGCCATCCAGCGCGGGCTGGCAGGCTTTGCCGGCGTTGGGCGCCGCTTCAGTGTGCTCGGCGACCTGCAGATTGCGCAGGGCAGCGTGCTGCTGGTGGATGATTATGGCCATCACCCCACGGAAGTGCGCGCCACGCTGGAGTCCGCGCGCCAGGCCTGGCCAGAGCGTCGCGTGGTCATGGTTTACCAGCCGCACCGCTATTCGCGTACGCGCGACCTGTATGAGGATTTTGTCGCGGTGCTCTCGCGCTGTGATGCGCTGTTGTTGCTGGACGTCTACCCGGCGGGCGAAGAGCCCATCTCCGGCGCAGACAGCCGCAGCCTGACCCGCAGTATCCGCCAGCGCGGGCAGGTAGAACCGGTGTTTGTGGAAAGTATTGAGGAAGTGGCACAGGTGCTCGGCGGTATTCTTCGCGACGGTGACGTTGTGCTCACCCAGGGCGCTGGCAACATCGCGCGGCTGGCTCAGGACCTGCTGGCCCTGGGTAACCTGGCGGAGGTGCGCGCATGAGCTGGCAGCAAGCGAGTGCTGGCACCGTGGCGGTGCTTCTGGGTGGGCGCTCTGCCGAGCGCGACGTATCGCTGCAGAGCGGTGCGACGATTGTCACTGCCCTGCGTGCACTGGGCTGTGAGGTGCGCGAGGTGGACCCTGCAGTGCCCGGATGGGTGACACAGCTGGACAACGTGACCTTTGCCTTCAATGCCCTGCACGGGCCGGGTGGTGAGGACGGTGTGATCCAGGGTGCGCTGGAAACCCTACAGATTCCCTATTCCGGCTCCGGCGTCCTGGGCTCTGCGCTGGCCATGGACAAACAGCGCAGCAAGCTGCTCTGGCAGGGTGTTGGCGTCAGCACCGGCGGCTTTGTGATGCTCGACGCACACAGCGATTGGGAGGCGGTGATAGCGCGCTTCGGCAAGGTATTTGTCAAGCCGGCCTGTGAAGGTTCCAGCGTTGGCATGGCGCCGGCCGCGTCTGCGGAGGCGCTCGCCGGGGCATGGCAGAAGGCCTCCGCGTTTGGCGGCACCGTGCTGGCGGAGCAGTTTATCCAGGGCCCCGAATACACCGTGGCGGTGCTCGGTGAGAGCACGCTGCCGTCGATCCGCATGGAAACCGATCGCGAGTTCTACGACTACGAGGCGAAGTATCTGTCGGACGAAACGCGCTACCACTGTCCCAGTGGCCTGAGCGCCGCGGATGAAGCAGAAGCGGGCGCTCTGGCGCTGGCGGCGTTCCGCAGCCTCGGCTGCTCTGTGTGGGGCCGCGTGGATCTGATGCGCGACAGCGATGGGCGGTTCTATGTGTTGGAAGTCAACACCATTCCCGGCATGACCTCGCACAGCCTGGTGCCGATGGCCGCGCGCGCGGTGGGCATGTCCATCGAAGCGCTGGTACAGCGCATTGTCGAATTGAGCTGGGAGGGCCGTGCGCATGGTTGAGCCGCGCAAGGCAGCGACCACACGGCGCCGCAGTTCAGCAGGGGCGACACGCCGGCGGCCCGCGCGTGCGCCGCGTCCGCGCGTGCAGCCGGGCCTGCGCCTGCTCGACGGCTGGGTCAACCGCCTGCTGGTCCTGCTCGCCACCGGTGTGGTGTGTGTGGTCGGCCTGCGTGGATGGATTGCCCTGCAGGAGATACCGGTGCAGCGCATCGCGGTGACCGGTTCGCTGCACCGCACCCAGACCGAGGTGGTGCAGGACATGGTCCAGCCCGCTCTGGTGGGCGGGTTCCTGAGCGCGAACCTGGACGAGGTACGCGCCCGGCTGCAGGACCTGCCCTGGATCTATCGGGTCAGTGTGCGCCGGCGCTGGCCCAGCACCCTGGAGATCAGTGTGCAGGAGCAGTTGCCCATCGCCCGTTGGGGGCAGGGGGGCTTTTTGAATCACGAGGGTGAGGTATTCCAGTCTGCCAGCGTGACAGGTGAAGACTCGCTGCCGCGACTCGAGGGCCCGCCGGGCTCAGCGCGCGAGCTGATCGTCAACTACCAGCAGCTGGGTGACCTGCTGCAACCGATGGGGCTGGTGCTGCACGCCCTGTCACTCGACGATCGCGGGCATCTGAGCGCCGAGCTTGATAGCGGCACACGACTGGCTCTGGGTAACGTGGATTTTGCCGATCGCCTCGAGCGGTTTGCAACGGTCTACCACCGCGAGCTGGCGGCGCGCTGGAGCGAAGTGGAGCGGGTGGACCTGCGCTACGAGAGCGGACTGGCGGTGGCGTTCCGCGAGCCGGAAGCAGAAGCCGCGCAACTGGCCAGTGTGGTCGATAAATAATTCAGTGGGGAGTGTCACTGCCATGGGCAGCGTTCAGGACAAAAGGATGATCGTAGGGCTGGATATCGGCACATCCAAGGTGGTGGCCCTGGTAGGGGAGATCGGCGCTGAAGGTGGGCTGGAAGTCGTGGGCATCGGCTCTCATCCGTCCAAGGGCATGAAGAAGGGCGTGATCGTCAATATCGAGTCAACCGTGCAGTCCATTCAGCGCGCCGTGGAAGAGGCGGAGCTGATGGCGGGTTGCCAGATTCACTCGGTGTACGTGGGCATCGCCGGCAGTCACATCCGCAGCCTGAACTCGCACGGCATTGTGGCAATTCGCGATCGTGAGGTGCAGCCGCCCGACCTCGAGCGGGTGCTGGACGCGGCGCAAGCAGTAGCCATTCCCGCCGACCAGAAGGTGCTGCACATCCTGCCCCAGGAATACGTCATCGATAACCAGGAGGGCGTCAAGGAACCCCTGGGCATGTCCGGCGTGCGCCTCGAGGCCAAGGTGCACCTTGTGACCTGTGCGGTGAATGCGGCACAGAACATCGAAAAATGCATTCGGCGCTGTGGCCTGGAAGTGGAAGAGGTGATTCTCGAGCAGCTGGCTTCCAGCTACTCCGTGCTGACGGAAGACGAGCGCGAGCTGGGCGTGTGCCTGGTGGACATAGGCGGCGGCACCACAGACATCGCCATCTTCACAGAAGGGTCCATTCGCCACACCGGCGTAATCCCCATTGCCGGTGACCAGGTCACCAACGATATCGCCACCGCGCTGCGCACGCCCACGCAGCACGCTGAAGAGATCAAGATCAAGTATGCCTGCGCCCTGACGCAGCTCGCCGGCCCGGACGAAACCATCAAGGTGCCGAGTGTGGGCGACCGCCCGCCGCGGGACCTCTCCCGGCAGTCGCTGGCCGAGGTGGTGGAGCCACGTTACGACGAGCTGTTCACGCTGATCCAGGGCGAACTGCGCCGCAGTGGCTACGAAGAAGCCATTAGGGCCGGTGTTGTGCTCACCGGTGGCACCTCGAAGATGGAAGGTGTGGTTGAACTGGCCGAAGAGATTTTTCATATGCCGGTGCGGGTGGGTTACCCGCAGTCGGTGAAGGGATTGAACGACATTGTGCGCAACCCGATCTACTCCACCGGGGTAGGCCTGTTGCAGTACGGGCAGAAGCAGGCGGGAGAGCGCGCCGGCAGTGCCCAGCGCAGCGCGGCCAGCGGCGAGGGCCTGGTGGCCCGTCTGCGCAACTGGATCCAGAGCAATTTCTAGAATTTTTTGCGGTAAACCGTCACGCCACGGCGTGGCAACATAAAGGAAAGGGGAGAAACGCTATGTTTGAACTTATCGACAACGTACCACAGAACGCGGTCATCAAGGTCATTGGTGTTGGCGGTGGCGGCGGCAACGCGGTCAAGCACATGATCGAGAATTCCGTGGAAGGTGTGGATTTCATCTGTGCCAATACCGACGCGCAGGCGCTGTCGGACATCCGTTCGAAGACCGTGCTGCAGTTGGGCGGTGCTATCACCAAGGGGCTCGGTGCCGGCGCGAACCCGGAAATCGGGCGCGCTGCAGCGCTTGAGGACCGCGAGCGCATTGCCGATGCCCTGCGCGGAGCCGACATGGTGTTTATCACCGCCGGCATGGGCGGCGGTACCGGCACGGGCGGTGCACCGATTGTGGCCGAAGTGGCCCGTGAGATGGGTATTCTCACGGTTGCTGTAGTCACCCGGCCGTTCCCGTTCGAGGGCAAGAAGCGCCTGGCGATTGCGCTGGACGGGGTGCAGGAATTGCAGCAACACGTTGATTCTTTGATCACCATTCCCAACGAAAAGTTGCTGGAAGTGCTCGGAAAAAGTACCAGTTTATTGGATGCCTTCAAAGAAGCGAATGATGTATTGTTGGGCGCAGTTCAGGGTATCGCTGATCTGATTATCCGCCCCGGCATGATCAACGTGGATTTTGCCGACGTGCGCACGGTCATGTCCGAGATGGGTATGGCGATGATGGGTACCGGCTCTGCCCGCGGTGAAAACCGGGCCCGGGAAGCAGCGGAACGCGCCATCAACAGCCCGCTGCTGGACGATATCGATCTGCGCGGGGCGCGCGGTATCCTGGTGAATATTACGGCAGGCCTCGATTTGTCGCTCGGTGAGTTTTCCGAAGTTGGCGACACAATCGAGGAATTTGCGTCGGATGACGCCACAGTAGTGGTCGGCACCGTGATTGATCCGAACATGACCGACGAGCTTAAAGTGACGGTTGTGGCGACGGGTCTGGGCAGCGAGGTGGCGCGAGCGGCACCGCTGCAGGTGGTGAATTCGGCTCCACGCGCGGCTGTTGCAGCGGCGGATGAAGAGCCCGATTACCGCGATCTGGAGCGGCCGACCAAGATGCGTCGCGCCATGTCTGCCGGTGGCGAGGCCGCGGCGATGGCGAGCGACGATTATTTTGACATCCCCGCATTTTTGCGGCGCCAGGCGGACTAGCGAGGCAGGATCGACACACCGATCGGCTGCCTCGGTGGGTTCGGGGCAGAGGAGATGGGTGAAGGCATGATTCGACAGCGCACATTACGCAACGCCATCAAGGCAACAGGTGTTGGCTTGCACACGGGCGAAAAGGTGTACCTCACCCTCTCGCCCGCGCCAGTGGACGCCGGGATTGTATTCCGCCGGGTGGATCTCGACCCGGTGGTGGAAATTCCGGCCCGCGCGGAAAATGTGCGGGAAACCACGCTGTCTACCACCCTGATCGCCAATGGCGAGAAGGTGTCGACGGTCGAGCATCTGATGTCAGCCATGGCGGGGCTGGGTATCGATAACGCGTTCGTCGATGTCAGTGCGTCGGAAGTGCCTATCATGGATGGCAGTGCGGGCCCGTTTGTATTCCTCATCCAGTCCGCGGGGATCGAGGAGCAACCGGCGGCGAAGAAATTCATCCGCATCAAGCGTCCGGTCACGGTGGAAGACGGGGACAAGACAGCCAGCTTTCTCCCCTTTGATGGCTTCAAGGTCTCGTTTTCCATCGAGTTCGATCATCCCGTGTTCCGCGAGCGCTCGCCGCATGCGGAAATTGATTTTTCCAGCACTTCGTTCGTCAAGGAAGTCAGCCGTGCGCGCACTTTCGGCTTCATGCACGAAATCGAGTATCTGCGCTCCCAGGGCCTGGCCCGTGGCGGTAGCGTGGACAACGCGATCGTGGTGGATGAATACCGCATCCTGAACCAGGACGGCTTGCGCTACGATGATGAATTCGTGAAGCACAAGATTCTCGACGCCATCGGTGACGTCTACCTGCTCGGCTACAGTGTTATCGGCGAGTATCGGGCGCACAAGTCCGGCCACGCACTCAACAATGCCTCCCTGCGCGCCCTGATCGCCCAGCCGGATGCCTGGGAAATGGTGACCTTCGAAGACGAAGCGACGGCCCCCATCTCCTTCTCCCTGAGTCCTGCTGCGGCCTGATAGTCTGCCAGCCCGTAGGGACCTTGCTGCGGGGCGCTGTCACTGCCGCCCCCAGTGCCTGACGCGGAAATTGTCATTGGTAATATTCCCGTGACTATGGCACACTCGCGCGTCAGTTCATTGCAACCGGTTGCCAATGAAAGTCATTCTGATAAGCCGCAAGCACGGCGGGTCCCGCTCCCTGGAGTTGGGTCGCTGGTCCCGTGCCCTGCTGTCCCTGTGCTGTCTGGGGCTGCCGCTGGGTATGGTTGCGCTCGGGTACTTTGTGGGCCAGGAGACGCAGGCGCGCGATGTGCGCGACAACTCCCTGGACAGCCTGCAGGACGAACTCGCCACCCAATCCACTGAACTCGAAGGGCTTCGGTTAGAGGCCGAGCGCAAGCTGCAGGCCATGACCCTGAGCCTTGCCGAGCTGCAGGCGCGCATGACACGCCTCGACGCGCTGGGCGAGCACCTCACCGTCATGGCCGACCTGCAGGACGGTGAGTTCGATTTCAGCCAGCCGCCCGCCGTGGGTGGTCCTCTGGCCGCAGACTTCAGCGTGGAGTACTTGGCGCCCGATCTGACGGGCGAGCTGCAACATTTTGCCGAGCGTCTGACAGAGCGCGAGCAGCAGTTGGAGATACTCGAGTCGCTGCTGACCCATCGCAAGCTGGACGACGAAGCCTGGGTTTCCGGTCGACCAGTGGAGAAAGGCTGGGTGTCTTCCGGCTTTGGCGTGCGCACAGACCCCTTTTCCGGCAAGCGCTCCGCGCATTACGGTATCGACTATGCGGGCAAGGCCGGCTCTAATGTGATCGCCGTAGCCGGTGGCGTCGTGACCTTTGCCGGTAACGACAGCAACGGCTACGGGATGCTGGTCGAGGTCTCTCACGGCGATGGTCTGCTAACGCGCTACGCACACAATCAATCCAACCTGGTTGAGCCTGGCGATCTTGTGCGCAAGGGGCAGGCTGTCGCCCTCATGGGTTCCAGTGGCCGCGCCACGGGGCCGCATGTGCACTTCGAGGTCTACAAACACGGCCGCCCGGTCGACCCCTCCAGCTACGTGCATCGCACCCGACGCTGAATTTTCACCACCGCTGAATTTGTTCCCCGCCGGGTGTTGAGCCGGGTGGGTGATGCCCTGATGTCTAACGCAGTGATTTCCTAATGATTACGACTACGATGAAGAAAATCTTCGGCACCCGCAATGACCGGGAGCTGAAGCGCATGGGCAAGATCGTCCGCCAGATCAATGCACTGGAAGAAAGCATGCAGGCACTGGACGATGCGGCGCTGGCGGCAAAAACTGCCGAATTCCGCCAGCGGCTGGCGGACGGTGCCACCCTGGACAAGATCCTGCCGGAGGCGTTTGCCGTGGCCCGCGAGGCCAGCCAGCGCACCTTGGGCATGCGGCACTTTGATGTCCAGCTCATCGGTGGCATGGCTCTGCACGAAGGCAAAATTGCGGAAATGGGTACGGGTGAGGGTAAGACGCTCGTGGCCACGCTGCCGGCCTATCTCAACGCGCTGTCCGGCAACAGCGTGCACCTGATTACCGTCAACGACTATCTCGCCGGGCGCGATGCGGCATGGATGGCACCGTTGTACCGTTTCCTCGGCGTGTCGGTCGGCGTGGTGCGTTCCGGCCAGAGTCAGGAGCAGAAACGTGACGCCTACCACGCGGACATCATCCACGGCACCAACAACGAATTCGGTTTCGATTACTTGCGGGATAACATGGCCTTTCGCCTCGAGGACAAACTCCAGGGTGACTTGAGCTTTGCCATTGTCGACGAAGTGGACTCCATCCTGATTGACGAGGCGCGGACGCCGCTGGTGATCTCCGGCGCCTCCGAAGACAGCTCGGTGCTCTATCAGCGCATTAACAAGCTCATTCCCCTGCTCAAGCGAGATACCGAAGGAGAGGAAGGCCATTTCACGGTCGATGAGAAACAGCGCCAGATCGAGCTGACCGAGGGGGGGCACGAGTACGTGGAGGAGCTGCTGACCGGCGAGGGCCTGTTGCAGGAGGGCGACAGCCTGTATGCCGCCACCAACCTCAACCTGTTGCACCACGTGTATTCGGGGCTGCGCGCGCATGCCTTGTTCCACCGCGATGTCGAGTACATTGTGCAGGGTGATCAGGTGGTGCTGATCGACGAGCATACCGGGCGCACCATGGCCGGTCGCAGGCTGTCCGAAGGTCTGCACCAGGCCATTGAGGCCAAGGAAGGGGTGCGCATCCAGAACGAGAGCCAGACCCTGGCCTCGACCACCTTCCAGAATTACTTCCGTCTATACAAGAAGCTGGCGGGCATGACCGGCACAGCGGATACCGAGGCGTTTGAGTTCCGCCAGATCTACGGTCTGGATGTGTTGGTGATTCCCACCAACAAGCCGCGTCAGCGCAAGGACCTGAACGACCTCGTGTACCTCACGCGCGCGGAAAAATTCGACGCCATTGTCACCGACGTGAAGGATTGCATCGAGCAGGGCGCGCCCGTGCTGGTGGGTACCGCATCGGTGGAAACCTCAGAGGAGCTGTCCCAGCGCTTTCGCACCGCGAAGATTCCGCACAAGGTGTTGAACGCCAAGTACCACGAGCAGGAAGCGGAGATTATCGCCCAAGCCGGGCGGCCCGGTGTGGTAACGATCGCCACCAATATGGCCGGTCGCGGCACCGACATCGTGCTGGGTGGCAGCCTTGAGGCTGAGCTCGAAGCGCTGGACGAGGTGTCCGAGGCGCAGCGCGCGGAATTGACGGCCGCCTGGCGTGAGCGGCATGAGGCCGTGCTGGCGGCGGGTGGCCTGCATATCCTGGGTACCGAACGGCATGAATCGCGGCGCATCGACAACCAGCTGCGTGGCCGTGCCGGCCGTCAGGGTGACCCGGGGCTGTCGCGATTCTACCTGTCACTGGAAGACAATCTCATGCGCATTTTCGCCTCCGACCGGGTGAAAGGCTTCATGCAGAAATTGGGTATGGAGAAAGGCGAGGCGATTGAGCATCGCATGGTCACCAACGCCATTGAGAAAGCGCAGCGCAAGGTGGAAGGCCGCAACTTCGACATCCGCAAGCAACTGCTGGAATATGACGACGTCGCCAATGACCAGCGCCAGATCATCTACCAGCAGCGCAATGAGTTGCTCAGCGAAGCCGATATCGCCGAGACCATCACCGCCATCCGCGAGGATGTAGTGAACGAGGCGATCTCCAGCTATATCCCGCCGATGAGTGTGGAGGAGCAGTGGGACGTGCCCGGGCTTGAGCGGCAGCTGGAGGCGGAGTTTGCCGTGACCCTGCCGGTGCAGGCCTGGCTGGACGAGGATGACAGCCTCCACGAAGAGGCGCTGCGTGAAAAGATCGTCGCTGCGGTGCAGGCCGCCTACGACGCCAAGAGTGCGGACGTGGGCCCGCCCATGCGCAAGATCGAGAAGCAGATCATGCTGCAGGTGCTCGACACCCTGTGGAAGGACCACCTCGCGACCATGGATCACCTGCGCCAGGGTATTCACCTGCGCGCCTACGCGCAGAAGAATCCCAAGCAGGAGTATAAGCGGGAATCCTTCGCCCTGTTCGAGCAGCTGCTGCAGAACCTCAAGTACGAGGTGGTGAAGTTCCTGAGCCACGTGCAAATCCAGCACCAGGATGAATCGGCGTTGATTGAGGCGCGGCGGCGCGAAGCAGCGGAGCGCGAAAAGCTGGCCTTCCAGCACGCTGCGGCCTCCGCCATGGCCGAGGAGGCGCTGGCCAGTGCTTCAGCCGAGCCGGCACCCGCTGAAACGCCACAAACCTTCACCCGTGAGCAGCCCAAGGTGGGGCGCAACGAACCCTGCCCCTGCGGCAGCGGGAAAAAGTTCAAGCAATGCCATGGGCGCATTGATTAACGCAGGCAGCGTAGCGGGAGAAAACGCGTATGGCGGTGGGTGAAGCAAACCTCGGTGAATTGCTGCCGGTCGCGGGCTTGCGCCTGGCCACGGTGTCGGCCGGCATCAAGAAACCCGGGCGCAGGGATGTTGTGCTGATGGGGTTGACGCCTGGCAGTCATGTCGCCGGCGTGTTTACCCGCAACGCATTCTGTGCGGCACCGGTGGTGGTGGCCAGGGCGTACCTCGCGGCCAGCCAGCAACAGCCCGCCTACCTGCTGGTGAATACCGGCAATGCCAATGCGGGCACCGGCGAGCCCGGCCTGGCGGACGCGCGGCGCTGTGCCGCGGCCGTTGCCGAACTTTCCGGGGTGCCCAGTGAAGCGGTATTGCCATTCTCCACCGGCGTGATCGGTGAGCCGCTGCCGGTGCAGAAGATTGTGGATGTGTTGCCACAGGCGCTGGCCGAACTGCGTGAAGACGGCTGGCTCGATGCGGCGCACGGCATCATGACCACGGACACCCGGCCCAAGGCTTGCTCGGTGCGTTTCAGCTGTAACGGACGTAGCCATGTACTCACGGGTATTGCCAAGGGCGCGGGCATGCTGCGGCCCAACATGGCCACCATGTTGGCCTATCTGGCCACGGATGCGGCGGTAAGCCCGGCATTGCTGCAGACCCTGCTGGCAGAAGCCGTGGACATGTCGTTCAACCGGATAACGGTAGACGGCGACACCTCCACCAACGATGCCTGCATGCTGGTGGCCACCGGCGCGGCCGGCAATACCCTGCTGGAGTCGACCGACGAGCCACTCTATGCCGCGCTGCGCGATGCACTGCAGGAGGCCTGCGTAACGCTGGCACAGGGACTGGTGCGTGACGGCGAGGGCGCCAGCAAATTTGTCACGGTGCAGGTTAACAGTGGTGGCGATGAGCAGGAGTGCCTTGATGTGGCCTTTACCATTGCCCACTCGCCGCTGGTGAAAACCGCCCTGTTTGCCTCCGACCCCAACTGGGGCCGCCTGCTGGCCGCAATCGGCCGCGCCGGGTTGGAGGATCTTGATGTGACGCGTGTGGCCGTCTACCTGAACGATGTGCTGATCGCCGAGCAGGGCTGCCGGGCGGCCAGTTATACCGAGCAGCAGGGCGCCGCTGCCATGGCCGCAGAGGACATCACTATACGTGTTGAACTGCAGCGCGGGCCGGCCGCAGCCACCGTCTGGACCAGCGACTTCTCCTACGACTACGTGCGCATCAATGCGGAGTACCGTACCTGAATGGCGGCAGTGCATGTCGCCGTCGGTGTGCTGCTGGACGAGCAAGGTAATATTCTTATCAGCCGTCGCGCCAGTGCGGCGCACCAGGGCGGGCTGTGGGAGTTCCCGGGCGGCAAGGTCGAGCCCGGGGAATCTGTGGAGCGTGCCCTGGCGCGCGAGTTGCGTGAAGAGCTCGGCATTGGTTTTGCTGCTTCACAGCCTTTGCTGCTGGTACCGTTCAACTACGGCGACAAGGCCGTATTGCTGGATGTGCATCTGGTCACGGAGCTAGCGGGCGAAGCGCGCGGGCTGGAGGGCCAGCCGCTGCGTTGGGTCAGCGCTGATGAATTATCGCGCTATGAGTTTCCTGCAGCCAATACACCGATCGTGTCTGCCGTGCGCCAGCATTTGGCGCACGCCTCCTCAAGCACATAAACTGGTGCATCAGGTCTGGCGCATCATCAGATTCGGCGCGCTTCCTCCGCGCGCTGCAGGAACTCCTTGTGAAGCTCAGCCACTACCCCATCCAGCGCGTCCAGCGGGCCGCTGTTATCAATCACGATGTCCGCCAGCGCCAACCGCTGGTCCCGGGGTAGCTGTGCCGCCATGATGCGCTTGACCTGATCCGCGTCATTGCTGTCGCGCTGCACGGTGCGGGCGAGTTGTACCGCTTCCGGCACATCCACCACCACCACCAGCGATGTCAACGCGCGCTGCGTGGCGGACTCCAGCAGCAGGGGTGAACTGAGCAGGGTATAGGGGCTGCGCGAGGCGGCCAGCTGACGCTGAATTTCCTCACCGATGAGCGGGTGCGTCAGTTGCTCCAGCCATACGCGTTGCGCCGGATCAGCGAACACGATGCGACGCAGGGCTGCGCGGTCCAGGCCGCCATCGGGCTGCAGCAGCTCGGCGCCGAAACGCTCGGCGATCGCCGCCAGTGCCGGTGTGCCCGGCTCGACGACGATGCGTGCCACGATATCGGCATCCACCACGGTAATGCCGTGGCGCGCGAAGCGGTCGGTCACCGCAGTCTTGCCGCTGCCGATACCGCCTGTGATACCCACAATAAAGGCCATGGGCTCTCCGCTAACCTGCGTCACGGTTGCAGCCCGTTGGCACCCAGCCAGGCGGCGAGAATGGGCTCGCCCCAGATCAGCGCCAGCCAGCCCGCGGCCGCCAGATAAGGGCCGAAGGGCATGGGGATGTCGCGCCCACGCCGTTTTACCACAATGAGCACAATGCCAACCGCGGCGCCCACCAGAGAGGAGAGCAACACCACCAGCGGTATTGCCTGCCAGCCGAGCCAGGCGCCCAGCGCAGCGAGCAACTTGAAGTCGCCATAGCCCATGCCTTCCTTGCCCGTGGCCAGCTTGAACAGCCAGTACACGCTCCACAGAATGCCGTAGCCCGCCATGGCGCCGAGGACAGCGTCCGCGATGGGCACGAACGTGCCCTGGAGGTTGAACGCGAGGCCCAGCCAGAGCAGCGGCAGGGTAATGTCATCGGGCAGCAGCTGGGTGTCGAAGTCGATGAGGGTGAGGCTTATCAGCGCCCAGGTCAGCAGCACAGCGCCGGCCAGCTGCAGCGTGGGGCCATAGTGCAGGCCCAGCCACAGGGTCGTCAGCCCGGTGACTGCTTCCACGATGGGGTAGCGCGGGGAAATACGTACGCGACACTGGGCGCAGCGCCCGCCGAGCAGCAGGTAACTGACGACCGGTATATTCTGCCAGGGGCGCACGGGCGCCTTGCATTGGGGGCAATGGGAGTTGGGAACTGCCAGGCTGAGGGGCGGGGCCTCGGGTGTGGGTTGCTCCAGCAATTCGCAGCAGTCCCGGCGCCATTGCGCCTGCATCATCAGGGGCAGCCGATACACCACCACATTGAGAAAGCTGCCGACGACCAGCCCGAACAGCAGCAGGCAGGTGGCCAGCCACCCGGGCTGCTCAAGGAAGACGTCAAGCACGCGGCGATGTCCTCAGATGACCGAGCCCAGCATAAAGATCGGCAGGTACATGGCGATCATGAGTCCGCCCACCAGTACGCCGAGTACCGACATGATGATCGGCTCCATCAGAGAGCTCAGGCTGTCCACCGCATTATCAACCGCTTCTTCATAGTGCTGTGCAACCTTGTCCAGCATGTCATCGAGGGCGCCGGACTCCTCGCCAATGGATACCATCTGCAGGAGCATGTTGGGAAACAGGCCGGTAGCGCGGATGGCCTGGTAGAGCGTGGTACCGGTAGTAACGTCATCGCGGATTTGCAAGATAGCCTTGCTGTACACCGAGTTGCCGGCAGCACCGGCTGTGGAGTTCAAGGCATCCACCAGCGGCACGCCCGCGGCGAAGGTTGTGGCCAGTGTGCGCGAGAAGCGGGCCACGACGGCATCGTGTACGATGCCGCCAACCACAGGCAGGCGCAGTGCCAATCGATCCAGTGCTTCGGAAAAAGCCACGGAGCGGTGCTTGGCTTCCTTGAAGCCAAAGCCAGTGGCGACCAGGCCAATGAGGATGATGAACCACCAATCCTGCACAAAATTCGATAGCCCCAGTACCATCAGTGTAAACGCCGGCAAGTCCGATCCGAAACTGCGGAAGGTTTCCGCAAACTGCGGCACGACCTTGATCAACAGGATGGCCGTCACAACAATGGCCACGACCACCACAGCGGTGGGGTAAGTCATGGCCTTCTTGATCTTGGCCTTGAGCTGCTCGGTTTTTTCCTTGTAGGTCGCCACCCGGCTCAGCATCACTTCCAGCGTACCAGAGGCTTCACCCGAGGCCACCAGGCTGCAGAAGAGATCGTCGAACTGCCGTGGATACTTGGCCAGTGAGGGCGCCAGGCCAGAACCGGAGGCCACATCGTTCTTGATGCTGACCACCAGTTCGCGCATGCGCGGCTTGTCCAGGCCCTCGGCAACAATGTCGAAACTCTGCACCAGGGGTACACCCGCCTTCATCATGGTGGCGAGCTGCCGGGTGAAAATGGCAATGTCCGCGGGCTTGATCGGCTTGCCGCTGCCACCGAACAGGGGCTTGGCCTTTTTCTTTACCGTTTTCGGTTTGATACCCTGGGTGCGCAATTGGGCGCGGGCCACCCCGGAACTCTGGGCGGTAATTTCACCCTGCGTGGTGCGTCCGTTGCGATCGACGCCGTTCCACACAAATACGTTTTTTGCCGCGTTGGTTGCCATAGTCTCGTCCGTTCAGCACGTGGTTCCGCAGTTTCTAATCGGTGGTCACCCGGTGTACTTCTTCCAGGCTGGTCATGCCCTTGAGCACCTTGACCAGTGCCGCCTGGTGCAGGTCGTTGAAGCCCTCGGCCCTGGCCTGCTTGTGGATTTCCATGGCATTGCCCTGGGACAGGATCAGCTGGGCGATGGTCGGGGTGACGCGCACTACCTCGTAAATGCCCACCCGACCCTTGTAACCGTCCGTGCAGAGGTCGCAGCCCACGGCGCGGCGAATATCGGCTCCTTCCAGCTGCTCTTCGGTGAAGCCGGCGTTCAGCAGAACCTCAGTGGGCAGCTCGGCCGGGGCACTGCATTCCTTGCACAGGCGGCGGGCAAGACGCTGGGCGATGATCAGGTTGACGGAGGTGGCCAGGTTGAACGAGGGCACCCCCATGTTGAGCAGACGGGTCACGGTTTCCGCGGCGCTGTTGGTGTGCAGGGTGGATAGCACAAGGTGACCTGTCTGCGCTGCCTTGATGGCAATTTCAGCGGTTTCCAGATCGCGGATCTCACCCACCATGATCACGTCCGGGTCCTGGCGCAGGAAAGAGCGCAGGGCTTCGGCGAAGTTGAGCCCCACCTTGGGGTTCACGTGTACCTGATTGACGCCTTCCATATTGATTTCCACCGGGTCTTCCGCGGTGGAAATGTTGCGTTCCGGCTGGTTCAGCAGGTTGATCCCCGTGTACAGCGACACCGTTTTACCCGAGCCGGTGGGGCCGGTGACCAGAATCATGCCCTGCGGTTTGCTCAAGGCGTCCAGGTACATCTGCTTCTGGTCTTCCTCGTAGCCCAGCGCGTCGATACCCATTTGTGCGCTGCTCGGGTCCAGAATACGCAGCACCACCTTTTCGCCAAACAGGGTGGGCAGGGTGTTAACCCGGAAATCGATGGCCCGGTTGCGTGACAGCTTCATCTGAATGCGCCCGTCCTGCGGTACGCGGCGCTCGGAAATGTCCATCTGCGACATGATTTTCAGGCGCGCCGCCATGCGTGCGGACAAATTCTTGGGTGGCTTTACCACCTCGCGCAGAATGCCGTCGGTGCGGAAGCGCACCCGGTAGTTCTTCTCGTAGGGCTCGAAGTGGATATCCGAAGCGCCCTGCTTGATGGCGTCGATCAGCACTTTGTTGATAAAGCGTACGATGGGGGTTTCATCCAGCGCCTCGGACCCTGAATCCTCCTTGCTGCTGTCCTCGCCGCCGGAGATATCGATGTTTTCGAAGTCCTCGGATTCCAGGTCACCCAGGCCTTCGGAGAGATTGTCCTGTGATTCCGTCCACTCGGTAATGACCGTGTTAAGGCTTCGCTCCTCCACCAGGATGGCATCGGTGTTGACGCCGGTGTGGAACTTGATCTCGTCCAGCGCGGCCAGATTGGTGGGGTCGGAGACGGCGATGAACAGGCGGTTGCCGCGGCGAAACAGCGGCAGTGCGTGGTGTTTGGTGACGAGGTTGATATCGACGAGGCCGCTGGGCAAGGAGGCCGTGTTGAAAGCGTGGATGTCGAACAGGGGTACGCCAAACTCATTGGAGGCGACTTCGGCAATTTTGTGGCTGTCCAGGTCGAGCTTGTCAACGAGGTACTTGACCAGCGGCACGCGCTGATAGGTTGCCTCGCGCTGGGCTTCCTTGGCTGCCTCCGCGCTCAGCAGCCCCTCAACGACAAGGCGCCCTGCCAGGCCACTCAGTTGCCCAATTGCTCTCTCGTTCATCCTGCCTGCATCCCTGGGGGTCGCATTATTTTCGTTGACTCTTGCTTAAGTATACCCACAGAAAGTTCATGCTAATACCCTGAATGCGCCGTAAAAGCATGATTTTATATGGATTTTTGCCGATTTCGGCGGTCGGGTTGCGCGTTCGAAGCCAAACCGTGTGCTGCACAATCATGACAAAAATCGTCACATCCGGTCGCTCTATGACCCAAAATGGTCAGGTGGATGCTAAGCTCTCTGCTATTGTTGGTCGAGAAATTCTTTTAAGGTATTGTTTTAACTGTAGAATTTTTCGATTTTATTGGTTTGAATGCATGTGGCACGTTTTATGCTTCAAGCTGGGGGCTACGCGCTCTCCGAGCAAGCGTGCGGACCAAACACCCCGCAGGGGACAGGAGTAAGGAACATGAAAATGCAGAATGTACAAAAGGGTTTCACCCTGATCGAACTGATGATCGTTATCGCGATCGTGGGTATTCTGGCTGCCATCGCGCTGCCGGCGTATCAGGACTATACAGTGCGTGCGAAGATGTCTGAGCCGCTGGCGGCTTTGGCCGAGGCGAAGACTACTATTGCCGAATATTATTCAGCGACCGGTAACCTGCCCTCACTGGCAGCGGCGGGGATCAACTCTAATCCAGACCGAGAGGTTGTTGCATCGATCGTTTACACTAGCCCGGCGGCAGGTCCGCTTTTGACTGCCCGAGTCAAGGCAGCTGTAATTCCCGGAGGTGGTTCGGGAACCGCTCTAGAGTTCTTGCTTTCCGGGACCACACGGTCTGATCGCAGTATTGATTGGAAGTGCAAGCCCCAAACCAGCGGCATCGAGCCTAAGTATTTGCCGGCCAACTGCCGCGGCTAATATTTACCTGAGCACCAAAAGCCCGGCACCGCCGGGCTTTTTTTCGCCCACGGTTTCTGCCTGCCCCCTAAAGCGTTATACACTCCCGTTCCACCGCAGTATGAGAGTGCCACGTGCAACCCAGTCCCCTGGCAGCCGTTGTGACAAATCCCGAGCCCCGCTGGTTGGTGGTGCTGCTGTTGTTTGTCGCGGCAGTTGTTTACGCCGGCAACGCGGGCAATGACTTCCTCTTCGACGATATACCGGCACTCAGCGGCAACGAATTGGTACAGATCTCCGGCGCGCGCTTCGACGAGTGGCGCACGGCGGCTTTCAGCTCTAACGCAGGCCCGCTCAGCCGCCCCTTGAGTATGGCCTCGTTCGCCCTGCAGCATGTGCTTGACGGGGGATTCAGCGCACGGTCCCTGAAGCTGGGTAACCTCGCGATTCACCTCACCATCGGCATCTTGCTGTTTTTTCTTTTCCGCGGGCTGCTTGGGGCGCTAGTACTGCAGGGTAGGGTGCAGTGTCATGCCGGTTGGGTGGCGGCGGTGGCGGCGGGGCTGTGGCTGCTGCATCCGCTGCATGTGTCCACTGTGCTCTACGCCGTGCAACGTATGGCGCAGTTGTCGACGCTGTTCGTCGTGCTGGGTCTTTTCCTCTTTGTGCGCTGGCGTTCGCGCTGGGCGGTGCAGGGCGCGGGTGTTGAAGAGGTGTTCGCCGCGGCGCTCTGGCTGTTCTTGGTGGTGATTTTCGCCGTGCTGAGCAAGGAAAATGGTGCGCTGCTGCTGTGGCTGGTGCCGGCGGTGGAGGTTGCGGTATACCGGGGCCGTTGGGCGGGGCGGCGCCTGCCGCTACTGGCCTCCGCGGGCTGGTTCCTGCTGTTGCTGCCGCTGGCGCTGATTGCGCTGATTTTCTGGCTATCGCCCGAGACGTTTCTGGGGGGGTATGCACAGCGCAATTTCACGCTGGAGGAGCGTCTGCTGACACAGTCCCGTGTGCTGTGGCAGTACGTAGGCTGGATTGTCTGGCCCAATATTCTGAGCATGGGGTTTCAGCACGACGATACAGTGCTGTCGTCGGGCTGGCTCAATCCCATGTCGACGCTGATTGCGGTGCTCGCCTGGTTGGCAGTGCTTGCGCTGGCCGTCTGGCAGCGCGCACGCTGGCCACTGCTGTTGCTGGCGGTATTGGTCTATCTCGTTGGCCACAGCATGGAGTCCAGCTTTCTCGCCCTGGAGATGGTCTACGAGCATCGCAACTATCTGCCGAGCATCGGCCTGTGCCTGCTGCTGGGTGTTGCGCTGGTTGAGCTGCTGCGCCGTTTATCGTTTGCTCGCTGTGCAGCAGCGTCATGTGCATTGGTGGCGGTGTTTGCCCTGCTGTTGGGTGTGCGCAGCCACACCTGGTCCGACGACCTCACCTTGTCGCGTACGAACGTTGCGCGTCATCCCGCCTCCGTGCGCTCCAACTATTTCTATGGCAATGCTTTGTTGCGCCAATATCGCTTGCGTGAGTCGCTGGGGCTTTCCGAGAAGGATGCAGAGGCAAGCCTGGCCGTTGGGCGACATTACATGGAGTTGATGCACCAGCGGGACCCGGCGGATATCGGTGCCCTGGTGATGCTCTATTACCTGGACAGCCTGTTCTTCCCGGAACTGGGTGCGCAAACCGACTGGCTTTCAACGCTGCAGGCGGCCTTGCCCGGCCGCGTACTCAAGGCATCGGACAGGAATGCCTTGCAGGTGTTGGCCGAGTGCATGGGCGACGGCAAGTGCGCTACGGAGGAAGTCGAGGTAGAAAAGCTGTTTGCAGCGCTGGGGCGCTATTCTCTTACGCCGTCAGATCTCGATAGCCTCAGTTACTCGTACCTGCAGGCCAGTGGCGCACCGCCAAGTGAGTTACTCGCCGTTCTCAGGGATGCGCTTGCACGCGCGCCCGGCCAGCTGAGTTATTACCCGTATCTACTCGCCCAGTACGGCGAGCTTGGTGACGCCGAGGGACTCTTGCGATCCGCCGGGCAATGGATGCACTACGACACAAATCGTCGGCAGCTACCACTGCAACGCAAGCTCTTTGCTGGGGCGAAACCCTGATGTCAGTTCGTCTTGCCAGGTTCTGCCTGATTGCGACGTTCGGCTTGCTACTGGCTGCGACCGCATGGCTTTACGCCCCGGGCATTCACGGCCCGGCATTGCTCGATGACCGGACCAGCGTCACCTTGCTGGAAACGGATGTGGATTCCCGACAGCTTGTTGAACAGGTGCTGGGTGACGGCTCAGGGCCGCTAGGGCGGCCCGTAACAATGGCCACCTTTGTCGCGGAGCGGGCGCTGCTGGGTGCGGATTTGCGCTGGAGCAAGGCGATCAACATTGCCCTGCATGTGGTCAATGGCGCGTTGCTTGCATGGTTCATTCTTTTGCTGCTGCGTGGCTCCGGGTATTCGCGCAGTCTGGCGGTCGCACTGCTGGCAGCTGGCCTGTGGCTGGTGTCCCCGCTCTGGGTGAGCACGGTGCTCTATGCCGTGCAACGCATGGCCATGCTCGCGTGCACCTTCATGCTGCTGACCTTGATCGCCTATCTGCACTGGCGAGCGGCTTACGTTCGCGGGCAGTCTGGCATCTGGCGGTTATTGGTTGTTTGCGGTTGTGCAGTGCTGGCGGTATTCGCCAAGGAAAACGGCATTGTGGTACTGCCTGTATTGCTGCTTCTCGAGCTGCTCTGGTTTGGTTGTCGGCGAGCGGGGGGTGTTGATCGCCGACTGCTTGCCATCGCGCTGGGTCTTCTGGCGCTGGGGACGTTGTTTGTTGTTTCTGTGTTCCTTATGGTTCCGGAGCGCTTTCTAGCGCACTACACCCTGCGTGAATTCACGCTTGAGGAGCGGGTGCTGACGCAGGGCAGAATTCTCTGGGATTACCTCGGGCAGTTGGTGTGGCCGCAGACAGCGCGCATGGGGCTTTATCACGACGATGTTCTGCTATCTCATTCATTAACGGACCCCGTCGCAACGCTCCATGCGCTGCTCGCCTGGGGTGGGGTTCTGGTTGCAGCCGTAGTGTCGTCGGGCTTCGTGCTGGGGCGCCGCGTGGCCTTCTGCATTCTCTTTTATCTGGTGGGTCACAGCGTCGAGTCGACCGTACTGCCGCTGGAGCTGTATTTTGAACACCGCAACTATTTCCCGGGGATCGCGGTTTTCCTGCTAGCGGCACTTTTGCTCGCCGAGCTTCAGCAGCGGTGGCGCAGGGTGGCAGCGCCGGTCATGGCGTATTTTGCGCTCGGTCTGGTTGTGTTGAGTTTCAATACCAGCTCTCAGGTGGAGATCTGGTCAAACAGTTACCTGCTGCGTTTCAATCAGATCAATGCACACCCCACTTCTTTTCGTGCCAATGCCGATATGGCTGTGATGTTTGCAAGAGCGGGCAGCCTTGAGCGTGCGCTTGAATACTCCGCTCGTGCGCACGAGCACACACGAGAACGGGCAGGCGACCACTACATGCGCAATCTTGCGCTCAGTTGTATTGCCGGCCAACCGCTGTCGGCAACACAGGCGCCGAATCGGCAGGCACTCGTGGCCGAGCGACCACTGAGCTCCGTGCCCACGTTGCATACCCTGGTGAAGATGTTGCAAAACGACGAGTGTCGGCACCTGGATCGTTCTGCGCTGGCAGACACATTTGCAGCGGTATATTTGCGGCCCCAGGCAGAAGCGACCGCTTCGGGGAATATCTACGCCTTGCTCGCGGTGCTGGAAAACGCGCTGGGCCGCTATGCCAATGCCTATGAATACACGGCACGATTTCTCGCCGAGTCGCCCCAGGCAACGAGGGGGCTCTTAATGCAGCTGCATTTCAGTACCGCATTGGGTAAAGTAGACGAGTCTGACGAGCTCAAGCAGCGGTTGTTGACGCTGCAGGACGCTGGAGCATTGTCTGTTGTAGACCAAGAGACACTCGCGCTTTACCTGGAGACTGACTAGTTGCGAATTTCCATTGTAATACCCGCCAGGAATGAGCAACTCGGGCTCGCGCCTCTCCTGCCACGCCTCCGCACTCTCTACCCCGATGCCGAGCTGATTGTCGTCAACGATGGCTCCGAGGACGACACCGCAGCGGTGGCTCGCGGTGCCGGTGCAACCGTGGTTTCGCACCCCTACCCCAAGGGCAACGGGGCTGCGATCAAATCCGGCGCGCGCGCCGCAACAGGCGACGTGCTGGTGTTTATGGACGGCGACGGTCAGCACGACCCGGCGGACATCGCCAGCCTGCTCACGCCCGTGGCGCAGGGCTACGACATGGTCGTGGGTGCGCGCTCGGGGCGGTCGTCTCAAGCGAGCATGGCGCGCTGGAGTGCCAACACGCTGTACAATCGCCTGGCCAGCTGGATGGTAAATCGGCGCATTGACGACCTCACCTCGGGGTTCCGTGCGGTGAACCGGCGCAAGTTCCTGAGCTTCCTCTATCTGCTGCCCAACGGCTTCAGTTACCCCACCACGTCGACCATGGCCTTCTTCCGCGCGGGCTATTCGGTCGGTTTCGTTCCAATCACGGTAGAGCAGCGGGTGGGCAAGAGCCACATCAGCCCCCTGCGTGACGGGGTGCGTTTTTTCCTGATTATCTTCAAGATCGGCACGTTGTACTCCCCACTCAAGGTGTACTTTCCGCTGTCAGTGCTGCTGGCGGGCCTGGGGCTGGCGAACTATCTGCTGGGCGCGTTCGGCAGCGGGCTGTTGCGTTTCAGCAACATGAGCTCTCTGCTGCTGCTGGCCGGGCTGGTGGTGTTTTTCATCGGTTTGATCGCCGAGCAGCTGACCAACCTGCAGTACAAGGACATCGATCACGACCTGGATTGAGTGTCGCTGCTCTTTCGGGTTTCGATTCAGGCATATTTGCAACAACGCAACCAGCCCGATTAGCATGCCGGGTAGTTGGATCTGCTTCTGGAGGGTGGGCACATGCTGATTGGCGTACCAAAGGAAATCAAGAATCACGAGTATCGCATTGGTCTCACGCCGGCCGGCGTGGGAGAGCTGGTGCACGATGGCCACCGCGTGCTGGTACAGCGCGATGGCGGCGAGTCGATCGGCTTTGACGATGCCCAGTATCGGGAGGCGGGTGCCGATATTGTCGCCGACGCGGAAGCGCTCTTCGCCGAGGCGGAGATGATCATCAAGGTCAAGGAGCCACAGCCGGTTGAATGCCGCATGCTGCGCCCCGGCCAGTTGTTGTTTACCTACCTGCACCTCGCGCCTGACCCGGAGCAGGCCAAGGCGCTGCTGGCCTCCGGCGCCACCTGCCTCGCCTATGAAACCGTTACCTCCGCGAGCCGTGGCCTGCCCCTGCTGGCACCCATGAGCGAGGTAGCGGGTCGCATGGCCATTCAGGCCGGTGCGCACAATCTGGAAAAGGCCCAGGGCGGCAATGGCGTATTGCTGGGCGGCGTGCCGGGGGTGGAGCCGGCGCAGGTCATGGTGATCGGTGGGGGCGTAGTAGGCATCAACGCCGCGCGCATGGCCATGGGCATGGGCGCGGATGTCACGCTGCTGGATCGCGACCTCAACCGCCTGAAAGAACTGGACATGCTGTTTGGCGGCCGCTTGAAAACGGTCTACTCCACCAAGGAGGCCGTGGAGCGCTATGCGTTGCAGGCGGATCTGGTGGTCGGGGCGGTGCTCATCCCGGGCGCTTCAGCGCCCAAGCTGATCAGTCGCGACCTGGTGGCGAGAATGAAGAAGGGCGCGGTGATGGTGGATGTGGCCATTGATCAGGGTGGCTGTTTCGAAACCAGCCGCGCGACCACGCATCAGGACCCGACCTATGTGGTGGACGGCGTGGTCCACTACTGTGTGGCGAACATGCCTGGCGGTGTGGCCAGAACTTCCACCATGGCATTAACGAATGCCACGCTGCCCTATGCGGTGAAGCTGGCCCGGCACGGTGTGTTCGCGGCACTGGAACAGGATGAGCACCTGCGCAACGGCCTCAATGTGCATGCCGGGCAGGTCACCCATGCGGCAGTGGCAGAGGCCCTGGGGCTCCCGTTCATGGAGCCAATGCAGGCACTGCGCAATCTGGTGTGATCTGGCCCCGCGTTGGCGGGGCCGCTTCCCTCAGCCGCCGTATTTTGCTTTGGCCTCACGGCGCCGTGCGTGCAGCACGGGCTCGGTGTAGCCGCTGGGCTGCTCACAGCCCTGCAGCACCAGCTCCAGTGCGGCCTGGAAGGCGACGCTGTTGTCGAAACCCGGTGCCATGTTGCGGTAGGCCGGGTCTCCCGCGTTTTGCTGGTCAACCACAGCCGCCATGCGCTGCAGGGTTTCCAGTACCTGCGCCTCACTGCACACGCCATGGCGTAACCAGTTGGCAATGTGCTGACTGGAGATGCGCAGGGTGGCGCGGTCTTCCATCAGCCCCACGTCGTGGATGTCCGGGACCTTGGAGCAGCCCACCCCCTGATCAATCCAGCGCACCACGTAACCGAGAATGCCCTGGGCGTTGTTGTCCAGTTCGCGCTGGATGTCGTCAGCGCTCAGGCCAGCAGCGCCCTTCAGCGGAATGGTCAGGATATCGTCCAGCGAGGCGCGTGGCCGCGCCTGCAGTTCCTGCTGGCGCGCGGCCACGTTGATGTCGTGGTAGTGCGTGGCGTGCAGGGTGGCAGCGGTGGGTGAAGGCACCCAGGCCGTGCTCGCACCCGCCCTGGGATGCGCTACTTTCGCCTGCAGCATGTCCGCCATGAGGTCTGGCATGGCCCACATGCCCTTGCCGATCTGCGCTTTACCAAGCAGCCCGCAGGCCAGCCCCGTATCCACGTTCCAGTCTTCGTAGGCGTTGATCCAGGGTTCCTGTTTCATTGCGCCCTTGGGCGTCATGGCGCCGGCTTCCATGCTGGTGTGGATTTCGTCCCCGGTGCGGTCCAGAAAGCCGGTGTTGATGAACACCAGACGCGCTTTGGCGCGCTCAATGCAGGCTTTCAGGTTGACCGTGGTGCGGCGTTCCTCGTCCATGATGCCGAGCTTGATCGTGTTCCGCGGCAGGCCCAGCGCGTCCTCGATGCGGTCGAACAGCGCGCAGGTAAAATCGACTTCATCCGGGCCGTGCATTTTCGGTTTGACGATGTAAATGCTGCCTTTGCGGGAGTTATGCAGGGGCCCCTCGCCGCGCAGGTCGTGCAGGGCGATCATGGCGGTGAACATGCCGTCCATGATGCCTTCGGGGATTTCGCGCCCATCGTCGTCGGTGATCGCATCGTTGGTCATCAGGTGGCCCACGTTGCGCACAAACATCAGGCTGCGGCCTGGCAGTACCAGCTCGTTGCCATCGGCCGCGGTGAATACACGGTCCGGGTTCAGGCGACGGGTCAGCGTCTCCTCGCCCTTGCGGAAGGAATCCTCCAGGTCGCCACGCATCAGCCCCAGCCAATTTCGGTAGACCACCACCTTGTCGGCGGCATCCACGGCGGCGATGGAGTCTTCGCAGTCCTGAATGGTGGTCAGTGCCGCCTCCAGCACCAGGTCCTTGACGCCGGCCGGGTCGGTAGCACCGATATCACTGAGGGGGTCGATCAGGATCTCGATGTGCAGGCCATTGTGCTGCAGCAGCACGCTGGTCGGTGCGTTGCCTTCGCCGCGGTAGCCGCGAAACTGTGCCGGCGTGGCCAGCGAGCTGATCTGGCCGCCGTTCAGTACCACCTGCAGGGCGCCGTTGACCACGGTGTAGGCAGTGGCCTGGCTGTGGTCCCCGGTTGACAGCGGGCAGTGGGCGTTGAGGAATTGCCGCGCCCAGGCAATAACGCGCTCGCCGCGCACGGGGTTATAGCCGCCGGCGCGCTCGGCACCGCCGGTCTCGGGGATCACATCGGTGCCATAGAGTGCATCGTAGAGGCTGCCCCAGCGTGCATTGGCGGCATTCAATGCGTAGCGCGCATTCATGACCGGCACCACCAGCTGTGGCCCGGCGAGTGTGGCGACCTCGGGGTCGACATTCTCGGTGGTGATTGTGAAGTCTGCCGGTTCGGGCAGCAGGTAGCCAATGTCTTCGAGGAATGCCTTGTACTGAGCCCGGTCGTAGTCGGCACCCGGGTGGGCCCGGTGCCAGTTGTCGATCTCCTCCTGCATGGCGGCGCGGGTGGCCAGCAATGAGCGGTTGCGGGGCGCGAAGTCTCGCACGATAGCATCCAGCCCTTGCCAGAACTGTGCGGGGCTCACCCCGGTACCGGGTGCAATGTCCTGTTCCAGGAGGTTGTGCAAGGCCGTTGCAACATGCAGGCCGCCTTCGATGATGCGCTCGCTCATGGGGGTTCATTCCTCTGGCTGTGGGGCGCGCTCTGCGCCCACCGGAAAAGGGCTAGTCTACGGCCTGAGGTGATAATTTATCCAATTTATCGTTTTTATCGCGGTCATTCGCATGTTGAATAAAGGTGTCTGCGCTTACGGCAGCGGTGGCTGGTTGTCCATTTCGCGTGCCGTGTCGGCAATAAGTTTACGCAGCCAGCGGTTGGCGGGATTGTGCTGCAACAGCGGGCTCCAGGCCATCTTCAATTCCAGCGGCGGGATGTCCAGGGGCGGATCGCGTAGCACCACGCGCGGGTTGTTGCGTTTCAGGCGTGCGGCGCGTGTCGGCAGGGTCACGATCAGGTCGTTCTGTTCCGCCAGCGTCATGGCGGCCTGGTAATGGCGGGTAAACACCCGTATCTGGCGCTTCTTGCCCAGCCGTGCCAGCGCACTGTCTACCCAGCCGAGGCGCTGCACATCATCGGGGTCCACGCCCACCCCGACGCCCATGCCGGTTTTACTGACCCAGATGTGCTTCGCCTGCAGGTAGTTTTCCAGGGTGAAGTCCTCCAGCACCGGGTTTTCCGGGCTTAGCAGGCAGGAGAAGCTGTCGTTCCAGAGGTGAATCTGGTGGAAGGATTGGGGCATCGAGTCGAAGCGGTTGATCACCATGTCCACCTTGCCGCGTTCCACGTCGAGGAAGCTCACGTCGGAAGGCGTCATGATATCCAGCGTCAGGCCCGGCGCCTGCACCCGCAGCTTGCCCAGTACCGCCGGCAGCAGGGTGGACTCCGCGTAGTCACTGGCCATGATGCGGAAAACACGCTGTGCCTGTTCGGGTGCGAACGCCGAGCGCGGCTGCACGGCCTGTTCGATGTTCATCAATACTTCGCGGACCTGGGGCTCGAGCTCGAGCGCGCGCTCTGTGGGTGTCATGCCGTCAGAGGTGCGCACCAGCAGCGGGTCGTCGAACAGGTCCCGCAGCCGGCGCAGGCCGTTACTCATGGCGGGTTGCGACAGGTTCAGCTGGTGCGCGGCCTGGGTCACGTTGCGCTCACGCAGCAGGGCATCCAGGTAGACGAGCAGGTTGAGATCGATGCGGTTCAGTTTGGTGGACATAGTGTATTCATCTTGAGAATGGCGGGGATGCAGACGATAGATTGTGAAAATTATAGGCCCTTCGCTAGAATTGCCAAGGGGCATTGTTGCGCTGTCCGTGACGCGGGCGCTCAGGCGCTATACTTTGCCATTCTCGCTACCTCACCTATAAGGAATGCATTGCCATGAGCAGCTACCGCGCCCCGATTGAGGACATGACGTTTTTGATTGATGAGTTACTGGATGTAGGGCAGGTCCTCGGCGCATTGCCCGCCTTCGAGGACCTTGGGGTAGGGGCGGAGCTGAGTACTGCACTGCTCGATGAAGGGGCGCGGCTGGCCGGCGATGTGTTGG
Source organism: Haliea salexigens DSM 19537 (assembly GCF_000423125.1). Taxonomy (GTDB): domain Bacteria; phylum Pseudomonadota; class Gammaproteobacteria; order Pseudomonadales; family Halieaceae; genus Haliea; species Haliea salexigens. The sequence continues at coordinate 97,603 of NZ_AUHJ01000014.1, forward strand.
CACCGCTGCGTCGGGTGGGGGACGTACACCCGGCAACCTGCGCCGACGGTGCGATTACCCTGAGCCCCGGATACGGCGAGGCATTGCAACAGCTGGGCGCTGGCGGCTGGATGGGCATTTCCTCGGATCCCGCCTACGGTGGTCAGGGTTTGCCGGAGCTCTATGCTACAGCCGCCTGCGAGATGTGGAACAGTGCCAACCTCGCCTTCGGCCTGGCACCCATGCTGAGCTCGGGTGCGGCGCTGGCGATCCACGCCCATGCCAGCGAGGCGTTGAAGCAGCGCTACCTGCCGAAGATGCACTCCGGGGAATGGGCCGGCACCATGAACCTTACGGAATCCGGCGCCGGCTCCGATCTCGGGGTGATGAAAACCCGTGCCGTTCCCGAAGGAGACCACTACCGCATTCACGGACAGAAAATCTACATTACCTGGGGTGACCACGACGCGACGGACAACATCATCCACCTGGTGCTGGCGAAATTGCCTGATGCGCCCGAAGGCAGCCGCGGTATCTCCCTGTTTCTGGTGCCGAAGTTTCTCGTTAACGACGATGGCAGCCTGGGTGAGCGCAACGACGTCTACCCGGTGTCCACCGAGCACAAACTGGGCATTCATGGCAGCCCCACCTGTGTGATGGCGTTTGGCGACAATGAAGGCGCCCTGGGCTACCTGGTGGGCGAAGAGAATCGCGGCCTTGCCTGCATGTTCACCATGATGAATGAAGCGCGCCTCAAGGTGGGTGTGCAGGGGTTGGGCGCCGCGGAGGGCGCCTACCAGAAGGCGGTGGCCTACGCGCGTGAGCGCGTGCAGGGCGGCGTCGCGATTATTGAGCACCCGGATGTGCGGCGCATGCTGCTCACGATGCGCGCGCTGATCGAGGCGATGCGTGCGCTGGTGTATACCGAAGCGGTCACCATGGACCTGGCGCACCGTGGCGCGGAAACCGAACGCGCCCGGCACCAGTTTCGCATTGACCTGATGATTCCGGTGATCAAGGGGTGGATGACCGAGGTCGGTCAGGAGCTGACCTCACTCGGCGTGCAGGTGCACGGTGGCATGGGGTATATAGAAGAAACGGGCGCGGCGCAGTTCCTGCGTGATGTGCGCATTACCTCGATCTACGAGGGCACGAACGGCATTCAGGCGGCGGACCTGGTGTCCCGTAAGCTGGGGCGCGATCAGGGCGGTGCCATGCGCAATGCGCTGGCCGACGTTGCGGCGACGGTGGATGCCTTGCGTGCGACGGAACAACCGGCCCTGGCGGCTATTGCAGACGCTCTGGCAGCAGCCCTCGCGGGCGCGGAGGAAACTACGGGGCAGCTTGTTGCTGCACTGGATGCGGCACCGGAGCAGGCGCTGGGCGCATCTTTCGATTACCTGATGCAGTGCGGTTATCTGTTTGGCGGTTGGCATTTGGCGCGCTCCGCCCTGGTGGCGCAGGCGCGACTGGCCGACGGTTCGGATAACCCCTTCTACGAGCGCAAGATCGCCACAGCACGCTTCTACGCTGACCAGGTGTTACCCCGTTGTCGGGCGCACGCCAGCGCCATCGCCGCGGGACCCGAAGCGCTTGCCAGCTATCCTGTCGACTGGCTCTAGGAGGCAATATGCCGCTTTTTTCCACGCCGGACCTGACTGATGCCGCCCCCGAGGCGTTGGTGATTGAATTGCAGTTCCGCGATTTTGGCGCTCATCCATGCTTTGCCGGACGGGCGGTCACGATCAAGTGCCACGAGGACAACTCCCTGGTGAAGCAGGCCGTTGCCGAGCCCGGTGCAGCGCGGGTGCTGGTCGTGGACGGCGGCGGCTCCCTGCGTCGCGCGCTGTTGGGCGACATGTTGGCGGAAGAGGCGGCACGTAACGGCTGGAGCGGCCTGGTGATCAATGGCGCCGTGCGCGATGTGGACGAGATCGCCGCAACCCCGCTGGGCGTCAAGGCCCTCGGCGCGACGCCACTAAAAACCGAGAAGCGGGGAGAAGGGCAGCGCGATATCACGCTGCAGTTCGGCGGCGCACGTATCGCGCCGGGGGACTATGTCTACGCCGACAACAACGGCATCGTGATCAGCGCTGTGCCGCTCATCTAGGCGGCAAAAACGCCCACTTCAGTCCAGCAGGCGCATGGAGAGGTCCAGGGCCCGGGTGTCCTTGGTAAGTGCCCCAATGGAGATAAAGTCGACACCAGTTTCCGCGACACTGCGCAACGTGGTTTCGGTGATGTTGCCAGACGCCTCCAGTTCCAGGCGTTTGGCCACCAGCGCCACCGCATCGCGCATGGCCTGCAGTGTGAAATTATCGAGCATGACCCGGTCTGCGCCCGCCCCGAGGGCCTGCTCCAGTTCGGCCATGGTTTCCACTTCCACTTCCACGGGCTTGCCCGGAGCCACCTTGTGCGCTTCGCGCACGGCAGCGGCGATACCCCCGCAGGCGTTGATGTGGTTTTCCTTGATCAGAAAGGCATCGTACAGGCCGATGCGGTGATTGTGGCAACCGCCGCAGCGCACGGCGTACTTCTGGGCCTTGCGCAGTCCGGGAATGGTTTTGCGGGTATCCAGCAGGCGCACGCCGGTGCCGGTAACCAACGTAGCATAGTGGTGGCAGCGGGTCGCGGTACCGGATAACAGCTGCAGGAAATTCAGCGCGCTGCGCTCCGCGGTGAGCAGGGCGCGTGCGGGCCCGCGCACCGTGAACAGTGTGCTGCCAGCGGTAATCAGCTCCCCATCTGCGCTGGACCACTCCGGTTGCAGGTCGGGGTCCACTGCGGCGAACACGGCGTCGACCCAGGCGCGTCCGCAAAGCACGCCGTCCTCACGGGTGATGACGCGCGCCGTCGCCAGCGCAGCGGCGGGAATCAGTGCCGCCGTGATATCGCCACCGCCCACGTCCTCCGCCAGCGCGGCGCGCACGTTGTCTTGTATATCGTTGTCGGTAAGCGCGGGCATAGGGTGTGCGTCCATGATGATTGAGCGGGTGAGAACAGGGCGCAATTGTAGCAGCCCGCCGGCGGTGCGTTGAGCCCCCGCCGGGGCTGCATTATGATGGACGCTTACGCAGTGGGGTTCGCATGCGCTATACGCTCGATAAGGGTTGGGTCCAACAGGCGCGCGCAGTGCCCTCGCCGAACTGCGGGCCGCGCCCGCCTGGCACGGTTGTCGACCTGCTGGTGATCCACAATATTTCCCTGCCGCCGGGCTGCTTCGGCGGCGACGCTATTGAGCAGCTGTTTACCAACTGCCTGGACTGGACGGCGCACCCTTTCTACGCCGAGATCTGCGGGCTTGAGGTGTCCGCGCACTTTCTGATTCGCCGCGGTGGCGAGTTGGTGCAATTTGTCGCCACCGATTTGCGCGCCTGGCACGCCGGCCTGTCCTGCTGGCGTGATCGCGAGAACTGCAATGACTTCAGCATCGGCGTCGAGCTGGAAGGGGCCGACGAGGTGCCTTACACCGACGCGCAATATGCAACGCTCACGTCCCTCACCGATGCACTGATCGCCTATTATCCCGGCTTGTGTCACGATCACCTGGCCGGCCACGCCGACATTGCGCCGGGACGAAAAACGGACCCCGGCCCCGCTTTCAACTGGTCGCGCTACCGCGCCAGCCTGGCATCCGCAGGAGATACCGCATGACCTTTCTCGCCCTGATCCTTGCGCTGGCGCTGCGACAATTTGGCGGCGCCGAGCCCTGGCTGCATCGCGACCGCTGGTGGCAACACTACCGCGAGCGAATTGCGGCGCATGGGCTGTTGGATGCGGTACAGCTGGTGCTGGTGGTGTTGTTGCCCGCGCTGATTTTGAGCCTGTTGCTGGCCGCGCTGGCACCGCTGCTGTTCGGCTTGCCCTGGATACTGCTCGCGGCGCTGGTGTTGCTGTTCAGCTTTGGTCGCGGTGACTTCCAGGCGCTGGTGGCTCAGTACTGTGGTCACTGTGAACGCGGAAACGTGGAAACGGGTTGGCTCTATCTCTGTGATGCACTGGGGGCAGATGACCTGGCACTGGCCTCCGGCCCGGATGAAATCGATGACGCGTATGCGCAGCTGCAGGGCCGACTATTGTACGAGGGTTATCAACGCTGGTTTGCCGTGGTGTTGCTGTTCATCGTGCTGGGGCCCGCCTGGGCCTTTGCCTACCGCTTGCTGCAATTGTATGCGCAGCAAGCCGCCGGGCCGGGTGCCGCGCGCGTGCTGTTTGTGGTTGACTGGGTGCCTGCGCGGCTGCTGGGGTTGACCTTCGCATTGGTCGGCAACTTTATGCATAGCCGTGACGCGATGCGCGATGCGTTAATGGATTCCTCGCGTGACGCCAGCGCAATGCTGGGCGCGGTCGGCGCGGCGGCGGCGCAGACCGCGGCTGACGGTTTTGATGCGGGAACGGCGGCCGATGAAGCGCGGGCACTGGGTGCGCTGCTTGCGCGCAGCGCTGTGGTTTGGGTGCTGGTTATCGCACTGGTGGCCATTGCCGGCTGATGTCTGCCAGTCGGCTGGCGCGATGCATCAGATGTGACCGCACAGGCGCAAACAGGCGCAGCAGCTGCTAGACTTCCGGTTAAACCCAGCGGAGTGCACAGAACGCCAGGTCTGCCTATGCCGGAAGATATTCGCGCTGATACCACGTTACCCTCGGTATTTGCGCAGCTTACCCCCAGTCCGGCGCGTCGGGTGCGTGCGTTGACGCTGGTATTCCATCCCGACGTTGCGCGCATCGGCGAGCGCGTACTGTGGCAGGGGGTGAGCCGCAAGGCTGCGGTCCTGGGGCGGCAGTCTCCCGTGTTTACCCGCCCAGGCAGCGCCAGTGGCGCCCCGCTCGCTGACCCCTACATCAGCCGACAGGCGCTGCGCATCCAGTTTCACAAAGAGGGTGTTACCCTCACGCCCCTGCCCGGTGCCTGCCGTTGCCGCTTCAATGGGGAGTGGGCGCAGGAGGCACGTGAGTTTTCCGCTGCTGATCTGCGCCGGGGTATCGTGCTGCAACTTGCTCACAGCGTCGTTCTGCTACTGCGCGAGCTGCCGGCTTCCGCTGGCGCATCATCATCGCCCGCGGCGTCGGTCGCCGATACAGACGACGAACTGTGTGGCAGCAGCGATTATATGCAGGGCTTGCGTCGCGACATCGCGCGGGTTGCCGCTTGCGGCCTGGACGTGCTTATTCGCGGTGAAACCGGCAGCGGCAAGGAGCTGGTAGCGCGCGCCCTGCACGCGCAGAGTGAGCGCGCAGTCGGTCCGTTGGTGCCGGTGAATATGGCGGCGATTCCTGCGGGTGTAGCGGCTGCTGTGCTCTTTGGTAGCGCCCGGGGTGCGTTCACCGGTGCAGAGCGCAACAGTGTTGGTTATTTTCAGCAGGCGGAGGGTGGCAGCCTGTTTCTGGATGAAGTGGGAGATACACCGGAAGAGGTGCAACCGCAGCTCCTGCGCGCCCTGCAGGAACGCGAGGTACAACCCGTGGGCGGGCCGCTGCGCAAAGTGGACGTGCGGATTATCTCGGCAACGGATGCCGCCCTGGACGAGCCCGATAGCCGCTTTCGCAGCGCTCTGCGACACCGGCTGGCTAGTGCGGAAATCCGCGTTGCCCCGCTGCGCGAGCACCCTGAAGACATCGGTGAATTGCTCTGCCTATTTCTGCAGCGGGCCTGTGCGGAAACCGGCTCAATATCCATGTTGCCCACATCATCGGAGGACCCGCTGCGTATTGCCCGCTGGGCCGAGCTGTTTTACCACTGCCAGCGCCACGCGTGGCCCGGCAACGTGCGCGAGTTGAGTAATTGCGCACGTCAGCTTGTTCTGCATGCGGAGGACGGCCTGCCCCCGGCGCTGGTGTGGCAGGAGGTGGCGGAGGGCGTGGCTGATACCCCGGCGGCGGAGCCAGCCTCAGCTCCGGTAGAACTCGGTGACGAAGCCCTGCGCGCCCTGCTCAAACAGGAGCGCTATGAGGTGAGCGCTGCAGCGCGGCGCGCGGGTATGAGTCGGCAGGCCCTGTATCGGCGGTTGCCTTCTTTGGGCTTGCGGTTGGCCGCACAGGTGCCCGACGTGGAACTGGACGAGGCGCTTGCGCGCGCCGGGCAGGATGTCACCGCCGCTGCACGGGCCTTGCGTGTGTCGGCGATCGCACTGCGCAGTCGACTGGCGCACCGTACCGTTGCGCGGGCCGGGATGGATAGCGCAGATTGAGGGGCGCTGATCGCATCGGGCCTTACCGCATCCTCCGGCTTATCCGGCGCGGCGGTCAGGGTTCGGTGTTCCTGGGTGTAGATGAACGCCTGGGTCGACGCATCGTCGCAAAGATACACGCGCTGCCAGCAGAGCCGGCGCACAGCCGCAAAGTCCTGCGCGAGGCTCAGGCCGTCGCCGCTTTGGACAGCTCGCGTGTGGTCAAGATGCACGACGTGATCGTTGGCGATACGCATCTGGCCATGATTATGGAATACGTGCCCGGGTGCGACCTGGAGGAGCTGCTCGCTGAGCGGGAGCTCTCCCTCGCCAGCATTCTGATTGTGGCCAGTGACGTGGCAGCGGCGATTGCGGCGGGTCGCCAGCGCGGTATTGTGCACGGAGACATCAAACCGGGGAACGTGCTGGTCACGGCGGAAGGGCGCGTCAAGCTGACCGACTTTGGTCTCGCAGCGGAGCAGGGCTCTGTCGCTACGGCACGTGGCAGCCTCTCCTGTATTTCGCCCGAGCAGTTGTTGGGCAAGCCGCAGGATGTTCGCTCGGATCTGTTTGCCTTGGGTTGCCTGCTCTATCGTCTGGTAGCGGGTCGCCATCCCTTTCAGGGGCGTCACGGTCTGGATGCCGATGCCCTGTTGCGCGGCGCTGCGCCTCCTCTGCCGGCGGCGCTGCCGGATGGCGCCTCGCTGCCCAGTGGCATGGCGCCGCTGGTCGCAAGCCTGTTGGCGGCGAATCCTGAAGACAGGCCATCGAATACGCACGCGGTGCGACGTCAACTACAGACGATGGCGGCGGCACAACCACGGCAGTTGCGCTCGCCCTTGCGCGATGAAGCCGAGCCGTATTTTCGCCAGGAGGCCAGTGACGATCTGCCGTTGCAGATTCCCCGCAGCCTCAGCCGACAGGCGCGCTCGCGTATGCCGCCGCGGCCGGGGGAGTGGGCGTTATTCGGTTTTGGCCGGTATTGGCGGCGGCGGCACTGGCTCACGGCGGCCGCTACAGTGGCCTGTGTGCTAACGGTTACGCTGTTTGCGCTATGGCCCCGGGATCAGCGGCTTGCCGTGCCGCGGCCGCTGGTTGTGCTGGAGCCCGCGCACGCGGCCCTGCCCGGCAGTGATGGTGTTGAGGGCCTGCTTTTGACCCTGCGCGAACAACTGCTGGCGGTGAGGCCGGGGCTGCTGTTCCAGGGAGAGTCGGCGCCGTTCTATCCCAGCACACTTAACTATACGCGGCGACCGCCGGAGGAAACGCTGCAGATCTCGCTGCACTGTTCTCCGGCGCTGTGCGTGCTGGGCCTTGAGCGGGAACGTGGCGGGGCGTACCGCTACCGTCAGGCGCTGGTGCCGCAGGGGTCGCCCGCACATCGCTGGCAGGAGCTGACTGGCAGGGCCGTCGCGGAGCTGTTCGCGGCGGACCCCTGATTCAGTCGGCCTGCGGCATAGCCGTACTCGCTGTGCGCAGGGCGGCGAGTACGGCGCTGTTATGCGGTACGGCAAGGCCCAAGCTGTCTGCCGTTGCCACGAGGAAGGCGGTGAGATAGTCGATCTCTGTGCGACGCCCGGCGAGGACATCCTGAAGCATGGAGGAGCGGTTGTGTGCGGTGGCGGCAACCACCTCCATCACCGACGGATACAGGTTGGACACGGCTTCGTGCTCCCCCGCCGCCTCGCCAACGGCGGCAATTTCCAGGCACAGGTCCTGCACCTGATCGGTGAGTGCGCTGTCGTCCGCGAGCAGCCCGTTGCGGCAGCGATGTAGCGCGGTGAGCGGGTTGATTGCGCAGTTGATGGCAAACTTGCGCCACAGGATGGTGTCGATGTTTGCTGCCCAGCTGCAATCTGCGTCCAGTGCCTGCCAGTCGCTGAACCACGCGGGTGGGCGCATCAGGCCTCTGCGGCCAAGCCAGGTGGTTCCCCGCCCGGCGCGACGTACGCAGTCGCCGCCTTCGCGGAACGCTCCCTCGGTGGTGCTGCCGCTGAACACGGTAAGCTGCGGCCACTGCTCGCTGATGCGCTGCTGGTATCCGAGGCCGTTGGCGAGCAGCAGCACAACGGCGTCCTTGGCCAGGCGCGGCTGCACGCGGGTGAGCGCTGCAAGGAGGTCGTAGGCCTTGGTGCACACCAGCAGATAATGAATGGGTTCGGGGCCTGCGGTAGGGCCTGCCTCGAATGTGTGCGCGCGACTGTGCTCGCCTTCGTGCAGGCGTATTTGGCGGGTGCCGTTGTCCGGTGCCGCATGCCCCTCTCGCAGCAGCAGGGAACAGCGAATGCCGGCCTCCTGAAAGAGGCAGGCGAACAGGCTGCCGATTGCGCCGGCGCCAAGGATATGCCAGTGGCGCTCGTGCATATTAGCGGTCTGCAGGGATTGCAATGCGGTGCCGGCCGATTACCATGTTGATCCTGTCTCATCGCCTGAATTGGGGAAATGCACTATGCCATCTTTCGACGTTGTATCGGAAGTCGACCTGCACCAGTTGACCAACGCCGTGGATCAAGCCTCGCGCATTGTTGCCAACCGCTTCGACTTCAAGGGTATTGATGCCGGTTTCGAGCGCGACGGGCACACTGTCGCGGTGCATGCGGAGGTGGAATTCCAGCTGGCGCAGATGGAGGACATGTTGCGCAGTGCGTTGATCAAGTGCGACATCGACCCGCAAGCGATGGAAGTCGGTGATGCGGTTGTCAGTGGCAAGTTGGTGCGAGAGACCGTGACCTTGCGCAACGGGCTCGATAGCCAGCAGTGCAAATCCATCGTTAAGCAGCTCAAGGAAGCAAAGCTCAAGGTGCAGGCACAAGTACAGGGCGATCAGGTGCGGGTCACAGGCAAGAAGCGTGACGACCTGCAGCAGGCCATTGCGCTGCTGCGAGCATGCGACATCGACCTCCCGCTGCAGTTCACCAACTTCCGCGATTGAGGCGAGGGTGCCTCTGGCGCTGAATCGTTCAGCGCTACCGCGCTGCCGTTCAGTGGGCGTCAGTAGCGTCTATACACCGCGCAAGACGAGACTGTTTTTCCACCAGTGACGCAGCAGCGGGGTCGGTTGCAGTCTCGATGTGCCAGAGTAATTCCAGATAGCGGTAGCCGCACTCGAACAGGTTCAGGCGTTGCCAGTCCGGCGCCGCAGGCGCGGTGCCCAGGTAGCCCGTCAGCAGCGCGCGGCGTGCCGGACTGTCGAGCTCATCCCCCGCGCACACCGCGGCAAGGTCGAACCACACGGGGCCGGTGGCGGCATATTCCCAGTCGATTGCCCACAGCTCGCCGCCACTGGTAACGCGATTGGCGCGCAACAGGTCGTTGTGACAAAGCCCTTGCGGGCCCGTGTCTTCGAGCCGGGTGAGCAGCGGTCCTACGCGTGCCGCCAGAGCTTGCAGCTGCTGCCAGGTGCCAGGTTGTGCATAGCGTACGGCGCTGGCAGCAGCCTCGCAGCGCGCGGCCAGTGTCGGCCCTGGAGTGAGTTGCGGCAACGCGTGGATTCGACGCAGCAGGGCGCCCACTGTCACAAGGTTTTCCGCAACGTTCGTATCCGGGGACAGGTAGTCGCACACGAGCACGCCGGCGTTGGTGTCGAGATGGCGCGGTGCGGGCGCGAGACCGGCGCTGTGGGCCAGGGCCAGCGCCTGCCATTCCGTGCACTGCCATGCGGGGTTTGCCGCCAACTTCTTGCCCGCGAGGCGCAACGCAAATCGCTGGCTACCGCTGGCTACGAGATAGCTGTGATTGTTCAGGCCGCAACCCAGTTGCCGCAGCGGGCGTGGCGCGGCTTGCAGGCCCTCGACCTGCCAGTCACGCCAGGTCTGCAGGGCCCGGGTCAGCCGCTCGTACATTGCAGGTGGTATTGCTTGCGCCACTGTCGGTAGCCGAAAATGACGATAACCAGATACACAGCGAACAGCGCGGCGGTAAGAAACAGCCCGCGCTCCAGATAGAGGTAAATGGAAACGCTGTCTATCACCAGCCAGTACAGCCAGTTCTCCAGCAGTTTTCTCGCCACCATCCACGTGGTGAGAATGCTGCCCCAGGTGGTAAATGAATCCACATAGGGCAACATCGCATCCGTGTGGCGTTCCAGGAGAAAGCCGCTGGTCGCGCTGGCAACCAGGATTGCGGCAACAGCCAGCAGGTGATGGCGCACGGGCCATGTGCCGATGGGCAATGGCTGCAGGGACGCCGCAGCTGGTGTGCTGGCGCCGCCACGCCACTGATACCAGCCGTAGAGTGCCATCGCCAGATAGTACACCTGCAGTGCTGACTCCATCAGTAGCCCGACCTGCCAGAATAGCCACAGGAAAATGGCCGTGCTGGCGAAGGCTGCGTACCAGCACCACAGACTTTCCCGCACTGCCAGCAGCAGGTAGGCGACGCCCAGCAGAACGGCAACCAGCTCCCACCCGGAGAGGCTGGCGGCTGCTGCCGTCAGCTGTGCGAGCCAGGCGTCGATTGTCATGGCGACTGAATGGGTAGCAATCCGGGGATGAACTTGCAGACCAGGACCTGCTTGCCGAAGTCGCGATAACTCGCCTCCAGCGCCGCCTGCACGATACCGAAAACGGCACTGGCATCGCCGCTGATTTGCGTACTCATCGCGTTGGTCACGACGGCGATATCTCGCGTCGCGGCCAGTTGCTCAATAAAGCGCTGAATGACGGGAATGTAGTCCTCCTGCAGCGGGTACAGGCTGAGTTCTGCGGTAACGTCCATGGTAGGAATCCTCTCTGGCACTAGAATTGGTAGCTCGCGCTCACACCAACGCGACGTGGTTCACCGAACTGGTAGTAGGGTTCAACCGCATAGCCATTGCGGGGGTCGTTGCCGAAGGCGCCGAAGCCTCGCGTGGCGTAATCCCTGTCGCCGAGGTTGCGGGCCCACAGCGCCACGTCCCAGTTGCCGGCGGCCCAGCCCAGGCGCAGGTGCACCAGTTCGTAGGCCTCCGAGCGCACGTCGTGACGGTCAGAGAAGTAGAAACTGTCGCGTGCCTCCACATCGATGCGCGCATAAACGTGTTCGGTCAGCGCGAGGCGGCCTCCCAGCGCCGCCTGGTAGCTCGGCGCATGGGCTTGCTCGCGACCCGCAAGATCGACGCCGTCGGCGTTGATGTAGCTATCGAAGCTGGCGTCCAGTAGCCCCAGGTTGGCGTAGAGCTCCAGCGACGCGTTCACCAGCCAGTCGAGTTCAAGCTCCAGCCCGTAGTTGTGCCCCCGGGCGGCGTTGTTGATGTAGTCGAAGAACGCGGTACTGCCGTCCTCCCGCGGCAAAGGTACGGAACCTTTCACCTGCTGGTCGTCGCGGTCCATGTAGAACAGGGCCAATCGACTCCGCAAGCTGCCGTCGAGTGCCTCGGCCTTGTATCCGAGCTCGTAGTTGAGCAGTGTCTCTTCGTCAAAACGGCCGAGTCCAGCCAGCAGAGCCTCCTGCTCGGGGTTGGCGGTCGTGCCCGCGCTGGCGAGAACGACGGCATTTACGCCGTTGCCGCGGTAACCGCGCGAAATGCTGGCATACCATAGCGCGCCGTCAGCGGGCTGATATTCGAGTGCCAGGCGCGCGCCCCACAGGTTCTTTTCAACCTGTTCGTCAACGCCATTGCTATCGGTGTAATCCGTGCGGCGCTGCTCCAGGCGCAGGCCACTGGACAGTATCAGGCTGTCGCTGAGGCGGGTATCCAGCTGGCCGAACACGGCCGCTGTGTCAGTGTCGTAACGGCTGTTGAACGGCGCGTCGAGGTAGGTGTACTGGCGATCCAGGTCCTCGCGGTCGCCCAGGTAATAGAGGCCGGCGACCCAGTCCGAACAGCCACCAAACAGGCGTGACTGCTCGTTGGACAGCAACCGCAGTTGGCCGCTGACGCTGTCGCGCTCGCGCAGATAGCGGTCGAAAGAGCTGTACTCCAGCTCCGGGGCGATGCCGACAAAGCTCCAGTCCTCGTCGAAGCTGTACTCGGTGTCGGTTGTGGCGACGGTCAGCAGCGCCTCGATGTCCAGCGACGAGCGCGCGGCTTTCCAGTTGAGGCTGCCAGCGCTGGTCTCCTGCCGGTCGCGACCGGGCTCATCGGACAGCGTGCGACGCGTGTTATCCAGCGAGAAAGCGTCATAACCGTTGTCGATGTCGGCCAGCACAAGGCTCAGGTCGAGTGTGTCCGAATCCGAGGCCAGCCAGCGCAGGCGCGCACGCACGGTCGTTTCGTCGCGCTCATTGGTATCGTCGCGTTGCAGGAAGTCATTGCTGTAGTAGCCGTCGCTGCGGTATTGCTGCACGGCCACCCGGTATAGCAGCTGTTCACCCGCCAGCGGGCCGGTGCCGACCACACCCAGTGCCTGGGTGTTGTAGTCGGCGACGGTGGCCTCCAGGCGCAGCCCTGCGGTGGCCTCGGGCGCTGCGCTGCGGATGTTCACCAGGCCGGCGAGGGCGTTGGCGCCATGCAACGTGCCCTGGGGTCCGCGCAATACCTCGACCTGGGCGATATCGAACAAAGTGCCGATGCCACCCAGCCCACTGAAATCAATGCCGTCGATCAGCAATCCCACAGATGGGTTGAGGGGTTCCTGAAACTGACTGCGCTCACCAATGCCGCGGATCTGGAAGTAGCGTGCGCGCGCGGCGCCGCTCGCATAGTTGAGGTTCGGAATGACATTGAACACCTCCTCAAGATGTTGTGCAGCGCGCTCGCGCAAGCCGTCGGCGGTTAGCACGCTGGTCGACGTGGACTGGCTCAAAAGCGGTGTGTCGCGCCACTCAGCCGTGACCAGAACCTCGCTCAGTTCTTGCGACGTGGCCGTGGTAGCGGCGAGCAGGGTGGTGAGGAGCGTGGTGCCAAACGTGTAAGATGTCTTCATCGGGTTCTCCATTCAGAACAGCAAGAGAACCGGTTGGATATGCGGAATGAACAGGAGACGTGCACCTATCCCTACGCCGGTCCTAACCGGGTCAGGTTCAAAGGGTTTACCGCAAGCGGTATCTCAGGCCGAAGCCACCCCCAGGTTTGCAAACATGCCCGCCGACTCTGGGTAACAGATTGTTACATTGCAAGGCGGGCTGTGTTTGCAACGCGAGTATAGGCCGCTTACACTGACAAGCCAATAATTGTGTCCATCGCAGGCGTATTTTGTCCTGCTAACGGCGGGATCCCGAATGTCGGATGACTCTGTGTACGATGTGTTGCCTGGTGAGGAAATTGAAGCGGCGCCAGCACCTGCCAGCCCTGCGGAAGTGCGCGAACAGCGCCGTTCCGAAACCATCCAGCTGAACCGCTGGCTGGTCGACCAGGCCAGGCAGATGCAACGCATGATGCTCGACGCGCCTGATCTCGGCGCACTGCTTGAAGTGCTGCTGGTCAGCATGCCCCGGCATTTCGGGTTCCGTATTGCCGAGCTCTGGCTCTATGATCCCGAGAATGTGCTGGCCAGCCTGATGGTATCGGGTCATCGCTACGGCCAGTACCTGCAGCTGCATCACGATGTATTCGAAATGCAGGAGCTCTATGACATGGAGCCCGAGGTGATGCTGCTGGACGCCACCGACTCTCGCATGTTTGAGGTGTTGAAAACGGACCAGGGTATCCAGCATGCGCTGCTGGTACCCCTCATGGATTCGGGCAGGCTTCTGGGAAGCTATCACTGTGGTTTTGTCGACCGGCCCATGGAAACCACACCGGCGGATGGCGAGGTGGTAACCCATCTGGCCTCGGTGGTATCCCAGAGCTTCAAGAATGCGGTGAGTCGACAGCAGATTTCCCGCCTGACCATGCTGGACCCGCTCACCCAGATCAGTAACCTGCGCGGCTTCGAGAAAGATATCGCACGCGAAATCGCCCGCGCCAGGCGCGGCAATGAGGCCCTGTCCGTACTCATGCTGGAGGTCGATGAGTTTGAAGAGCTATATCGGCACTACGGTGAGATCACGGGCCGTTTCGTGTTGAAAAAGGTCACCGAGCGTGTCTCATCAGGCCTGCGCGCCACCGACTACCTCGCCCGCCTGTCGGACTCCCGCCTGGCGGTGCTTCTGCCCGGCACCAGTGAGTCACCCTCCATCGATGTGGCAGAACGCATTCGCCGGGACATCGAAAATTTCCTGATAGATGATGGCCGTGGCGCGGTGCTTCAGGTTACGCTTAGCCTCGGTCTTGTCACGTGGGAGCCAGAGCAGTACCCCGCGGTTGACATGGCGCAGCTGGCGCGGCAAATGCAGAGTGCCAGCTCGAAAGCTGTGCAGAGCGCGGTCGCGGGTAATGGTAATCAACTCAAACTCGGCCGTCTCTCCACCCTGATGATCTGACCTTGGAGACAGGCTGTGCCCTTGAGGAGTATCGACGACCTTTTTGATAACAACCGAGCCTGGGCGCAGTCCGTAAAAACCTCTGATCCCGATTTCTTCGAAAAGCTGGCAAACCAGCAAAGCCCGGAGTACCTGTGGATTGGCTGTTCGGACAGCCGCGTGCCGGCCAACCAGATTGTCGGCCTCCTGCCAGGCGAGGTGTTTGTTCATCGCAACGTCGCCAACATGGTGGTGCACACAGACTTCAATTGCCTGACCGTGTTGCAGTACGCGGTGGATGTGTTGCGGGTAAAACACGTTCTGGTGGTGGGGCACTACAATTGCGGCGGCGTGCGCGCCGCGTTTGAGAATCGCGACAACGGCCTTATCGACAACTGGCTGCGCAACATCAAGGATGTTCAGCAACGCCACCGTCGGCGTATTGCGGCACTCGAGAGTGACGAAGAGCGGGTGAACCTTCTCTGCGAGCTCAATGTCATCAGCCAGGTTTCGAATGTGTGCCATACCACCATTGTGCAGAATGCGTGGGCGCGCAATCAGGCGCTGTCGGTGCACGGTTGGGTGTACAGCCTCAAGGACGGCCTCATCCAGGATCTACAATGTACGGTGACCGGCCCTGAACAGATATCCGAAGTGTACCGTGTACTGCCGGACCGCGAGGACTTTTGATCCCCCGAACGGGTGAGCCGCAGGGGGCTCCGGCAGGCTAGTGGGCCGCTTGATAAATAGAGTAATTTAACGGGAAAAGGTGTACTATGCCGGTATGCGTAGACCTCAAGAATTCTCCATCGATGCTTCCAGTGCGCGTACGTTGCGTGGCTGGTTACGCTCCACCACATTGCCCCAGGGTCAGATTACTCGGGCGAAGATTGTCCTGGCGTTACATGCAGGGAAAACACCCAGCGAGGTCGCAGATGAGCAGTTCGTATCCTGCAAGACAGTGCACAAATGGCGCAATCGGTTTGTGGAATCCGGAGTGGACGGTCTGCTCGACGAACAACGCCCCGGGCGACCGCCAACGCTGGATCGGAAAACCATCGACCGA
>NZ_KE383979.1:0-87069 GCF_000423125.1 Haliea salexigens DSM 19537
CGATAGGCGCCATCCGAAAGGCAAGGACCTGCACATCATTCTCGATAATCACAGCGCCCACAAAACGAAAGAGATCAGAGATTGGCTGGAGGCCAGGCCTTACATTCACTTCCATTTCACGCCGACCAGTGCCTCCTGGCTGAATGCAGTAGAGGGTTGGTTTGCCCAGCTTGAACGGCGCGCCCTCTACCGCGGAGTTTTCACCAGCGTCCCAGAGCTCAAAGCAGCATTACTCGACTTTATTAAAGTCCACAATCGCACGTTGGCCAAACCGTTCAAATGGACCAAGGATGCGAAGGGTATCCTCGCAGCCGTTGATAGAGCAAAGAATGCGCTACCTAATTAATCAAGCGTCCCACTAGACGGGGCGCTTCGCTTCCCGCCGCTGTTGCAGGTGTCATGTGCCTGTGAGAGTTATCGCGCAGGCTTGGAGGTTTTCAGTGCGCGTATACTGACCTTTAAGGTGCACTTGCCGTATGAAACGAAAACTCGCCATGGCGATCTGCGTTATCCTTCTCTCTTTGGGCATAGTCCGCATTGCACCGGGCGGCCTACACTACGTGTGCGCCGCCTGTATTGGCAGTGTTATGTGAATTCCCCCCAACAGACCGTGGAAGGTAGTCTGATGACTGATTATTTCGGTTCGTGTCTTTGCGGCACCGTGCGTTTTGAGGTAAACGGTGACTTCGACAGCTTTTACCTGTGTCATTGCCAGCACTGCCAAAAAGATACAGGTTCAGCGCATGCAGCAAATCTATTCTCAAGTTCAGCTAAATTAGTCTGGCGGTCCGGTGAGGATGCTGTGAGTTCGTTCACGCTTCCAGGCACTCGTCATCACAAGAGCTTTTGTAAGCTATGCGGTTCAGGCTTACCCAGCACTCAGATCGCTGGCTTGCTCGTCGTTCCTGCAGGGTGTTTGGACACTGAAATCAACATGTTGCCAACTGCGCACATCTTCGCATCCAGCAAGGCTGCTTGGGATGAGGAGTTAGGGGCGGTGCCAAAGTTCGAGGGGCTGCCGGCTTGAGCTACAATCACATAATGATTGACTGTTGGCGGACGTACCTACGCCGCCTGGACGGGACAAGTCGCTTCTCATGGCAATCGCGACGCCATTTGGACTCATCTGGTCCGGGCTGGTTATCGCCAGTGGAATGGTTGCTAACGTGGGTTTGTCGGCAGTCTCTGCAATCTATGCCAGAAGCGCAGAAGAGGCGGCGAACGCCTGGGCGATAGTCGGTACGATTCAAGACCGCATTGGAGGCGGAGTCGAACTCGTTGGGGGACCTGGGTGCTGCTTCGAGTGGATGACGCGCATATGCGCATTGAGGGCTCTGCTACCCGGTAAACAGCTTTGTGAACAGTCTTGCGGTAGCTATCTGGAAAAGCATCATGAGCGTTGATCAAGCATACAATTTCAAGGTTATCGACGAAGCGGTTTCTACATCCGGACTTTTGAGCGAGGAACAGCTCTCGCAATTACGTACGAGCGGCTATGAAGCCGTCATCAACCTGCTTCCAGAACACAATCAATATGCCTTGAAGAACGAGGAAGATATCGTCACCGGACAAGGCGTTCGTTATCTCTACATTCCCGTCGATTTTGCGGCTCCATCAGAGCGGGATTACGCAGAATTTGTTAAGGCTATGACGTCCTGCCAAGGACAGAAGGTGTTGATCCATTGCGCAGCAAACTACCGGGTATCAGCATTCTACGCCATGTACGCATACGAATATCTTGGATGGTCCGCATCCAGTGCCAGGGAACATATTGAGTCTATCTGGTGCCCGCAAGAGAACCCTCCATGGCATCAGTTCATCTCAACGGTTTTACCGAGCAATGGTTGATGAGAGCGTGGAGTCTCAGAGCAAGAGGCGTGCTGCCTGGTCGCCGTTGCTCCCGCGGCCCAAACCGCGGCGTAATGTAGATGTAGACGCATAGGATTGCACACACAACCAAGCCTGGCAGGCAGTGAAAAGCTGATGCTTTGCCTGTGCGGTCGGCATAAACCACCTGGAGAGATCAGTGTCAGAGATAGCCAAAACCCCCGAGCCACCCTACTACGCCGTTATTTTCACCAGTCATCGCACAGAAGGAGACGATGGATACAGTGAAATGGCGGCCGTGATGCTGGCGTTGGCTGAAACCCAGCCTGGTTTCCTGGGTGTGGAGTCCGTGCGGGAAGATTTGGGTATCACGGTGTCTTACTGGGAAAGTCTGGAATCCATCAGTCACTGGAAAAGAAACGCGGAACACCGGGAAGCGCAGCGACTCGGCCACAAAAAATGGTACTCCGGTTTTCGGGTTCGTGTTGCGAAGGTGGAGCGAGAGTACGGTATTTAACGCGTCAAACGCGCTTGCCCCCGGTGCGACGTGCGTCCAGCGGCCGCACCCATCGGGTGCTGATCATCTTGTTCAGATCACCGCCCAGCCCATGGCTGCAAGGCCGATGAAGCCACTCAGGGCTGGCCCGACAATGCGCCCCTGCCAGAATCCGCGGGCCGCGGAAATCAGCAGGGCTATGCCGACAATAAAGGCGGTCCAGCCCAGGAAGCCCTGAACCCCGGCACCCTCGCCAATGCCGCTGAAAAACTCGCCTATGACCGCTGGCACTTCCGCGAGGAAGCCGCCGATGCTTTCACCCACGGCGCCCAGAAAGCCGCCGGAGTCTGCTGAATCGCTCATTGAGAACCTCGCGAAATTCTGCTGACAGTGTGTTTGTCGCGCTACCCAGGCTCCGCGGGCGCCAGCCGGGAGTTACGCGAGCGGTTACGGTAACTGGTCCCAACTTACAGCGCCGACGGGTGTTATTGCTGCGCGCGGCTGTTGGCCAGCCAAGTCGACTGGTTTAAGCTCTGTGGCTATCTTAACCCGAAAGAGCGCTCCCATGAGCATCGATTATCAAACCACCCGGCGCAGTGTTGAGTTGTCCCACGGCACACTCAACTACCATGAGGCGGGTAGCGGCCCCCACTTGTTGATGATCCACGGCTCAGGCCCCGGCGTCAGTGGGTGGGCGAATTTCTCCGGGAACCTGGCGTGGTTCTCCCGGCGATTCCGCTGCCTCGTGGTGGACCTCCCTGGCTATGGTGGCAGCCAGCCATTGGCGGGTGACCCAATCGCCGGGGCAGTGAAGGCCTGCCTGGAGTTCCTTGATGCCGTGGGTGCACCCAGTGCCCACGTGCTGGGCAATTCACTGGGTGGCATGGTGGGTTCGCATATTGCGGCCGCCCATCCCGAGCGCGTCAGGAGCCTGACCTGTATCGGCGGTATCGGTCTCAACCTGTTTGCGCCGTTCCCCGCCGAGGGCGTCAACCTCCTGACGGCCTTCGCTGAAGCGCCCAGCCGGGAGCGGCTGGAAGCCTGGCTGCGCTCGATGGTTTACGACCAGGCGCTGATCACGCCCGAATTGATCGACACGCGTTGGGAGCAGGCCATGGAGCCCAACACCCTGGCCGCCACCCGGCAGATCTACTCGCGCCAGGGCATCGGCCAGATCGCCGCGATGCGCGAACAGCATCCTACTCGTGCCATCGAGCACCTGGCCACAATTCAGGCGCCTACGTTACTCACCTGGGGCCGCGACGACCGGGTGACACCGCTGGACGCCGCACTCCTGCCGATGCGCCTTATCCCCCTCTGTGAACTGCATACCTTCCCCCGCTGTGGCCACTGGGCGATGATTGAGTGCAAGCAGGCTTTCGAAACGCTGGTCATGAGCTTCCTCTGTCGCGATGAACCGGGTGGCCCGGACGTCACGTTTCCTGAGCGCCGTTAGCTGCCATGGTATCGAAGTCAAAACTCTACGCTCAGTTGGATCTGCTGGAGCGCGATCTGCGAGAACGTATCGTTCCGCATCTGGAGTTGGCCGCAGCGGGTGAGAACGAATTCGTCTTCTGCGTACCCGACTTCAATCCCTATCCGGAGCGGCGTTCGAAGACCGACCCTGAAACAGAGGCATTGGTTTTGTCAGGCAGGCAAATACTGGCCTTGAGGGAGAAGCTGAACGAGCCGTCAGATGGCACCATCGCTGAGCGCATTTGCTGGTATTGCCGCAAGTGGAGTGATGGGAAAGACAATCGGCACGTCAACGTTCAGGCGTTGGCGAATGCGTTTCTGGACGAGATTGCTTGTGCAAAAGCAAGATAGGTCAAGGCACCGGGGCCTTGTTTGGCCAGGTGACGGCAGCGATCGACTCGGTGTTTGGCAAAGCGTAATCCGCCTCCGACTGCGGGGAGCGAGAAACCTTGGGGGCGTCTTATGAAAATGAATTATTTTGTCTTCGGTACACGGTCATTGGCCGACGCGGTGGGCTTCTATGATGCTTTGTTTGCAGGCACGGACATAAACCAGATCCATGTGGACGAACGGATGACTGTTTGGGCAAATGGCGATTTCATGTTTGCTGTGGCTGAGCCCTTCGACGGAGGGCGAGCCACCCACGGCAATGGCACAATGGTCGGCTTGAATCTTGCTTCGGATACCGAGGTCACGCGCCTATACAACAAGGCGCTTGAAATTGGTGGCACGAGTGAGGGGGAACCCGGTATTCGGTCTGGCAGGTTTGCCGCGTATGTGAGAGACCTGGATCACAACAAGATCTGTCTGTTTGTCTGAAGGTGTCCGGTGGCGACATCTGGAGAAAACTATGTCTCAGCGCGCATTACGAATATGGCCCCTGCTCACTGGCACGCATCGCTATGAAAAGGTCGTTTCGACGAGAAACAGAGGGCACGGGCAATACATCACCGCGCCGATTCTTGCCTATCTGATCGAAACACCGAATGGTCGTATTCTGTATGACGTGGGGTGCGACTACCAGAAGATCGCCAACCCCGCGCTGCGGACCAAGTACTACGGCCCTATGCAGGAGCTGTTTGACCCGCCTGAAATGGACGAGAGCCAGCGTATTCCCAGTTACCTGAACAAGCTGGGGCTGTCCGCCAGGGATGTAGACCTAGTTTTTCTCGGCCATTTGCACTTCGACCACGCGGGAGGGCTGTGTGACCTTCCGGGCTGCGAAGTTCATGTGCATGCGGAGGAGGTCAGTGCCGCCGCAACCCGGCTGGATGGGGGTATATTTGAAGATGAGGTTGCGGGCGCAAATGCATGGCGTTTGCAGAGTTCAGAATACGAAGTGGCAACCGGAGTCAGCGCGCTGTTCACGCCCGGGCATACGGCGGGGCATATGTCCCTGTTTGTCGAATTGCCCAAGGGGCGCCCGGTGATTCTCTGCGGGGATGCCGCGGATCTGACGGAAAATCTGACCGACGAGGTTGCTCCCGGGTATTGCTGGCAGGATAATGAAGCACTGGCCATCGATAGCATTCGCCGGCTGAAGGCGATCGCTGCGACGGAGAATGCCGAGTTGTGGCCAAACCACGATTTCAACTTCTTTAATTCGCTGCCGGCGTTTCCGGCTTGGCGAGATTAATCAAGGACATCACTCACCCGACCTTCGCTCCCGTTGATGGCGGGCCGCCTGGAAGCTTGACGCTATGGATTGGAAAATATTTTTCACAATTTTCGCATCGGTTTTTGTTGCCGAACTCGGCGATAAAACGCAATTGGCGACGATGCTCTTCTCCGCCGACAAGGCAGTGAGCAAATATACGGTATTCCTTGCGGCGTCGGCCGCGCTTGTGGTTGCTTCGGGATTGGGTGTTTTGGCTGGTAGCGCGATCTCGGGATATATCGACGAGAAAATCCTGCACTACGTTGCGGGCACCGGCTTTATCCTGATTGGCATGATGACCCTGTATAACGCCTGAGGCGATACCCGGGAGTACCGGCTCGACTCTTCCCGCTCTGGTAAACACTGCTACACTGTTTGCTGGAGGCAGCGGTCGCACTGTCGCTGTCAAGATTGACCGAATCCGGCAGGCGCGTGCTTTTTCCGCTGCTGGCCTTGGGGAGGGGGTGACATGGTGGGGCATCTCGGCAGAATTTTGATGGTAGCGTGTTTGTGCACGGTTGCCAGCGTGGTTAGGGCGCAGGATGTTGAGGGTGTTATCGAGCACCCGATGATCGAGCGCTATCCCGGTCAGGTCATCGCCTGGCAGCATATTGAAAACTACCAGCCCTACAAGGTGGCCACGGGCCCGGTCACCGGCTATCGGGCCATTGCGGACTGGATAGAAACCGAAGGCAGGGTTACGCGAACGTTTTACGAGTACGAAGGTGAAGATCGCACGTTCTCCGAAATCTACAAGAATTATCTGGATGCGCTCAGGCAGGAAGGCTTCGATATTATCGGAGAAGGCATGTCTTTGGATCGCAAGGGCGTTGCAATTGGCTCCGGGCAGTGGATGGAGGTGACGTTTCGTGCCAATCCTGTCGCCAAGCCAGGGGCGGTGAACACGCTGTTTGCAGGGACATCCTCTTCCGGCGGTGCGGGGGCAATTGTGGCCAGTAAGGAGCGCGCTGCCGGGTTGGTGTATGTTGTTGCGTATGTAGAGCAACACGCGAAAAACTACGTCGGCACGTTGATCGACATTGTCGAGGTCGAGGCTGCCGAAACCGGCCTGGTGGTGGTAGACGCCGAGGCCATCGGCTCCGATATTGCGGAGTACGGGCGTGTGGTTCTGGATGGCATCGTGTTTGATTTTGACAAGGCGACGCTCAGAGCCGAGTCGAGCGTGGCGCTTGAGGCGATAGTGAGCTATTTGCGGGCCAATCCGGAGAAGCAGTTTTATGTGGTTGGTCACACCGATTCAAAGGGTACGTTCGACTACAATCGAACGCTGTCTGCAGACCGCGCTCGCGCCGTGGTGGAGGCGTTAAAAAACGACTACGATATCGCTTCAGGTCGTTTGCAACCGCATGGTGTGGGGCCACTGGTTCCGGTTTTCTCTAACGGCAGTGATGCTGGGCGGGAGAAAAACCGCCGGGTCGAGCTGGTCGAGAGATAAGCCACGATTCGCCGGAACATAACGTTTACTTTGCATAACTTAGAGGGAACACCGCAATGCTTAGCCATGTCATGATCGGCTCCAACAACATCGAGCAATCGAAACGCTTCTATAACGCTGTTCTCGGCGTGCTCGGGGCTGGAGCGCCCATGGAGCACAAGAACGATACCGGGCAAACGCGCTTGTTTTACATCCACGGTGGTTCCAACTTCAGTGTGAGTGAACCCATCAATGGCAAACCGGTAACCACCGCCAATGGCTCCACCATCGGCTTCGCCTGCAATTCACCTGAGCAGGTCAAGCAGCTGCACGATGTTGCCGTAGCCAATGGCGGCACCAGTGTTGAGGATCCACCAGGCCCCCGGGAAAGCACCATGGGCGTAATGCACCTGTGCTATTTTCTCGACCCCGATGGCCACAAGATCTGTGGCATTCACCGCGAGAGCTGAAAAGGAGGAAAAATGACAGAAGCCTGTAGCCCAAGCGAGTTGGACTCTTCCCTGGCTGAGCTGAACAAGCTCTCAAACGGCGCATGGTGCATCAAAGATGGCAAGTTGCACCGGGAATTCAGTTTCCCGGACTTTGTTGCGGCTTTTACTTTTATGGCAAAAGTGGCTTTGCTCGCCGAACGGGCCAATCACCACCCTGAATGGTTCAACGTCTACAACAAGGTGGTTGTTGATCTGACAACACACGATGCAGACGGTATATCCTGCAAGGATTTCGACCTGGCGCGTGAGATGTCAGAGTAAGGCAATGCTGCGCGAAGGCGAGGAATCACGAATTATCGAGATGGCCTGGGAGGGGCGCACGCCCTTTGAAACCATTGAGTTACAATTCGGCTTGAAAGAGCCTGATCATCAAACTCATGCGCCGTAGCCTAATATGAGCCAGGAGCAACCCAACAACCCGCTGCACGGCGTTACCATCGAGATGGCGTTAACCCGGTTGGTTGATCGTTATGGCTGGGATGGGCTGGCGCAGAGAATTGATGTCAATTGCTTCAAGAACGACCCGTCAATCAAGTCATCGCTGAAGTTTCTGCGCAAAACCCAGTGGGCCAGGGACAAAGTGGAGCATCTGTACCTTGCCACATTTGACCGACCGTCACCTTGGGGGCGCTCTCAGGTTTGACGGGCTCCTTTCGTTTACCGGTCTCGCTCAGGATGGCCGCTGCGTGAGCGATCTGTGGTGCTGCAAACACTCAGGCATACATGAGGCTGAAGAGGCGCCCCTATGAAATACATCTTTGTCGCCGCGTTGCTGGCGTCAGTTGCTGCCTGCAGCAACGAGCAGGTTTATTCGGCGGTGCAGCAAAACCGCCAACTCGAGTGCAGTAAACTACCGCAGCCCGAATATGAGGAGTGCATGCGGGAAACCGGCATGTCGTACGACGAGTATGAGCGCAAGCGTCAGGAGCTGCTCAAGGACGATCAGCCGGCGACGCGTGTGACGCGTTAAGCCAGCGTATATAGCGCCGGCCATGTTGCACATCGCGCTGCACTTTCTCGTGCCACTGGTTGTGGCGGCCGTGTTTTTTCGCCGTCGTTGGCAGTACGCATCGGTGGTGATGATTGTCACCATGCTGGTAGATATCGATCACGTTCTGGCAAGCCCGATGTATGATCCCGGTCGGTGCAGTATCGGTTTTCACCCATTGCACCAGCCCTGGTGGGTGGGTGTGTATGTGCTGCTTTGTGTTTTCCCGGCAAGCCGGCTGGTGGGGCTGGGTCTGTGCATACACATGCTTCTGGATGCATTTGACTGCCAGCTCACCAGCGGGGTCTGGGTCAACCCGGTGTCAAACACCCTCGCAGGCTTCGTTGTTCAGGGCGGGCTCTCTAGTCTATCCTCCGTGTAAAATTTGATTGTGGTCGCTTGAGGGCAGGGTATGGATTGGCGGGGCAGGCGACGGAGCAGTAATGTCGAAGATCGGCGGGGTCAGCCCGTCCGTGCTGGCGGTGTGCCCGGCCTCATGCTGGTTGTGCGTTTATTGCCCTGGTTGTTGCGCAGTCGGGCGGGCCGTGTGCTGCTGGGGCTGGGTGTGGCCGCGTTTGTCGGTGCACGCATGTTGGGCATCGATATATTGCAGGTGTCGCCGGGCACCGGCAATGCGTCGGCAACGGCTCCTCTCGCACCGCAAGAGCAGGAGCTCGCGGAGTTTGTCGCCGTGGTATTGGCGGACACAGAGGCCACCTGGCAGCGTATTTTTGCCGCCATGGGGGGTGTTTATGAGGAACCGGTGCTCGTACTGTTCAGCCAGCGCGTAGCCTCTGCGTGCGGTTCTGCCAGCTCCGCCATGGGTCCGTTTTATTGCCCGGCTGATCGCAAGGTGTATCTGGACCTCGGTTTCTTTCGTGACCTTGATCGTCAGCTGGGTGCGCCGGGTGATTTTGCACAGGCCTACGTCATTGCGCACGAGGTTGGGCATCACGTGCAAACCTTACTGGGGGTCAGCCAGCAGGTCCGTGCCAGTGGCCAGGGCAAGTCGCGCGCGGCAGTCAACGCCTTGTCTGTTCGCCAGGAACTGCAGGCCGACTGCTTTGCGGGTGTTTGGGGTTACGCTGCACAGCAGTTTCGCCAGATGCTCGAGCCGGGAGATCTGGAGGAGGCCCTGCAGGCCGCTTCCGCCATTGGCGATGATCGCTTGCAGCGCCGCGGCGGTGGCGACATAGTGCCCGACAGCTTCACTCACGGCACCTCGGCGCAGCGGGTGGAATGGTTCCGTCGCGGTTTCGCTAGCGGCGACATCAACGAATGCGATACTTTCGCGACCGACGTGTGAACGTTCGCGGCGCCAGAACCCATAGGTGACGAGCGCGCCTTGCCTGCAGCCGTTGAGGAGGAAAAATGTCGGCCCTACACCAGCAGCATCTGGACTGCCCCTACTGCGGCGAGTCCATTGAAGTATTGATCGATGAAAGTGAAGCCGGGCAGCAGTACATCGAGGACTGCCAGGTCTGCTGTCGTCCCATTCTGTTTCATGTGGCCATGAGTATGGATGGTGAGCTGTCGGTTTCCGTGCACGATGAAAATGAAACGTTCTGATTGTTAAGGGTTGGCGATGTTTGAAATACTGTTATCTGAAGATATAGCGGCTCCACCGGAAGTGGTCTGGGGGGTGATTACCAACACCGAGGACTATCCGCTGTGGAATACCTTCGTTGTATCCTGCGATTCCACCTTTCGCGTGGGAGACCCCATCCACATGAAGGTGAGGGTGTTGCCGTTCATGACGCAACCGCAGACGGAAACGATCTGGCGCAATGAGGAAGGCAAGTTGCTGGATTACGGCATCAAGGCCCCGCTCGGTGCTCTGACCAGCACGCGGCAGCACCGTCTGAGTGCAACAGCGTCGGGTGGTACCCACTATGAATCCGTGTTTCGGCTGGAGGGGTGGTTCGCTCCGGTGGTCGGCTTGCTCTTTGGTGCTCAGTTGCGCAGGGGCTTTGGTGAAATGACGGGGGGAATCGCGCGCCGGTCGGTGCATGTCCATGAAGCTTCGAACGCCGCATCCTAGCCCACCGGGCGGCCCGGACGGTCGCCTGCAACTCGCGTTTTCGCGCCCGGTGGTGGTGCGGGCGCTCAAAGTGGCGGCGCTGGTGGGCACACTGCTGGCATTGATCAATCACGGTGACAGCCTGCTGGCTGGGTCGCTCAGCGGCGAGGCGCTGGCCAAGGTGCTGCTGACGTATCTTGTGCCCTACGGAGTGTCGGTGTGGTCAGCGGTCAGCGCGCTGCAGGCAAGCAGGGACTCCCACTAAACCCGCGGATTACTCAGGTGAAGAAGTAGGTGTACAGCAATCGTCCCGGCATGGCGAGCGCGCCCACTGCGGCGCCCAGCGTGCCCAGGTAGGCTCCGACAGCGAACCCCCTGTGGCGCCGGATATTGCCGCACCGTATGGCACTGACAGAAATCACCACGCAGATGATGACCCAGATCGACAGCAGATGAATGGGCCCATAGCCCATGAACCAATCGAGATGACTGGTCAACCAGAACGATGAGAGAGCTGCCACCATCATTGCCACCATCCACGACCAGCCTAGCACTCGATGCCGCGGTGTGCCTTTGGTGGAGGCGAGCTGGAACGCGCCGATCGCCAACACCCATAGCGCCGCTGCGAGATGAATGTAAACAATGGGATGGACTCCTCCTCACCTAACCGGCATCTACGTGCCAAAATGGTGAGTGATAAGCCAACCATCATGAAGATGAGGAGAAGCCCAGATGAATATTATCCGCGTCGGTGTTGATATTGCCAAGTCAGTCTTCCACGTGCACGGCGTAGACCGTCACGATCAAACTCAATGGCAAGGCAAATACTCCCGCCACAAGTGGCTTGATGCGATCAGCCGGAAAGTACCGGCCGGTGCCGAGATTGGCATGGAAGCCTGTGCCTCATCTCACTACTGGGCCCGGGAACTGCAGAAGCGGGGTTATCACGTCAGGTTGATTGCCGCACAGTTTGTGAAGCCCTATGTCAAAAGTAACAAAAATGACCGGGTGGACGCGGAGGCGATCTGCGAAGCCATGAGCCGGCCGAACATGCGTTATGTCGCGCCCAAGACGGTTGCCCAGCAGGACATTCAGGCAGCGCACCGTATCCGGGAAGAGCTTGTGGGACAGCGTACCGCCAAAGCCAACCAGATCCGGGGACTGGTGGGAGAGTACGGCATTGTCGCGCCGGTGGGCATCCAGCAGCTCCGCCGGGCCTTACCAACATGGCTGGAAGACGCCGAGAACGGACTTAGCGATAGTTTCCGCATTCTGCTGAATGGGCTGGCTGAGGATCTCCAGCACCTGGATGATCGCGTCGCAAAGCTTGACGAGCGGATCGCTGACAGTGTCAAGCAAGATCCTGTGGCGCAACGTTTGATGACCTTGCGTGGCGTGGGGCCGCTCACAGCAAGTGCCTTGTCGGGCGCCTTGGGCGACGCGAAGGCTTTCCGCAGAGGACGGGACTTCGCCGCCTCTCTTGGGTTGACGCCCAGACAGCACAGCACCGGGGGTCGGGATCGTCTGCTGGGGATCAGCAAGCGCGGCGACAGTTACCTGCGCAAGCTGCTCGTTCATGGAGCACGAGCCGTGTTGCGTCATGTTGATGGCAAAGACGACGGACTGAGTCATTGGCTTAAAGGCCTTGCCTCCCGAAAGCATGTCAATGTGGCAACGGTAGCACTGGCCAACAAAACAGCCCGAATTGCCTGGGCGCTGGTGCACAACGACACGGACTATGACAACAACCTGGCTGCAGCCAGCATGTGAGGTGCCGTCTGAACGTGGCACACAAAGTGAGTCAAACAGAGTTTCCAAGGGAGACATCCAACACCGCGATTGCATGGCATTTTGATTGATGGCGAACAGGTCGAACCGACGCCGGGAAAACCCTTTATGAGCGTGGAGCCACGAGCTCGTGTAAGCGATTGGGAACCGGCGTGCGAATAGCCCTTCAGGGTCCGATGCCTATAAAACGGCATCATTGGAGAGACCGGATACACGTAGGCAGTCGTACCTTCTCGTGATCAAAAAAGTGCTTGCAATAGAGGAGGAGTCCATACACGCTCATCGTGTTGCGCGGCGGAGTGCGACTGATGAAGTGTGTTTTTGCATGAGCTGGTGCGTCCTGTGTGCCATCGACATCGAGGTACCTGCATAGTAAGAGGCGTGAGCGCCAGCGGCAACAACGCCGCTTGCGGCCATTCCTTTGTTTCCCGCACAATGTGAGCATGATCCTCTTTCTGCTCCATCCTCGTGGCGCGTAACCGTGGCGGTTGACGGCGTTGCCTACATTGTTGTGCTGACCTTTGCGGCCGGTGTGTGCATACCGCTGGGCGGCTGGATTGCCAGCTTCGAGCGTATTCAGCGGCAGTGGCTGGAAAAAGAGGTGCGGCACTTCCTGATCGCGCTCGGCGGCGGCCTACTCCTGGGCGCTGTGTTCCAGGTGCTGTTGCCCGAAGGGCTGGCGCGTTTCGGCAACACCATTCCAGCAGTATTGCTGTTCGTTGGCGGCGGTCTGGCGGTTTTCCTGCTGGAGCGGCTGTTGGCGGCGCGGCGGCGCGAGTCACCGCAATTATTGGGGCTGCTGTTGGATTACGTGCCCGAGTCCATTGCATTGGGCGGCTTGATTGCCACCGATCCATCCCTGGCGCTGGTGCTGGCCATTGTCATCGGCTTGCAGAATTTGCCTGAGGGCTTCAATGCTTACCGTGAACTGGCGGCAGCGGGGCGCGATTCGTCTGTAAAGATCCTGGGTGTGATGTCTGCGTTGACTTTGCTCGGGCCGCTGGCCGGATTGTCCGCATACTTCTTCCTCGGCGAGCGGCCTGCGGTGCTTGGCGCCATCATGCTGGCCTCTGCCGGTGGCATTGTGTACCTGATGTTCCAGGATATCGCTCCCCAGGCACGTTTGAATAAGCACTGGGCACCGCCGCTGGGCGCGGTGCTGGGTTTCGCTTTCACGATGGTCACGTCCATCTGGCTGGGGCACGGCTAACAGGAGAGTTCCATGTATCGATCCGCTGTTGTTTCGGGCCTGCTCGTGAGCGTGACAGCCTGTGCCGCTGTTGAGGCGCCATCTGTGGGGCCGCCCTTGTGTGCTGCGGGGTGGGCGCAGGCCGTGGAAACCAACCTGGGCACCGGAGATGGCAGTGGTCATGGGCCGGATGTAGGTTCGGATGAATGGCAGTCCGTGGTCGAGTTCCGGTTGGGTGTTCGGGGGCTGAGGGGGTTGCCCGTGCGCGGTTCGGCGCCCTGGTGCGCATACATTCAGGCTCTGGCAGCCGATACGGACCCTGTACAGTATGTGTGCGATGGCGCCGAGGCTGCGACCCTGAATGTACATTTTCTGACAACTGAACCGCCGACCATGATTGTCCGGCGCGGTGATGTGCTCTCCTTGTTGACGTTGCAACGCAGTGCCAGCGGTGCGCGCTATCAGGGGGATGACCTGAGTTTTTGGGAACATCACGGAGAAGCACGGGTGACACGGGGGGCTGACGCGGCGAACGTACGCTGTCAGGCACTGCCATGAAGCGCGTCTCCATGGCGGGCTGGTGCACACGAATTCGCGACCTTCTGTATAAAGGGACTGGCGTTGCACTGCTCGCCCTGCTGGGAGCCTGCAGCAATTATCCTGTGGGTAACCCGCAGGCCGAGGTGTCCTTTGATGGCAGCGGAAGCGCGCTGAGCCTGTTACCCGTGCCGTTGTTTCCGGTGGTGGAAGCCAGCGTCAATGGTGTGCCCGGTTTCCGCTTCATCGTCGACACCGGCGCCACCCCTACCGCCATCTTTCTACATGAGAAAACCCGGAAACTGGCCCTCAAGGGCTCAGAAACCATCAGTGTGGGCGGCGCGGGCGATGATGAAGCGAGGCCCGAGGCGTTTCTCGCCACCGATGTCGATCTCGACTTCGGCCCTGTCGCCCTGCAGGGCATGACCGTGGCGGTACTGCCTGCCGCGACCCTGCCGCCGCTGGGAACCGATGCCGACTTCGCGGTAGATGGCGTGATTGGTTACGACCTGTTCTCACGCTTTGCCATTGAGGTGGATACGGCCTCTGGCAGCCTGCGTTTCCTGACTTCGGATGCGGTGACGGTGCCGGAGAATGCGTTTGTTCTGCCGCTCGAGGTGCGCGCCTACGATGCCTACGTACAGCTGCCCCTGCGGTTAGCGGGCCAGCAGCAGGAGGTGCTGGCCGATCTGCACGTGGACACCGGCATGACCAGGTGGTTGTCGCTGATACCCGGTAGTGCACCCGGGATCGAGCGCCCGGAATTTGGTTGGGTGAACACCGGTCGGGGGGTACAGGGCAACATCGAGAACCTGCAACAGTTTGGCAATGCGGTTCGTCTGGGCAACGAAGTGCTCGGTCCCTTCATGACCAATTATTCCGATGATGGTACCAGCATGGGGCGTCAGGGTCGGCTCGGTTCCCGCCTGTTGTCCCGTTTCACCTACACAGTGGACTATCCGGGCAAGCGGTTGATCGCCGTGCCCCGTGCCGACAGCTTTCGCGCGCCTGAACGCGGTTATCTCGGCCTTTGGGGCGTGCCCCATCAGGGCGGCATGCGGGTGTGGATGGTGCAGCCGGGCTCTCCGGCCGACCTTGCCGGTATGCAGCCGGGTCACTACCTCACGCTGGATGGCGAAGCCATTTCCACTATGAGTTGGCCCGCGCTGCACGACGCGCTGAATGGACCACCGAACAAGGCGGTAGAGCTCTGCCGCGCAACGGAGGTGGAACCGGACTGCCGGATAGCGGTGTTTGCCGATGCGGCGGCTCCTCCGTCACTGTTGCCTGCGCAGATTCCGGTGGTGGTGCGCAATGCGTCGGTGCTGAACTTTACCGGGGAGGGTGCCGTATTGCAGCCCGGGCAGGCGGTGCTGATTGCCGGTGGCAAGATCCAGCAGGTGGGGGCAACGGACAGTGTGGTCGCCCCTCGAGGTGCGCGTGAGGTTGACGCGAAGGGTCAGGTACTGATGCCCGGTCTGGTCGATATGCATGTGCATGTGTGGGATGAGGCAGAACTGCCAGCATACCTCGCCTACGGCGTAACCACTGTGCGGAATGCCTCTGGCATGCCCTTCTTGCTGGATCTTGCGGCGGCAGTGACGGCAGGCCGCCTGGCCGGGCCTGAGATCATCACCACTGGCCCGATTCTGAACGGCGCAGGCCCCAATGTGCAGCCCAATCATGTCATTGTGAACACCGCCGCCGAGGCCCGCGCTGCGGTGTCGCAGCAGCATGCGCAGGGCTACCGGCACGTGAAGGTCTACTCCAATCTGGGTCCCGAAGCTTACGAGGCCATACTTGCCGCCACGGCCGAGCTGGATATGACCGTGATGGGCCATACGCCGGAGGGGCCACGCCATGATGGCATACCATCAGAGCGGCCTTTCGTTATTCCATTCGATACCGTGCTTGATGATCGGCTTACCAGCATCGAGCATGTGGAAAGCATCGTCTGGCACGGGCTCGGTGAGCGCCTCGATGAAGCGGCGATGTGCCGGCTCGCGGCGGACATTGCCGCCGTCGATGTACCTGTGACCCCAACGCTGGTGGCGCACCACAACCTGCTGCGAGTGGCGCGCAGTGACGGTGCCTATCTACAGCGGCCGGGCGTCGATACCCTGAACCCGTTTATCGCCCAGATGGAGCAGCCGCTCTACAGTTTCTGGAGCAGCCAGCCTGCGACCTACCGCGCACAGCACGAGGCGTTCTACCTCAAGGCCACGAATTGCCTGTATCGGGCGGGTGTGACGCTACTGGCCGGCTCCGATGCGGGCATTTTCATCAATGTCCCGGGCGTGTCGCTGCTGGATGAACTGGAGTTGTTGCAGACAGCGGGGCTGCCCCCAGCTGCGGTGTTGCGTTCCGCCACGGTGAACGCGGCACAGGTACTCGGCCGCGCCGACCGCAGCGGGCGCGTAGTCGAGGGTTTTGAGGCCGATCTGTTGTTGTTGCCCGGTGATCCGCTGCAGGACCTGTCTGTTTTGCGAGAGCCCGTGGCCGTGGTCAGCGATGGTCGCTGGTTCGACCGCGATGCACGTGAACGCCTGCTGCAGCAGGCTACCGAGCGCTCGCTGCCACGCAGTGAGCAGCGCATACTCAGGGCTCTGGAAGTACAGGGCACCGATCTGGAGTTCTTGAATAATGAGTGATCTACCCGCGTGTCCCGAATGCCAGTCGCCCTACGCCTATGAGCAGGGCGCCTTTCTGGTGTGCCCTGAATGTGGCCATGAGTGGAGCCCCACGGAGGGCAACGAAGCCCCGGATGATACTCCGGTGATCAGTGACGCCAACGGCAATCCGCTGGTTGATGGTGATACCGTCACCGTGATAAAGGACCTCAAGGTCAAAGGGTCTTCGCTGGTGGTGAAGGTGGGCACACGGGTGAAGAACATCCGCCTGGTAGAAGGCGACCACGATATCGACTGCAAAATTGACGGTATTGGGGCCATGAAGCTGAAATCCGAATTTGTGAAGAAAGCATGAGCCTGTCTGCAGAGGCCGACGGTTTTATGCGCCGCGCCCTTGAATTGGGGCGCCACGCGGCGGATTCCGGAGAGGGCGGCCCATTTGGCGCGGTCATTGTGCGTGACGGCGCCATTGTTGGTGAAGGCTGGAACCGCGTTATTGCGTCGAGCGATCCCACCGCGCACGGTGAAGTCATGGCGATTCGCGATGCCTGTGCGCAGGCGGGCCTGTTCAGCTTGGAGGGTTGCGACATCTACACCAGTGGTGAACCCTGCCCCATGTGCCTGGGCGCGATTTACTGGGCCCGTTTACGTCATGTGTACTTCGGCTTTTCCATTGCTGATGCGGAGCGTGTGGGCTTTGATGATCGCCGCTTTTATACGGAGCTGGCCCTGCCGGCGGCGCAGCGAAAAATTGGCCAGACGCAGATCCTCGGCGAGGAGGCCTGCGATGTGTTGGACGCTTACCTGAACCAACCTGATCACCCGGCTTATTGAAAGGGAAGACCATGTCCGAACTCATCCTGCACCACTATGCGCTGTCACCTTTCAGCCAGAAAATTCGCAGTATGTTGGGTTACGCAGAGTTGACCTGGCAATCCGCCCTGACCCGCGAGATGCCGCCAAGGCCGCACCTTGCGCGATTGGTTGGCGGCTATCGCAGGATTCCGGTGGCGCAGCGGGGGGCAGATATTTTTTGCGACTCGCGCACGATAGCTGCCGAGATCGCTACGCTTGCCGGTAAACCTGCGCTGGCGCTGGAAAACCTTGATGACGAGGCCGCAGCCTGGGCCGCGCGGGCGGATGGCGAACTGTTTTTCCCCTGTGTGCTGACCGGGGGTACTCCGGCGTTGCGACGCAAGGTGCGCGCGCAGATGTCGTGGCTGGAGATCGGACGCTTCATGCTTGACCGACTGGCCATGGGGCGCAAGGCAGCGGTGAGTGTGCCCGGGCGTCGCGCGGCGAAAGCCCTTGTCACCGAGCATCTCGCTGCAGTGGAAAGGCAGCTGCACGCCGATTTCCTGTTCGGCGCGGCGCCAAACCACGCTGATTTTTCCACCTATCATGGCCTGTGGTTTCTGCACGATCTGGGAGAGTCGCCGCTGTTAAAAGAGTTTCCGCGGGTGCTCGAGTGGATGGCCCGCATGCGGGCCTTTGGCGATGGCGCCAGTACGGCAGTGTCTGTGCAGAACGCGCTGCAGCTGGCTGCAGATACGCAGCCGCGTGCGATTCCGGCGCCCCTGCAGCGGGATGCGAGGGTGGGTGCGCGGGTGAGTATCGCACCGCAGGATTACGCCCAGGTACCCACCGAGGGTGTGCTGGTGGGCGTCGCACCACAGTGCTGGATTGTGGCACGCGAGGAGCCTGGCCTGGGCAACCTGCACCTGCACTTTCCGCAGCAGGGGTACACCCTGACGCCGCTGTGACACGCGGCGGGAGCACAGAGTATGAGTGACGAGAGAGAAACGCCCCGCGCTAGCAATAGCCGGGCCTATGCCCGCGCCAGCCGTCGTGCGCGCGCGCTGATAGAACAGCCCGGTGGCTTGTCGGCACTGGCGGCGTCCGCCGGCGAAAAGGCGGCGGCCCGCAGCGGTGCGCTGGCGGGAATAGGGAAGTCGGTGCAGGATGCACTGCGCCTGGTGCGCGCCTATGCCAGTGGCGTCTACCGTGAAATCCCCTGGCAATCCCTGCTGATGCTGGTTGCGGCAGTGGTGTATTTCGTCATGCCGGTGGATGCTGTCCCGGATATTTTGCTCGGCTTTGGCCTGCTGGATGACGCTGCGATCCTGGGCTGGACGCTGCGCAGCCTGGACGGTGACCTCAAACGTTTTCGTGCCTGGGAGGCCACCCGCACGGCAGCTGATACACCCGCGGGTCTCGGTGCGGTTACGGATTTGTCGTCGGACTCATGAGGCACCCCCACTGCTGCCAATCTATTGAACCAGCGGCAGCTGATGCGCTGCCCTACGAGGTCATTGCCGGCATCGGCAGATACCATGACGGGCCACTATCTGACAGGAACCCACTATGACATTGGCCATGCTCCACCCTGTTCGCCTGGGGGCGATCGAACTGAAAAACCGCATCCTGATGGCGCCCATGACCCGCGCCCGCGCGCCCTCCCGTGTGCCTACTCCGTCCATGGCGGAGTACTACCGCCAGCGCGCGGGCGCTGGGTTGATCATCACCGAGGCCACGCAGATTTCGCAGCAGGGCACGGGCACCCTCGCCACGCCGGGCATTCATACCGCCGAGCAGATTGCCGGCTGGCGGGCCGTCACCGAGGCTGTGCACGGCGCCGGCGGGCGTATTATCTGCCAGATCTGGCACTGTGGGCGGGTGTCTCACACGGTGTTCCAGAAGGATGGTGAGGCACCTGTGGCGCCATCGGCCGTGCGCGGCAGCATTCGCACCTTCACGACAGAGGGGTTCGTGCCGACCTCACAGCCACGTGCGCTGGGGCTGGATGAGATTCCCGGGGTGGTGGATGATTTCCGGCAGGCGGCGCGCAATGCACTGGATGCCGGTTTTGATGGCGTGCAGATTCACGGTGCCAATGGCTACCTGATTGACCAGTTCCTGCGCGATGGTGTCAACCAGCGCAGCGATGCGTACGGCGGCAGCGTTGAAAATCGCTGTCGTTTCCTGCTGGAGGTCACGGACGCGGTGGTCGGCGAGGTGGGCGCCGAGCGCACCTCGGTGCGTCTGTCACCTTTTTCAACGACCTGGGACTGCCACGACAGCCAGCCAGCGCCGCTTTATCAGCATGCCATCGCACAGCTCGACCAGCGTGGCCTGGCGTTTCTGGAAATTGTTGAAAGCGTTTACGAGTCCTCGGTCAGCGGTAGTGCGCCGCAAAGGCAGGACGGTTTCGGTACCGATGACGTGCGGTCCGCATACCGTGGCCCACTGGTGCTGAACGGAGGCTATGATCGCGATCGCAGCGAGGCGGTGCTGGCGGCGGGTGGGGCGGCGGCCGTCTCCATCGCGCGGCCCTATATGTTCACGCCGGACCTGGTCGAGCGCTTCGCGGTGGGTGCTCCACTCAACCCGCCAGGAGAAGACGCGGCGGTCTACGGTGGCGGCGATGCGGGATATATCGACTTCCCCGCGATGCAAGGTTGATGCGCCGCGAGCACCGCGCCCGCTGATGGCGAGTAGCGCGCCTGCAGCGGCGGTGTTGTCGCGCGGTTAGCAGAGGAAAACTGCATGGCGGCCATGTTTGAAGTGTTCTGGCGTTTTCTGTTGCTGGGCTGTGTCAGCTTCGGGGGGCCGGCGGCCCATATTGGCTATTTTCAGCAGACCTTTGTGCAGCGCCTGCAATGGCTGACTGCTGCCGACTACGCCAGGCTGGTGGCGCTGAGCCAGTTTCTGCCCGGGCCGGGGTCGAGCCAGATCGGGTTCGCCCTCGGCTATCGGCGAGCGGGTTTACCCGGCGCGCTGGCGGCATTTGTCGGGTTCACATTGCCTTCCTTCCTGCTCATGTTGGGGCTGGCGCTGTTTGCGGCGCAGGCTGCCGATGCGGCCTGGCTAAACGGCCTGGTGCGGGGCCTGAAGCTGTTGGCGGCGGTGGTGGTGGCAGAGGCAGTACGCAGCATGGCGCAGACTTTTTGCCGGCACTGGTTTGCGGCGGTCCTCGCGCTGGTCACCTGCCTGTTGCTGGTGTGGAGTGCATCCGCCTGGATGCAGTACGGGGTGCTGGTGTGTGCGGCGTTGCTGGGAGCGGTGGTGCTGCCGGCGAAGGCAATTCAGCCCGCGCGGCCCACGGGCGTGACAAGCGCTTTGCGCTGGCGTCCTCTGGTGGTTTTCCTGCTGTTGTTTGCGCTGCTGCCCTGGCTCGGCGGGCTGGGCGCCGAGTGGCGGCTGGTCGGTCAGTTCTACAACAGCGGCAGCCTGGTGTTTGGTGGCGGCCACGTGGTTTTACCGTTGCTACAGCAACAACTTGGCGATGCGTTGAGTGAGGACCGGTTTCTGCTCGGCTATGCCGCTGCACAGGCGGTGCCGGGGCCGATGTTTTCACTGGGGGCGTTTCTGGGTGCCGAGCTGCTGCCTGTCAGGCCCGTGCTGGGCGCGCTGCTGGCAACGTTGGCGATTTTCCTGCCGGGATTCCTGCTGGTGCTGGGCATACAGGCGGCGTGGGATGCGCTGGCGACGCGCCCCCGCGTGCTGGGCGTGGTCGCCGGGGTCAATGCAGCGGTGGTGGGCCTGCTCGCGGCCGCCTGGGTAAACCCGATTGCCAGCAGTGCGTTCCACGGCTGGCTGGATGTGCTGCTGGTACTGCTGGGTTGGGCGTTGCTGGCACGCTGGCGACCGCCCATTCTGTTGCTGGTGGCGGGTTTTGCCGGCGCCGGCCTGGCTCTCGGTGGCACATGAGTGCGAGCTGCAGGCAATGCTTTGGCGCCGGCAGCATCACGCGCTACACTGATAACACGCGGTGGTTTGCCGTATTTCTGCTGTTTTCTGAAACTACACAGGAAGTTCGACATGTCCAATGAAGGTTATCACGAACCCATCAGTGAATTGAGCGACGAGACCCGCGACATGCATCGCGCCATCGTGTCGTTGATGGAAGAACTTGAAGCGGTGGACTGGTACAACCAGCGCATGGATGCCTGCAAGGACCCTGAGCTGAAGGCCATCCTGCGCCACAACCGCGACGAGGAAAAAGAGCACGCGGCCATGGTGCTGGAGTGGATTCGCCGCCGCGACACGGTCCTGAATGATGAGCTCAGGGATTACCTGTTCACAGACAAACCCATCGCCCACGAGTGAAATTACCGCGTGCCTCTCTGTTGGCCCTGCTGCTGATGCTGGGCGGTTGCACTGGCGCGCCGCCGGGAGTTGTGCCGGTGCAGGGTTTCGAGCTGCAACGCTACCTTGGCACCTGGTATGAAATTGCCCGTCTGGACCATTCCTTTGAGCGGGGGCTGGAAGCCGTCACGGCACGCTATGCCCGCAACGAGGACGGCAGTGTGGCGGTGGTGAACCGGGGCTATCGGGCTGAGGCATCCACCTGGGAGCAGGCCGAGGGCATTGCCCGCTTTGTGGGCGAAGAAACCACAGCACACCTGAAGGTCTCTTTTTTCGGCCCCTTCTACTCGTCCTATGTGGTATTTGAACTGGGCGAGGGGTACGAGTACGCCTTCGTCTCCGGCTATAACCGGGACTACCTCTGGTTGCTGTCGCGTACACCCGAGGTGGATGAAGCGGTGAAAGCGCGCTTTGTGGCGCGGGCGGCGGAGTTGGGCTTTGCGGTGGATGAGTTGTTGATGGTGGATCAATCCAGGCACACGTCGCCGTAGCGACGCGGCCTGCATTCTACTCAGGGCATTGAAATACCCATCAACTGCCATTCGCCTGCCTGGTCGTCGCGCTCAGTGTAGCGGTATTTGACCTTGGCGCCATCGGGGGCGTTTTCAATCATGGCGTTCTTGGGCTCCTTGAACTGGATGCGGCTGCGACGTTCCAGTTGGCATTTGCTGCCGGACTCTGCCCGCTCGGATGAGTGAAACGCCACGTAGACGTCGCGCCCCATCTGCTCGGCCTTTTTCTTGTCCACAGTGCCTTCGAGGATGCAATCCTGAGTGACTTCCGCAAAAGCGGTGGCGGAAAACAGCGGCAGACTGGCGATAATCAGTGCTTTGGTCATGCGTTTCATGGTGTACCTCCTTGTGGCGTTTCCCAACGCCCTTGTTATAGCGGCAGGGCATCCCGGGGCGCCCTGCCTGATGATGTGTCCAGCTTAGAGCGAATGTTGCCTCTTTCGCTATCGCTGTCACCTCAATGTCATAATAAATTCATATTGATAGTGTAGCGGGTTTTGCGGCGAGTGCTGCACGGTCAGGCAAACAGGCCGTGCAGGTACCAGCGGCGCTCGCGACGTTCGTGAAACAGCCAGTAATACTGGCCGCCGTGACCCCGGGCAATGAAGTAGTCACGGCTGACCGGTTGCTGCCACCAGCGGTCTTCAATGCGCTCGGGACCGCTTACCAGCTGCAAACGTCCGCCCCAGTACAGCTCGCCACCATGTCGGTGTGGCAGGGATAATGGCTCGGGTAGCAGCCAGAAGGGCCGGTGGGTACCGGTTGGTGCATGGGTGGGCGCTTCGCCGGGTTCTGTGCCTACGTGCAGGGCGAGCTCTGGCAGGTGTTCATCGCGACAGCCAATGGTGGCTATGGCCTGCAGCCCCAGCCGGCTGCGCAGCCGGTCCAGTAGTGCATGCAATGGTTCGCGCTGGTTACGCGGGCTGAACAGATCAATGCCTGCGCTGTGACCGGTGAGCAGTTCACGGCATTCAAGCACCAGTCCTTCTATACCGGTGTGCAGCTTGAGCTGGTCCAGTTGCAGGCGGGTGAGCTGATACCAGGTCGCCCAGTCACTGTGCCGGCTGCTGCTGCGCACCTGCAGATTCTGCGTTTGCCGATCCACGGCCAACAGCTGCCAGTCGATGCGGCTGCTTTGCAATTGTGTCTGGCGCAGAAAACCGCACAGCGATTGCAGCAACTGCTCAATGGCGGGCAGGAGTTCTGCCGTGGTTTTGACTTCATAACCAAACCAGTACTGGTCGCTGAACTGCTGTGGCGGTTGGTAGTCCGGCTCGAGGTCCGCTTCCCGGCCTGTCACCTGCCGCAGGTAATGTACAAAAGCCTGGCCACAGCGGCGAGTGAGTGCCGCTTCAGGCAAGGTGAATATGTCCGCAAAGCGCCGCAGCCCGGCCCGCTCCAGCGCCGCCACGGCTTTGGGGAAAGTGTGCAGCAGCGACAGAGGCAGGGCGCCAATGCGCTCCTGCCAGGCCTCCGGCTGCTGTGTGTCGCTGCCGTCGTCATGAAACGACAGCAGCCAGGCGGCTTTCGGCGTTGGGGCGAGGCCGGCTTCCACCCGGTAGCCGCGGGCCTGCAGGGCGCGCTGTATTCCGCTGAGCAAGGTATGCAGTCCGCGATGCAGGGTGAGGCAGCTGCCAATTTCCAGCTGCAGGCAGTCTTCCTGCCAGATATAGAGGCGCGGGGTGATGCCGTAGGCCCAGCAGCACAGCTGCTGCAGGCAGTGCTGTTCGCTGTTGCGGTTACGGGCCAGCAGTTGCAGCGGGAGGTCCTGCGCCAGCGCGCGTACGCTGGCAGTGGCCATTCTGGCGCGCACTCCCAGGCTGCTGGCGCAGT
Organism: Haliea salexigens DSM 19537; assembly: GCF_000423125.1. Lineage (GTDB taxonomy): Bacteria > Pseudomonadota > Gammaproteobacteria > Pseudomonadales > Halieaceae > Haliea > Haliea salexigens. The sequence continues at coordinate 24,049 of NZ_KE383979.1, forward strand.
CGTTGGCGCACACGACCCGTTGCTGCTCCAGCACTGCGACGGGCTGTGTTTCATCGAGCGTCTGGCACTGCAGCGGCAGCAGGGGAAAACGCAGACACAGCCAGAGGCTCACGGGTCCCCCGGGTGTAAATGCGGAAACGGGAGGGGCAAATACCCCATCATAGTACTGTACATATATACAGCATCACGCAGGCTGTCGCCCTCTGTCCAGCCCGCGGCGCATTTGGCCTTTACCGCCAACTACGGCATCATTGCGCCATTTCCTGCGCCCGGTGGGCAGCGGGGACCCTTTTTTACTGCTATTGAGGTTGCAATGATTTTACCGAACTACAAACTCGCCGTGTTACCCATGGCGCTTACCACGTTGCTGGTGGCCTGCTCGCGTGATGAAACGCCTGCGCCCACGCCTGCACCGGAAGCTGCCGAGGTTGTCGGCGCTGTTCAGGATGCCGTGCCTGAAGCAGCGACAACCGCGGCGTTTCGCACCTACCTTGAGGAAAACTATGCGGTGGATATGGCACGCCTGCCCTATACCGCCAGCTATCGTGGCATCAAGACCAACCACGACCAATGGGATCCGGTAGCCGAAGCCTTCCTCGATGAAACCCTGGCCATCAACAAGGCCCGCTTGCAGCAGTTGGATGAGTTTGACCGCGCAGCGCTGGCGCCGGCGGAGCAACTCTCCTACGACCTCTACAAACTGGACCTGGAGCGGCGCATCGATGCAGACCGCTTCCGTCACCACCAGTTTGTGATTGACCAGTACCGAGGCCCCCACACCGAGGCGCCGAGCAGGCTGGTGAACATCCACCGTGTGACTGACCTCGCTGATGCCGAGGCCTATATCGGCCGCCTGAACAATATTACCGGCTGGTTCAATGAAGTGATCGCGCAGATGGCCATCCGTACCGAGAAGAATCTGCTGCTCGCTGACTGGCAGTATCCGCCCATTATTGAGGCGGCAGGCAACGTGATTCAGGGCGTGCCCTTCACGGAAGACGGGGGCGATTCCACGCTGTGGGCAGACTTCAACAGCAAAGTTGAGGCACTGGATATCACACCGGAAGAGCGCGCGCGTCTGCTGGCCGAAGCGCGCGAGGCCCTGCTGGAGTCTGTGCAGCCGGCTTACGAGCGCCTGATTGAGGCAGTTGAAACCCAGGCCGCGCTGGCCACCGGTGACGATGGCGTATGGAAGTTCGACAACGGCGAAGCCTTTTATGCCGAACGTTTGCGCTGGTTTACCACCACTGACCTGACTGCCGAGCAGGTACATGCCATTGGGTTGGAGGAAGTGGACCGCATCCACGACGCCATGCGCGAAGTGATGCAGGAGGTGGAGTTTGACGGTGACCTGCGCGAGTTCTTCGAGTTCATGCGCAATGATCCGCAATTCTACTACCCGAATACGGAGGCAGGCCGCGCACAGTATCTGGCCGAGGCTGAAGCGGCGATCAATGCCATGTCCAAGCGCCTGCCCGAGCAGTTCGGTTTGCTGCCGCAGGCTGAGCTGGTGGTAAAACGGGTGGAGGCGTTCCGCGAGCGTTCGGCGGGCAAGGCTTTTTATAACGGCCCGCCGGCTGATGGTTCGCGCCCCGGCATTTATTACGCCAACCTGTACGATATGAACAGTATGCCAACCTATCAGCTGGAGGCTCTGGCCTATCACGAGGGGGTGCCGGGTCACCACATGCAACGGGCTCTGTCAGTGGAGTTGGAAAGCCTGCCCGAATTCCAGCGCTATGCGAGCTTCACGGCCTTCACGGAAGGCTGGGCGCTGTACACGGAAGAGCTGGCCAGCGACATGGGTATGTACTCGGATGCCTATGCCGAGTTTGGCCGTTTGGCCATGGAGCTTTGGCGCGCCTGTCGCCTGGTGGTAGATACCGGTCTGCACAGCAAGGGCTGGACACGTGAAGAGGCGATTGAGTATCTCGTCGAGAACACGCCGAATTCACGTTACGACTCCACCAAGGCGATTGAACGCTACATTGCGATGCCGGGGCAGGCCACGGCCTACCTGATTGGCAAGCTGCGCATTATGGAACTGCGTGACGAGGCCCGTGCGGCACTGGGTGAGCAGTTTGATGTGCGTGCCTTTCACGACGAGGTGCTCAGGCATGGCCCGGTACCCCTGTCTATTCTGGAGCAGAATATAGACCGGCTGGTTGCCGATACCCTGGCGACCAACGGTTGATTCCAGGTCGATAATGCCGGCGTCGTTCAGACGCCGGCGTTTTCCAGCAGCCAGGTGATGATGACCTTGATCAGGAAGCCGAAAATGCCCATCGCCAGGCCCACATAGAGCATGATGGTGCCAAATTTGCCGGCGTTACTGCGCTTCGCCAGGTCCCAGACGATAAAAATCATGAACGTGATCAACGCGCCGACGCCCAGGGTGACGCCGTAGTCGCTCAACCATTGGTCCACAGCACGCTACTCGCTATGCGTTACGTAAAAGCGGACGCGATGTGTGTTCAAGCGACGGTGTCGACGCTGGCGTGCAAATGCATGTTGCTGTTCAGTGAGTTGCTGACCAGGCAGTTCGCCTCCGCTTTTTCCAGCAACTGCTTCGCTCGCTCGGTATCGGTGCCTGCGGGCACGCTGAGCTTTGCCGTTACGGTAATGTCGGTAAAGCGTGTGACGCGGTCAATACGATCCAGCGTACCCTCGGCGCTGCACTGCAGCTCCACCCAGTCCAGCTTGGAGGCGCGGGCAATGGCGCGGAAGGTGAAGATGAAGCAGTCGGTAACGGCACCTACCAGCAGGGCTTCGGGTGACCAGTTGCCGCCCGGCCCACCAAACTCTTTGGGGGGTGCCGTTGCCAGCGCCGGAATATCTTCGCCGGACAGTGATACGGTGCCTTCAGCCATCGCTGTGGCGGCAACCTGATAGTGGTGAGGGAATTCCTGCATGTGTGTTCTCCGTGGCAAGGCCGGCACGAATGATACCGGTATAGTGGCTCATGCACAGTGCCCTATGCTAGCGGCCAGCCTGCCGGGAAACAATTGACCTGGCTCAACCGGCGCTCATTGCGCTGCTGCTCGCCACGGTGGCAGGCCAGACAGGCAGTTCCCACAACTGCGGCTGGTGGGGCAGCTCATCGCTGGGGGACAGGTTGACATCCACCTGCTGCTGACCACCGCGCTGTTTCAGAATGTGAACCTTGCGGTATTCCCGCATTTGCAGGCGCAGGCCGACCGGTGAGCTCTCTGCGGCGGCCTGCTGTGAACGGAACAGTACGCACAGGCTGTCGCTGTCGGCCGCCGCCAGCTGCAGTTTGCGCAGTTCGCTGTAGCGATACTGGCCGTTTCCCAGCCAGCTGAAGACGGCGCTGCAGGTGCTGCTGCGCAAGGCCTGCTCAATGCTCCAGAGCAGGTCTTCGCGGCTGCGGGGGTGCACCAGTAATACCTGCTGTGTATCGATGCCCCTTGCAGCCAGCAGCGGTGCATAAGGCGTCCAGGGCGGTGCAATAAAGGCCTGCCAGCGACCCTGTGCGCTGAGCCGTTCCATGGCGGGAAGAAACAGGCCCATGGCGCCCATGCCGGAGCTGTCGCTGAGCACTTCAACGGCAGTGGCGTCTGGCCAGCCACCTTGTTGCAGCGCGTCATCCAGCGCCCGGTAACCGCTTTTCAGGCCACCGCCGTGGGCGTCGCTATTGGCCGGCAACGGCAACCCGCCAAAGTGGCGGCTGCGCCCGCGCCAGGTATCGCGGCGAAGAATAACCTGTTCCAGAGCTTCGTTCATGATGGCTTGCCTCCGAAGATTTTCAAACTGTATGGATATACAGTAGTTGGCTGTCGGAGGGAAAGCAAGCGAATCTGATGCCCTGCTGCAGAGTGCCCAGTAAACCTGCCTGCTTGGGCGACACGTTGCTGCGATGTGCCAGTGCCGACGCCAGGCGGAGGGCGACAGGCCAAACCCGCGGCGGCCATCGAGGCACGTTATGGCAGGGTGTCTGGCGCCACAGGTGAAGTGGCCTCCGGCTGAGCTTCTTCCAGCACATTGACGGTGCGGTCGGCGAGGCCGATGCCCGCCTGGAACATGGTCAGGTAGGTATGGGTTGCGCCGGCTTCGGTAATGCGCTCCACGTGATCCTCGTGCAGGGCGTGGGAGATGATGGGGCCGGTAAAGCCCTTGGCACGCAAACTGCGTGCCGCCACCACTTTCGAGCCGATGTCATCCATGGCCAGCACCGCCGCCTTGATCCGGCTGATATCGACTCCGCGCCAGAAGTTGCTGTCTTCGGCATCGGCGAACACGACATTGCGGCCGGCCTCGGCGTGCGCTCGCGCCTTGTAGGTGTCACCGTCCAGCCCGGCTGGCTGCAGCCCCTGCTTGCGGAGCTGGTCGTAAGCGGCGGTGCCGGTACGGCCCATACCGAAAATCAACACATTGGCATCCCCCAGGCTGGTGGGCTGTTCATCGGGGTGCATGGTGATGCGTTCAAAACGCTGCAGGCGTGGCTCCAGGCGGGCATACAGGCGGTGCGCCATGCGGTTCAGCGGCGCGGCAATCACGAAGGACACCGACACGGCAATGGCCAGCGGCACGATCCATTCAGGCAGCAGTATGCCGGCGACAATCAGGCCAAATTCACTGTAGGCGGTGAGGCTGACTGCAGCGAGGAACGAGGTGCGCGCACGCAGGCGGAACGCGGTGAGCAGCAGAAAGAACAGAAGCCCCTTGAGCGGCAGCAATACGCCAACCCCCAGTGCAAACAGCAGTGCGTCGAGGTCGGGCAGGCCGGACATGCCGATTTGCAGGAAGAAACCCACCAGAAACACTTCCCGCAAGCCCCAGAGTGATTCGGCGAGCTCCTGCGCGCGGCGATGGTTGGAGAGCAGTATGCCCATGACCAGGGCGCCAATCTCGGAACTGAGCCCCATGGCCGTGAAGCCCATGCCGCCGACCACCAGCGCGAGCAGCATGCCCATGAGCACCAGCAGCTCATCGTGCCCGGCAAAATCCAGCAGCCAATAGAGGAAAGGGCGCATGAATGGCAGCAGGAGGACCGCCAGTGCCCAGATATTGGGGCTCTGGCCACTGAACACCGCGAGCACCACGAGTGCGATGATATCCTGCACGATGAGAATGCCGATGGCCGTGCGGCCGTGGAATACGGCCAGCTCCCGCCGCGATTCCAGCAGTTTTGCCGCCAGGACGGTGGAGGAGAAGGCTAGCGCGATGGCCAGTAGCAGCGCGGTCTGCCAGCCAATGTCCAGCAGGTAGTACAGGCCCGGCGCGAACACCGCCACGCTGATACTGAAATGCAGTAGCGCCCCGCCCAGAACCTGTGGCTGGGCAATCTGGCGCAGTTTGAGCTTCAGGCCCACGGTGAACAGCAGAATCAGCACGCCCAGGTGGGCCACGTGATTGAGAATTTCGCCGCTCTTCACGGGCATGCCCAGGCTGGGCCCCAGCAGGTTGATGGCAAAGCCCGCCGCGAGAAAGCCCACCAGTGGCGGCAGCCCTACCTGACGCACTGCCAGGCCAAAAAAGAAGGCAAAGGAAATACAGACGACTTCGAACACGTAACGGCTCCGCCAGCGCTTATTCCGATGGTTTGGCGTCGATACTACCGCACTTTCAGCAGGCCGTGTTCCTCCAGCTCCAACATCAACAGCTGTTGGACGATGAAATCGCGACTGCTATCGGGATGCATGAGATGGATGCGCTCCAGCCACGGGCGCGCGGCTTCCTTGTCACCGCGGTGCAGCAGCGCGCGCAGAATTTCGCGCAGGAAGCTCGCCGGCTCGTCACTGAGTGCCTTGATGCGCCGCAGGCTGGCGCTCAGGGTGAGTTCCTCGGGCGTCAGGTCGGTGCCAAAGGGGTAAGCGGGCAGGCGGCCACCGGCGATATGCGAGCTGAGTGCCTTGGCAACGCGATAGGGCGTGTTGTTGCGTGCCGCGGCGGGGATTTCATAGTCGGCGGGCAGTTTGCCGTGCTTAATTGCCCAGTCCGCCAGTTCCTGCTGGAAGCGACTGTCGGCAATGGCGATCAGGCGCCGTATCACCTCGGCGTCAGTCTGACCGCGCAGGTCGGCGATACCGTACTCGGTGACGATGATGTCGCGCAGGTGGCGCGGTATGGTGGTGTGGCCATAGTGCGTCACAACGTTTGAGCGCAATGCCTTGCCCTTGCCTCGGGTGCTGCGAATGCAGAGCACCGAGCGCGCGCCGGGCAGGTCGTGTGCCATGGCCACGAAGTTGTATTGTCCACCCACGCCACTGATCACGGTGCCGTCTTCCAGGGCGTCAGACGTCACCGCCCCGCTCAGGCTGACCATCATCCCGGTGTTGATAAAGCGCGCGTGCTGCCTCTGGGCACAGTACAGCGGGTAGTCGAGCAGCAGCTGGTTGGTGCGCAGCACGCTGGTCATGCAGATGCGCTCCTGCCCGTCGTCGTCCAGGTCGCGCAGTTTCTGGTAGAAATCGCGCGGCCCGAGGAAGAAGCCGCCGTGCAGCACGCGGCCGTGGCGCAATTGCCGGCCTTCACTGGCCCGCAGCAGTGCAGCCCGGGTGTCGGGATCATCCGTGTGGTTAGTCAGGGTGGCGCCATCCAGCGACAACGCGCCGTCGATCAGGCGCAGGGTGTCCGGCAGAATGCCCCAGTACTGCAGGGCTGCCAGGCTGTCGGCATCGAGTTGAGCCGGCAGCAGCGCACACTGGCGCACGTAATCCAGCAGGCGCTCGTCCACTGCCTCGGTAATCAGCCCGTCATTCAGTCCCCGTTGCAGGGCCAGCAGGTCGTAGACCCGGCGCTTCACCACGCCGGCTTCCATCAGGTGCAGCATGCCGTTGACGAACATCTCGGTGGAAACATACAGCCCCTGCTCAAAGGGGCCTTCGTCGGTCTCGCAGCCGCTGTCGATGCGGGTCAGCCTGTCGACCGCGTCGCGCCAGGCGGCCGGTTGCTGGTGGCGCAGGATCAGGGCGTGGGCCACGGCATCGCCCAGCGAGCCGATACCGATTTGCAGCGTACCGCCGTCTACCACCAGGCTACTGGCATGCAGGGCCGTAGCGTAGTCTGCGGTGGGCACCGACGCATTGGGTACCGCAAACAGGGTGCGCTGGTACGCCGGGTTGTCCACCAGGCCATCGAACAGCGTGGCCGGGACTTCCGCGTCATTACGCATGAAGGGCAGATCGTCATGAACTTGCGCGAAGCAGAGGAAATCTTCCCCCGGTTCGGCGCGTTTGGTGTGAATGACATCCAGGGCAACATCCGGGTTGCAGGACAGACTCAGCGAAAGCCCGTCGGCGGTTTCCCGGGCAGCTACCAGCTGCAGCAGCACGTTCACTCCCGCGGCCATCATGTCGCGTGCAATATGTGTGTAATTGCTGGAGATGTATTGTTGTTGTGCAGCGGGAATACCCTTCATCGAGCCCGCTTTGAAGTACAGCTCGCTCACCTGGATGTTGTCGGGCAGATTGCCGCTGCGCTGGGCCTCCATATAGGCCAGGGGTTCGTAATTGCCGAAAATCCGTTCCACGATCGGTCCAGCCAGCTCGGCCTCGATGTGGCTGGCCGGCTTGGGGACCTCCAGCGACAGTGCCGTGTAGATGTGCAGGTCTATCTCCGGGTCCTGCTCGGCGCGGCGAAAGAAGGCATTCATCAACTGCACCGGTTTGCCCAGGCCCAGCGGGGCACCGAGTCGAAGTGTTTTCCCGAGCCTGGCGATGGTGTAATCGACACAGGCCTCAGCCGTTGCAAACCGTTCTGTCATGGCAATCTCGCTGCACGCAATTATTGTGTTGAGTGAACAAGGTTATCAAAGCACAGGCGGTGGCTGTGCATATTGATCTGGCGCAAGGCCGATGGCGGTGCACGCTAGCCGGCCGTGCGCGGAAAATTCAGCGGGCGAGCGCCAGCAGGAGGCGATCAAGCCGGTCCCAGGGGTCGCCATCGGCAAAGCCCTTGATACAGCCATCAATGGCCAGCGCGTCCTGTAGCATCGCGCCCAGTGCGCGGCTGGGGTGGCGTTGCAGGGCCGCTGTCACGGCGGCTTCGCGGCTCTTCCACACCCGGTGGCTGTTGAATACGGCGGAGCGCGGCTGGCCCACCTCAAGCTCCAGCTGCAGGGCGTACAGGGCGCGTATTTCACGCGTTACGCCCCACAGCAAGGGCACCGCATCCGTGCCTTCACCGCGCAGGCCGTGCACCATGCGCAGGGTTGCTTCCGCGTTGCCCGCCAAGGCGGTGTCCACCATGGTGAACAGGTTGTAGCGCGCGTTGTCCAGCACGGCAGTGGTGACGGTGGCGAGCGTGACCTGTTTGCCGTCGGCCAGCAATTTCAGCTTCTCGACTTCCTGCACCGCCGCATACAGGTTGCCTTCCAGACGCTCGGCAAGCAGGTCCAGTGCGTCGTCATCGATATCCAGCCCTGCCTGTCCCAGACGTTGGCGCAGCCAGCGGGGCATTTCGCGGGCCCCGACGGGCCAGACCTGGACAACGGCACCGGATTTCTCCAGTGCCTTGTACCACTTGCTGTTCTGGGACTGTCGATCGATTTTGCCGCTGATAACCAGCAGAACATCATCGCCGCTGGCCTGCTCCAGGTAGGCACAGAGCGCCTTGCTGCCCTCGGCACCGGGCTTGCCGTCTGGTAACCGCAGTTCGATGACCTTGCGCTCACCGAACAGCGACATTTCGGCGGCGCTGTGTAACAGGGATTCCCAGCTGAAGTCTTTGGGGCCCGTATCCAGCACTTCACGTTCGCTGCACCCAGCGGCACGCGCCGCGCTGCGTACCAGATCGGCACACTCCTGCACCAGCAGTGGTTCGTCACCGCTCAACAGGTAAACGGACAGGCACTGGCCCTGCAGGTGCTTGGCGAGTTGCTCGGCCTTGAGCTGCATTACTGGGCTGCGGCGTGGAATCCGATCCGGCGCAGAATCTGTTGCGCGAGTTCGCCGCGCATCTCTCCCTGCAGGATGCGAATTTCTTCCGCTTTGCCCACCACGTTACTGGGGTCGTTCTCCATCTGCTTGGTGACCATGGCTTGCGATGGCTCCATGGCGATGCTGCCGTCCGGCGCACGCACCGTGAACCGGGTTTGCATGGTCAACTCGAATTCCGCCGCGCGTGCCTCGCTGGTGAGCGAGAGGTTTCGCTGACTGAAACGCTCGGGCTCCAGCTGCAGAATATAGGCGGCCTGCGGACGGTCCACCCACTCGATGCCGTTTGCCGAGAAGCGTGAACGCAGCTCGCGGGTGAACTCGCTGTTCGGGCTGCCGGTTTCCAGGTGCAGCTGGCGCCATTCTGCGGGCAGGCCGGTGGAACTGGTGGCGCCGCGCAGCTGAAAGCCGCAGGCGCTCACCGTCAGGGCCAGTAGCAGGGTCAGGGTTGTGCGCAACATGGGTGACGTCCAGGCCATCAGTTGGCCACTATGTTAACGAGTTTCCCCGGCACCACAATCACCTTGCGCACCGTCACACCGTCCAGGAACCGCTGCACATTGTCCTGTGCCATGGCCGTGGCTTCCACCGTGGCTTTATCCGCATCGGCGGCCACGGCGATCTGTGCCCGCACCTTGCCGTTCACCTGCACCGCCATGTCGATGCTGTCGCGCACCAGGGCGCTTTCATCCACTTGCGGCCACGGCGCATCCAGCAGCGGGCCGTTGCCACCCAGCAGCGGCCACAGGTGGTGGCAGATGTGCGGCACGATGGGGCTCAGCATCAGCACCACGGCCTGCAGCGCCTCGCGTACAACCGCCCGTGCGGCCGGTTCCGACTGGTCGAGCCGGGCGATGTCGTTGCACAGTTCCATGATGGCGGCGACCGCCGTGTTGAAGGTTTGCCGACGACCGTAGTCGTCGCTCACCTTGGCAATGGTCTCATGCGCCTTGCGCCGCAGCTGGCGCTCGGCATCGCGGAGTGTGGCTGACGCCAGGTCTGCGCTTTCACCCGCTTCAAGGTGTGCATGCACTTGTTTCCACAGCTTGCGCAGAAAGCGGCTGGCGCCCTCCACACCGGCATCGTGCCACTCCAGGGTTTGCTCGGGCGGTGCAGCGAACATGGTGAACAGGCGCACGGTGTCGGCGCCGAAGGTTTCCACGGCGGAATGCGGGTCGATACCGTTGTTCTTGGACTTGGACATCTTGGTCACACCACCGGAGAGGACCTCATCACCGCTTTGGCGTTCCACGGCGCGCAGCACCCGGCCGCGCTCATCGCGTTCGACATCCACGTCGGTCGGCGCCACCCAGATGCGGCTGCCGCCCGGACCTTCACGGTAGAAGGATTCCGCCAGCACCATGCCCTGGCAGAGCAGGCGCTCGAAGGGCTCGCTGGAGCTGACCAGGCCTTCATCACGCATCAGCTTGTGGAAGAAGCGCGCGTAGAGCAGGTGCAGGATGGCGTGTTCGATGCCGCCCACATACTGGTCGACTGGCAGCCAGTAGTTGGCCTGCTCGGGGTCCAGCATACCCTCCTCGAAGTCGGGGCAGGTATAGCGAGCGTAGTACCAGCTGGATTCCATGAACGTGTCAAACGTGTCGGTTTCGCGTTCGACGGACTGCCCGTCCAGCTCGTCCTGGCGCCATTGCGGGTCGGCCTTGATCGGCGAGATAACGCCATCCATGACCACGTCTTCGGGCAACAGCACGGGCAGTTTATGTGCCGGCACCGGAATTTCACCGCCTTGCGGCAGGTTGAGCATCGGGATGGGGGCGCCCCAGTAGCGCTGGCGCGAAACACCCCAGTCGCGCAGCCGGTAATTGGTGGTGACCTGACCGCGCCCGGCTTGTTCCAGGCGCGCCGCGATGGCCGCAAACGCCGCTTCCGAGGTCAATCCATCAAATTCCGCTGAATTGATCAGTGTGCCCTTTACCGTCGCCGCAGCCTGGGACAGGTCGATGTTCGCGCCGTCCTCGGCGGCAATCACCGGACGTATGGGCAGTGCGTATTTGCGGGCAAACTCCCAGTCCCGCTGGTCGTGCGCCGGTACCGCCATGATGGCGCCGGAGCCGTAGTCCATGAGTACGTAGTTGGCTACCCATACCGGGATTTCTTCGCCGCTGAGCGGGTTGATGGCGCGCAGGCCGGTGTCCAGGCCGCGCTTTTCCATGGTGGCCATATCGGCCTCTGCCGATGACTGGGTCTTGCAGGCTTCGATGAACGCCTGCAGTTCAGGACTGTCTGCCGCCAGTGCGCGTGAGACCGGGTGCTCTGCTGCCAGGCACATGTAGGTGACCCCAAACAGTGTGTCTGGTCGTGTGGTGTAGACCTCAAGGCGGTCCGTGCCCGCCACCGGTGTGGCGAGGTCGAAACTCAGGTCGACCCCGCGGCTCTTGCCGATCCAGTTGCGCTGCATGGTGCGCACCTGCTCCGGCCAGTGCGGAAGCTGATCCAGGTCTGCCAGCAATTCCTCGGCGTAGGCGGTGATGCGGATAAACCACTGGGGGATTTCACGGCGCTCCACGAGCGCCCCGGAACGCCAGCCGCGCCCGTCAATAACTTGCTCGTTGGCCAGTACCGTCTGGTCCACCGGGTCCCAGTTGACGGTTGCCATTTTCTTGTACACCAGCCCCTTTTCATAGAGGCGGGTGAAGAACCATTGCTCCCAGCGGTAATAGTCGGGCTGGCAGGTGGCCAGCTCGCGAGACCAGTCGAACCCGAAACCCAGGCTTTGCAGCTGGCCTTTCATGTAGGCGATGTTCTTGTAGGTCCAGGCAGCCGGGGCGGTATTGTTCTGCACTGCGGCGTTCTCTGCCGGCAGGCCGAAGGCGTCCCACCCCATCGGGTGCAGCACATTCTTGCCCAGCATGCGCTGGTAGCGGGAGATGACATCGGTGATGGTGTAGTTGCGCACATGGCCCATGTGCAGCTTGCCGCTGGGGTAGGGGAACATCGCGAGGCAGTAGAATTTCTCCCGTCCTGCATCCTTCTTCACGGCAAAGCTCTGCTCTTGCTGCCAGTGCTCCTGGGCGGCCTGTTCAAGAATCTTCGGCTGGTAATGCGGGTCCATGTGCTGGTTTACTCGACTGGTTTGGGCACAGAACGGGTGGCGGCTTGCAGGGGGGCGACCGTTCTTGCTGTGCAAAAAAAGAGGGTGATTCTATCAGTATTCAGGGCCTGCGGCGAAGCAAGGACTCAGGCCAACTGCAGGAGTGGCAGCCTGGCGCGCAGCATTGCGCCGTCGCCCACGATATCCGCGAGGCTAGTGTCATCCAGCTCCCGATAGAAGGCCTCCACACCGCGCCGGAAGAGCCCGCTCAGATTGCAGGCGCCGGCCAGCGGGCAGCTGTTGGTCGCGGGATTGAAACACTCCACGAAATCGCCGCTGTCTTCCAGCTCCCGTACCACCTTGCCCACCGATATGCGCTTCGGGTCCATGCCCAGTTGCACGCCGCCGTGCCTGCCACGCAGGGTCGACAGGTAACCCAGCTGCCCGAGGTGTCGCGCGGATTTCAGCAGATGAGCGCGGGAAATAGCAAACGCCGCGGCAATATCGGCGATACGAACCTGCTGGCCTGGACGGGCGGCGCAGTACATGAGAATGCGCAGCGAGTAGTTTGTGTAGGCGGTGAGGCGAATGGACGTTGCTCCTGAAACTTAATATTAGGTATTGCTTATGTAATGGAAATTATAAATACTATATTAGATATCACTTAATGCCGAGGCAAGGGGCCTGCCGTGTTTGAGTTTTTCGACGCATCGATGCTGGCGCGTCTCCAGTTCGCCTTCACCGTATCCTTCCACATTATTTTCCCTGCCTTCTCCATTGGCCTGGCGAGCTACCTGTTCGTGCTTGAGGGTTTGTGGCTGAAAACGGACAACCCGGTTTACCTCAACCTGTACAAGTACTGGTTGAAGATATTTGCCGTCGCATTCGGCATGGGCGTGGTGTCCGGCCTGGTGATGTCCTATCAGTTTGGCACCAACTGGAGTGTGTTCTCCGACCGGGCGGGACCGGTGATCGGGCCGCTGCTGGCCTATGAGGTGCTGACCGCGTTTTTCCTCGAGGCGGGTTTCCTCGGTATCATGCTTTTTGGCATGGAGCGGGTTGGCAAGCGCCTGCACTTTTTCGCCACCACCATGGTTGCCGTCGGCACGCTGCTCTCTGCCACCTGGATCCTGTCGGTCAACAGCTGGATGCAAACCCCGACGGGCCACGCTGTGAACGCGCTCGGCCAGTTTGTCCCCGTTGACTGGCTGGCTATCATCTTCAACCCCAGCTTTCCGTATCGCCTGGTGCACATGACCCTGGCGTCCTACCTCACGGTGTCCTTTGTCGTGGGCGGTGTCGGGGCTTGGCACCTGCTGCGAAACAGGGCGAACCCCGAGGCGCGCAAGATGTTCTCCATGGCCATGTGGATGGCCACTTTCGTGGCACCGTTGCAGATTTTCGCCGGCGACCTGCACGGACTCAACACACTCGAGCATCAGCCGATAAAGGTGGCCGCGATGGAAGGGCACTGGGAGCGACAAACCGGCGCGCCGTTCCTGCTCTTTGCCTGGCCCGATTCAGCGGCGGAGGAAAACGTCTTTGAACTGGGTATTCCCTACGCCTCGGCGCTTGTGCTTACCCACGATATCGACGGCGAGACCCCGGGTCTGACCGATGTGCCTGCGAGTGACAGGCCTCCCGTGGGCTTGGTGTTCTGGTCTTTCCGGATCATGCTCTTGATTGGGAGCCTGATGGCGCTGATCGGTGTCTACTCCGCCTGGCTGCGCTGGCGCGGCAGGCTCTACGATACGCCGTGGCTACAGCGTGCGGCAGTCTGGATGGGGCCCTCCGGGTTTGTCGCGGTGCTCGCTGGCTGGATTGTGACTGAAGTCGGCCGCCAGCCCTTCACTGTCTATGGTCTGCTGCGCACCAGTGACTCGCTGGCACCTGTTGACGCACCGGCTGTGGCGGCGTCGCTGATCGCCTTCATCGTGGTCTACTTCGCCCTGTTTGGCGCCGGTACCTATTACATCATCCGCATGATGGGTGAGACGCCCGATGGGCAGGGGCCGCAAACCGGAGCGCCTCAGCGTGCCGCGGGTACGACCCCGCTCGCATCAATGCAGCCCGCCATGAACAAGCCCACCACAAACACGGGAGGTGCCTGACATGCTGGATTTACCGCTGATCTGGGCCGGTTTGCTGGCGTTGGGTATTTTCATCTACGTTGCACTGGACGGTTTTGACCTGGGCATCGGCCTGCTGTTCCCGTTTCTGGCCACGGATGAGGAGCGAGATACGGCGATGAATACGGTTGCACCGGTGTGGGACGGTAACGAAACCTGGCTCATACTCGGTGGCGGCGGTCTGTTCGCCGCCTTTCCGCTCGCTTATGCGGTGGTCATGCCCGCGCTTTACGCGCCGTTCATCATCATGTTGCTGGCACTGGTTTTTCGCGGTGTGGCTTTCGAGTACCGCTGGCGTGACCCGACACACAAGCGCATCTGGGATGTGAGTTTCGTGTTCGGCTCGGCACTGGCAACGTTCATGCAGGGCATCGTGCTGGGCACCTTCGTGCAGGGTATTGAAGTGGAAGGGCGCGCCTACGCGGGTGGCTGGTGGGACTGGCTGACACCCTTTACCGTCACTGTTGGCTTCGCCCTGTGCGCTGGCTATGCCCTGTTGGGCGCTGGCTGGCTGGTGTTGAAAACCGACAACGCCCTGCGCGAGCAGGCCTACCGGTTCGCCAAACGCGCCGCTATCAGCACCTTCGTCTTCGTGGTTGTCGTCAGTGTGTGGACGCCGTTCCTGTCGCCGGAGATTTTTACCCGCTGGTTCAGCCTGCCCAACCTCTACTGGGTGGCGCCCGTGCCGTTGCTCACCGCCGCTACCGCTGCGTTGGTGGCGTGGGGCATTCGCGGGCAACGCGATACCGTGATCTACCCCGCGACCCTGGTTTTGCTGGGCTTGTGTTTCGTGGGCCTCGGTGTAGGGCTTACGCCGTATATCGTACCCCGGGCGATTACCATACAAGACGCCGCCGCACCGGATTCAAGCCTGCTGTTCATGCTGGTGGGGGCGTTGCTGATGTTGCCCTTGATACTGGGCTACACGGCGTATTCCTACTGGATTTTCCGGGGCAAGGTCCGGCCCGGTGACGGCGGGTATCACTGATGAGTGAGCATGAGGCACCGCAGCGCAGGGAGCATGGCCTGGGGAAAAAGTGGGCCTGGTTTATCGGGCTCTGGGTGAGCGGGGTGCTGGTGGTGGGTGCTGTCTCTGCCCTGTTACGCTGGATACTGCTGCCCTGAGTCAGCCGAGGAGAGGAAGGATCAAGATGAATGTCAGAATCGTTATTGCCGTTTGTCTGGCGGGTCTTATTGCGCCGCTGGCTGCCGTTGAACGCGCAGTGAGCGCCGAGGCGGCACGGGTGGACGGACCCGCGGTTGATCAAGCGAGGCTGACAGCCGGATTCCAGGCACTGGAATCAGCCTGTTTCAGTTGTCACAGCCCCGATGCGGCCGCAGGTAACCGTGTTGCGCCGCCCATGGCGGCGATCAAGCAGCACTACGTGCAAGCCGATACAGCCTATACCGAGTTCAGTCGCGCCCTGGCGACCTTCGTGCAGGACCCCTCCGCGCAGAATGCGCGCATGCCCGGTGCGATCAATCGCTTCGGGCTTATGCCCAAGCTGTCTTTTGATCCCGCTATACTGGAGGACATTGCCTATTACATCTACTACAGCCCCCTCGAAGCGCCGTCATGGTATGCGCAGCATTTCCAGGCTGAGCAGCAAAAGCGCCGACAGGCAGGCCGGCCCGCGCTGGTGACCGATGCAGATTATCTACGTCACGGCAGAAACATTGCGCTGCGCGCCAAGGCAACCCTGGGCAGCAACCTGAAGCAGGCCATCAGTGCGGGTGGCACGGTAGCGGCCATCGATTTCTGCCATACCAACGCCATTCCCCTCACCGAGGGGGCGTCAGCCGGGCAGGACGCTCTGGTCCGTCGCGTCAGCGACCGGCCACGCAACCCCGCCAATGCGGCCAACAGTACTGAGCTTGCCTATATTGCCGAGGCCAAATCCGCGCTGGCTGCGGGCGCTGAGCCACAGCCCGCCGTGCACCGGGTTGACGGAGAGGTGGTGGCGTATTACCCCATCGTCACCAACGGCATGTGTTTGCAGTGTCACGGCACGCCGGGCCAGGCGTTGGACGCCGCAACTCACAGCGCGCTGCAGGACCGCTATCCCGAGGATCAGGCGACAGGCTATGGCGCAGACGAGCTGCGGGGAATTTTCGTGGTATCGATGGACGCGCCCTAGAGTCTACAGCTGCACAGGCCTGTTTCAGCATGCGGTTGGCTCCGGTGTGATGAAACAGGCGCGGTTTACCAAAGTGCAGGCGAAGTTTCCAGCGCATTGGCAGGCCACTGTGACGGGTGTTCAGTCCCGCTCACGCCAGAGTGTGTGGTACACAACCAGCATCATCAGCAGGAGCAATACGCAGGCGGCCAGCACCGGTCGCGGCCCGTAGGTCGCCGCCGGTGTGCTGCCGAGCATGACGTGGGCTTCACCGCTGAGCAGTGCTTCTTCGAACTGGGGGCTGCGCTGCTGTATGCGGCCCTGATGGTCGATGATTGCAGACACACCGTTATTGGTGCCCCGCAACAGGTAGCGCCCCGTTTCCAGCGCGCGCATGCGTGCCATCTGCAGGTGCTGCAGGGGGCCGATGGAGGCGCCAAACCAGCTGTCGTTGCTGATGGTGACCAGTAGATCGGCGTTGCGCGCGCTGCGTGCTACCAGGCCGGGGTAGACGATTTCATAGCAGATGAAAGGCGCCACCCTAACCCCGGCGGCCAGCAGCAGGCTCTGGTCCGGCGGGCCTGCGGAGAAGCTCGACATGGGCATATCGAAGAAGGCGATGAGCCCGCGCAACCAGCTTTCCAGTGGAACGTATTCCCCGAAGGGCACCAGACGCTGTTTATGGTACACGCCGCTGCCGGCGCCGAGCGCCACAATGCTGTTGAAGTACGCGCTGTCGCCGGCCTCACGCCAGGGGATGCCGGTGATCAGCGTGCCTTCCTGCCGGGCAAAATCCTCGGCAACCGGATCGAGGTAATCGCGTGCCTGCTGGTAGAAGCGGGGCAGGGCGGATTCCGGCCACACGACAATGTCATGTCCCCTCTGTGCCGCGACAGCGCGACTGTACTGCTCCAGAATCCGTGGGTAGTGCGCCGGCTGCCACTTCAGGGCCTGCGGGATGTTGGGTTGATAGAGCGCCACGCGCAGTGGTTGCTCGGTTGCGGGGACCACCCACTCTACCACAGCGAGTGTACGCCCGCCCAACCACAGGATGCCGAGCACGGTGAGATAGGTCAGCAGGCCGGCGGGTTTCGGGTTGCGCCAGGCCAGGAACAGGCAGGCACCGCTGACGGCTACCGCAAATGACAGCCCGTACACCCCGACCGCGGGAGCCCAGCCGGCCAGCCAGGTATCCAGGTGAGCGTAGCCCAGGTAAAGCCACGGAAAGCCCGTGAGTAGCCAGCTGCGCAGGCCCTCAAAAAGCACCCAGAGCGCGCCGAAGCCGACCAGCATGCCGCCCGGCAGGGGCCTGATCCAGCGCGTGTAGCACCAGGCAAACAGGCTGTGCAGCAGCGCCAGGCCGGCACAGAACAGCGCCGTGAGCAGTGCGGCCAGGGGCACGCCGGCATAGCCGTACACATGGATGCTGACGTAAACCCAGGAGACGCCGCTGCCGAACATGCCGAGTCCGAACAGCCAGCCACGCCACAGGGCCTGGCGCGGCGAGCAGGTGCTCAGGAGATAGCAGTACAGCGCACAACTGGCGATGCCCGCCGGCCACAGGTCGAAGGGTGCGAACGACAGTGTGACCAGGCCACCGGCCAGCAGTGTCAGCAGTGTGATCCAGGCCGGGCGCAGCCCGTTTTCAGGCATGAATCAGCCGCCCAGAGGCCGCATGCGCAGGCTGTGGATCTTGCGCTGATCGGCGTTGATGACCTTGAACTCGAAGTTCTCGATGCAGGTGACTTCGTTGCGCGCGGGCATGTGCCCGAAGGCCTGGATAACCAAACCGCCGATGGTATCGAACTCCTCGTCGCTGAAGGTGGTGCGGAAGTGTTCGTTGAAATCCTCGATGGGTGTCAGCGCCTTGATAAAGTAGTCGCCCTCGCCGATGGTGCGGATGAAGTGGTCCTCGTCCACGTCGGTCTCGTCTTCGATGTCGCCGACGATTTCCTCCAGCACGTCTTCAATGGTCACCAGGCCGGCAACACCGCCATATTCATCAATGACGATAGCCATGTGGTTGCGGTTCTCGCGGAATTCGCGCAGCAGCACGTTCAGCCGCTTGCTCTCCGGTACTACCACCGTGGGGCGCAGCAGCGTCTCCATGCGGAACTCGCTGTGATCCTTGTTGAGCAGCTCCGGTAGCAGGTCCTTGGCCAGCAGGATACCCTGGATATCGTCGGGGCTCTCGCCGATCACCGGGTAGCGCGAGTGGGCGGAGTTAATAATCTGTGGCAGGATCTCCTCCAGCGTTGACTCCGCCTTGATCACCACCATTTGCGCGCGTGGAATCATGATGTCGCGCGCCTGCATGTCGCTGACCTTCATGGCGCCTTCCATGATGCTGCGCGCATCCTGGTCGATAACCTCGTTTTCGGCGGCGATGGCGAGAACGCCTTCGAGGTCGCGGCGATTGTTGGGTTCCGACGAGAACAGCAAGGCTATTTTCTCGAGCCAGGAGCGGTCTCCGGGCTCGCTGCCAAATCGATCTTCGCTCATGGGTTGACGGGCTCCTCGGAGGCAGTGTCTGGGTAGGGGCAGGGGAATCCCAGGGTGGCCAGGATGGCCGTTTCCAGGTCTTCCATTTCGGTGGCTTCAGCCTCGCAGATGTGGTCGTAGCCCAGCAGGTGTAGCGCGCCGTGCACGGTCATGTGGGCCCAGTGTGCGGCTGCGGGTTTGCCCTGTTCGACGGCTTCCCGGGCGACCACAGGGGCGCAGATGACGATATCGCCCAGCAGCGGCAGCTGCAGGCTCTCCGGCAGATCGGCCGGAAAGGACAGCACGTTGGTGGGGCCCGGCTTGCCGCGGTAGTGTTGGTTGAGTTGTGCCATTTCCTCTGCACCCACCAGGCGCAGGCAAAGCTCCGGAGTGGCATTGCTGGCCCGACCCTGCAGGGTGGTTTGCAGCCAGTGCCTTAAGTCGTCCTCCTCGGGAACCGGCTCGGTACAGGCGGTCTGGATGTCGATGTGGCTGTTCATGGCCGGGTCTTGTCGAGCGGTGTCGCCCTGTCCTCGTAGGCATCGTAGGCTTCAACGATACGCTGCACCATGGGGTGGCGCACCACATCCTTGTTGCCGAACCAGGTGAAGCCGATACCCTCGACATCGGCGAGGATGTTGCCTGCATGGGTCAAACCCGACTGAATGCCCTTGGGCAGGTCAATCTGGGTGGCGTCCCCGGTGATCACCGCCGTGGAGCCGAAGCCGATGCGGGTGAGGAACATTTTCATCTGCTCACGCGTGGTGTTCTGGGCTTCGTCGAGAATGATGAAGGCGTTGTTCAGCGTGCGGCCGCGCATGAAGGCCAGCGGCGCCACTTCGATAACATTGCGCTCGATGAACTTATTCACTGTTTCAAAGCCGAGCATTTCGTACAGGGCGTCGTACAGGGGGCGCAGGTAGGGGTCGATTTTCTGGCTCAGGTCGCCGGGCAGGAAGCCCAGCTTCTCGCCGGCCTCTACAGCCGGGCGCACCAGCAGGATGCGTCGCACGCGCTCCTCCAGCAGTGCTTCCACGGCGCAGGCGACCGCAAGATAGGTCTTGCCCGTGCCGGCCGGCCCGATACCGAAATTGATGTCGTGCTGCTTGATGGTGCGCACGTAGCCCTGCTGGTTCTTGCCGCGGGGTTTTACCGACGCACGCTTGGTGCGAATAACCTGAATGGCCTCAATGGGAGCGCCTGCGGGGTCTTCGGCCAGCATCTCGATTCCCGCCTGCTGCAGTTGCAGGTGCAGTGACTCCGGGCTCAAGCCAACGCCTTGGCATACCTCGCTGTACAGGTTCTCCAACAGGCTGCGGCCGGCATTGACTGCGCCGGGCGGCCCGCTGAGCAGGAACTGGTTGCCGCGGGCTGCAATACCGATGCCCAGGCGGGACTCGATCTGGCGCAAATGGCCGTCGAACTGGCCGCAGAGCATGGCCAGATGGCGGGTGTCATTCGGTTCCAGGGTGAGGCTTGACTGTGTCGACTCGGGGGTCGGAGATTCGCTGTTCAAATCGCTCGCGGGCCGCTAGGGCATGTGGTCATGGGTTTAAGGATATACGGCTGTGCCGACTAGTCAACCGCGCGCAACAGCGGCGCCTGTGCCAGCTGGCCACGCAGTGAGTTCGGCAGCGCGTCGACAATCTCAAGGTCGGCAAATGCGCCGATCAGGCTGCGGTCGGTACAGTGGAAATTCACCACCCGGTTGTTCTCGGTCCGGCCCTGCAGTTCGCCCGGGTCCTTCTTCGAGACACCGGTGACCAGCACGCGCTGCACCGTGCCCACCATACGACGGCTGATGGCCTGTGCTTCCTGCAGAATACGGGATTGCAGAACCTGCAGCCGCTGCTTCTTGGTGGCCTCATCAGTGGAGTCGGGCAGCTCTGATGCGGGTGTGCCGGGGCGCGCGCTGTAAACGAAGCTGAAGGATGTATCGAAGCCGATGTCTTCAACCAGTTTCATGGTGGCGGCGAAATCCGTCTCTGTCTCGCCCGGAAAACCGATGATGAAATCGGAGGAAATGCTGATATTCGGGCGTATGCGGCGCAACCGGCGGATTTTCGACTTGTATTCCAGCGCCGTATGGCCGCGCTTCATGGCCATGAGAATACGGTCCGATCCACTCTGCACGGGCAGGTGGAGATGGTCGACCAGTTGCGGAATTTCGGCGTAGGCGTCAATCAGGGCATCGCTGAACTCGACCGGGTGCGAAGTGGTGTAGCGGATACGCTCAATGCCGGGAATGCGTGCCACCAGGTGCAACAGCTCGGCAAAATCCACGACCTCGCCGAGGTGGTTGGCACCCCGGTAGGCGTTCACGTTCTGCCCGAGCAGGTTGACCTCGCGTACGCCCTCGCCGGCGAGGTGTGCCACTTCTGCGATGACATCGTCGACGGGCCGCGACACTTCTTCGCCGCGGGTGTAAGGCACGACGCAGAACGTACAGTACTTGCTGCAGCCCTCCATGACCGAGACAAAGGCGGTGGGCCCTTCAACACTGGGCTCTGGCAGGCGATCGAATTTTTCGATTTCCGGGAAGCTGACATCGACCACCAGGGTCCCACCGGGACCGCGCTGCTCCATCATCGCGGGCAGCCGGTGCAGGGTTTGCGGCCCGAAAACGAGGTCGACATACGGCGCGCGCTTGCCGATCTCGGCCCCCTCCTGGCTGGCGACGCAGCCGCCCACGCCGATGATCAGGTCGGGATTTTTCTGCTTCAAATGCTTCCAGCGGCCCAGCTGGTGGAACACCTTTTCCTGGGCTTTTTCACGAATCGAGCAGGTATTGAGCAGCAGGACATCCGCTTCTTCAGGGTTGTCCGTGGGCGTGAGACCGTGGCTGGCCTGCAGCAGATCGCGCATGCGCGCCGAGTCATACTCGTTCATCTGGCAGCCGTGGGTCTTGATGTACAGCTTTTTGCTCACTGAGCCTCGTCGGCGCACCGCAGTCGGTTTCTGGCCGGTTGTTGTAAAAAGGGGGGTGAATTATACAGATTCACACCGCGGAAACCTAGCCAGCCCGGGTGGCAGATAGTGGTAATTTGTGCGGGGAGTGGTAACATCGCCCCCCCCCGGTTTTAGCGCACTTGCCGCGGAGCCGCCCGGCGCAACGCCTCACGAGGACAGCATGGCCAACCAACCTGTGTACAAGGTGATTTTCCACAACGCGAACCAGGTGTTCGAAGTGTTCGCGCGCCAGATCTACCAGAGCGACATGTGGGGCTTCATCGAAATCGAGGAGTTCGTCTTCGGCGAGCGTTCACAGATTCTTGTCGACCCCAGTGAGGAAAAGCTGAAGCATGAGTTCAGCGGGGTCAAACGCAGTTACATCCCCCTGCAGGCGATTATTCGCATCGACGAGGTGGACAAGGAAGGCACGGGCAAGATATCCGAGGCCGCCCCCGGTTCACGCAGCAACGTCACCGCCTTCCCCGTGCCCGGCATGCAGCCCCACCACAGCGGCGACGACTGACCGCCGGCAGTGCGCCTGCCACCCCGTGACAGGCGCCCGTACACCCCCTTCTAGCGGCTCAGTCGCTGCTTGATCGAGGCGATTTTCACGCACAACACGAACACGTCCACGCTCGCCTGTACATCGTCCTGCGCCGGGAAGCTGGGTGAGAGCCTGATATTGCGGTTATCCGGGTCCTTGCCGTAGGGAAAGGTGGCACCGGCCGGTGTGAGCTTCACACCGACATTGCCCGCGAGTGCCACAATCTCTGATGCCAGCCCCGGCAGCGCGTCGAAAGAGACAAAGTAGCCGCCCTGCGGGGTCGTCCAGTTGCCCATGCCACTGCCGGCCAGTTCTCGCTCGAGCGTGCCGAGTACCGCATCGAAACGCGGCTTGAGCAGTGCCGCATGTCGGCTCATGTGGGCGTTGAGGGTCTCGCTGTCCTTGAGGAACCGCACGTGACGCAGCTGATTGACCTTGTCCGGGCCGATAGTCTGGAACGCGAGGTGGGCCCGGAAGGCGGCAAGGTTGCGCTCGCTGCTGCCGACGAACCCAACACCCGCGCCGGCGAAGGTGATCTTGGATGTGGACCCGAACTGGAAAATGCCGTCCATAGTCCCGAGCTCGCGCGCGTGGGCGGCGATGCTGGCCAGAGCGGGGGCGTCATCCTGCAGGGTGTGTACCGCGTAGGCGTTGTCCCACATGACGATAAAGCTGGCGGACGCGACCTGCGGCAGGCCTGCGAGGCGCTTTACAGTCTCCGCACTGTAGACGCAGCCGGTGGGGTTGGAAAAGCGGGGTACACACCAGATGCCCTTGATATCGGCGTCGGCGGCAACCAGGGCCTCCACCTGGTCCATATCCGGGCCTGAATCGAGCAGACGCACGGGGATCATCTCGATGCCGAGGTATTCACACACGGAAAAGTGGCGGTCGTAACCGGGTACCGGGCACAGGAACTTCACCTGTGCCCGATTGCCCCAGGCGGAATCCGCGCCGCGCAAGCCCTCGCGCAGGGCGAAGTCCATGACCTGATACATGAGGGTCAGGCTGCTGTTGCCGCCGACCAGTGTCTCCTCCGGCGCCGTACCCAGCACCTCGGCAAACAGGGCGCGCGCCTCGGGCAGGCCCTCAAGGCCGCCGTAGTTGCGAGCATCACTGCCGTCCGCCGCGCGGTAGTTGCCGTCCAGAATACCGTCCAGCGCGTCGGACAGCGCAACCTGTGCCGCGCTGGGTTTACCTCGGGTGAGGTCCAGGTTCAGGTTTTTCGCTGCCAGTGCGTCGTACTGTTCGTGGAGATCGGCAAGCGCAGCGCGCAGTTCGGCTTCAGTGGCCTTGTCAATATGCACTGTGGACTCCTGTGTCAGTCGTGCGGTTTGAAGTGCGATTCAACTGTCGCCAGTATACTCCCAGCGCCGGCCGCTGAAAAATGGCTCTGTGGCTGCTCTCTTGAAATACCGCGCGCCGAGCCCATATCTGGCGGATACCCCGGCAGTTGAAACAGGCAGGCAAGCATGAGCAAGGCCCCGAAATTTGCACCAGACGAGGCGGACATACACGCCACAGGGTCCCAGGCCCCGGCAGTGGCGAGCGATATGCTCCCCGATACGCTGTATGTGATTCCGGTACCGCAGCGCCCGTTTTTCCCCGGTCAGGTGCAGCCCGTTGCGATCAACCCGCAGGAGTGGGCTCCCACGCTGGAGGCCATCGCCGCGGAAGGACACGGACTGGTGGGCTTGAGTTACGTGGAGCAGCAGGGCTCCGACAGCATCGGCCCCCGTCAGTTTCCGGAAATAGGCTGTGTTGCGCGCTTGCACCGGCCACCCGGCGCCAATGGCCCCGGGCAGTTCCTGGTGCAGGGGGTGAAGCGTTTCCGTATCGTGCGCTGGCTCACGGATTCTGCGCCCTATCGGGTGCAGGTGGAGTACCCGCGCAGCTCGGGCGATCGCGACAGTGACGAGGTCAAGGCCTATGCCATGGCGCTCATCCAGCAGATCAAGGAACTGCTGCCACTGAACCCGCTGTACAGCGAAGAGCTGAAGCACTACATGGCCAACTTCAGCCCCAACCAGCCCAGCCTGCTGGCGGATTTCTCCGCCGCCCTGACCACCGCCAAAGGTGACCAGCTGCAGGAAATTCTCGATACGCTGCCCCTGCTGGCGCGCATGGAAAAAGTGCTGGTGCTGCTGCGCAAAGAGCGCGAAGTGGCCGAGATGCAAACCCATATCACCAGCCAGGTGAATGAAAAGGTCTCGGAGCAGCAGCGACAGTTTTTTCTGCGCGAACAGCTGAAGGTCATCCAGAAAGAACTCGGCCTGTCCAAGGATGATCGCAGCACCGACCTGGAGCTCTTCGAAGAGCGGCTGGCCGCCCTGAAGCCAACAGAGTCCGTGCGCGAGCGTATCGCCGAAGAGTTGCACAAGCTTTCGGTGCTGGAGAGTGGCTCCCCCGAGTACGGTGTCACCCGCAACTACCTTGACTGGGCCACGCAAGTTCCCTGGGGTATTCACTCAGAGGACCAGCTCGAACTCGGCCATGCGCGGGAGACACTCAACGCGCATCACGATGGCCTGGATGACGTCAAACAGCGCATCCTCGAGTTCCTTGCAGTGGGCGCCTTCAAGGGCGAGATCAGCGGCTCCATTCTCTTGCTGGTTGGCCCGCCCGGTGTGGGCAAAACCAGCATCGGCCGCTCCGTGGCTGATGCTCTGGGACGGGAGTTCTACCGCTTCAGTCTCGGAGGCATGCGCGACGAAGCGGAAATCAAGGGTCACCGCCGTACCTACATTGGGGCGATGCCGGGCAAGTTCGTGCAGGCACTCAAGGACGTGAAAGTGGCCAACCCGGTGATCATGCTGGATGAGATCGACAAGATTGGCGCATCCTTTCAGGGCGACCCCGCGTCGGCCCTGCTGGAAGTGCTGGACCCGGAACAGAACGCTGAATTTCTCGATCACTACCTGGATATGCGCGTGGACCTTTCCAAGGTGCTGTTTATCTGCACCGCCAACCAGATCGACAGCATTCCCGGACCACTGCTGGACCGCATGGAAGTGCTGCGCCTGGCCGGTTACATCGCCGAGGAAAAGCTGGCCATAGCGCGCAACCATCTGTGGCCGCGGCTACTGCAGCGGCATGGCCTCAAGGCCGACCAGCTGAAAATAAACGACGCCGCGCTGAAAACCGTGATCGAGAGCTACTGCCGCGAAGCCGGTGTGCGCAACCTTGAAAAGCAGCTGGCACGCATCATCCGCAAATCCATTGTCGGCCTGCTGGAGGGCGGCGAGCGGCGCGTGCGCATCGGCAAGAAGGATATTGAAACCTTGCTGGGTCAACCGGTGTTCCACACTGAGAAGCTGTTGCGCGGCCCGGGGGTTGCCACCGGACTGGCCTGGACGGCCATGGGCGGGGCCACGCTGGCGATCGAGTCCTCCAAGGTGCACACCCTGAACAGCGGCTTCAAGCTTACGGGGCGCCTGGGTGAGACCATGCGCGAGTCAGCGGAGATTGCCTACAGCTATGTGGTGGCGCACCTGCGGGATTTCGACTGCGACTACGATTTCTTCGACACCAGCCTGGTGCACCTGCACGTGCCGGAGGGTGCCACGCCGAAGGACGGCCCCAGTGCGGGCATTACCATGGCGACTGCACTCATTTCCCTGGCGCGTAATGAGCGGATCAAGAGACCGCTGGCGATGACGGGGGAGTTGACCCTGACTGGTCTGGTGCTGCCGGTGGGAGGCATTCGCGAGAAGGTGATTGCGGCGCGACGCATGAAGATACCCGAGCTGATCCTGCCTGCGGCCAACCGGCGTGATTTCGATGAGTTGCCGGCGTATTTGCAGGAGGGGCTGGAGGTTCGGTTTGCGCGCAATTACCGGGAGGTGTTTGAGTATGTGTTTCATGAGCATCGTCGGGAGAAGGCG
This sequence comes from Haliea salexigens DSM 19537, assembly GCF_000423125.1. GTDB lineage: Bacteria > Pseudomonadota > Gammaproteobacteria > Pseudomonadales > Halieaceae > Haliea > Haliea salexigens. The sequence continues at coordinate 50,105 of NZ_KE383979.1, forward strand.
TTGCATTGAGGGTGGGGTGCGCTCGGGCGTCGGGTTGGGCTCCGGCTTGAGCTCCGGCTTGGGAGTGGTGCCGGTGTGGGCGATCCCGACCGATGGGGGACACGCCGCAAGTACGTCCATGTAGGCTCGGCGGCGGCCATCCATGGCCGCCGACGGTCCCCCACCGGCCGGGATCGCCCACCCCGGCACATTCGGCTTGGGTGGTGAAGTCTGGCATTAGAGGCGCGGGGTGCGGCGCGGCTTGAGGGTGAGCTCTGGCGTTATTAGTCGAGGAAGCGCTACGTATTCGGGAATTCTCGTGCCACTGGGCGAGTGGCTCAGGGAAACTCGAAAACAAGTTCCGGCACCACAAGCCCAATGCGCAGGGTGGCGCGGCGGATGGGGGCGAGCGGGACTGTAGGAAACAGGGATGTTTCCTTCAAGCCCCCATGGATGGGTTCACGGCGTGTCCCGCTCGCCCCCATCCGTTGCGCCGCCCGCCACCACGCCTGTGCCATCCGTCGAGCCGCTCGCCGAGCTAGCCAGCAGCATCACGGCGCCCGAGCCGTCACCACAGCCCGCATCGGCGCCGGATACCCCTCGATCGTGCGCGTGGCATCCTCGGGGTCGAGAAAGTCAGCCAGCGACTGAAAGCGCATCCACTCGGTCTGCCGCTGCTCCTCGACGCGGGTGACCGAGACATCTACCAGCTCCACATCGCGAAACTTCAACTTCCGCAGCCAGGATATCAGCGTATCGGGGCTGGGCAGGAACCAGACGTTTCCCATGCGCGCATAGCGCCCCTCGGGTACCAGGGTGGCGCCCAGTGGTCCGTCGATGACCAGCGTTTCCAGAATCAGCTGCCCGCCGGGCCGCAGGCAGTTGCGCAGCTCCTGCAGGTGATCTATCGGCGAGCGGCGGTGGTACAGCACACCCATGGAAAACACACTGTCAAACGCTTGCAGATTGGCGGGCATATGTTGAATGCCCAGCGGTAACACCCAAACACCGGGGTGCTGCAGGTATTTCTGTAACGCCCAGTACTGCACGACAAACAGCGGCGTAGGGTCGATACCGATGACTTCCCGGGCCCCGGCGCCGGCCATGCGCCAGCAGTGGTAGCCGCTGCCGCAGCCGACGTCGAGTACGCGGCGGCCATTGAGGTCGTCGAGGCCGGGCAGCAGTCGCTCCCACTTCCAGTCGGAGCGCCACTCGGTGTCGATGTGCACGCCGAACAGGTCGAAGGGCCCTTTGCGCCAGGGATGCAGGCGCTGCAGGGTGTCGCGCAGGGCGGAGGTCTGTGCCTCGTCCAGTTCGGGCTGTCGGTCGGCTCCCACGCGGGCGCTGTCGAGCCTTCGAGTTGTCGCTGTGATATCGGGCAGGGCCGCGAGGGCTTCGAGCCAGCGCGGGAGGTCGCCGTAGCGTTCGACGGCAAGGCCGCTGGCGATTTGCGTGTGCAGACGCTCGGCCCAGGGTGCCAGTAGGACGTCCTGTTGCCAGCGGTCTATCAGCGGTCCGTAGTCGATCATTTAAGCGCTATCAGTGAGGCGAAGTTAAAGCACTGGAACCACACATCACAGCTGCCAAAACCGGCGTCGTGGCAGCGCTTGCGGTGCTGCTGCAGTGTTTCGCGCCGCAGGAAGCCGTCCAGCGCATCGCGTTTCTGCGCAATTTCCAGGTCGCTGTAACCGTTGGCGCGCTTGAAGTCGTGGTGCAGGTCGATGTTGAGGGCGTCGAGGTGCGGGTCCTCGAAGGTGACTTTCTCCGAGAGCACCATGATGCCCCCCGGTCGCAGGCCGTGGTAGATGTGCTGAATGACGGCGTCGCGTTCTTCGCGGGCGATGAACTGCAGGGTGAAGTTGAGCACCACCACCGAGGCATCGGTGACAGGTACGTCCTGCAGATTGCTGCACACAAGATCCACCGGGACGTCGTGGCTGTCGGTATCGATAACGCCCCGGCAGCGTTCAAGCATTGCGGCGGAGTTGTCGACGCCGACAATCCGGCAGTCACCGTGTTGCACGTTCTGGCGCATGGCGAGGGTGGACGCGCCGAGGGAACAGCCGAGGTCGTAGAGGCGGCTGCCCGGTGTGGCGAAGCGCCCTGCGAGCAGGCCGGTCATGGCGATGATGGTGCTGTAGCCGGGTACGGAGCGGCGGATCATGTCCGGGAACACCTGTGCCACCCGGTCATCGAAGCGGAATGCGGTCGGCTCGGGTACGGGGTGAGCGTAGATGTTGTCGCGTTGTTCGGCCACGGGTAGTGCCTGCCTGGGTGTTTTGGAGGTGGCGCGATTTTACCACGGATGTACTTGCGGCCCGAATAGCGCACAATAGCGCGCGCAGAAAACCGTTCCGGGAGCACAGGTATGAAAGGCACGCATGAGTACGCGGGCGATCCGCGCAATGAAACTATCCTCATCGAGATCAATGGCACGATTGTGCCGCGTGCCGAGGCGCGTATTTCGGTGTTCGACTCGGGGTTTATCCTGGGCGATGGCGTGTGGGAAGGTCTGCGTGTCGAGGGCCATACGGTGCTGTTTCTCGAACGGCACCTGGAGCGCCTGTTCGAGGGCATGAAAACACTGGACTTCCAGCCCGATTTCAGCCGCGAGGACCTGGCCGCCCGGTTGTACGCGTTGCTGGCGGCAAACGGCATGCACGATGGCGTGCACATTCGGCTGATGGTGTCCCGGGGTGTGAAGGCAACGCCCTACCAGGACCCACGCATGACGATTACGCCACCGACGGTGGTGATCATTCCCGAATACAAAGAGGCGCTGCCCGAGGTGGTGGAGAAGGGCGTGCGGTTGTATACGGTGTATGTGCGCCGCGGCTACTCGGACGTGCAGGACCCGGCGCTGAACACACACTCGAAGCTCAATTGCATTGGCGCCTGCATCCAGGCGACCAAGGCCGGTGCCGACGAGGCGCTGATGCTGGACCCACACGGGTTTGTCGCGACCTGCAACTCGACACACTTTTTCATTGTACGCCGCGGTGAAATATGGACCTCGACCGGAGACTACTGCCTCGACGGCATCACGCGCGGCAAGGTGCTGGAAATGGGTCGCGAGCTCGGCCTCACCGTGCGCGAGACCAATTTCACGCTCACTGATGTGTATAACGCTGAAGAAGCATTTGTGACCGGTACCTTTGCCGGCCTGGTGCCGGTGACCGAGGTGGATGGCCGCACGATTGGCGAGCCCGATGCAGGGCGCCCGGTTATCAAGCGCCTGCAGGGGCAGTACCGGGAAACGGTCGCGCGCTACATCGCCGGCCCCGGCCAGCTGCATCCGCGGGGTTAGCCACATGCAGACGCTTCGACTGGCCATGTGGTCTGGCCCGCGCAATATCAGCACGGCGTTGATGCGCGCGTTCGAGAACCGGGCTGATTGCGCGGTGGTGGATGAGCCGTTTTACGGCTATTACCTGCAAGCCACCGGTTTGGACCACCCGGCCGGCGAAGCAGTGAAGGCGAGCATGAGTTGCGACTGGCGTGAAGTGGCGCGTCAGTTGTGTGAGGAATTGCCGGCCACCGCAGACCGGGACCGCTGTACCCTGTTCTACCAGAAGCACATGACGCAGCATATCCTGCCGGCGATGGACATGGCCTGGACGGACGGCCTGGTGAACTGCTTCCTGATTCGTCAGCCGCGCCGGATCATCGCGTCCTACGCGCGCGTGCGTCCCGAGTTTGCGCTCGACGAGCTGGGTTTTGTGCAGCAGTGGGAGCTGTTCCAGCGCGTTGCGGACCGGCTCGGTGCAGCGCCCCCGGTGATCGATTCCGCGGCGACGCTGGCCGACCCCGAAGGCGTGTTGCGGGCGCTGTGCGAACGCGTGGGCATTCCCTTCAGTGCAGCGATGCTCAGCTGGCCCGCTGGTAGCCGCGATAGCGACGGCGTGTGGGCGCCGCACTGGTATGCCGCGGTAGAGGCATCAACCGGGTTCCAGGCGGTGAACGAGCAGCCCCTGGCTGAAGTGGCGCTGCCGCCGCAGTGCGAAGCCATGTGCGAGCAGGCGGAAGCGATTTACGCCCGACTCTCCGCACACGCTTTGGGCAGCGCTGTCCGGGGTTAGTTGGCGGCAGGTATCTTCTGGGCGTGCTGCTCCCAGTTGGCCAGCAGTGTGTCGATGACCTTCCTGCCCACCTGGTAGGCGTTTTCCAGCGCTGCATCCAGACCCGCGTAGCTGTCATGCTGTTCTTCCAGCAGATACGCCGCAGCGGTTTTGCCCGGTGGTGGCAGGGTGAAGTTGGAGGCGGTGCGCAGTACCATCACCCGGTCTTTATCCACCTTGCCGGCCGCGTCGAGGTAAGTGAGTGATTGAAAGGTACCGGTGTCTTCCATGGCGGAGCTGACGAACTCGCCCTGGCCGTCAGTCCAGTATTTGACCCACTCGTTGGCCCAGTCATTGAGCAGTTCACCGTGCCAGAAGGTCATGGCGGCCAGCTGATCTCCCTTGATCACCCGTGGTGGCTGTTGTCCGACCGGGTAATCGACATAGGGCTTGCGCGCTGCCTCAAGCGTGGGGTGGTCGGGCAAGGCCATGTCTTTGGTCAGTCCGTAGGCCCAGTCGACCAGCCCGGTGTTGAGCCGGAAGACTTCGCCCAGGTTGTAACTCTTGCGTGAGGCGTCTTCTGGCCCCTGGCTGAACAACGGGAAATAGCCATGATTCCATCCCTCGGGGATTTCGCGGCTGTCGATTTCGTGCGCCAGATCGCCGTCAACCAGCCATTCAGCCCAGGCCACCGAACCCAGCGAGGCGTCCGCTGGATCGAAGCCGGAAATGCCGGCAACCAGCCAGTAGGCCTGGCTCAGGTCAAAGCGTGGGTCCAGGCCCAGTGCCATGACGCTGGCGGCGGCGTTGGCAGTGCCCATACCAGTGACGATACCGAGCACGCCGGATTCCAGGTTCATGTGTATGTCGTGGTGCATGTGCGGTGCAGGGAAGCGCGTATCCAGCGGCACACGTTCGTACCAGCGCTGGAATTCTCCCGCCTTGTCGCCGGTGTCGGCGCCGGTTTCAAACATGGTGACCACCACGACCTTGACCGGAATTGGCGCGGTGCTGTTTGTGTCAGCGGCGCCGGCACCGACACTGGCAAAAAATGCGGTTAGTAGTGTAAGCAAAGCGGCTTTCATCATGACCTGCTGTCCTCTGGGTTTGGCATGCAGGCGGGTCGACGTTTTTGCGCCGGCCCGCCCATTGTAGTCAGGCCTTTAGAACGCGCTGGAGAGTGACAAACCCCACACGCGCGGCTCGTTGGTGAAGCCCGTCAGGTTATTGAAGTCGATGGCACCCTGTACGTTTTCCTCGTCGGTGATATTGCGGCCAAACAGCGCCACCTCATAGCTGCCATCGCGCAGCCGCCAACCGAGGCGCACGCCGCCCTCGAACTGGCCGTCGGTCACGAACTCCGCCGCGTCATAGAGGAACAGCTGCGTGTCGCCCTGGTAGGACCAGTCGGTAAACGCGAACACTTCAGATTCACGGCCTACCGGCATGCTCCAGGCGGCGCTGAAGTTGAAGGTGGTTTCGGGTGCCTGCGGGAACGGGTTGCCATCGACAAACACCAGTCCGTCGGCATCGACGGGGTTGCGAATGGTGCAGGCGCCGCTGCCACAGGGCCCAACGCGCAGCCCGCTGTCATTGATCTCGGTGTCGGCGTAGCCGGCGCCGAAGGTTAACGACAGGTTGTCGGTCACCGCCCATTCCAGGTCGAGCTCACCGCCCATGCCTGTGCCCTGCTCGGCGTTTACCAGCTGAATGGCGTTGTTGGTGCCACCCACGGCGGTGAACTGAATGTCGTCGACCTCATAGTAGAACAGCGCCGCGTTCAGGCGCATACGCCCCTCGAGATATTCCGCCTTGTAACCCAGTTCATAGGAGATGACCGTTTCTGAATCGGCAATCGAGGGCGCAGCACCAAATGCCACATCGCGCCCCTGAATAGTGGGCGCGCGGAAACCGGTGCCCACTTTGGCCCAGTACAGCGAGGCGTCATCCGCCGCGAACGAGATCGCCAGGTCGCCGGTGACCTGGTCGTCCGAGACGCTTTCCTCGAAGCCCGGTGCGAAGAAGTCCTTTTCATCGTCAGTCCAGCGCAGGCCCGCGGTCAGGGTCCAGGCATCGCTGAGGGCATAGTCGGCCTGGCCGAAAATGGCGATGGACGTGTTTTCGTGGGTCACCGTGGTGGCCGGCACGAAGAACGGGCTGGTTTCCACATCCAGGTCAGAGTCGAAGTAGAACAGGCCGGTTTGCCAGTTCAGTCGCGCGCCGCTGTTGCTGGCGAGGCGCAATTCCTGGGTGAACTGCTGCACATCCGCCGCATCCTGTGTTTGCGAGGGGAAGGGTATGAAACCGGGCCCCATGAAGGGCAGGAACGCCGCTCCGAAGCCGCCATCGATATCCCCCAGGCTGCGCCCCTTGGCATCTTCTCCCGCGGTGATGGAGGTGAGTGTTACGGCGTCAAAAGCGTATTCCAGTTTCAGGTTGAGTCCGGTGTTCCGGTACTCCTGGGGGTTGTTGTCGCCCTCGTCGAAGAACACCGTGTCGCGAATGTAGTTTTCGTTCAGGCTGTTGCTGCCGGTATCGAAAATATTGGCGCGGAATACGGCGGCGGTGCCGTCGAGATCGCGGTGGTGGGCGCCGAGCAGGGCGCTCAGCCGGTCGTTGGGCTCAAACAGCAGGAAACCCTTCACGGCTTTTTCGGTAAAGCCCCCCAGCGCGTCGTTTTCACCGGTAAAGCCGTTATTGATCCAGTCGCCGCGGCTCTGGTACAACACGGCGATGCGACCGGCGACGGTATCGGTCAGGCCACCGCCCACGGCGCCTTCGAAGTTCAGGGTGTCCAGCTCGCCGATATCGACCTTGGCGCGGCCTTCGAGGTCACGGGTCGGTTTGCGGGAGTCGAACTTGACGATGCCCGCTGTGGTGTTTCTGCCGAACAGGGACCCCTGCGGCCCGCGCAGCACTTCCACCTGCTCCACGTCGAACAGCGGAAAGCTCTTCAGCACAACGTTTTCCTTCACTACATCGTCCATAATGATGGAGACGGGCTGCGATGCCGCCAGGTCGAAGTCGATATTGCCCAGTCCGCGCATGTAGAAACGGGGCGCCGCACGGCCATTGGAAGACTCGACGTACAGTCCGGGAACACGGGCCGACAGGCCGCGAATATCGGCGCCGCCTTCAAAAATGGCGCTGAAACGCTCACCAGACAGGGTGGCGACGGAAAGCGGCACGTCGAGCAGGCTCTGCTCGCGCTTCTGGGCCGTGACGATGATTTCTTCCAGCTGCGCCATCGCCGGCGCGGTTGCGGTAGTGGCGGCGGCGATGGCTGCGGTGAGGGCCAACCGGGATACGGTTATGCGCTTCATGAGTAAGTCTCCTGAATGATCGGGATGGATGCTGAGAGTTGCAGTCTTGCAGAGCGCAAAATGGGGTCTGGTGCCCGCGGGTGGCCTTGACGGCTCATGGGGTGAAATTTACGCTGTTGGGCTGATGCGTGCAGCCCCGCATGGGAAAAATACCAGTATTTGACCCTGTTGAAATCAACGCCAAGCTGGGCAGTAGCGTTGGAAACCCGGAATCTGGCCTGTGCCCCATACCCTGGGGAGGAGAAGTGGTGTGTTGAAGGTTTTTATACCGTGTTTCCTGGCCGCTGTGCTGGCCAGCCCGCTGGCCGTGTGGGCGGCGTCCGCACAGCAAGCCGACCTCATTGTCTACGGCGACTACGTGCTCACCATGGACGAAGCGCAGCCACAGCTGCGGGACGGCGCCGTGGTGGTGCAGGGCGATCAGATTGTCGATGTGGGCCCTCGTGCGCGCATCGACGCCGGTTGGCGCGCAGTGTCGACGATTTCGGGAGCGGGGCGAGTGTTGATGCCCGGGTTGGTAAACGGCCACACGCATTCGGCCATGACGCTGTTTCGTGGCATGGTTGACGACCTCGATCTCATGACCTGGCTCAACCAGTACGTTTTCCCCATGGAAGGCCGTTTCGTGACACCGGAGTTCGTGCGCGTGGGCGCTCAGCTGGCCTGCTGGGAAATGATCCGCGGCGGCACCACAACGTTTGTCGACATGTACTTTTATCCCGACGAGATAGCCACGGTCGTCGAGCGCTGTGGCCTGCGCGCAGTGGTCGGTGCACCGCATATTGACTACCCCAGCCCGGGATTCAGTGGCTGGGACGACTCCTTTGCTGCCGCTGACGAGTTCGTTCAGCGTTGGCAGGGAAAGCACCCGCGGATCACGCCGGCGTTTGCGCCACACGCGCCCTATACAGTCTCCCCGGAACACTTGCAGGCCACGGTGGAGAAAGCCGCGGCGCGTGGCGCACCTATCAGCATGCATCTGGCAGAGGCCCCGGCGGAGCGCGACTATGTGATGGAACAGTTCGGTACCACCCCGGTGCAGCACGTTGCCGGGCTCGGCATGTTCAACTCGCCACTGATTGCGGCGCACATGGTGCAACTTGACCCGCGCGATATCGCGCTCACCGCCTCCGCCGGCGTGGGGGCTATTCACAACCCGACGTCCAACATGAAGCTGGGTGCGGGTATTGCGCCCGTCAGCGCCATGCTCGCCGCCGGGGTCAATGTTGGCCTGGGGACTGATGGCGCCGCCTCCAACAACGATCTGGACCTGTGGGAAGAGGTGCGTATGGCGGCCCTGCTGCACAAAGTCGCAAGCGGCGACCCCACCGCGCTACCGGCGAGCCAGGCACTGGCCATGGCCACCCGGCTGGGCGCGGCTGCCATCCACAAAGAAGGCGAAATCGGCCAGTTGAAGGCGGGCATGCAGGCAGACATGATTCAGTTGGACGTCAGCCAGACCCACCAGCTGCCGCTGTATGATGTGCAATCGCACCTCGTGTATGTGTTGGACAGCGACGATGTACAAACCACGATAGTTGCCGGCGAGGTACTGATGCAGGACCGCAAGGTGCTCACCATCGACGAGCAGGGCCTGCGCGCCAACGTCACCCAGATCAGCGGTCGTATCCACGAGGCGCTGCAAGCCGGGCAGGAGGACGCATTGTGAAATGGGCTCGGGTATTACTGGCCTGTGTGGCCGCAGTGGCCACCGGCGGGGCGTGTGCTGACGATACCGGTGCGGGTAGTGGCAAGGCGGCGATCATCGCGGCCCTGGGGCTGGAGCCGCACGTTGAGGGAGGCTATTTTGCCCGTACGTTCCAGCCCGATCACCGGCCCAAAGTGGCTACCCCGGCGGGGCCCCGCTACACCATGACGGCGATCCACTACCTGCTCACTGATGATTCACCTATCGGGCACCTGCACCGGAATGAGTCCGATATAGTGCACTTCTATCACCTGGGATCACCCGTGTACTACTACCTGTTGCATCCGGACGGCCGTCTGGAATCCGCCGTGCTGGGCCCGGATCTGGCAGCCGGCCAGCGCCTGCAGCTCACGGTGCGGGGCGGTGTGTGGAAAGCTTCCCATCTGCCCTCGGGTGAGTATGGGCTGATCAGTGAAGCGGTGGCACCCGGGTTCGATTACGCCGATATGGCACTGGGCAAGCGTGCAGCACTGCTCGAGGCATTTCCGCAGCACGCCGACATCGTGCGCGCCTTCACCCGCGACTAGCGGTTGCCGGCAGTCTGCAACTGTTGCTGCAGCGGCCCCATGATGCTGGCGAGCTCGGGTTTGTTGGCGCGAATCTCCTCCAGGGTCAAACCGTGCAATTCATGCGGGAATACCAGCCAGTCAGCGGTTTCATGGATGTAATACTCCGGCACGCGGTCTGTCCTGTTGTTGCCGGGTTTGTAGTAGGGCGTGGCGATGCGGATCTCCGGCGTATTTTTTTTGCAGGCACTGTGCAGGTCGAGGATCACCTGATCGATGGACAGCCCTGTGTCGTGTACGTCATCGACGATCAGCAGTGAATCCTCCGACTCCAGCTGGCGGATTATGTAGCTCAGGCCGTGTACCTTCACATGGCGGTCACGCTGGCCGATGCCGGTGTAGGAGGAGGTGCGGATGGCGATGTGGTCTGCGTTTACCCCCAGCACATCCAGCAGTTCCTGCACCGCGATACCGACCGGCGCACCACCACGCCACACGCCGACGATGTAGTTGGGGCGATAGCCGCTCTCGTAGACCTGCCACGCCAGTTTGAATGAATCTTCCAGCAATTGCTGGGCGCTGATGTAGTGCTTGTGCATCGGTTCTGTGTCCCTGGTGATCATCGTGGCTGCCGGCTGTGAGGCTACCATAGCTCGGGGGGCAGCGACTGCACTATGGTGCCACTCGCGGTGATTGCGTACACTCTGGCTTCTCGCGCCGCGCGCACATTCGCAGAGGAATCAGGCCACCCGATGAAGCAGGCTAACGTGGCCAACGGCCTTCTTGAACGCTTTTTCAAGCTGTCTGAGCACGGTACCTCGGTGCGTACCGAGGTTATTGCCGGGGCGACCACGTTCGTCACCATGGCCTATATCATTTTCGTCAACCCGCAGTTGATGGCAGCGGCGGGCATGGACGCCTCTGCTGCCTTCGTCGCGACCTGCCTTGCCTCAGCGCTCGCCTGCTATTTCATGGGCCTGTACGCCAACTGGCCGGTCGGCCTGGCGCCTGGCATGGGTCTCAATGCGTTCTTTACCTACACCGTCGTTGCCGATATGGGCTACAGCTGGCAGGTGGCACTGGGGGCGGTATTTCTAGCCGGTGTGCTGTTTGTCATCATGAGCATTACCCGCCTGCGCCGCTGGATGCTGGACAGCATTCCGATGAATCTGCGTGTGGCGATGGGGGCCGGCGTGGGGTTGTTTGTGGGGTTCATCGGCCTCAAAAGCGGCGGTGTGATTGTGGCCAGCGAAGCCACATTGCTCACCCTGGGCGACTTCACCCGCCCCGAGCCGTTCCTCGCCGCTCTGGGTTTTCTGCTGATTGCGGTGCTCTCTGTGCGTCAGGTTCGCGGCGCCATCATCGTCGGTATTCTTGTGACCACGGGGCTTGCGTTGCTGTTTGGGCTGGTGGAATACCGCGGCCTGGTGGCGGCGCCACCGAGTATGGCGCCAGTCTTCATGCAGCTGGACATCATCGGGGCGCTCGACCTCGCGATGGTCAGCGTGGTCATTGCCTTCCTGTTCGTGAACCTGTTCGACACCGCCGGAACCCTGCTGGGCGTGGCGAGTCGTGCCGGGCTTGTCGATGCGCAGGGCAACATCAAACATCTGGATCGCGCCCTGAAAGCCGACAGCACCTCCAGTGTGGTCGGCGCCTTCCTCGGCTGCGCTCCGGTGACCAGCTATGTGGAGAGTGCTACCGGTGTGGCGACGGGTGGGCGCACCGGGCTGACCGCGGTTGTGGTTGGCACGCTGTTTCTGGCTGCGATCTTTTTTGCGCCACTCGCCGGGATGGTGCCCGCTTTTGCCACGGCCGGTGCGTTGGTGTACGTGGCCATGCTCATGCTGAGCAGCTTGCAGGGCCTGCTCTGGGATGACCTGACCGAGCTTCTGCCGGCGCTGGTCACCGTCGTGATGATTCCGCTGTCCTTTTCCATTGCCAACGGCATTGCCGTGGGCTTTATCAGTTACGCGGTGATCAAGTTATTCGCGGGCCGCTATCGCGACATTTCCCCGGGCGCGTGGTTTCTCGCCGCCATATTCATCGCCAAATTTGCGCTGATGTAAGTGCAGTATAAGTAGCGGGAGGAGCGCGTCATGAAGCCGCGGGATTTTCCGGTTGATCCGGAACATATCTGGGAGCATTTCTACCAGCTGACCCGTATTCCCAGGCCTTCCAGGGCGGAGGCGGCAGTGCGCGACTACGTGATCGGCCAGGCCGAGGCCCACGACTGCCGCTGGCAGCTGGATGCTACCGGCAATCTGGTGGTGTATGTGCCGGCATCTCCCGGACGCGAGGGGCACGCCACCGTGATTATCCAGAATCACCTGGATATGGTGACGGTAAAAACCGGCGACAAGCAGCACGACTTCTATCGCGACCCCCTGCAGCTGAAAGTGGAGGATGGCTGGCTGCTGGCCGATCGCACCACGCTGGGCGCAGACAACGGGCTGGGCTGCGCGGCGGCGCTGGCCCTGCTCACCGACCCGGATGTGCAACACCCGCCACTGGAGCTTTTGTTCACTGTGGATGAGGAGACCGGCCTCGGCGGCGCGCTGGGCCTGGATGCCTCACTGCTCAGCGGGCGTGTCATGCTGAACCTGGATACCGAGGACTGGCACGAGCTGTACGTGGGCTGTGCCGGTGGTGCTGGCTGGGTGTTTTCGCGGGATTATGGCGTGCAGTCCCCGGCGGCGGAATTCGGCTGCTGGACGCTGGAGTTGAAGGGGCTGGCCGGTGGCCATTCGGGTATCGAGATTCACCTGCAACTGGGCAATGCGCTGAAGCTGCTGGTGGAAGCGCTGGATCCTGTTGGCTCACTGCAGCTGGCTGCGGCCAGTGTGGGTGTGGCGCACAATGTCATTCCGCGTGAGGGCAGCATCAGCTTCGCCTGTAGCAGCGCCGATGCGGAAGCCCTGCAACGGCGTCTGGAGGGGCTGCAACAGCGTTGGCGGAGTTACCTGCCCGCGGCGGATCACAGCCTCGAATTGCTGCTTTATCCGTGCGCACCCGCCAAGGTGATGAGCAACGCCAACAGCCGTGATCTGTTGCGTGTGCTCGCGGCGCTGCCGCACGGGGCGCAGGCCTACAGCCTTGAGCAACCGGCCGATCTGGTTGACTTGAGTATCAACCTGGCACGCCTGCAGCTTGCGGCGGGCAAACTGGAGCTGGAGTCCAGCCTGCGTTTCTTCAACCCGGAGCAGGCCGCTGGCTTGCGTATGGCGGTCGAGGGGCTGGCGCAGCTAGCGGGGCTGCATATGAAGCGCATTGCAGGGTACCCCGGATGGCAGCCGGACTTTGCCAGCCCGCTGTTGGCGCGGGGCAAGGCACTGCACGAGCGCCTGTTTGACAGCGTACCCGCGGTGAAGGCGATTCACGCCGGCCTGGAGTGCGGTATATTGAAAAGCAAACTCCCCGATGCCGACATCCTGTCCTTCGGCCCCACAATCCGCGGTGCGCACTCGCCAACAGAGCGCTTGTGCATCGCTACTGTGGCGCCGTTTTGGCGCTACCTTACCGCCCTGTTGGCGGAACTCTAACTCAGGAGATTGTCCTCATGCTCGAATGTTTGCCTCAGGTTCCCGAGGACTCCATCCTCGGGCTAGCCGCCGCCTGTCGTGCTGACCCCAACCCGCGCAAGGTCGATCTGACACTCGGCGTCTACATGAATGAGGAAGGCCTGTGCCCGGTGTTTGATGCCATTCGCCTGGCGCAGGACGCTCTGGTGCAGGCCGAGCGTACCAAGGTCTATATGCCGCCCGCGGGGGACCCTGATTTCAACAGCGGCATGCAGCAGCTGGTACTGGGGCTGGGTAGCCCGGCCGTGCTGGACGGACGTGTAAGCAGCATCCAGACGCCGGGTGGTTGCGGCGCTCTGCGCATTGGCGCTGAAATCATCAATGCGGCTGCGCCCGGTGCCAGAGTGTGGGTCTCAGACCCCACCTGGCCGGTGCATATACCGCTGCTGGGCAGCGTAGGCCTGCAATTTGCCACCTACCGCTACTACGATCCCGCGAGCCACGGCGTCAATTTCGATGCTTTGGTGGAGGACCTCAAAGGGGCGCGGCAAGGTGATGTGGTGTTGTTGCACGGTTGCTGTCATAACCCCTGCGGTGCCGACCTCAGCCTTGAGCAATGGGCAGAGATCGCTGACATGGCGCAACACCAGGGTTTCCTGCCGTTTGTCGATATCGCCTACCAGGGGCTGGGCGATGGCCTGGATACGGATGCAGCCGGGTTGCGCCTGCTGGTTGAGCGTCTCCCGGAAGTACTGATTGCCGCATCCTGCTCCAAGAATATGGGGCTGTATCGGGAGCGCACCGGCGCGACCCTATTCGTGAGTGCCAACCCCGCCAGTGCCGCGGCACTGCGCACGCAAGCCCAGGTGGCCGCGCGGCGTATTTACTCCATGCCGCCAGCCCACGGCGCACTGCTCGCCGCGCGCGTGTTGCAGGACGATGAGTTGAATGCGAACTGGCGGAATGAGCTGGAGGCCATGTGCTGGCGCATCAACGGGTTGCGCACCAGCCTGGTGAGCAAGCTGGAGCAGTGTACCGGGCGTGACTTCGGTTTCATCGAGCGAGAGAAAGGCATGTTTTCTTTTCTCGGGCTGAGTGCCGCTCAGGCGCTCGCCCTGCGCGAACAGTACAGCGTGTACATGCTGGATTCGTCGCGTATCAATGTTGCGGGTATCAACGGGGCCAACATCGACTACCTGGCGGAGTCGGTGGGCAAGGTCCTGCAGGCGGGGTGAGGGGGCTGCGGTTGCGTACCCGCAGCACTCAGGCTTCCAGCTCCGCCCACCGTTCGACGGCCGTATCCAGTGCCGCCTGCAGCTCACTGAGCTCGGCGAGCACGGCATCCACGGCTTCGCGGCTCTGTTGGTAGAACGCGGGGTCGGCAGTGCGTGCTTCCAGCGCGGCCTGTTTCTGCTCCAGCTCCTCAATGCGCGCGGGTAGGGCGTCCAGTTCGCGCTGCTCTTTATAGGACAGTTTCCGGCGCGCGGTTGAAGCGGGGCTGGCCGCTACAGGAGCGGGCGTTTCGGGCTTGCTAGCCGGCATTTGCTGGCCTTTGGTTTCCGGCTCCACCAGCCGGCCACCGCGTGCTTCCCAGTCGCTGTAGCCACCCGCCTGCTCCTCCACCGTACCGTCGCCACGCAGTATCAACAGCTGGGTCACCACATGGTCCATGAAGTCACGGTCGTGGCTGACCAGGATGACCGTGCCGTCGAAGGACAGCAGGATGTCCTCCAGCAGTTCCAGGGTTTCAATGTCGAGGTCGTTGGTGGGTTCGTCCAGTACCAGCAGGTTGGCGGGCTTGCTGAACAGACGTGCCAGAATGGCGCGGTTCTGCTCGCCTCCGGATAATGCTTTTACCGGTGTGCGCACCCGCTCCGGGCTGAACAGGAAGTCACCGAGGTAGGAAATGGCATGGCGCCGTTTGCCGTTCAGCTCGATAAACTCCTGGCCGCCACAGACATTGTCGATGAGATTTTGCTCCGGCTCCAGTTTGCCGCGCAGCTGGTCCGAGTAGGCGATTTCCAGTTTTGTGCCCAGCTTCACGCTGCCCTCATCCGGCTGCAGCTGGCCGAGGATCAGCTTGACCAGGGTCGACTTGCCGGCACCGTTGGCGCCTACAATGCCGACCCGGTCACCGCGCTGGATGATGCTGGAGAAATTGCGAATGACGGTCTTGTCGTCAAAGTGCTTGCTGACGTTTTCCAGCTCCGCCACCACTTTGCCGGAGCGGCTCGCCTCCTCCACCACGAAGTTGGCACTACCTACTTTTTCCCGGCGCTGCTGACGTTCGCTGCGCATCTTTTCCAGCGCCCGCACGCGGCCCTCGTTGCGGGTGCGCCGTGCCTTGATACCCTGGCGAATCCACACCTCTTCCTGCGCCAGTTTCTTGTCAAACAGCGCATTGGCGCGCTCTTCCGCTTCCAGCTCCTGATCGCGGTGGGCGAGGAAGCCCTGGTAGCTGCCCTCCCAACTGGTGAGATGGCCGCGGTCCAGTTCCGCAATGCGCGTGGCAACGCTCTGCAGAAAGCGCCGGTCGTGGGTAATCAGCACAATCGCGCCGCGGTATTGCTGCAGCTGTGTTTCCAGCCATTGGATGGCGGGGATGTCGAGGTGGTTGGTGGGTTCGTCCAGTAGCAGGATGTCGGGGTCGGCCACCAGCGCGCGCGCCAGAGCGACACGCCTGCGCCAGCCGCCGGACAGCTCGCCCATTCTGGCGTCCTGTGGCAGCTGCAGCTGGGTGATAGTGGTTTCTACACGCTGCTGCAGGGTCCAGCCATCGGCGGCTTCCAGCGCCTGTTGTACGGCACTGAGGCGGTCAAAATCGATGTCTTCGCCGTCGTGTAACAGGCGGTGGTATTCAGCTAGCAGCTTGCCAGCTTCCGCCAGCCCTTCGGCGACCACGTCGTAGACGGTGCTGCTGTCGGCGTCCGGCAGCGTCTGTTGCAAGCGCGCGATGCGCACACCGGGCCGCAGCCAGCGATCACCGGAATCAGTCTGCAGCTCACCTGCCAGTACGCGCAGCAGTGTGGTCTTTCCTGCGCCATTGCGCCCCAGCAAGCCCCAGCGTTCGCCGCGGCGGATGGTCAGGTCGACATCATCAAGGAGTACCTGAGTGCCGTAGTGGAGTTGCAGGGATTCGAGTTTGAGAAGTGGCATGGAACGTCTGTCAGTGAGCAGGGGCCTGCATTCTACGGGCTGCGTGCAGCAGGGGCCAGCCACGAGAGCCCGGCATACTCACATATGACAGGACCGGGGCCTCCGGTCTTGCGCCGGAGCCCCGTATCGCCTCGCGAGGGTTATAGAGGCCTGTCAGGCGTCAGGAGGCTTTTTTGGCGGCGCCGCGCTCGGTCGCTACGCCCTTGGTCGCGAGCTTGCCACTGCCGGATTCCAGGTGCGCTCGAATGAACCACTGGAACAGCTCGAGGTCCTTGGCGTGGCCGGTCAGCAGGTCCTCTGACACGGGATCCAGCTCTGCGAGCTCGGCAATGGCCTTGCGCTGGTCAGTGACAACACCGTTGTAAACAATGTCCAGCGCCGCCAGATGTTCGTTGGCCAGTGCACGCTGGAGGGTGTAGTCATCCCAGTCGCGGCGCTTCACCAGCGCGGCCGGCGTACCGACGGGTATGCCACCCAGCGTGGCAATACGCTCGGCGATGGCGTCCACCATTTCGCGCGTGGCCTCGACCTGAGGGTCGAGCATCTCGTGCACCGCGATGAAATTGGGTCCCACAACATTCCAGTGCACGTGCTTTAGCGTCAGGCCCAGGTCGATCAGCGCCACCATACGCTCATCCAGTAGCTTGATCACTTTTGCGGCTTGCTTTTGTTGCATGCCCGGTACGGTAAAATTGGTACCTGTCATTCTGTTCTCCTTTTTTTCCGTTGGAGTTGCGCCGTCCGCTTCGCTGCGGCAGCGCAGGTTCAAGGCGCTGCCACACCCGGTGTGAGGTTCTCGGCCGGGTCGCGTGCCTGCGCGCTTGCTGCGGCTTCATGCCGCGTAGTAAGGACCTTTGCAAATACCGTTCCAGAATGTGCGATGACCGCACTCACGCACGAAATCAGCACAAGGGCAATGTGGCGGGTTGGAGCGGGCACTTCGCTGCAAGGCCGCTGCTGGCACGGCCCGGAGACGAACAGGCGATTGCGCGGCGCACGGGTTTCGAGGTGTGAATCAATGACTCGGGAAACCGATCGGGGCAGTAAAGGCATGCCCTGACGGGCCCGTGTGGCCCACCGGGCTTTGTGGTTTTTACAAGCGATGTTGTAAAAGCTGCCGCCAGGTAGTGGCGCCTGCAGTTAGAGCAAGTTGTCCCCGCCCTCGGGCAGGCGCGCTGCTCGGGCTTGCTTCTCGATGTCATCGTCATTGTTCTTCAGCCCGCCTTCGGCGAGATGGGCCTCGCCGCCGGCTTCGCTGGCCTGGGTTTGCACTGGCTCCTCTGGTACGGGCGCAGTGGTCGTCGGTGCCGAGGGCTCCGTCAGGGCGACCTGAACGCCCTCTGGGAAAGTGACCTCCCGTGCCTCGCTGGGCATGGAGATACCCGCAAGGTCGAAAGCATTTTTCACCTGCCTGATCACCGCTGAGCGCACCTTGCGTGCGTCGTAGGTCGCCGTGTCCACCCAGTAGCTGACGCGCAGGTTGACCGTTGAGGCCGCCAGCTCGTCGACAAGCACCAGAGGTTCAGGCTCGTTCAGTACCGCCGGATGCTGGCGCAGCACCTCAAGGGCAGCGGTTTGTGCCGTGGCCATGGTGTCGCCATAGGCAATGCCAACCGTGAATTCCTGCCGCGTATGCGGGTTGGCGGTAAAGTTGATGATCTCGTTCTTGTAGATGATGGCATTGGGAATCTGCACGTGGTTGCCATCGCGCGTCATGATGAGCGTGGCGCGCGTATTCACCCGCTGTACGAAGCCGCGGTAGCCTTTCACTTCAATGAAATCGCCCACCGCGAAGGGCCGCTGCATGCTGATCAGGATACTGGCCAGGAAGTTCTCCGCGATATCGCGAAAGGCAAACCCGATCGCCAGCCCCAGCAGCCCGGTGCCGCCAACCACGGTGACCGCGAGGCTGGTGAGGCCGGCGATACGCAGCACGATGTACAAGCCAAGTATGAACACCACAGCGGCGCTGGCGCGGGCCACCATGTCGCGCAGCAGGGGAGTGCGCAGGCGCCGTGCCAGCACGTGGCCGGTCACGCGTGAGGCAAGCCCGGCGAGCAGCCAGGCGAGTAGTAGCAGGGCGATGGCCAGCAACGCGATAGGGAGTGCCCGGAAGGTGGAGGCCGCCATACCCTGTAGTTGCTGGTAGGTGGGTGACAGGTCCCAGGGCGACGAATCCGCGAAGCCGACATTGTTCACCACGGCCACGACGCCCTGTGCGTTGCGCGCGAGATTGCCCGCCCAGGCGATCTGCTGCTGCTCTTGCGCTTCGCCGCTCAGGAACACCACGCCGCTGTCGACGCGGACATGTACCGGGGCAAACCAGCCGGTCGCCGTGAGAATCGCCCGCAGGCGCGCAGCGATGGCCTCGTCCGACGTCACCTCCTCGACGGCGATGCTATCCGCCACGGAAACTTCCGTGAGCGGCACTGCGCTGTCGCCGCGCTCCGTCTCCGCCGCCTGGGCTGTAGTGAGTCCCGCCAGCATTAGCAGCAGGCCACCGCACAGCAGGCCTGTGAGGCGTGGCGAAGCCGCCAGCCTTGCCACGACCTGGCTACTGGGGTGCTGCATCGCTGCTCTCCGTCTGTACCGGAACGGGTGCCTTGAACGTGAGCGTACGATAGGGGAAGGGGATTTCCACACCGGCCTTGTCGAGCGCTGCCTTGATGGCCTGCACCACCTGATCGCGGCTCTGGTGGCGGTCAAGCGGAGCCGATTTCCCCCACCAGCGGACCGTGAAGTCGATTGACGATGAACCGAATTCGCGCGCGTAGACCTCCACTGGCTGCGCGCTGTTCACGAGGGGCAGCCCCTCGACGGCCTGCAGGATAATGCCGCGTGCGGTCTCGACATCTTCACTGTAGGCGATGCCCACGATGATTTCATAACGGCGCAGATCCCTGTCGGTGATGACGTGCACGGGATTCTGGAACAGCAGGCGGTTGGGCACGATCAGCAGCTGACCATCTGTCTGGCGCAGGTAGGTCTCGCGCAGGGCGATATGCTCGACCTTGCCCATCAGGTCCTGGCACTGGATGAAGTCGCCAATGCGCATCGCCTTGCGCAGCATGATCAAGACGCCGGCAAAGAAATTCTCGAAAATATCCTTGAACGCAAAACCGATGGCCACAGACCCGAGGCCGAGCGCCGTGAGCATTTTCGCGGGCGTCAGGCTGGGGAACACGACCGTCGTGGCAATCAACAGTCCGACCAGCCAGATTGTCACTTTCAGCAGGGTCGCGAAAAGCGATTGCAGCGCAGGGCGCAGGCCGGAGCGCGCCAGCGAGCGGAGTAGTGCGCCCACGAATACCCGTGACAATATGCCCGTGATGAGCACCACCAGCAGTGCGATGGTCAGCAGAGGCAGCACCTGCACCAGGCTCAGCCACATACTCTGCAATTGTTCCCGCAGCGGGTTGAGGAACTCCATGAGCGTTGCGTCTCCCTCTACTCAGGCCGGGTCCTGACCATCGAGTGTAAACGCAAATTCGCCGCAGGGGCAGCGTGATCTCTGGTAGGCATGCCCCCGGCGCATCGGAATGATTGATTTCTGCAACACCTGCCGGCATGCTTCCGGGCTGTCTGGCGAGAGAATACCGGTATGTCTGAAGAGCCGCTTTGGAAACCTTCCCCCGAACGTTGCGCGAGCGCGCAATTTACCTGTTTCGCCGCGGGGCTTGCCGCGCGCGGCCATGTGCCTGATGGAGCAGACTACTTTGCTGTGCACGACTGGGCAGTGGCAGAGCCGGCTTCGTTCTGGCGCGAAGTGTGGGACTTTACCGGCGTAGTGGGTGAGCCGGGGACACAGGTGCTTGAGGCCCCCGATCAGTTCCCCGGCGCCCGCTGGTTTCCTGGGGCCCGGCTCAATTTCGCGGAAAATCTCCTGCAACGCAGGGATGACCACCCCGCGCTGGTGAGTCTGCTGGAAACAGGGGCGCGCCGTGAGCTGACTTATGCCGATCTCTACCGCCAGGTGGCCGGGCTCGCCGCCGCGTTGCGTGCGCTCGGTGTCGGCTCTGGAGACCGGGTAGCGGGCCTGCTGCCCAATGTGCCCGAAGCGGTGATCGCCATGCTGGCCACGTCGAGCCTGGGCGCGATCTGGACCTCGTGTTCCCCGGATTTCGGCGTCAATGGCATTATCGATCGCTTTGGTCAGGTTGCGCCCAAGGTGCTGTTTTGTGCGGATGGCTACTACTACAATGGCAAGGCCTGCGCCGTTCTGGACCGGCTGGACGACATCCTGCCAGCCGTGGGCAGCGTTGAGCAGTTGGTCGTTGTGCCGCTGCTGACAGCACAGCCCGCGCTCCCGCAAGGCGCACCCGCGGTGCTGTTTGCGGAGTTTGTCGACCCCGCCGCGAGTGCTATCGAGTTTTCCCGCTTGCCCTTCAATCACCCGCTATACGTGATGTATTCCTCCGGCACTACCGGCGCGCCGAAGTGTATCCTGCACGGTGCCGGCGGCACCCTGCTTCAGCACCGCAAAGAGCACAGCCTGATGTGCGACATCGGTCCGCACGATGTGTTTTTCTACTACACCACCTGTGGCTGGATGATGTGGAACTGGCTGGCGAGTGGACTCGCCAGTGGCGCGACGCTGGTACTTTATGATGGCTCTCCCTTTGCGGGCGAAGGCAGGCTGTTACTGGATGCCATCGACGCGGAAGGCATCACGGTATTCGGTACCAGTGCCAAGTACATTGCGGCGCTGGAGAAGGCCGGCGAGCGTCCCGCACACAGTCACGATCTGCGCAGCCTGAAAACGATATTGTCCACCGGGTCGCCCCTGCTGCATGAAAACTACGAGTATGTGTATCGCGACTTCAAACGGGACGTCTGCCTCTCCAGCATCTCCGGTGGCACAGATATTCTCTCCTGTTTCGTGGGGGGCTCGTCGACTCTGCCGGTACACGCGGGTGAAATCCAGGCGCCCGGGCTGGGAATGGCTGTCGCGATATGGAATGACCAGGGGTGCCCAGTGCAGGAACAGAAGGGCGAGCTGGTGTGCACTGTGCCCTTCCCTTCGTGTCCCTTGGGTTTCTGGAATGACCCCGATGGCAGCCGCTTCCACGCGGCCTACTTCGCGCGGTTCGACGGGGTCTGGGCGCAGGGTGATTATGGCGAGGAGACTGCCAACCGCGGCTTCATCATCCATGGGCGATCCGATGCGGTGCTGAACCCGGGTGGTGTGCGCATTGGCACCGCGGAGATCTATCGCCAGGTTGAGCAGTGCAGTGCCGTGCTGGAAAGTGTGGTGATCGGCCAGCAGTGGCAGGGCGATGTGCGTGTGGTGCTCTTCGTTGTCTTGCGCGCCGGGTGCACGCTGGACGCAGCGCTGGAGGCGGAGATCCGCGGCCTGATACGCCGCAACACAACGCCGCGTCATGTGCCTGCACGCATCGTTCAAGTGGCGGATATTCCGCGCACGCTGAGCGGCAAGATCGTCGAACTGGCGGTGCGCAATGTGGTGCACGGCGAGCCGGTGAAAAACACGGACGCGCTGGCCAACCCCGAGGCGCTGCGGCTGTTCCGCAATTTGCCCAGCTTGCAAAGCTGACGCACGCCAAAGACTGCGGCGCTTGTCGCCGTTGCCGGCCGAAATTCGGTTATCATTGCGCCCCCTGATTCAGGCAGGCAGGCCGAGGCAGCGCGATGGTACTTTCCCGACAGACACATTACGACCGGCAGATAGCCGCTTGGCTCATTCTTTGTGCCGCGGTGATTTTTGGCATGATTTTGCTGGGTGGCGTTACACGCCTGACCAACTCCGGCCTCTCCATGGTCGAGTGGCGCCCGATCATGGGTATAGTCCCGCCCCTCACGGATGTGGCCTGGCAGGAGGTGTTCGACAAGTACCGGCAATCGCCCGAGTACCTGAAGATCAACCGCGGGATGTCGCTGGATGCCTTCAAGACCATCTTCATGTTCGAGTACCTGCACCGGGTACTGGGGCGTTTGATTGGTGTGCTGTTTTTCTTCCCCATGCTGTTCTTTGCGTTCACCGGCCGCGTGCGGGCCGGCTTGATGCCGCGGCTGTGGTTGCTGTTCGTGCTCGGCGGCTGCCAGGGGCTGCTCGGCTGGTACATGGTGAAAAGCGGGCTGGTCGACAATCCCCATGTCAGCCAGTACCGGCTCACCGCGCACCTGGGGCTGGCGTTTGTCATCTACGCGGCGATGCTGTGGGTGATTCTCGATGTGCTTGCGGGCCGCAGGCCCGGCAGCCGACAACCGCACGCACTCGCCCCCTGGGGTGTAGGCCTGGTGGGGCTGGTTTTTCTGATGATTCTGTCAGGCGGGCTGGTGGCCGGCACCAAAGCGGGGTTCGCCTACAGTACGTGGCCGCTGATGGGCACATCTTTTATGCCGCCGGGTCTGTACGCGGGTGATCCGGCCTGGCTGGACGCGTTCGAGGATATCACCACAATCCAGTTCAACCACCGCGTGTTTGCCTATCTGCTGTTTGTGCTGATTCATCTGTTTGCGTGGCGCCTGTGGCGCACAGGCCTTGGGGGGCGCGAGCGGCTGGCCGCCGTGTTCTTGCTTGCCGCCTTGTGGCTGCAGGTGATCCTGGGCATCAGCACGTTGCTGTTGCACGTGCCGATCAGCCTGGCGGCAGCGCATCAGGGCGGTGCCGTGGTGCTGCTCTCGGCAACCATCTATGCCGCCCATCTATTGCGTCGGGGCGGCCTGAGCTAGCCCGGACGCTGCAGGTTACCAGAAGCGCAGGGCGGCGTCGTCGGCTCGGCGTCCGGGAAGTAGCCTCCGGTCTTCGCTTTGCGGATCAAAGCGCACTGTCGTGCGGCGGTCGGCATGATTGCGGCGGTCCAGCCGGCGTCGGTCGGGCCCGGCGTACTTCAGCTTGCCTTGGCGGTCGGCACAAAAAGCGGGTGACAGATCGCGCGCCTCGAACAATGGGGGTTTGTCGGACATGTAAAAGCCTCCTCGGTGTCAGGCGGACGCCGTGTTGCACGTCACGTCAATCTTTAGTGTGCACCCATGCAGTATAACCTGCACGTTTCCGGACGGGTTTTTCTGTCGTCTTGTGACCTGCGTCACATAGTAATTCGGTGGTAACTGGCTTATTCTTCTTGCTGGTTAATTACTAAAATATTCAGTGGCTTAGAGAGTATTGATGAAAATGCTCTGAAGACTGCGCAGAAAAGGGCACCCCGTACCGATGACCGCGAGCACTGACGATCCCCTGCTGCAGAGCCTGCTGGCGCTGTGTCGCTATCACGGCAGTGCGTCCACCGCCGAGGCGCTGGTGGGTGGCTTGCCGCTGGAAGAAGGCCGCTTGACGCCCTCACTGGTGCTGCGTGCGGCGAGCCGGGCCGGGCTCGCCAGTCGCATTGTCGAGCGCAGTGCCCGTGCCGTGGAGCCCGCGTTGCTGCCGGCGATTGTACTGCTGCGAGATCAACGTGCCTGCGTGCTGGTGGGCTGGAGTGCCGATGGCAGTGAAGCCACCGTGATCTACCCGGAGCTGAACGAGGCGGCGGTTGCCGTGCCGGCGGCAGAACTCCTGGCAGATGAGATCGGCAGCGTCATTGTGTGCCGGCCGCGGTTTCGCTTTGACCAGCGCGCGCCGCGCACCGGCACCTCCGGGCGCGGTCACTGGTTCTGGGATGCCATTCGCGCCAACATGCCCGTCTACCGCGATGTGTTGCTTGCGGCCTTCTTTATCAATGTGTTCGCTCTGGCGCTGCCTATTTTCACCATGAATGTCTACGACCGCGTGGTTCCCAACCACGCGGTGGAGACCCTCTGGATGCTGGCGATCGGCGTGGTGGTCATCATGCTCGCGGATATTGTGCTGCGCACGATGCGCGGCTATTTTCTCGACCTTGCGAGTCGCCGAGTGGATGTGGAACTGTCCGGCAAGATCATGGAACGGGTGCTGGGCTCGCGGCTGGAGAACCGTGCACTGTCGGTGGGTTCCTATGCCGTGAACCTGCGCTCCTTCGAAACCGTGCGCGATTTCATTACCTCCGCTTCGGTAACGACGCTGATTGATGTGCCGTTCGCGTTGATTTTTGTCGCGGTCATCGGCTGGATTGCCTGGCCGGTGCTGATTCCGCTGGGGCTGGGTTTGCTGGTGGTGCTGGGCTATGCGCTGGCTACCCAGGGCAAACTGCGGGCGCTCTCGGAAACCACCTATCGCGCGGGCGCGCAGCGCAATGCCACGTTGATCGAAAGTCTGGTGGGACTGGATACCATCAAGGCGATGGGCGCCGAGTCGCGCATGCAGCGCAAGTGGGAGGAAAGCACCGCCTTCCTGGCACACGTGGGCTTGCAGTTGCGGCTGGTGTCCAATTCCACCATCAATGTGACGCTCTGGGGCAATCAGATGGTCACGCTGTTCGTGATTATCACCGGGGTCTACCTGATCACCGCGGGGCAGTTGAGCATGGGTGGTCTGATTGCCTGCAGCATGCTGAGCGGACGGGTCATGGCGCCGTTTGGCCAGGTGGCCGGCCTGGTTACCTCATGGCACAACGCCGAGATCTCGCTGAAGTCGCTGGACGAGGTCATGGCGAAGCCCATGGAGCGCGCCGAGGGCGCCCAGTTCCTGTCGCGGGAAATGTTCGAGGGTGATATCGAGTTTCGCAATGTGTCCTTTGCCTACCCGGGCGCGGAAATGGAGTCGCTCAGCAATGTCTCTTTCCGCATCCGGCCCGGAGAGCATGTCGCCATTCTCGGGCGCGTGGGTTCGGGCAAGTCCACGCTGCAGAAACTTGCCATGGGCCTGTATCAGCCGACGGAAGGCGCGGTGATGGTCGATGGTATCGACTTGCGTCAGCTGGACCCCAGCGAGCTGCGCTCGCGTGTCGGTTACGTGCCGCAGGACGTCACGCTGTTCTTTGGTAGCCTGCGCGACAATATCGCCCTGTCCCACGCCAACGTAAGCGATGCCGCGCTGGTACGTGCCGCGGAAATTGCCAACTTGTCCGACTATATCAACCGCCACCCCAAGGGCTTCGACATGCAGGTCAGCGAGCGTGGTGACTCCCTGTCAGGTGGTCAGCGCAAGTGCGTGGCGTTGGCGCGTGCCATGGTGCACGAGCCGCCCATTCTGTTGATGGATGAACCCACCGGGTCCATGGATCACTCCACGGAGGTGGCGGTGAAGCAGCAACTGACGGGCTGCCTCAAGGGGCGTACATGGCTGGTTGTCACCCACCGCAACTCATTGTTGGAGATGGTCGACCGTATTCTGGTTATCGACAACGGCAAGCTGGTGGCGGACGGGCCGCGCGACAGCGTGATTCAGGCGCTGCAGCAGGGCAAGATAGGGGCGGCGCGATGAACGAGGAAAAGGAGGCAACGCCAGTGGCACCCGCGCCCGAGCGGCCGCGGCGCTTTCTGGCAGACTTCATTTTTGCGCCCTGGATGCGCGCAAGCGATGATGCCCGCGCCAGTTGGGAGCAGGATGCCCATCGTGCCTACCTGCAGCAGCAGCCGCTGCGTGCACGGGGCCTGCTCTACGTAGTGGCATTCATTGTGCTCGCCCTGGTGGTGTGGGCGGCATTTGCCGAGGTAGACGAGGTCACCCGTGGTGAGGGCAAGGTGATTCCCTCGCAGCAGATTCAGGTCATGCAGTCGCAGGACGGCGGGGTAGTTACCGAAATTCACGCGCGTGCGGGTGACGTCGTTGAGTCCGGCCAGCTGTTGGTGCGGCTGGATCAAACCCGCTCCGCCTCCAACTTGCGGGAGAACCAGGCAGAGTTCCGTGCGTTGTCGGTGCGCGCGGCGCGGCTCACGGCGAACCTGGCAGGCACGGCATTCACGCCGCAGCCGGAGTGGTCCCTGCAGGCACCGGGCATTGTCGAGCAGGAGCAGGCGCTGTACGAATCACTGCGGGCACAGCGGACCCTGCAGCGCCAGATCGCCGAAGAGCAACTGGAGCAGCGGCAACAGGAGCTGGCGGAGGTCACTGCGCGCTCGCGGCAACTGGCGCGCTCGCTGGAGTTGAGCCGGCAGGAGCTGAGTGTGACACGGCCGATGGTCAACTCGGGTGCGGTTTCCCAGGTGGAGATTTTGCGGCTGGAGCGCGAGGTGAACCAGCTCAGCGGCGAGTACGATCAATCGCGAGCCCAGCTCAAACGTCTCGACTCCGCCATCGCCGAGGCCCAGCGGCGGCTGTCGGAAGTGGAAGTGGAGTTCGAGAATACGGTGCGTGAGGAGTTGACCGACACCATCGCGCGTATCAACGGTCTGCGCGAGGCGGGCGAGGGGCTCAGTGACCGTGTGCGGCAAACTGAGGTGCGCTCCCCTGTGAAGGGCACCGTCAACCGTCTTTACTTCAACACGATCGGTGGTGTGGTGCTGCCCGGCAAAGAAGTGATTGAAATAGTGCCGCTGGACGACAGCCTGCTGGTGGAAGTGCGCATCCGGCCCAAGGATATCGCATTCCTGGTGCCCGGACAGGAAGCGCTGGTGAAACTGACGGCCTACGATTTCGTGGTGTACGGCGGGCTTGAAGGCGTGGTTGAACACATTGGTGCCGACACCATTATGGATGAGGACGGGAACCCGTTCTATGAAGTCCACGTGCGCACTCGAGAGTCGGGTTTTGGCGAGGACATGCCCATCATGCCGGGCATGACGGTGCAGGTGGATGTGCTCACCGGCAAGAAAACCATCCTGGCCTACTTGATGAAACCGGTGCTGCGCGCGAAACAGTACGCGCTGACGGAGCGTTAATGGAACATGTTTTTGTCACACCGGGTGGCGCCCTGCGCAACCGCTGGCGGGAAGCATTCCCCGGGGCGCTGGTGGTTACCTCGGTGGAGGCGCTTGCGCTGGAGGCACCCGCAGCGGAAGTGGCGTGGCTGGATGCCAGCCAGATGCACGACACGGCACGCCGGGAGCGCCTTGCCGTTGCCACTGCGGCCGGCTACCGCGTTGTGGTAATGAGTGCAGCGCCCGGGGAAGCGGATGCATTTCAGGCGCTCAATGCCGGTGCTGTCGGCTACTGTCACCTGGAATCGGCACCGGAGCAGCTGCGCGAAATCGGCCTGGTCGTCGCCCATGGTGGTTTGTGGATGCCGGCGGAGCTTGTGCAGCGGCTGGTGGCGCTGTCAGTGCGTACGCAACCTGCAAGCGATGTTGCCGGGGTCAACCTTGAAGTGCTCACCCCGCGCGAACGCGATGTGGCGCGCCACGTGGCGCAGGGGGCAAGCAACCGTGAGGTCGCCGCTGCGCTGGACATCACCGAGCGCACGGTAAAGGCGCATTTGTCGGCCGTGTTCGAGAAACTCGCCGTGCGTGATCGGGTGCAGCTGGCCCTGGTCATGCGCCAGATTGCGGGCTGAGGCGCCGCTGGCGCGCCATCCGTCACGGTTTCTTGCCGCTGGTCAGCGCCCGCTGGTATTGCCCAGGCCACTGGCGATACTGGAAGCTGAAGGTATTGCAAGCAGTTGGAGCAGGTAGAGCGTGAGCGGAGTTACCACAGTTTGTCGGCGCGGTGCAGGCGGGTTCAGCCTCATCGAGATGATGGTGGTGCTGGTCATCCTGGCGATTGCCCTGCTGCTGGGTGGCCCCGCATTTACCGACCTCATTCGCGACAACCGGCTGGTCTCCAGCGTCTATGGGGTGCGTGCCACCCTGAACCTGGCACGCTCCGAGGCGCTGGCGCGCCGCGACCGGGTGGTTGTGTGCCCAAGCAACGCTGCGGGTTCCGGTTGCCTCGACAGCAGCAACTGGAGTGGTGGTTACCTCGCCCTGATGGGGGTTGATGTCAGCGCTACCGTGGACGCGGCGAACCCCGGACGCAGCCGCATTCACTGGGAAAGCGAAACCAACCCGGCGGTTACCGTCAGTTTTACCCCGAAACTCGTGGTTTTCGACACGATCGGTTCCGCGCTTGGGAGTGCGGGAACCTTTGTATTTTGCGACGAGCGCGGCGCGAGCAAGGCGCGCGGACTGATTCTGACCAACGCCGGCACCGTGGCGGCCAGTGTCGACAGTGATGCCAACGGTGTGGTTGAAGACGGAGCAGGCAATGATGTTTCTTGCTAGAAAACAGCATTCGGTTAGCAGAACCCGGCGGCAGGCCGGCGTCACGCTGATCGAGGCGCTGGTCACCTTTGTCATTCTCTCGGTGGGGCTGCTGGGTATTGTCAGCCTGCAGGCCGTCTCCAAGAGTGCCCAGCACCAGGGCATTCAGCGCAGCAAAGCGGTGATGCTGGCCAACGATCTGGTCGAACGTATTCGCATCAATCCAGCGGGTCTGGCGACGTATACCGCCGGTGGGCTGACAACGCCGTTTGGTGGCGGCACGTTGAGCGCTCCCGCGACCGATTGTGCCGCAGTGAGCTGCACCCCCGCGCAGCTTGCGGCTTACGATCTTTGGCTCTGGGAGCGAGGGATTGACGGCGCGACGATTACCGCCACGGGTTCTGACGCGGTGGTCAGGAATGCCGGGGGCCTGATTGCACCGCAGGCCTGCGTGCGGTTCACCGCAGACGCCGGCATGACCCGCACTGGATTGGTGGAGGTCATTATGCAGTGGCGTGGCCTCGGCGAAACACAGGATGCGGTGGCGGCCGTGGGCGGTGAGGCCTGTGGTGGTGCCGCCGCGGGTGCAGACGATTTTCGCCGGCAGTTGGTGGTGAGCACATTTGTCATTGACGAGGCCGAGCTATGACGATGGGCGCGAAACGGAAGGCGAGCCAGGGCGGTTTTTCCCTGGTGGAGTTCATGGTTGCCATGACGCTGGGCTTGATATTGATAGCCGGTGCTGTATCGGTCTATCTGGCGACCAAGCGTTCCTATACTGAGGTCGAGCAAGTGGCGAATATGGCTGAAAACAGCCGCTTCGCCCTGCAGGTGCTGAATGAATCTCTGCGCCATGTTGGTTTCTTCGGCGGCGCGCATCCGCGCGATATTGTAGAAGATACCTCTCTGGGTGCGGTGGCGGGAGATTGCACGGGTGATGCTTCGGCCTTCAACGTGGGTAATTATTTACTCGCGGGTGTGCCCTCGGCAGCCGGGACGGCCTTTGGTTGCATTACCGATGCCTTGCCGCCGGCAGTGGGTGGGCCACCGCGCGAAGTGCTGGTGGTCAAGCGGGTTTTACCGCGTCCCCTGTACGATCGCGACCCAGACGATGCAGCGGCAGCTGTGGATGGCGTGATCAGTTTTCCCTCGGCGTTGAATGCCCAGGAGGTCTACGTCATTGCCAACAGCGAGCGTGGCATCTTGCTGGATGGCGCGGACACTGCGCCGGATGTACGCGCGGGGAATCCGTTTGCCCTGGCAGCAGCCTGGCCGTATCGCCTGCAGCTCTATTACATTCGAAACTTGCCAACCCCGACGCTGAGTCGTCGTGTACTGTCGTGGGACGCGGGTACCGGTGCCATGGCGATGACGACGGAAGACCTGGTGCCGGGTGTGGAGTCACTCCGGTTTCGTTTTGCTGTCGATACCACGGGTAACGGCGAGGTTGACCGTTTCATGACGGTAGCGGAAATGACGCTAAACCCCGCTTGGGAAGCAGTTGAGGCACTGGAGTTGTCCTTGTTGTTGCGCGCACCGGCAGAGGATGGCGCCTACGTGGATGGCCGCAGCTACAATATCGGCGGGTTTGTGTGGCAGCCGGCAGCCGGCGACAACTGGCGCCGTCAGTTGGTGCAGGGAAATGTCTCCCTGCGTAACCCCAAATTGATGATTCGGGGAGGTTTGTGATGACTCGGCAGCATTCCGAGCGCGGTGTGGCTCTTGCGGTGTCGCTTCTGTTCCTGCTGGTGGTGACCATCGTCAGTATTACGGCGGCGACCAACAGCTCGGTCGGGCTGCGCATGGCGGGTAACCTGCAGGACAATTACGAATCCTTCCAGGCGGCCGAAGCGGGAATCTACGGCGCACTGGCCTTGGCCGGTACGGCGGAAGACCCTTTCCTGCGCGTTGATGACGATACGCCCTTCGCCGGCCTCGACGCGTCCACTGAGCATCCTCTGCGGCGGTTGCGCGACGGTGTGGGCGCCGTGGACGTGCGCGTCGCGGTCGTGGGGGTGGCGCGGGAGTGCCCGCGCCCGCCGGGCGAAACGGGCGGCAGCAGTATTGGCGTCTTCGACTGTGATTTTTACCGGGTCACCTCGGAGCACGATGTGGCTGGCAAGGCGCGCTCACGCGTGGAACTGGGTGTGGTCAAGACGGTGGTAGGTGAAGCCGGTTAGGCATCGATTGAGCCTGTGTGAACAGGGGGCGGAAAAATGAAAATGGCAATGAACACATGGAACACATTTCGGGCAACGGCAGTGGCTTCGCTGCTGCTGGTGGCGGGAACGTTTCCCGCAGGCGCTGATGACACGGAAATCTACAAGGCGGAGTTCAGTGCCAGTACCGGTTCCAGACCCAAGGTGCTGGTGGTATTTGATGACTCCGGCAGTATGGCGACCATGGTGGACCAGCAACGACCGCCTTACGACCCTGAGGACGCGACCTACCAACACACCTTCATCTCCGGTGGTCGGCCCGGCAACTGGTCGGAGCGCATTTACTGGTCGACCGATGGCAACGTGCCGCCCAAGAGAATCGGCGGGCAAGCCAATCCGAACTGGTTCCTGAAAAGCAAGAATCGTTGTGCTTCTTCTTACGATAGTCTCGCCCTTGATGGTCGTTTCACGGCGGACCGTGCCCGGCGCTGGGTGGATTCGCGCCTGGTGGATACGGCGGGCTACTACCGTTGTGAAAACGACGATGAGACCGCGCAGGGCAATGGCTGCTTCAAGTTTGTTGATGTAGAGGTAACCACCGAGATCTGCCCTGACCCCGTGGTTGTCGAGGTCACGCGCGCGGAGTGGGAGGCCTGGCCGGGAGAGAAGTCCCGGGATTGTCCCGACAAGCGTGAAAGTAGATGTGAAAGCGGCAACGTTGCCTGGGACTACTTCATCACCAGGCAGGATCCCTGCACCACTGAGACAGTCACGGAATCCACATGGACGCGCGTGCGCGACGCCGTGTGGGTGCCGCCGTCTACTGGGCTCAGCATCGAAAGCTGGCAGCCGCTCACCGGCGGCGTGACCGAGCCACCACATGTAGAGTGCCTGAACGACGTGGCTTCAGGGATTGCCAACAATGGTTCCGGTACCGGTCCGGGTTATCCGCAGGATGATGTGCAGACCGGCAATGAGTACGGCCCCAACCCTGACCCTGCCATGAACTGGGGTACCGGCGCCTACAGGTTCTATACCGGGCATTATCTGGACTGGTATTACGATGACGATCTGGAAGAGCCGCGTAGCCGCATCGATATCGCGCAGGATGTGGTGTCCACCATCATGCGCAGCAATCCCGGTGTGGATTTCGGCTTGATGGAGTTCAACAGTAACCAGGGCAGCAGCAATCACGGTGGACGTGTGGTCAGCCGCATCATAGAGGACATGACGGACGCGCAGCGTACCAACGTCGTCGATATGGTGAACTCCATGACGGCAGATGGGGCTACACCCCTTTGCGAATCCATGTATGAGGCCTACCGCTACCTGTCCGGTGGGGAGGTACTCTGGGGCGACGATCGTCGCACGGGTGACAGCTGGCCGCCGGACGATGCTTTGCCGCAGGATCCCCTGGTTGCCAGCGGCGGTACGTATAACTCGCCGAGTACCGACTGCGCGTACACCTATGTCATTCTGATGACAGACGGTCAGCCGACCAACGATGATCGTGCCAATACGTATATTGAAGATTTAACCGATAAAACCTGCAGCAATTACCAGCATGACAGTGGGCAGGGTATGCGCAAGAACTGTATGCCTGAACTCGCTGAGTATATGGCCAATACCGATATGGACGGTGATACAACCAACGGCAACCAGTTCGGTATCACCTATACCATTGGTTTTACTACCGACCAGGACCTGTTGGCCGACACGGCAGAGAAAGGCAAGGGTGAGTACTACACGGCCAATAACGCACAGGAGCTGGCGGCGGCTTTCCAGGGCGCCATTGTCAGTATTCTGGCCACGGATACCACGTTCACATCACCCGCGGTGGCTGTGGACACCTTCACCCGTACGCAGAGCCGTGACGAAATCTTCTATGCCATGTTCAAGCCGGGTGAAACGGTCGACTGGCAGGGCAATATCAAGAAGCTGAAATTGCGTATCGACGATGGCGATGCCGTACTGGTGGATGCTAATGGCACCCCGGCTATTGATGCCGCGACCGGCTTCATAAAGGACAGCGCGGTGACCTTCTGGGGCGCTACGGCAGATGGCGGTGGCGTGGAGAAAGGGGGTGTGGGCGCGCTGCTTGTTGCCCGCAGTGCGGGCTCACGCTCAATCTACACCAATACCGGCTCAGGCGGTGCGTTAGAAACGCTGCAATCCGATAACATCACGCCGAGCGCGATGGGTGTTGCGGATGATGCCGAGTTGTACAGCCTGTTCGGTGTGACCTCGGGTGTGGCCCTGACGCGCCTCATCAACTGGGCGCGTGGCTTCGATGCCTACGACAGGGACGGTGATGGCGACAGCACCGATACGCGCAGCTGGGTCATGGGCGATATCCTCCACAGCCAGCCGCTGGTACTGAATTACGGGGCGCGCAGTGGTTATAGCCAGGCGTCTCCGGACATTCGGCTGTTGGTCGGGACCAACGCCGGCTTTGTGCACATGTTCGGTAACGATAACGGACAGGAAGACTGGGCATTTTTCCCCAAGGAGCTTGCATCAATCCTGCGTGCCCGCAGCCAGAATGCGCGTTCGTCGCAGAACATCTACGGTATGGACCTCACGCCGGTCGCCTACACGCTGGACGTCAACGGTGACGGTACGCTGAATTCCGGTGCCGGCGACAAGGTGTGGGCCTATTTCGGCATGCGTCGCGGCGGCAATGGCTATTACGCCCTGGACATTTCCGATCCGGAAAATCCCACGTTCCTGTGGCATATCAACGCGTCCAGTACCGGATTCTCCGAGCTGGGCCAGACCTGGTCCGAACCCGTGGTGACACGTATACCGGGCTACACAGACGGTAGTGGCGTGGCGAAACCTGTACTGATATTTGGCGCGGGCTACGACACGAACAAGGATGGTACCGGGTTGGCGACGCCGGATGCCCGTGGGCGCGGTATTTTCATTGTCGATGCCGAAACGGGCGCGTTGGTGTGGAGCGTAACACCCGCTGCCAACAGCGTGAAGAATCTGCGGGAGTCGGGGCTGCAGCACTCGGTGGCGGCACCGGTTACCGTGCTTGACGGCAACGGCGACAAACTCACGGATCGCATCTACTTCGCTGATACCGGCGGTAATATCTGGCGCGTAGACCTGCCCGGCAACGCGCTGCCTACCGCGACTCAGGATACCTGGCAAATCAACCAACTGGCCAGCCTGGGCGGTGGTAACGCGGCCAATGACCGGCGCTTCTTCAGTGCGCCCGATGTGGTGCGGATCCGCTTCGACGGCAACCCCATCGATGCCATCCTGATCGGTTCGGGCGACCGCACCAACCCGAATGCCACGGATGTGAACAACCGCTTCTACATGATCCGTGATCTGGCGATTGGTGCCTACACCACGGCTCGGCCCAGCACGGCAGATTGCGCCGATGAGGATATTGTCGATTTCCGCTGTTTCCTGCCCATCAATAACAGCAGTCTATACAACATTACCAACAACCGTCTGGTAACGGGCACAGATGAACAGCGGGCCACCGCACTGGCGGCATTGAAGGCGGCGCTCGGCTGGCGTCTGGACCTGACAGGCGACGGCGAGAAGTCGTTGTCCAAGTCCATTACGCTGAGTGGCAAGGTGTTTTTCACCACCTTCACACCAAGCAGTGTGCTGGACAACATCAATGTGTGCGAACCGGTATCGGGGATCGGTCGTCTCTATGTCGTGGATCTCTATAGCGGTGACCGCAACGTGGTTGCGCTGGGCGCCATCATCCCGGATACGCCTTCGGTGCACTTCGGTGAAGACGGCCAGATACGCCTCCTGTTGCCCCCGGGTACGCCACAGGGCGATACCGATGGCGACGGCGAGGAGAATTGCGAAGCGGGTGTGTGTGACATTGGTACGCCCCTGCGGGCGCCCTACGGTGATCACTGGTTCGAGGAGGGCTACTGATGCCGGGTACCGCGGTGAGCATCGCGCAACGCCGGGGAATGGCGGGGCGCAGTGCGACAGCTGGCTTTACCTTGATGGAGGTCATGATTGTTGTGGTCATTGTCGGCATCCTGATGGCGATCGCCTTGCCGGCCTATCAAGGCAGCTTGCAGAAAGGTCGCCGCAGCGATGCGATGTCGGCGCTGCTTGACGCGTCCAACCGGCAGCAGCAATTCATGCTGGACCAGGGTCGCTATACCACGGATATGCAGGAGCTGGGCTATGCCGCCAGCCCGCGGATTTCCGAGGAGGGCCACTACAGCATCAGCGCGGCAGCCTGCAGTGGAGGCGTGATAGCAAACTGCTTCGAACTCACTGCCACCCCGGTCAGCGGTTCGCCGCAGAGCAGTGATACGCGCTGCACCACCTTTGTACTGGATTCATTTGGCACCCGCTCTGCGACTGGTACAACAGCCACCGAGTGCTGGTAATGCGGAAACGCGTAGGAGAGAAATCATGAAAGTAGCAGGTCGTTTGAGCGCGCTGGCAGTTTTCTGCGCCTTGTCTGTTTCTACCGGTGTTGTATTTGCGCAGGCAAAAATGCCGCAGGGCGAGTTTGTCTGCCAGGTGAAAGATGTGGACGGCGAAACACGTTTCGTCGGTATACAGGCGTCTGATCTGAGCAGAGTCCAGGAAATCGCCCAGGGCAAATCGAAGTGGGCGGTGCCGGCGGGTCGTGAACTGGTCGAGTGCATCAATCCGAAGACCCAGACATTCAAGAGCCGGTCAGCGCAAAAGCAATATCGGGAAGACGTCCGGTAGTTGCGCGCTGGTTCCAGTCCTGTCCCGGAGCATGCGCCCGCCCGCTCCGGGGTTTCCTCTAGCAATAGCGGGCAACACCCCGCTCGACTAGGCCGACACCTCGCGCATCCCACGCCGCTCTGATTCTTGTTGTAGCCGCTGCTTGTTTCCGGATCTGTGAACGAGGTCACTTTTCCAGGGCACTCCTTGTCCTTTCGTACAATGCCAGCCGCCGCCGGTCGCTCTACTATCACCCTATTGCTAATGGCGCGTAAACCGCGCACATGTTTCCAGGAGAGCACCACATGGCAGATCAGGCGATTGCAACAGTAGTTTCGGTCTCGGGCACGGCGTACGCCCGTGGGCCGAACGGTGAGCTGCGTGAACTTCAGCCGGGTGATGTATTGCGCGAGGGCGAAACCGTTGTGACGCCTAATGGTGGCTCAGTCGAGTTGGCACTCGAGGATGGCAGCCCCTTGACGGTAGTCGATGTGCCCGAGCTGTTGCTCACACGCGATATCGTGGCGGAACGCGCAGCGAGCGCACAGGAGAGTGCCCTTGAGGACGAAACGGTTGAAACCCTGTTGGCCAACTTGGAAGGGGATGGCGACATTCTCGATGGGTTGGAGGCACCGGCCGCCGGGGCCGAGGCTGGCGGCGTCAGCGAAGGGCACGGCTTTGTGCGCCTGGCGCGGATTGTGGAGAATACGGACGAGTTCCACTCGGTCGCCCGTTTCACCCCTACCGAAACTGAATTGCGGGTAGAAGAATCGGCACTCCTGACAGTTGATGCTATCGATGACGCTGAAACAACGGAGGAGGGCGTCCCGGTTGTTGTAACGGTCAAAGACAATGATGTTTTCGTTGAGGGGTCGGTCATCACCGGCACCAGTCAGCCTGCCAACGGCAGCGTCGTCATCAATGATGATGGCACCGTGACCTATTCTCCCAACGACGGCTTCACGGGAACAGACACTTTCACCTATACCGCAACCACCCCGGATGGCAACAATGCAGATACGGCAACGGTTACCGTAGTGGTGACGGGCGGGGATCCCATTACACCCCCTGCGCCGCCGGTGGTGAGCATTGGTGATGTCACCGTGGCCGAAGGCGATGTTGCGGAAGTGGTGGTGAGCCTGTCTAAAGCTAGCGACAACCCTGTTTCGGTGCGCTTTCAGAGTGAGGATGGCACGGCGACCGTGGTGGGGGGAGATTACGACCCGGCCTCGGGCACCATCACGTTTGCACCGGGTACGACCAGCGTCACGATTCAGTTCCAGACTAACGCGGATGAGTTGCAGGAAGGGACCGAGCAGTTCACGGTCAACCTGAGCGACGCGGCGGGCGCCGTCATTGGTGATGGCGAGGGCATTGTCACGATTCTCGACGGGTTTACGCCGGTGATCAGCATAAACGATGTCACCGTGACGGAGGGCCAGACGGCAGAGGTGACGCTGAGTCTATCCGGGCCGAGTGATCAGCCTGTCAGCGTGCAGTTTGCCACCGCGGATGACAGTGCCACGGTAATCGGTGGTGATTACGACCCGGCGTCGGGCACGGTGACCTTTGCGCCTGGCACGACCACTGCGACAGTGCTTGTTCAGACCAACGAAGATGCTGTTGAAGAGCCGACCGAGCGCTTGCTGGTGAACCTGAGCAACGCTTCAGGCGCGACCATTGGCGATCCGCAGGGCGTGGTGACGATTGTCGACGGCACGGAGATCTCACCACCGCCACCGCCACCGCCACCGCCACCGCCAGTGGACACTGCGCCCACCGCCAGCGATGGCGCGGCGACGACGGCGGACGCCACCCTGGGCACAGACAGCGGCACGCTGGCCTTCGACCTGGGTGATGACACCC
>NZ_KE383979.1:87638-87970 GCF_000423125.1 Haliea salexigens DSM 19537
CTGGGCAACGACCAGGCGGGTGCGGACGGTGGCATCACCGTGACCGGCCTGGCGGGCGGCACAGTGGGCACGGCCCTGGCCGGCGCCCACGGCAGCCTGACCCTGGCGGCGAACGGGGAGTGGACCTACACGCCGAACGCGAGCGTGCCGGCGGGCTCCACCGACGTCTTTACCTATGAGATCACGGATGCAGACGGCGACACCTCCAGCACCACGCTGACCCTGACCTTTGCCGGTGACGGCAGTGCACCCACCGCCAGCGATGGCGCGGCGACGACGGCGGACGCCACCCTGGGCACAGACAGCGGCACGCTGGCCTTCGACCTGGGTGA
>NZ_AUHJ01000017.1 GCF_000423125.1 Haliea salexigens DSM 19537
ATATAATCCAAGTGATTTGCGTGGCGCATGAAAGGCCACGAGAGAGCTGGATGTTGTGACAAGTCG
Source organism: Haliea salexigens DSM 19537 (assembly GCF_000423125.1). Classification (GTDB taxonomy): domain Bacteria; phylum Pseudomonadota; class Gammaproteobacteria; order Pseudomonadales; family Halieaceae; genus Haliea; species Haliea salexigens. The sequence continues at coordinate 67 of NZ_AUHJ01000017.1, forward strand.
TAGTGAGATGGAAGTACGCGTCAGAAGTCATGACGAGATGAAGTCGGTACGACCCGTGAACAGCGGTATCAGCTTGATTTACCACCTTATTTGACAAGACGAGGGCAGCGCAAAGTGCGCGTAGGACCCGACTCGGTCAAGCCAGTTTGCCTGGCGACCATAGAGCATTGGAACCACCTGACCCCATCCCGAATTCAGTAGTGAAACGATGCATCGCCGATGGTAGTGTGGGGTCTCCCCATGTGAGAGTAGGTCATCGCCAGGCTTTAATACCAAAACCCCGAAGTGCTACGCGCTTCGGGGTTTTTTTATGCCCGCACCAGCTGCGTTACACTGGCAAACAAGTCGCCGAAAAGGCTGCTACCCTCCCTGCCCTCGCGGTGGTAATAAGTAGGTGTTGATGACAACTTTGATCTTTGGCGTGCGATCCCCAGGCGCCCTGCTCGCGCTGCCTTTCCTGTTGCCGAGCACAGCGTACGCAGCAGACATATCCCTCAGTCTGGCAAATCTGCCTGACGAAGGCACAGTCGTCCTTCAGGTGTATGACGACGCGAACGCGTTCGGTAATTTCCGCGGTCCCGCGAGGGAGGAGCGGTACGCGATCCGCCCCGGGCAAGCCTATACCATCTCCGATGCGCCAGAAGGTGAGATTGCGGTGCTGGTCTACCTGGATGAAAACGATAACCAGGCACTAGACCGCAACTTTATCGGTATTCCGCGCGAGCCCGTAGGTCTGTCCAACAACTATCAGCCCAAGGGCCCGCCAAGCTTCCAACGGGCGGCGTTCAACGCACAGCGAGGCAGCGCAATCCATCTGGATATCGAGCTCTTCAATGTCTTGGGCGAAACCGGCCAGTGGGGCGCGGGGTTGGGTTTTATCGGCCGCAGCAGCCCCTATGTCGGCTCCGACACCAACGTAATCCAGCCGATTCCAGCCATTACCTATTTTGGTGAACGGTTACAGTGGATTGGGCCTGACGTGCGCTATGGCGTATGGGGCAGTGATGACCTGCGATTGGCTCTGACGGCTTCCTACCGTGTCGGCGCCTATGAAGAGGGCGACAGCAGTGCCTTGCAGGGCCTGGGCGACCGGGACAGTACTCTCATGGGTGGCTTGGCACTGGTTTATGAGTGCGCCCACGGTTTTGAACTGGACCTGAGCTACGCGCATGACGTGCTTGACCGGGTTGGCGGCGGCGCTCTCGCGGCGCGTGTGTCTCGCAGTTTTCAATTTGGCAATCTGCGGCTGACACCGGAATTCGGTGCCAACTGGGTGAGCAGCGAGCTCGCAAATCACGATTTTGGCGTCCCCGCCGCCGCGGCCACGGCAAATCGACCGGGTTATGCCGTCGGAGACACGGCCACGCTGGAAGCGGGGCTCGCAGGGTTCTACGAGTTCACCGAAAACTGGCGTGCGGTCCTCAGTGTGGCCGTGGAGCGCCTGGGTAGCGACATCACCGCGAGCCCGATCGTCGAGGACGAGCATGTGATCAAAGGATTTGCAGCGCTCACGTACACCTTCTGAACGCCTGCGCCGAGCCTGAACGGTCGGAGCATCGTGATGCGGCTTTGGCCGCTCTTTTGCAGCGTGCGTGCCTGTTGTGAGAGTATTTCGGCCATGTACGGTAAGAAAGTCCCTTCAGGCGGCGGCGAACACACTCGGGGGTATTGCGGCATCACCCGCAGTGTAATTGAGGTGCGCTTTTCCCATGCGGAGGCCCGCTGAAGTGGGGTGGGCGCTGCCACCGCGATACTGTGTGTTGCTTCCGCTAGCGGTTGTTCTTGTAGGACTCTTGCTTGTGCTGCAGTGGCGCTCGCTCGAGCGGGATGAATTCGGGGAGCTGCCCGATTTTGCCGCGATCGACCACGTTCCCAGTATGAAGCGTGCGTTTTTCCGCTACATGACACCGATCATCGAGCACCACAACGATGTTATTCGCGCGCAGCGAGCACGCCTGAAAGCATTGCAGCAAGCCGGCCCTCCAGACGAACTGCCCGACGATGAAGCGCGGTGGCTGCGACAGCTTTCTGTTCGCTACGAGCTGCCTTGGCAGGCTGACACGCCGCCCGAAGGCCTGCTGGCGGCGCTTTTGTTGCGGGTCGATACGATACCACTGCCCCTGGCGCTGGCGCAGGCCGCCAAGGAGTCGGGCTGGGGACGGTCGCGTTTTGCCGTCGAGGGGAACAACCTGTTCGGCCAGTGGTGTTACACCGAGGGCTGTGGCATCGTCCCGGCAAACCGGTCCACCGGTGCCCGTCATGAACTTGAAGTGTTTCCCAGCGTCTCCGAGGCGATGCGCCGGTACATGAACAATCTGAATACGCATGAACGCTATCGCGAGTTCCGCGCGCTGCGTGCGCGCCTGCGCCGGGAGGACGAACCCATGGCCGGCCTGAAACTGGCCAGGGCATTGATCTATTACTCAGAGCGAAGAGAGGCTTATGTGAAAGAAATCCGTTCGATGATCAGGCAGTTTCGCCGGATGTTGGCGGAGTCGAGCGCACCATGAGGATTGGCTGGCTGGCGGTATTATGCGCATTCTTTCTTGCTTCGGCGGTCGCTGATCACGGCGTGATCCTCCTTTATCATCATGTGGATGAGGAAACACCGGCGAGTACCAGCGTCACACCGGCACAATTCAGCGCTCATCTCGACTATATCGAAAACAACGGGTTTGTGGTCGTGCCACTCGATGAGCTGCTCGACGGCGTCTTTGGTAGCGGCGATGTGCCGGATAACGCGGTGGCGATCACGTTTGATGATGCATACGAATCCGTCTATTCCACGGCCTTTCCTGAGCTGGCTGCACGAGGCATGCCGTTTGCCGTATTCGTCGCTACTGACGCTGTGGATCAGGGCTATGCCGCGACCCTGTCCCGGGCGCAGTTGCGCGAGTTACATGACTCCGGGCTGGCTTCTATTGGCGCTCATTCCCGTACCCATGAGCATCTGCTGCGCGGCAGTGAGCAGGGCAGCGACGAGGCCTGGAATGATCGTGTCTCCGCGGAGATTGACGACAGCGTTGCGTATCTGACACAGGCGTTGTCCACGGAAGTGCTGAGCGTATTCGCCTACCCTTATGGTGAGTATTCACCCGCGCTTGAGGCGTTGCTCGCGGCGCGTGAGCTGTTCGGTCTGGCGCAGTTTTCGGGTGCGGTGGGGGCGGAAACACCGCGCACCGCAATTCCCCGTTTCTCTCTGTCGCGCAGTCAGGGCAGCCTGGAGCGGCTGGCGCTGGCGCTCGACGCCCGGCCGCTGCCCGTCACGGAGATTGATCCCGGTGACACGCTGATCAGGGGCAGCGAGCAGGCGCCCGGGGTGTTGGGTTTCAGTTTGCCGGCCGATGAACGCTACCAGCGGGAACGGCTGGCGTGCTTCAGTGCATCCGGTGGGGCGCTGGCGCTTGTGCGCGAAGCTGATCGTGTCACGGTAAGCCTGCCGCCGTTGCAGGCGGGCCGCAACAAGGTGAATTGCACAGTGCCATCGACAGAGCGCCGCGGCGAGTTTTTCTGGTTTGCGCAGCAGTGGGTGCTTGCCGACCCGCAGGGCCGTTGGCTCACACAGTGACCGCTTAAAACAAGGCAGCCAGGTGGTAAACCAGCAAGGCCATCGCGTAGGCGAGTACAAAATAGGCGCCGAACATCTTCAATGCCAGTGTACCAGAGCGACTTTCTTTCGCGAGAATCGCCATGGTGGATACGCACTGCAGGGCAATCGCGAAGAACACCAACAGCGCCAGACCGGAGGCAATGGTCAGATCGCTGCCCTGGATCTGCTGCACCAGTGGCACCATGTTTTCCTCTGCGCCCTCAATACCGAATATGGTGCCGAGGGTACCGACAAACACTTCGCGGGCGAGGAACGAGGTGAGAATGGCGACACCATAGCGCCAGTCCAGCCCTAACGGTGCAAACAGGGGTTCGATGATGCGCCCCATGTGGCCCAGCCACGACTGGCCGAGATCCGCGCCGTAGTTGGGGAAGTAGCCCAGCACCCACACCACCAGTGTCACCGCGAAGATGATTTTGCCCGCCTTTACCACGAAGTGTTTGGCGCGGTTGAAGGCGTTGCGCAGCAGCGGTTTTATGCCCGGCAGGCGGTAGGGCGGTAGCTCAAGCACGAAGGGCAGATCGTCGAACTTATCCTTTCTGGCCCGTGACACGAAGCCGGTGATCACCAGTGCCATGAACATGCCGAAGAAATAGATGCCGAACATGGCCAGACCCTGCCAGCCCACCAGGCCCCCCAGGAATGTCTCCGCAGGGATGAACGCGGCGATCAGCAAAGCGTACACAGGCAGCCGCGCCGAGCAGGGCATCAGGGGAATTGCCATGTAGGTCAGCAGGCGCTTGCGGGGTGAGTCCACGGCGCGCGCGGCGTATATTCCCGGAATGGCGCAGGCCACGCCGGACAGCATGGGCACAAAGCTCTTGCCGGTGAGGCCGAAGTAGCGCAGCGGCTTGTGGCAGATCAGGGTGGCCCGCGCCATGTAGCCTGAATCCTCCAGTAAGCCAATAACAAAGGTCAGCACGAAAATCTGCGGCACGAAAACGAGGAAGGCGCCGATGCCACTGAACAGGGCATCGGCGGTAAAGTCCTGCAGTATCGAGTTCCCGATCAGCGGCACAATGCCGTCGGCCATCCATGCCAGTGAGCTTTCGATGGCGTCCATGGCCGGCGTCGACCAGGTGAAAATCGACTGGAACAGCAGATACATGATGCCGAAGAACGCGAAGCCTCCGGTAAACGAGTGCAAAAAGAACGCGTCCAGCCGATTCTGGGTACGTACCAGTACATCACCGCGTGGCCCAAGCCTCTGGGCAAGCTGATGCGCGGTGCCTCGCAGGAGTTCGTCGGGTGTATCCGTCAGGTGCGGCCGCTGCACTTGCGCGCCGGCCGAGCGCGCCGCACGAATCTGTTCTGCTATGTCAGCAAGGCCCTTGCCGGAGCGAGCGGAGATGGGGATGACCCGTGTGTGAATGGCCGTCTCAAGTGCGGCCAGGTCGATGCTCAGGTTGTTGGCTTCCAGCACGTCTATCATATTTGCGAGCACGGTAACGGCTTTGCCGTGCTGTTCGCATTCGCGAATCACCTGCAGCGTGAAAAACAGGCTCTTCTCCAGCCGTGTGGCATCAATAAGGCACAACACGTGCTCGACTTCGGTGTCTTCGAGGGCTTTCTCGAACTGTGCGACTGCGACCTTTTCTTCGGCCGAAATGGCTTTCAGGGAGTAGGTTCCGGGAAAGTCGACCAGGTCGACATCATCCATGCCCTGCAACTTGCCGGTTGCTACATCCACGGTGATGCCCGGGAAATTCGCCACTTTCTGCGAAAGGCCCGTGAGGCGGTTGAACAGCAGGCTTTTGCCCGAGTTCGGGCTGCCGATCAGCAGTACTCTAGTCACGCGACGGAGTGCTCTCTACAAGGATATGATCTGCGATTTCATCGTCCAGCGAATAAATGGTGTTGTTGACGCGATAGACCTTGGGTGCACCGAAGGCGGGCGATTGCAGGCAGGATACGGTTTCGCCCGGGTAAAAACCGAACTCCATCAACCTCACCTTGTAGGCTTCCGCCAGCAAGTCGTCGTAGCCGGCGATCGCACAATGCTCTCCCCGGCGCAACGACCATAAGGTTTTCGGGGCTCCAGGGGGCGATTTCATTTCCATCGGCGGGGTCACCAGCGTTCTAGAGGGGGCTGAGGCTTTGTCAGACTGCGCACCATAACGCGAACGATTCCCATTTGGAAGTGTTTTCTTTTCAAGGCGACCACGTACAGTGGGCTGTACACTTCATTATACTCTGCGCACGTGCGAGCGGTGTTCGTTTCGCTGTGGCGAGGTGCGAGCGCGTCGCCTGGGCGGGAATTTGATGTCACTATAGTGCGCCATTGAATGAGGATTTAGATGATGTCCGATGTGTCTGCGCAGGAATTGCGTGAAAACTTTGACCATTTCGACAGTAACGGCGATGGCAGGATTGAGCTGACGGAGTTCATTGCATTGCTTGAAGGTCTGGATGCCCTGGAAGCCGGTGAGGACCCAAAGGTGGGCTTTCACGCGATTGACAGCGATGGTAGCGGTGTTGTCGAGTTCGATGAATTTGTAGCCTGGTTTCAGGATCGCTAGCGACATCACAGGGAAAGCCTGCGCCCAGGTCGTTGGCAGCCAGCGCCACCCATGCGGAGACGGAGGTGAGTATAACAGCACAGGACATGTTGCAGATTAACCCAACCCTGGCGATCCCGCTGGATGAGGTTGAACTGAGTGCGATTCGAGCCCAGGGCGCCGGTGGTCAGAACGTGAACAAGGTATCCACGGCCATACACCTGCGTTTTGACGCGGCTGCCTCCTCCTTGCCGGAAAGTTGTGTAGCCGCAGTGCTCGCCCGTCGCGATAGCCGCATTTCCGCGGAAGGTGTTGTGACCATCAAGGCCCAGCGCTTCCGTAGCCAGGCGAAAAATCGTGAAGACGCCTTGGCGCGCTTGGCGGAACTGATTGCCGAATCCTGTCGCCCGCGCAAGGCGCGTAGACCGACGCGGCCTACACTCTCGTCAAAGCGCAAGCGGCTGGACAAGAAGCAGCAGCGCGGCACCCTGAAGGCCCAGCGCCGCCCCGTCAGACGTGGAGACGAATAAAGGCTGCCTCGTGTTGGTTGGGCGGTTGCGCGTTGTGTGCGCACGTTTCTGCCGACAGACGGCCATGCCGGTGTATCTGCTGCTCGTTTTGCTGTCGTGCATGCTGTCAGTTCACGCCAGCGACGCCCCAGCCCCTGAAAGTTCCCGGTTCTATCGCCTGGCAGAACGCCTGGATAGCAGTGACAACGTCGCCAGGCAACAGTTTGCGGATATCGCACTGCTGGAGCTGGCCGAGGTGCTGCTTGCCGAAGCTGCGCTGGCGCGCCGCCAGGCGACTGCGGAGGGCGCTGCTGTACCCCGTCTGCTCGGTTGGGCCGTAGCAGTGGAACAATACGCCGATGATGTTCTGCGCCTGCAGCGCGCCGTGCAGGCCAGTGAAACGGTGCAATTGCTGTCGTCACCACTGGCTGACCTCGGCATCACGGCGGGTTCTCTGAGCGTCATGCTCAGCCACCCCCGGCGTGAGCAGCAAGATGTCCTGGAGGCCCGCATCGCCAGCGCGTTCTGCGCTCGCAATGATTGCGCCGGGCTGCTTTCTGTCGGCCCCGCACAGCTCGCCGCGGCGCCGGAGCCGATACCGGTTATCCCGCAGGTGGCACAGCCCGCCTGGAGCTTCACCCGTGACGGCAACGTCTGTGAGCAGCGCGGCCTGCGGGTGGAGTTTCCCGCACCTACCGGCCGCGCCGGCGGGCGCCTCATCGACGAACGTACGCTGTGCCAACAGTTGTTTACCGAATTGGACAGCCTGGCACTGGAACTGCGTTGGCAGTTACGCCAGGGCGTGGCGCTGGAGTGGTCCGCCATGGTGAGCACCTCGCTACCGCAGCGCACCGACCACGCCGTGTTGCTGAACAGTGCGGGCGACACCCTGCTGATTGCGCTGCCGCTGCTGCACGGCACGCCGGGGCTGCTCTATGTATTGCTGCCCTGGCTTGCCGGTGAGGTGGGCAGTGCGGAGCCCGTGACGATTACGCTGGACGCTGCCAAGCTGGGCTGGACGGGCGCCGCGGAGCGTTAGCGGGTTCTGCCGTTGGCTGCCATGGCTCAGCTGTCGCTACGCGCCTTGGCAAACGCCGCCGCCAGAGCCGTGGAAGGCGCCGCCTGCGCGCCGTTTCCGGCCCCGCGACCACGTGCCGACGGTTTGCCCTCATTGCGCCTGCTCCGCGGCTGCTGCGTCCGCCCGCCCGGCTGACGCGCCGCATCTTCGGCCTTGTCATTGAGGCGCATGCTCAGTGCAATGCGCTTGCGCTCCAGATCCACCTCCATAACCTTGACTTTCACCACGTCGCCCGCCTTGACCACGTCGTGGGGGTCTTTGACGAAGCGGTCAGCGAGCACTGAAATGTGCACCAGCCCGTCCTGGTGCACACCGATGTCCACGAAGGCACCAAAGTTGGTGACGTTGGTGACGGTGCCTTCCAGAACCATATCCGGCCTGAGGTCGGAGATTTTCTCCACGCCGTCCTGAAAGCTGGCCATGCGGAACTCGGGCCGCGGGTCGCGCCCGGGCTTGTCCAGTTCCCGCAGAATATCGATGACCGTGGGCAGGCCGACCTGCTCGGTGACGTAGTCATTGGGGCGCAAACTGCGCAGGAATGCCGAGTCACCAATGAGGCTGGCCAGAGGCCGCTGCTGGCGTTTGGCGATATCCTCCACCAGTGCGTAGGACTCGGGGTGGACTGCAGAGGCGTCCAGCGGGTTACTGCCGTTGCTGATACGCAGGAAGCCCGCAGCCTGCTCAAAGGTCTTCTCGCCGAAGCGCGATACCTGCAGAAGGTCCCGGCGGCTGACAAAGCTTCCCGCCTGGTCGCGTTGGGCGACGATGTTACTGGCCAGGTTCTGGTTCAATCCCGATACTCGCGCCAGCAGCGGTACCGAGGCCGTATTCACATCAACCCCCACGGCGTTCACGCAATCCTCGACCACCGCGTCCAGTTGGCGTGCCAGCTGCACCTGGCTCACATCGTGTTGGTACTGGCCCACGCCGATGGATTTCGGGTCGATTTTCACCAGCTCAGCCAGTGGGTCCTGCAGCCGGCGGGCGATGGATACCGCGCCGCGAATGGTCACATCGAGGTCGGGAAACTCCCGTGCGGCAAACTCGGATGCCGAATAGATGGAGGCCCCGGACTCGTTCACCATGACTTTGCGGCAGTTGAGATCGGGGTGTGCCTGCAGCAGTTCGCCGACGAACTTGTCGGTCTCCCGGCTGGCAGTGCCATTGCCAATGGCGATGAGCTCAACGTTATGTTGCTGGATCAGGCGCAGAAGCTCGGCGCTCGCATCCCGCGCGCGCTTCTGGGGTGGATGTGGAAACAGGGCGCCGTGGTCCAGCACCTTGCCGGTGGCATCGACAACAGCGAGCTTCACGCCTGTGCGCAGCCCCGGGTCGAGGCCGATGGTGGCGTGGGCCCCGGCGGGTGCCGCCAGCAGGAGATCCTTCAGGTTGCGCGCAAACACGCCGATAGCCTCCTGCTCGGCACGTTCGCGCAGCTGTGTTAACAGGTCGGTTTGCAGGTGGGTCAGCAGTTTTACCCGCCAGGTCCAGCGCACCGTATCCGCCAGCCAGCGATCGGCTGCCCGCCCGGCATCGCGGATCGACCAGTAGTCTGCAATCATCGCCTCGCAGGGATGGGCATCACCGGGCTTTTCATCCGGGTCTAGCAACAGGTTGAGCTGCAGGAAACCCTCGTTGCGGCCACGGAACATGGCCAGTGCGCGGTGGGAGGGCGTGGTCGCCAGCGCCTCGGTGTGCTCGAAGTAATCGCGAAACTTTGCCCCCTCGCTCTCCTTGCCGGGCACCAGGCGTGCGGCGAGCTGGGCGTTTTCCTGCAGGAAAGTGCGTAGCCGTGCCAGCAGGTCCGCGTCTTCCGCGAAGCGTTCCATGAGTATCTGACGTGCCCCGTCCAAAGCCGCCTTGGTGTCCTCAATACCGTTGTCTGGGTTGAGGTAGGCGCCTGCCAGCTGCTCCGGGTCTTGCTGCGGGTCTGTCACCAGCGCGTCCGCCAGTGGCTCCAGCCCCGCTTCACGGGCGATCTGCGCCTTGGTCCGCCGCTTGGGCTTGTAGGGCAGGTAGAGATCCTCCAGCCGGTTCTTGGTGTCGGCTTCCCGCAGTGCCTGCTCCAGTGCCGGCGTCAGTTTTTCCTGCTCGGCAATCGACTTCAGGATGGCAAGCCGGCGTTCGTCCAGCTCTCGCAGGTAGCGCAGGCGCTCATCGAGGTGACGCATCTGCGTGTCGTCCAGTCCGCCGGTGACTTCCTTCCGGTAGCGAGAGATGAAGGGCACCGTGGCGCCTTCATCCAGCAGTCCGATGGCGGCACTGATCTGGCTTTCTTTGACGGCGAGTTCTTCGGCGATGCGCTGGGAAATGCTCTTGCTCATGGTGTCCGTTGCGGTCCTGTAATGTCGCGGCGCGCCATTATGCGTGACCCGGAGAGTGAAAACGATCTGGTTTTTTCTCCCGAATTGTGCCTGACTTGGGCCCGGACCAACGCGCGGAGGAGAGGTCTTTCGCCGTAGATGGGTTGAGGAGAAATTCAGGATGAAAACCCTGCACTTGCTGCGCCACGCGAAGTCGGATTGGGCCGAGCCGGGGCTTGCAGACCACGATCGCCCACTCAATGCCCGCGGCCTGCGGGATGCACCGCGTATGGGCGCCGCCCTGCAGCGTTGGCTGCAACCCCTGCCGATTCACGCCAGCAGCGCAAAGCGTGCGCAAATGACCCTGGCGGGACTGTGTTCCGGCTGGTCCGGCCTTGCTGCCCTCTCGCATTGGACTGAAACGGCCCTGTATACCTTCAGCGCAGAGCAGCTGCTGGTCTGGCTGCGCGCGCGCCCCGATACCGATGAGGCAGTGTTTCTTATTGCCCACAACCCCGGCCTGACGGATCTGGCCAATTACCTGGTACCCGGTCTGCACCTGACCAACCTGCCCACGGCGGGCTACCTCCAGCTGCAGTTGCCGCTGCAGCACTGGGCGGCGTTGGGCGACGGCGGGGCGGGTCAGCTAGTGCATCAGTTGTTCCCGCGGGACCTGCCGTCGCCGGCTTAACCGCGCCCGTGTGCGGCGCGGTAGTCGATCTCCGGCCCGGCCGGCACGATACCGGTCGGGTTGATGTTGCGGTGGGACGCATAGTAATGCGTCTTGATATGGTGAAAGTCCACGGTCTCTGCCACGCCGGGTTGCTGGTAGATGTCACGGATGTAGCCGGGTAGATGGCGGTAGTCTTCCAGCCGCTGCCGGTTGCACTTGAAGTGTCCGTGGTAGACGGCATCAAAGCGGATGAGGGTTGTGAACAGGCGGATGTCCGCTTCGGTCAGGCGCTCTCCCGTCAGGAAGCGCTGGTCGGCAAGCTGCGCGTCGAGGTGATCGAGCTCGTTGAACAGCGCCCTGTAGGCTTCCTCGTAGGCGTCCTGTGTGGTCGCGAAGCCCGCGCGGTACACACCGTTGTTCACAGCGGGATAAATGCGTTTGTTCCAGGCGTTGATGGCACTGTGCAGCGCGGTTGGGTATAGATCCACGGTATTGCCGGTAAGGGCGTCAAAACCGCTGTTCAACATGCGAATGATGTCGGCGGACTCGTTGCTGACGATGGTGTTCCGTTCCCGGTCCCAGAGTACCGGCACCGTGACGCGGCCGGTGTAGTTGGGTGCGGCACGGGTGTAGATCTGGTGGTGAAAATCGGCGTTGCCGACGAGGTCACCACTGCTGCCCTCGTCGCGGTTGAAGGTCCAGCCGTTCTCCAGCATCAGCGGGCTCACCACGGAGACATCAATCAGCGGTTCCAGGCCTTTGAGCGCACGCACGATCAGCGTGCGGTGTGCCCAGGGGCAGGCGAGCGACACATACAGGTGGTAGCGCCCGGCCGCGGCTGCGAACCCGTTGTCACCCGTGGGTCCTGCCGCGCCATCGGCGGTCACCCAATGGCGGAAACCGGCGCTTTCGCGCACGAAGCGCCCTTCATTGCTGTCGGTGTCGTACCACACGTCCTGCCACTGACCGTCAACCAGCTTACCCATGGTGCTACCTCTCTACTGTGAGTTCGCGTCCAGTGTGCATTCGATAAATGTCGATTAAAATCGCATAGATTTGGCAATAGCTTTCTAAAAAATAGAACAGATTGCCGTTGGTCCTACAGCGCTTGGCTGCGGAACAACCCCGCAAGGTCACGTGTGGCGGGCCCTGCGCAGTCCGGGTCGGCAAGGGTGAGGTACAGGGTGGCGTAGCGCCGCGCACCCCGCTCCAGTGGCAGTGCCTGTATATCCCCCGCGTCCAGAGCCGCCGCGACCCTGCTCACGGGTAGCCACGCGAAGCCGAGCCCGCGACCAACGAGTTCGATGGAGGTGGCCACGTGACTCACGGTCCAGCGTTGTTCCGCACCGAGCCAACCGGAGTCTGTGCGACGGTCCTGGGCGGAATCCCTGATCACGATCTGTCGCTCCCGCGCGAGGTCCTGCACCGTGAGAGGGCGCCCGTACTGATGCAGCGCATGACCGCGGGCAGCGACTGCAACAAACTCAGCCTGCCTGATGGGCTCCCCCAGGAACCCTCCGGGTACCGCGCTGGCAATCAGCATCCCGACCTCCCCGCGCAGCAGCCGTTCTGCGCCGCCTGAGAGAATGGTCTCGTAGAGCTCAATACGGGTATTGGGGTAGCGCGTGGAAAACAGGTCCATCACGCGGGCAAGATGCTCCGTGGGGTAGAGTTCATCAACGGCCAGGTGAATCTCCGCCTCGGTGCCCTGTGCCAGGCTGGTGGCGATATCCTCCAGCTGCGTGGCTTGCGCCAGTAGCTGGCCGGCGCGCCGCAGCAGCAGGGCGCCGGCCTCGGTGAGCTGCGCCTTGCGACCCACAACCTCCAGTACTGGCACACCCAGCTGGTCCTGCAGCTTGTGTACGGCATGGTTGATGGTTGACTGGCTCTTGTGAATGGCGGCCGCCGCCTGGGCGAAGCCTCCGTGGTCCACCACTGCCTGCAGCATGCGCCATTGTTCGAGCGTGGTTCGGTTCATGTCAGCACCTTTCCAAGTAATCGAAAGCAAGTGGCGAAATAATGCGATTTTATTTCGTAAATAACGAGCTTAATGTGTGGCCAAATCTTGAGGAGGTCACATCATGCAAGCGCGTTCAGTTCACGAAATTCGTTCTGCCAGGCCCAGCCAGGATGGGGACGGGGTGGCAATTCAGCGCATCACGGGTATGCAGCACGCCGCGATGGACCCGATACTCATGCTCGATGAGTTGCGTGCCGAGCGTCGCGAGGATCTGGGTGGGGGCTTCCCGCCACACCCGCACCGGGGTATGCAAACGCTCACCTACATGAAGCACGGGGGCATTATCCATGAGGACAGCCGCGGCAACCGCGGTGAGATCCGCAGTGGCGGTGTGCAATGGATGTCAGCCGGTCGCGGGATTATCCATTCCGAGATGCCCACTTCAGATACCCAGGGCTTGCATGGCTTTCAGCTGTGGATCAACCTGCCGGCGACGGAAAAAATGGATGAACCGCGCTATCGGGACATTCCCGCTGAGACGCTGACGCGGAGCGAGGGAGACGGCTTTACCGCGCTCACAATTGCCGGCGACTGGCAGTTGGGCGCCATCGCGTCTCGTGGCCCCTTGCAAGAGCTGGCGCCGCGCGCGGGACTTGTCGATGTCACCTTGCAGCCCGGCGCGACGCTTGAGCTGCCTGTGCCGGTCGGTGAGGCGCTGCTGGCCTACGTGTATGCCGGCGTCCTTGAACAGTCCGGGCGATCCGTGCTCGCCGGGCAGCTGGCCATTACCTCTCGCGGCGACCACTGGTCATTGCTCGCGGGCAGCGAGGGCGCCTCTGTATTGTTGCTGCGTGGGCAGCCCATCGGCGAGCCAGTGGCGCAGTATGGCCCGTTTGTCATGAACACCCCGGCGGAAATTGAGCAGGCGATTCGCGACTACCAGGCGGGAGACTTCGGCTGAAGACGCTGTGGCGGCAAAGCTGCGTTTAGCGGGTGGCAGTGATACCCTAGCGCTTTTTCATGGCGAAGGAATTCACATGCTGCGATACGGTGCGCTGTGCCTGATTGTGCTGCTTTCGGGATGCGGTGCGAACCAGCCGCCCGCGCCTGCGCCACCGCAGGACGCGCCGCGCGAAGCACCGCTGCAGGCGGAAAGCGCCAGTAGCGAGATCGTCTGCAGCAAACCACGGCCGCAGGTGTGCACCATGGAGTACAACCCCGTCTGTGCGCTGCGTGTTGGGGGGCAACGCGAAACCCTGTCCTCGCCCTGCAACGCCTGTGCTGACGCCGACGTTGTCAGCCACCTGCCGGGAGCGTGCGATAGTGATGCGTAAAACCATCTGCAGCGCGGCAACCCACTCGCAGGCTCGCCGATGAGCCTTACCAAGCGGATTCTTCTGGCGATGGTGGCCGGCATTGTGCTGGGTTCCCTGTGCAATCTGCTGCTGCAAAGTAGTGAGCTCGCCGATCCGTTGCGCCGGGCGGTCAATGACTGGCTGGTGCTTGGCGTGTTCGATGTGGTCGGGCGCATGTTTGTCGCCTCGCTGAAGCTGCTGGTCGTGCCCCTGGTACTGGTGTCGCTGATCTGCGGTTCCAGCTCCCTCGGTGACAGCGCGCGCATGGGGCCTATCGCCGTCAAGACCATTCTTTTCTATCTTGCTACGACCGCGATTGCCATCAGTATCGCCCTGCTCGCGGCCGTGGCCATTGGCCCCGGTGCCGGGGTGGAAATGGCGGGCGATGCACAGTTTGAAGTGGCCAAGCCGCCGCCGCTCACCGATGTGCTGGTGAATATTGTGCCTTCCAACCCGGTCGCCGCCATGGCGGAAGGCAATATGCTCCAGGTGATCGTGTTTGCGCTGCTTTTCGGCTACGCCATCTCCCACGCGGGGGAGCCGGGGCGACGGATCGCCAGCTTCTTCACCGATATGGAAGCTGTCATCATGAAGATGGTCGGCCTGCTTATGGAGCTGGCGCCCTGGGGTGTGTTTGCCCTGTTGGCGAAGCTGTTTGCCGAGATGGGCATCAGCGCCATCATGGATCTTGCGGCCTACTTCTTCACGGTGCTCGCGGTGCTCATTTTTCACGGCCTGGTTACCTACAACGCGCTGCTGGCGACCATTGCCCGGGTTTCCCCGCGCATGATGATGCAGAAAATGCGCTCGGTGTGGGCCTTTGCCTTCAGCACGGCGTCTTCCGGCGCCACCCTGCCGATAACCCTGCGCACCGTTGAGCGTCGTCTCGGTGTGCACAGTTCGGTGGCGGGTTTCACCGTGCCGCTGGGCGCCACCATCAACATGGATGGCACGGCGATCATGCAGGGCGTGGCGACGGTGTTTATTGCCCAGGTGTACGGCGTGGAGCTGAGCATGGTCGCGTACCTCACAGTGATCCTCACCGCCACTCTCGCCTCCATCGGCACCGCGGCGGTGCCGGGCGTGGGCCTGGTAACCCTGGCGCTGGTGCTGGAACAGGCCGGCCTGCCGGTGGAGGGTATCGCGCTTATTATCGGTGTGGACCGCCTGCTCGACATGGTGCGCACGGCGGTCAACGTCACCGGCGATGCCACGGTGGCAGTGATTGTGGGCAAAAGTGAAAACCAGCTCGACATGGCGGTCTTCAACGATCCCCGGGCTGATCTCGAATCGAACCGGAAGTAACGCATGTCTATCCAGGTCACCATCGTGCCGGTTACGGCCTACCAGCAGAACTGCTCCATCATCAAGTGTGTCGACACCGGCAAGGGTGCGCTGGTGGATCCCGGCGGCGATGTTGAGCGGGTGCTGGAGGCGGCCGAAAAAATGGGTGCGGCGATAGAGAAGATCCTCCTGACCCACGGCCACATGGATCACTGCGCAGCCGCAGACGTGTTGCGCCAGCGGCTTGCCGTGCCGATTGAAGGTCCGGAGAAAGAGGATGCCTTCTGGATCGACCGTTTGCCGGAATGGTGCCAGATGTCGGGCTTCCCCCACGCCGACGCGTTTGCGCCCGACCGCTGGCTGGAGCAGGGCGACACCGTCACAGTGGGCGCACAGACACTACAGGTCTTTCACTGCCCGGGGCATACACCGGGTCATGTCGTGTTTTTGCACTCGGGCGAGCGCGTGGCCTGGGTGGGAGACGTGCTGTTTCAGGGTTCCATCGGGCGCACCGATTTTCCGCGGGGTGACCATGACCAGTTGATCCACAGCATCCGCGATACCCTGTTCCCGCTGGGTGATGACATTACCTTTGTGCCCGGCCACGGGCCCACGTCCACCTTCGGCCAGGAGCGCCGCAGCAACCCGTTTGTCGCCGATACACGCTACGGTTGAATGCCGTCGCCGGCTTAGTGATGGCCTGCCCCGCTACTGGATGACCTTGATCCAGTCGCCGGTGCGCGGCTCGCCGTTGGGGTACAAGCCGTTCAGGAGCCGCAGCTGCGCCTCCGCGTCCGGCAGGCGAATACTGGCTGCCAGGCTGCTCATGGTGGCACCTCGTGGCACTTGAATGTAGCGTACATAGCGCTGCTCACCGGCATTGCGCTCCTGTGGGTGCAGCGGGCGAAAGCTTTCGATAATGGCCAGCAGGTCGGTATCGGCTGCCTTGAAATTATCTGCCTTGCCCTCGAACAGGAACTGCCAGTTGTGGTTGATGACTGCCAGGCGCCGTGCGCTGCCACTGCCGCTGGCCACGGCGCTGTAACCCTGCAGGCCCGCCTGTTCCAATGCCTGGCCCGCGCTGATGGTGCCTGTAGCGGATGCTTCCAGGGCCTGCTGCGGTGTCTGGTTTGGATTGGGCCTTTGCAGGGAGATGGTGAGGCTGGCGCTGCCATCTGCGGCGCTGGCGATGATTGCCTGGCTGCCACTGCTCACCTGCCACCCCGGTGGGTGGGCAAAACTGAAAGCGAGTTTGTTGTGGTAGTAGCGGTTGTCTTCGCGCTTGATTCGCGGGCCCCAGAGCAGGCCGTCCGTGCGCTGCTGAAATTCACCGGGTACGCTGGGGTCCTCCAGTACCTGGCCTGTGTCCAGTTCATTGGCGGCGCGGATGACCGTTTGCAGGCGCTGGTCGTTGCGCGGGTGCGTGGCGTAGAGACCATGGTAGGTGCCTGGCGGTTTGCCGCCGGCTTTGGCGCGTACGCGCTGGTATTGCTCCTGGTCCTTGAGTACGCCGATCACATTCAGCAAGGCGTCAGGCTCGTAGCCACTCAGGTGCATGTAACGCGCGCCCAGGCCGTCTGCCTCCAGTTCATGCTCACGCCCGTAACCGCGCACCAGCTCGGTGCCGTACATGCCGGCGGAGTCCATGATGTCCCGGCTACCGGTGAGAACGCCGGCGGTCACTGCCAGCACCTGGGTGGTAATGGAACCCGCACGCTGGCGTGCCGCATGCCGCGCTGTGACGTGCGCGATTTCGTGCCCGAGCACGCCGGCCAGCTCTGCTTCGGAATCCAGGTAGGCGAGCAGCCCGCGGTGAATATAGACATAGCCTCCCGGGGTGGCGAAGGCATTGAGATCCGGGCTGTCGATGACGGTGAAGGTGAAGGGCAGGTCGGGTCGTTCCGTGTTGGCCACCAGGCGCTGGCCAATCCGATTCACGTAGTCCTGCAGTTCCCGGTCATCGTAGATCGTGCCCTCCTTCTGGATTTCGGCGTACATCTCCTGGCCGATTTCCGCTTCCTTGCCCTCGCTCATCACCACCACGCTGGCGCCGCCGGTGGCCGGGTTGCCTGCACAGCCAGCGAGTGCGGCAAGCAGGGTGCAACCGAGCGCGGTGTTTCGAATGAGTGCGGTCATCATGGGCAGCTCCTAGTTCGCGGTGGAGAGGAAATCCAGCAACTGGTCGCCAACACTGTCACAGGCTGTGCCCTGCACGGGGGCGATAATCGGAATGGGCAGAACCACAGCAGGCATGTAGGACTGCCCGCTGGCGGTGGCACTGATCCGCCCAACCTCGGCGCGCTGGGTAAAATCCCAGATGGTGGCCTCATAGCTGGCATCGTCAGACCAGGTGCCAAAACCAAAACAGCCGGCACCGCCGGGGCCGATACCGCAGGTCATGGAGCCCGCTGAATCGCCGCGCACCGTGCTGCCGTCTATCCAGATCATGTAGCGTGTTTGCAGGGTGGCGAACTTCTCCGCCACATCGCGGTGTGCAAACAGCTTTTCGAGGTCTGCCGGGCGCAGCGGCGCCGTGCGGGGCTCAAACCAGGGGTAGAGCGCGTTGAGGAATTCGAGTTCATCAATGACGCGTATCGACGGGTCGCGGGCGCCGATGTGCTTGCCGACACAACTGATGAAGCCCGGCTCGGTTTCGTAGTCGCTGGCGTGTCGACGTCCGAGGATAACCACCGAGGCATCGCCCATTCCTTCCGTGGGGGAATTGAACACCATCTGGTCTACAGTGGCATTCACGCAGCCGGTGAGCCAGCTCAGCAGCAGGGCGCCAAGCAGCAGGCGGCGAGGCTTCACGGTTGCACCTGTGTTGCGCCAGCGCGCGGCAGGCTGTTTAGCCAGGCTTCAACCTGTGGCACCCGGGTGAAGGTGGTGGCGAAGTGTGCACCTGCATCGCGCAGGGCGACGATGGCGGCCAGGCGCACCGCGCCCTCATCGCTCTGCATGAAGGCGGTGGGTGTTTTGCCGTAGGCCGGCATGGTCCACTCCGCGATGGGTTCGCCACCGGTGGTAACCAACTGGAAACGATAGCGCATCCAGATCTCGTAGACCTTGACGTTGGTGTGTGACGGGATGGCGTATTGCAGTTCATCCACGGCGGGCAGCAATACGGCGTCCACCACCGGGTTCATCTGGCCCGGCCCGGGTTTACCGTTCATGAACACCACATCGCGAAACATGCCCGTGAGCAGGGTCTGCCACAGTTCTACCTGCGCCTGACCCGTGTTTACGAGCCAGCTGGACTCGCTGCGGCCACTGGCCTCATCGAAAAACTCATGGTTGGCAAAGTCGTCGTTGTACCAGATGCCCAGCGTCAGGGGCAGGGGGTTCATCACCGGGTCGGGGAATTCGCTCTGCACAACAACCTGCTTGGTGCCACAGCCTGCGAGCAGGCAGGTAAACACCAGAGCGGTGAGCCAGCGCTCAGGGGCGGTAGTCATTGAGCCCGACAAAGGTGCCTCCATTGCGATAGGTCATCTCTCTCATCAGTGCGGCAAAGCGGTGCGCTGTATTCTGCTGTGCTGGCGCCTGTGAGTAGAGTACGGGAAAACCGACGGCGTGGATGCGAATCAGGCGCTGGTCGCCGCTGTCACGGTTCAGCCGGTCGACGGTGTTGAGCACCTGGCTGATCGAATTGCCGGTGAAGTCGTCACCGAAGACGTAGATGCTAATGCGTTTCTTGCCGTCGTAAAAGCTGCGAATGGCCTGGGTGATACCCTCCACCGGGCTTGAGTTGCTGAACACGTTCCAGTTGCGCAGGTTCTGGATGATCGCCGTGCGCCGGGCCGCGGTATCCGGTATCCACTGGCCGCGGTAGCGGCTGAACATGTAGTCTCCCATGTCGTTCATGACCTGGATGCCCTTCACCTCGGGGTATATGCTCAACACTGACTCGATCTCCCGCAACACCCGCTCCCAGGCGTAGTAGAACATCGATCCGGACGTATCGATGACGAAAATGATGTACTCGCTGTCGACCGGTATACCCCCAATATAGTTGTTTTTGGCTTGCTGTTGCTGGCTCTGCAGGCGTTTCTGCTCCGCGGACAGTGACTGGCGGGCGATGGCGAGCTGCTCGGCAATGACATCACTCGTGCTGGCGTTGACCTGCAGGCTGTCGTGGCGGGAGCGGGTGCTCGCCAATTGTCCCTGCAGAATCGCGATGCGCTCGCGCAAGGCAGAGAGCTGCTCCTGGCGGGCATTCAGGTCGCGGTTGAGAATACGGGTTTCGCCACGGATCTCGAATACCTGCGTCTGCAAATCGGCCACCTTCCCCTGCAGGTTGACGGTGGACGCTTCTATGATCTGCGGTTGCACGGTCTTGGTGATCATCAGCAGCAGAATGACGGCGCCAAAGCCACAGCAGATCACGTCGAGAAACGAGAGTGAGAATTCTTCTGTTGGGCGTCGTTTGCGCATGCCGTTTCCTAGGGCCAGTCCCGCGAGGGGGTCATGAAGCTGCCCCGGGTGGCCTGGGCAAGCTGCCAGAAGGCCGAGGCCGCCATCGGGTCGCCTTCCATGGGCGCCAGAATCACATTCACCGGCACGTTGCGCGGTAGCCGCCGCAGCGCCTGCTGATACAGGTCGAGCCGCTGCTTGCCGCTGACCGTGCTGCCCCGTGGCGCTGCTGTGCCCTGCGTGGGCAGGCCGTCGGTGATCAGGAAAATATTATCCGCCGCCGGGCTTAGCCGTCCCAGGGCAAGAAATGCATTTTCCAGGCTGGTGCCGCCTTTGGGAAGTATGTCGCGCAGCGCCCGTGTGACGGATTCCAGCTGTGGCTGGTTGGCGACCTCCAGCCACTTGCCGGCAGTATCCGGTAGCGCAAACGTGGCTTCGGTGTTGAAGGTGATGACCTGGTAGCTGCTGCCGACAGGCAGTTGTGCGGTTAGCCAGTCGACGGTGTTCAGCGCACGGCTCCACTTTTCTGCGCTGCGCTGCATGGCCGGTGCCATGTTTCGCAGGCGGATAATGTTCACCAGGCGGTCAGCCAGCATGCTCGAAGAGACGTCGAGCAGGATGACAATATGCCGTCCGCCCAGGTTGAGCCCGGTCAGGTACTGGCGGTTGCCATCGCCGGTGAAACTGCGGGCACTGCTGCCACTGGTGTCTTCGGCGGACTCCCGTAAGCGTTTGACGTCGGCTTCCAGGGCCTGGATCTCGGCCTTCAGTCGATCGACGTCCGGGCTGCTGCTCACCGACTCCCGTAGCGCGGCGATCAGGGCCTCGTACTCATCGAGATCCTCCGTGACCCGGGTGGCCCTGCCCTGGGCCTCGACCATCTGCTGGTCGACCTCGCTGAGGGCATTGCGCAATCTCACCAGCCCCGCTTCGCCGGTGCTGATGTCTTCCTCCAGCAGGTTGACTTCCGACAGCAGGTCGCGGTTGAGGTCGCGCGATTGCACTTCGATAGAATGGTCGATAATCAGGAACACGAGCACAACGGCGCCGAAGCCGCAGGACATGATATCCAGAAAGCTCAGGTTGAAGGTGGTGAAGCCGCGCTTGCGCCTGGCCATGTTGCGCCTCGCCTAGTCGCTGACCCGGATGAGCTGGGCCTCGGTGCCGTCTGCCAGCTGCAGGCGGTCGCCATTGGCGACCGGCTCGCCATCGCGGCAGGGTGTTGTGTTGCGCGCCAGGGCCCCAGCACCCGCCCCGGCCCGCAGCCGCCAGCCGCCGTCCGCCGCGACGACCAGTGACCAGCCCGCCCCGAGAGGCGTGCCGTCTGGCGTCAGCGCGCGCGCTTCTGCGTTGCACAGCAGGTGTGTCGCAACCATCGGCTGTTCCTCGGCCACGTCCCGGGGCGGACTGTGATCTGCGTCTTGGGCCACTGCGGGCAGGCGCTCCACGAACACCAGTGCCTCGGCGCGTTGCAGCAACTGCGGCTCGTGCAGTGCCAGCGCGCGCTGCATGTCACCCGGCTGTAACACGCGGGCGCGCAGGCGCGTCGCAACATCCGGCAGCAGCGCGGCGACAGGGTCCAGGAGTACGCCGTGGGTGGATGCGTCGGGCAGGTTGCCGACAACAGAATCGAGCAGCATGTTGCCCGCGGCCTGCAGGTCACCGCGGGTCAGGCGCGCGTGATAGCCGTTCACGCTGAGGCTGGTCTCGCTGGTTTCATGCAGGGCGCGCAGCGTGCCGGGCAGAGCGTCATACAGCTGCTGCTCGGTCTCCGCGCGGCGGCGCGGGTCAAAGCGGGTCTGGCGAATGAATGCACCGGCGGCGGCCTCCACCACGCGCTCCTGCAGCGCAAGTAACCCGCTGCCCGGCAGTGCGGTGACCTTCTGCAGCGTCACCTCGGTGCCCTCGCGACGCACCTCGCTGAGCAGCGCCTGGTGCAATTGCACTTCCAGGTGAAACACGCGCTCCTGATCAGCATAAAGGCTGGCGAGGGCCACGCTGCGGTTTACCAGGCCGACCGCCGCAAACGGGCACTGCTGGATGATGCCCAGCAGCAGGGCCACCTGTTCCTTGCGCATGCTGCCCGGCGCTGCCAGCAGCAGTTCGTCGGGCGCGCCGGCGTCACGATGCAGGGCCTGCAGATGGGCGTGCACGAGGTCGGCGGTGTGGCGGGCCGGGCCCAGCGCCGGCTGCAGCGCAGCGGTATTCAGCTGCCACCAGTAGCGGGTGGAGATATCCCTGGGGCGCAAGCGCGCCGCGGCCCGTGCATTCTGGCCAAAACAGTATTGCCCCGCTTCCAGCAGGGCGTACCCGGGACTGCTCAGGTGCAGGTCACCGTGCCAGAGCTGCAGGTTACTGTCGTGCAGGTCAAGCCACGCGACGGCCATCAGTGTGCCACCAGATGGCGCAGCAGCCGCTTGTCGGCATACCGCTGACAGTCCAGTACGAGCTTCTCCTGCGATTGTTGCAACTGGTGTAGACAGAACATGATGATGATACTCAGCACCAACGCGACAAAGGTGCTGTTGAAGGCGACCCCGAGGCTGACGGTGACGCCGGAAATGTCGCCCTCGACGGCTTTGTAGGCCTGCCCCAGGGCATCACCGATTCCGCGCACAGTACCGATAAAACCGATGGAGGGGATGGCCCAGGCGATATAGCGCACCATCGACAACTCCGAATCCAGTCGATCGGATTCCACTTCGCACTCCTCCTTGATGGTGTTGGACACCGCAGGAATGCTGCCCGTGGTGGCAAAGCGCTGCAGTGCGCTCAGCAGGGTGCGTGGCAACAGGTAGTCCTGCTCTGCGGCGGGCAGGGCTTCCAGCGAGCGGCTGTATTCGCGCGCATCCTCTGGCAGCAGCGTGGTGCCGTCGGGAATATCCAGCAGGGCGCGCTCCAGCAGTGCTTGCTCGCGCAATGTGCTGCGCCCCTTGTAGGCCATGATGGCAAGGGCCCAGAGCAGCAGGATAAAGCAGGCTTCCTGCTCGAAATCGCGTATCACCACAGCGAGGCTGCGCTCGGGTACGAAGTCTTCACCGGCAGCCTGCATTGCCATTTGCTGCTGCAGCTGCACATCCGCGTTGGGCCTGATCACCCCCACGTACAGCGCGTGCACAACGATGATGGCGATCAGCAGTGCGAACAGCTGAAAGGTGAATTCCGGGGATAGCTTGATTTTCATTGTGGTGTCCTAGATATCCACGGGGAAAGAAACAGAGAGGTCCTCGGAGATCTGCTCCGAGGCTTCGTAATCGAGTGGCGAACCGGGCCCGGACGCTGAGCGTGTGGCAGCGGTGGCGGCGGGTTCTGCAGGCTCGGGCGCAGCGGCGGCACGCGCTGCGGGCTCTTCGGTGGCGGTTGCTTCCGGGGTCTCCTGTGCCGCTACCGGGCCGACAATGGCACTGGCTGCCAGCAGCAGGCAGGGCAGCAGGAAGGCACTTGGCATGGTGGGGTTACTCCGCATAGCGTGCGACCCGGAATCCTACGTCATCGCGCCCGGCTTGCCCATAATCGCGAAATGGCAGGCGCAGTTCGGACATGCGGCTCATGGCCCAGCTGGCGCCGCGAATCACATAGTTGTCTCCCGTTTGCGGGCCCAGCGGATCCGTCTCTGCCGGTGTGTTGGCGGCCGGGATTTGGTAGACATCGTGCACCCACTCCGCCACGTTGCCGCCGAGGTCGTGCAGGCCGTTATGGTTGGCGGCAAAGCTGGCGACGGTGGCGCTCACCACCTGGCCGTCGTTGTAGCCACTGATGGTGCGCCCGGTGACGTAGGCCGAACTGCTGTCTGCGTAATTCTCGACCACGGCGGTGGGCGGAAAGCCGTCACCCCAGGGGAAGGTGAGGCGTGTTTCTTCCTTGACCCGCGCCACCCAGGCCCATTCGGCCTCAGTGGGCAGGCGGTAGCCGGTCGCCGCGGGGTTGAAACCGGTCACGATGCCCTGGTTCTGGGTGTAGAAGGCGGGCAGACCCTCGCGCTGGCTGAGCCAGTTGCAGAACTGTGCGGCCTGTTGCCAGCTGACCTGTGCGACGGGCTGGTGCTCACGGTTCAGGCTATTGCCCTCGATCTGCCCGGAATTGTGGCTGGCAAGAAACTGGCGGAACTGGGCGTTGGTCACTTCTGTTGTCTGCAGGTAGAACATGCGTCGCAGGGTAACGGGGCGCAGCACTTCATTGGCGCGGCGGCCGGGCTCACGCCGCGAGGCACCCAGGGTGAAGCTGTCGGGCCCGTGTTCGCCGGGTATGAACAGGCGCAGTGTTTGCCCCAGCGCCGAGGTCACCTCAGGCTGCACCTGTGCCACCCTGGCTTCCTGTTCGGTTTGCAGGGCCACCTCGAAACGCTGCTCCAACCCCTGCCGCGGCGTGATGCGCTGCGACACACTGCGGTGACCGGCCAGGCTGACTTCCACCCGGTGCTCGACCGTGGGCAGTGACAGCGACTGGTTGCCGCGCCCGATCAGGCGCCCATTCACACGCACCTCCGCCTCGGGTGGGCTCACCCGCAAATCGATAGCGCCCAACTGCGCCTGCAGGGTGATGGCCTTGCGCCCGGTGGCGCCAGCGGCCAGCTGCACCGTCTCGCTGTGGCGCCGGTAGCCCGGGCGCGTCAACATGAGCCGCTGCGCTGTGTCGGGTAGCAGGTTGAGAGTCACGGGTGTCTGGCCCTGAAAGTCGCCATCCAGCGTGACGTTGGCACCGCTGGGTGTGCTGGTGACCTCAAGCACCCCGGCTGCCGGCTGCAGTTGCACGGTGTCCAGGGCGATATTTTCACCGGCTTTCGCCAGCAACGTTTGCTGCCAGGGTGCATAACCGGGCAGGCGCAACTGCAACTGGCGCTCGCCCTGCAGCAACTCCACCGCGGCGGGTGTCGTGGCGACTGGCTCGCCATCGACAAGAATATCTGCCCCCGCGGGCTCGCTGCTGACGGTGGCAACGCCCCAGGCGGGTGACAGGCTGAATGTGAAAGTCTCTTGCTGTGCGCGGCCGGCGACGTCCAGGGTGACATCCAGAGGCAGGTAGCGCGGGTGGCGCAGTGCCAGCGCGTGCACGCCTGCGGCAAGTGGCAGCGCGCTCAACGGGGCCTCGCCAGCATAGGCGTCATCAATGGTGACCGCTACGCCGGCAGGCTGTGTGAGGAGGGTCACGATGCCGGGTTCAGGCTGTAGCTCGAAGCTGAAACGCTGGCTGGCCTCGTCACTCACGGTCAGATCGGTTTTCAGGGTGACGTAGCCCGGCGCGGCGATCTGCAGGGAGTAGATCCCGGGCAGCAGCAGGAGACGACCTCCCAGCGGCAAGTGGAAGCCGCTCAGGTCGATGTCTGCGGGTGTTGTGGTGTCGGTGCTGATCTCCACCGAACGCGCCAGGAACAGAAATGCCATCACCAATGCAAACAGCAGGATGGCCAGTGGTAGAAGCCAGCGCCGCCAGCCGCGTCCATGGCCCGCTGCGGGTGGTTGCGCCCGATCGAGTGGCTCGAAACTGCTCGGGGCAATCGGTTGTGTGGGGTTGCGCTCAGTGCTCATTCAAACCGGGTCCGTGCAGGCGATGAAAATGGGGGCTGGTACCTGGTCGGCGGACACGGTGAAGGTTTCCCTGACATCGCGATACCCCTCCCGCGTGCCCACCGCGGTGTATTCGCCCGGGCGCAACGTCAGGCGCTGTTCAGAAAACTGGCCCAGTCTGGCGACCCGTTGAACCAGCACGGCGGTGAGCTGGTCCGAGCGCAGCGTGACCGTGACCGGTGTATTGGCCCGTTCCAGAAGCTGCGCCAGTTGCCCGATCTGCTGCGCGAGTGTGTCCCCTGCCGGAGTCACCCCGCGCGCTTCGCTCAGTAACTGCTCCAGACTTCTGGCAACGGCGGGGTCTGCCAGCCGCTCCGGTGCGGCCAGCGCCTCGCGCAGTTGACTGTCCAGGCGTGCCCGCGGTTGCGCCCGCGCCAGACCCTCCTGCGCAAACACCAGGGTCGCGTCTACCGCAAGCGCCTCTTCATAGCTGGCCACAGCATCGCCCCAGGCCTCTTTTGCCTCGTGGTTGCGCGCGGTGCGTTGCAGGGCGCTCAACCGGGCCGCACTTTGTGTGCTGCGCAATTCGGTCACCGCAGCATCAATCTCCGGATTGTCGGGCTGCAGTTTGCGTGCGCTGGCAAAGGCACTGGCGGCGGCGTCAAAGTGACCCTCGTCGAGGGCGCTATAGCCTTCGCTCATGGCGCGCTGGTAGCGTTGGGCCGCGTGGGCTGCCTGCACGCGCGTGAGGGCGCGTGCGGCTCGCTGACTGGCGGGGTCGAACTGGGTTGCCGTCCGCAGGGCCGCCTCGGCGCCGGCGAGGTCACCGGCGCTCTCCAGGGCCTGCGCCTGGTCCAGCGCGGCCTGTAGCGGGGCCATGGCCGCGGCACGGTCGCGCAGTTGCGCCAGGGTGGGGTCGCCGGGTGCGAGCAGCGTCGCCGTGGCCAGCGCCCGCTCCAGCCCCTGTGCATCGCCTTTTTCCAGTGCTGCGGTTGCAGAGTCCAGGGCGTTTTGCAGCACCGCGGGGATAGTTGCCTCGATGGCCTGCAGTTGTGTGAGGCTGTCGCGGTACGCCTCGGTGGCGGCAACAAACTCGCGCGCCTGATAGAGCGCATCGCCGCGGCCAGCCGCCGCTTTTGCATTCTCCAGCTCAGCACGCGCCCAGACGGCGGCACCACGCTCCTCCAGCGCAAACTGCAGCTCCACCAGCTGCGCCAGAACATCCTGCGCCGCCGTGCGCAGGCGCGCCTGTTGCGCGTCTGACCAGGGGCTGGCGGCAGGCTCTGCGGAATCTGCAGCGGGTATCGCAGGCGCCTGGTCGACCGTGTCGGGCGAACTCTCGGCAGGCGCAGCCGGAGCCCCCGGCTCGCTGCCAAGCTGGGAGGGCAGCCAGAACACCACGGCCAGGGCACAGGCCACCAGAAACAGCAGGGCCGGGATCAGCCAGCGCGACTCTCTGCTGGCCTGCACACTGTTTTTCACCTCGCTGGCGACCGGTTGGGCGACACTGAAGGGTATGGGTTGAACGGGCTCGTTGGGGCTGGTCATGCGGCTATGGGCCTTGTGGCGGCTGGTCCCTGGGTCAGGGGTTGTCGACGGTTGGAAGGGGTTCCAGCAGACCGACTTCGGCCTGGTAGATGTCCGCCAGCAGTTCGCGCCACTGGGCGTACTGTTCTTCGACGTTGCCGCTGAGCATTACAGTGCGGTCTTCCAGTTCAATGACCTGCGGCGTAATTTCCGCTTCCAGCGACATGCCCAGCTCTTCCAGTGCGGCAACGTGAATCTGGGCCTCGGCGCGTTTTTCCAGGCCACTCTTGAGCAAATAGCCACCGCCGATGATGGCGACGTTGCCGGCAGCTCTGCTGGAGCGTTCACTGCTGCCCGCCGCATAGATGCCGGCAAGGATCGCCGCACCGCCGGCGATCAGGTTGCGCCGACTCTCAGCCTGTAATTCCTGCAGCGCAATGGCCTCTTCGTAGCTCATCTTGCGCCACTCCTGGTAGGGCACCTGCATTTCGCCGCTGAAGTAGCCGTAGTGCTCCTGCAGTGTGTCGACGAACAGCTGGTCGCGCTCGCGGATGCTGCGGATGCGCTCCAGCATGGGGTCGTCATCTGCGGGCAGGCGGCTGACCTCCACGACACCCTTGCGGTTCTCCGAGAGATAGCCGTCGAAGGCTTCAGGAGAAAAGCTGCGGGCAAACTGCAGTTCGGTAATCAGGCGGATATCCTCGCGCTGGGCCAGGGTCAGGCTTTCCTGCTGCCGCGCCAGATCGTTGGCAATGGTGTGGTAAATGGCCTGAAACGGGTCGTAGCTGGTGCGCGTTGTTGGCGCATAGGCATACTTACTGGCGTTCGCCTCGTAGGTCTTGTCCAGCCATTCGGCTCCGCGGGCATCGCGCGCGACGATGTGCAACTCGAGGGTTTCACCGTCCGAGTGCACAATGCGCCCCCGTACCAGCAAGTCAACAGTCTGGCGATCGGAGGGAATGACGCGCACCGCACCCCAGGCACCGCTGTTCTGCATGGCCTCGGCGAGCAGTCGGGGCATAAAGCGCGCCTCCGCCTTGCGCACCTCGGGGTAGATTTGCTGATCCTCTTCATACTCATCGAGGCCGGGGTCGAACACCAGTACGCCAACGTCCAGCAGCGCCGTCTCGGGCGCGACCTCGGTTGGGCGCTCCAGTGGTGGCACCGCGGAGGTTTTGACGGTCTGGTTGACACAAGCGGTCAGCGTGACCAGCAGCAGCGCAGCAAGCGCAAGCCGGGCGGTGGTCATGGAGTGAGTCCCTTGTATTTGCGGTATTCATCCCAGAGCTTTTCGCGTACTGCAGGGTCGGGCTCACGCATGGCCGCTTCGCGCAGCTGTCGGGCGACGACATCGTCGTCGTTGCCGCTGGGTATGTCGTCAGGTGCCGGGTAGCGGGCCGTATTGGCGGGGGCCGAGCGCCCGGGCGTGTTGACGCTGCCGCGCCCGCCGCCGGCTCCGGCCACGGTGATATCTTCGCCGTAGGGCCCCTCGCGGCCACCGGCCGGGGCGCCACCCGCGGACTCTGAGGCGGGTGTGTCGTCACTGCTGGCGCGGCGCGCGCTGCGCTGGCGGGCCTGTTCTTCAAGAATCATGGTGTCGAAATCGCCCGCACCGGCTTCCAGCCGCGCATCGAGAATTGCCACTTGTTCCGCCGGGGTCAGTGGCCCGGTGCCGGCACCGGCATTGCCTGGCGAGCTACCTTGGGTGTCACCCGGCCATTGCCCCGACGCTGCACCCGTTTCGCTGCCGGTGCCGGCGCCTTCCCCCGTGCCCGCATTGCCGCCTTGAGCGGCGGCTTCCATGGCCGCTTCGAGAGCGGCGAGGGTGCCGGGGTCCAGCGTTGGGTTGTCGCGCATGTCGGGCAGGGCGGCACCGCCGGTGCTGGCTTCAAATCCCGGTTCACCCGCCGGTTGCCCGCCGCCTGCGGGGTCGCCGGCGCTCGCACTGGCTGTGCCCTGGTCGCCGTCTGTACCTTGGTCGCTACCGGTAGCGGATGCGGGTGTCGCCTGCGTTACGCCACCGGCCTGCGCAGTGTCCTGGGCTCCGGACGTACCCGTGTCGGGCGTGCCCGCGCTGCTGCCGGGTGAGCCGCCCGCTGTAGAGGGCATTGATGAGCTGCTGCCGCTGGCGGGTGAGCTCGGGCTACTGCTGGAGGACGATGAGCTGGAAGACGATGCGCTCGGGCTGCCGCTGCTCGATGACGCGGAGGGTGTGCTGGGTGATGAGGGCGACTGGGTGGGGTTGCTGGCACTGGGGCAGCCCGCCAGCATCAGGCACAATGCAGCGCAGCCCGCGCTGCGCAGCAGGGTCGATGCATGTGATGTTTCAGCGTGTACTGTCATAGGCCATAACCAGGTTGTCGGTGGCGACCGGCGTGCCGGAAGCGAGGTCGAATCGCGGTCGGAACGGGGTGTTGCGCAAGCTGCGCATGAGCCGATTGGCGAGTCCGTTTGCCACACCGGAATCATCCAGTCGTTGCAGGTCTGAGACCTTGCCGTCGGCCGCGACGTTAAACCCCAGTAGTATATCCCCATCCCCCTCGACAGCGAGAGGCCCATGTACATCAAGGCCGTCCAGGGCCGGCAGCGGCACAGGCTCGGCAAATAGCTCATTGTACAAGGCTTGGGCAGCGGCATCGTCCGCAAGTTCCGCGAGCACCTTCGCATACTCCGCCATGGCGCCTTCACTGTCGCCGTGCCACAGCAACCAGTCACCCATGAGGGTCTGCGCGCGCGCCCCTGCCTGGGGGTCGGCGCTGCCGTGTAGCTGTTCGAGATCGTAAATCGCCTGCAGTACCGCCCGGCCCTTGTTGAAATTGTCCCTCAGGTAGCTGTTGCCCAGCGGGCGCAGGTTGTTGCTGGTGAAGCCATTGCCCGTGTTGTCCCCGCTATCGGGCCAGCGATACCCGGCAATCAGGTACTGCGCCTGCAGCATGCCGTACAGGGGGGGCAGAAGGTCGCGGGAGGTATCGCCGCTCTGGTCAAGCACCTCAGTCAGCGCCAGCCGGTAGTACTCCCACATTTGCAGCAGGCGCAAGCCTGGCTCCTCATCCATGTTCAGCAGGAAGGCCTGTCGCTGCCAGTCGGCTTGCTGTACGTAGGCCCGCACGCGCTGCGCAGAAGAGAGCGGAGCCTTGCTTTGAACGCGGTACAGGTAGCGCTGCCGGTCATCGACGGCCCGATAGTCCCCCAGGGCCTGCAGGCTGGCGATTTCGGACTCCAACAGGGGCAGTTGGTCGAGGCTGTAGAGGCCGGTGCTCACCCGGGCCAGGTGGGTGCCGCGTTTGAATACCGCGGCGGCTTCGGCGTGGCGCCCCTCCGACTGCAGGGCCAGCCCCAGGCTCAGGAGCCGCTCGGGCAGCACCGGGCTGTAGGCGCCGTACTCGCTTTCGAGGTTGGTGATGGCCTCCTGCAGCGCGCGCCGTTGTGCCCGGGTGTCTATGTCGCGGCTGGCGACTGGCGCTTGAGCCGCATCATCTGTCGCGGTGTCGTCGGTGGGCGCCGCGGGTAGTGTGTCAGCGAACCCCTGGTTCGCGCCGAGCGCACCTGCCAACAGGAGCGCCGCAAAATACAGTCCTTTCATGGCATCGATCACCATCGCGAAAGCGCTTGTTCGGGCCCGGTAGGAGCGACCAGCGCCGTTCAAGTATATACATTTACGCCAGCCGCACACAAAATACGCGGCTGCGCCTGTTTTGGCGCATTTTCGTCCACCCGATTCCGGAGCCGTCATGTCAGAGCCTGTCACGCCCAGCCAGTTTGCCCTGGAAACCGCCGTGCAACGGCGCGGCGAGAATCTGTGGACGGCGGAGTTACATGCAGGCTGGCGCATCGGCGCGGTGCCCAATGGCGGGTATGTGCTGGCCATTGCCGGCAGGGCGCTGAGCGAGGCGCTGCCGCACAAGGATCCGCTGGCCGTCAACGCGTTCTACCTGGCGCCCACCACGCTCGGGCCGGTCGAGTGCCGTGTCGAGCTGCTGCGCGCAGGTGGCAACACCAGCCATGCCAGCGCGCGCCTGTACCAGGACGGTGAGTTGAAGATGGTGGTGACTGCGGCCTACACCACGCTGGCACGCTTGCAGGGCCCGAGCTGGTCAGGGCAGGCTCGACCCCATTTTCCGGCCTGGGAGGCGTGTGTGAGCGGCGGCGACAGTGGCCTGGAATTCAGGCAGCGAGTCGACATTCGTCTGGTGGAGGAGGCAGCCGTATTCCGTGGCGGCGAGCCCAGCGGCAGCGGCGAATTTCGCGGCTGGGTACAGCACGCGGATGGCGCCCCACCCGACGCTATCGCCCTGCTCATGTTCGCAGATGCTTTTCCGCCCCCCGTATTCGACGTGCTGGGTGTGGTGGGTTGGGTGCCCACGGTGGAGTTGACCGTACAGTTGCGCGGATTGCCGGCGCCTGGCCCCCTGCAGGCGCGTTTGTTCTCCAAACACCTTACTTCCGGCGTGATCGAGGAAGATGGCGAGTATTGGGATAGCGCCGGCAACCTGGTTGCCATCAGCCGCCAGACGGCCAAGGTCCGGCTGCCGCGGGCTCAGTAGCCGGCAACGTATCCCCCGGGCCGACGGGTGTCGGTCGCACCCAGCAGGTAACCCCGTTCCAGCATGATCGACTGCGTGCGACCCAGCGTGCGCCCGGCAATGTCCACGTTGTGCCCCAGTGCGCGCAGCAGGCTCAGGGTATCCGGGCTGACGCCCTGCTCGACAACCAGTTTGTCCGGCTGCCACTGGTGGTGCACCCGCGGTTCCGCCGCCGCTGTGGCAATGTTCATGTCGAAAGCCATGGCATTGAGCACCGTTTGCAGTACCGAGGTGATGATGAGGCTGCCGCCGGGGCTGCCGGTGGCAATCCAGGGTTTGCCCTCGCGGAACACCATGGTGGGGCTCATGGACGACAGGGGGCGCTTGCCCCCCTCGATGCTGTTGGCTTCGCCCTCCACCAGGCCAAAGGGGTTGGGCTGACCCGGGTTGGCGGCAAAATCGGCCATTTCGTTGTTCAGCAGCATGCCTGTTCCCGGCACGGCGATGTGTGAGCCAAAGCTGAAATTGAGCGTGTAGGTATTACTCACCACATTACCGAAGCGGTCGGCTACGGTGTAATGGGTGGTGTCATGGCTGGCGTCGACCAGTACTTTGCCCGGCGCAATCTCCTCCGCCGGGGTTGCACGGCCGGGTTTGATCAGGGCGCGTTGCCGCTCGGCATACGCCTTGTCGATAAGCGCGTCGACCGGCACGGGCTCGAAATCGGGGTCTGCCAGGTAGCGGCTACGGTCGGCATAGGCCAGTTTCATCGCCTCCGCCAGATGGTGAATGTAGGCGGCGCTGTTGTGCCCCATGGCCTGGAGGTCATAGCCCTCCAGGATGTTCAGTATCTGGATGATGTGGATGCCGCCGGAAGAGGGGGGTGGTGTGGATACGACCTCGAAATCCTTGTAGCGACCGCGGACCGGCTCGCGCTCGATCGCGCGGTAGGCCGCCAGATCCGCGCGGCTGATCAGGCCATCCCCCGCCTTCATCTCCGCGAGAATACGGTCAGCCACCTCCCCTGTATAGAAGCCCTCGTGTCCTTCTCTGGCAATCTGCTCCAGCGTCCAGGCCAGGTCCGGTTGCTGCCAGCGGGCACCAATCGCGGGAACGCGCCCCTCGGCATCGAAGAACAGTTTGCGCGCCTCGGCGTTGGTGGCCAGGCGTTCGGCGCGCGCGGCGATTTCCTGGTTGAGCGCGAAGGAGACCTCCAGCCCGTCGCGGGCCAGGGCGATGGCTGGTGCCATGACCTTCGCGAGGGGCAATGTGCCGTAGCGCTTCTGGGCCAGCACCAGGCCCGCCACGGTGCCGGGAACACCGGCGGACTGGTGGCTGAAGTAGGCCCGTTGCCGGTCCACCTCGCCCTGTGCATTCAGGAACAGGTCGCGCGTGGCGCTGGCGGGGGCTGTTTCGCGGTAGTCGATCAGCGTCTGCCGGTCCTCCTCGGCCAGATGCACCAGCATGAAGCCGCCGCCCCCCAGATTCCCGGCGCGCGGGTAGCTTACCGCCAGCGCAAAGCCGGTGGCGACCGCAGCATCCACTGCATTGCCACCGCGACGCAGTACATCGAGGCCAATTTCGGCGGCAAGCCGTTCGGGGCCGACGACCATACCCTCGCGCGCTACGGTGGGCAGGAAGCGGCTGCCGAAGTCGATAATCGGTTCTTCTGCGGCGGGCACCTGTGCCTGCGCGAGGGGGGCGGGCAGCAGAGTCACGCCCAGCAGAATAATCAGGTAACGGGTCAGTTTCATCAGGTGGATCCTCCGGCGCCGAAGGGCCGCACTTTACCTGTTTTGGCAGGCAACGCATACTCACAGGCTGTCGTCACACCGGGGAGGCAGGGCGGAGTGAATACACTGCTTGAGCACATAACGGAGCGTCTCGATAGCCTGTTTGCACAGCTCGCCGAGGGGCTGGATGCGCCGCCGGCACAGCGCCTGCGCCTCGAGGGTTTGCTTGAGGCGGCGGTGCTGCTCGGCGGCGCCAGTGAGGATGAGCTGACGGCCCTGCTGAGTAGCCGTTACCAGGCGGCGTTCTCGCGTACGCCGCAGGACGATTTCGGCGCGCAGTGGCGACAATTGTTTCCGTTCCCCCAGATACCCGCCATGCAACAGCGCGCGCCGGTCGTTCCCAGCACATCCGATGATCTATAATGCCGCTTTGTTTGCAGGACTAATGCAGTGAATTACGAGGAATTCAGGCGCGAGTATCTGGCCGGCGGACTCCGGCGCGAGATGCTGGCACCCTGTCCCATTGCCCAGTTCGAGACCTGGTTGCAGCAGGCAGTGGAGAGCGAGATTACCGACCCCACGGCGATGGTGCTGGCCACGCTGGATGCAGATGGCGGCCCCTGGCAGCGTATCGTGCTGCTCAAAGATGTCGCCACCCGTGGCTTTGTGTTCTATACCAATTACAGCAGTGCGAAGGCGGCGGACATCAGCCGCCACCCGCAGGTGTCGTTGCTGTTTCCATGGAATATGCTGGAGCGTCAGGTGATTGTTGCCGGCCGGGCGGAGCGCCTGTCGGCACTGGAGTCGGCGCGCTATTTCCTCAGCCGCCCGCGGGAGAGCCAGCTCGCAGCGCTGGCATCGCGCCAGAGTCGGCCGGTGTCGGCGCGCGCGGTGCTGGAATCGCAGATGAACGCCCTGCGGCGCAAGTTTGCCCAGGGCGATATCCCGGTGCCGGACTTCTGGGGCGGGTACCGGGTTGTTCCAGAGCGGATCGAGTTCTGGCAAGGTGGAGCGCATCGCCTGCACGACCGGTTCCGTTACTACCGGGAAGGCGACGGCTGGCGCATAGAGCGCCTGCAACCGTGAACAGAATGGCACGTGGTCAAGGAGTGAAGCAGAGCAATGGTTGAACAGCAGCAACTGGTTGGCGCCTGGCAGTTGGAGTCGTGGTCAATTGGCTACGAGGGCCGGGATGACTTTAGCAGCCCCTTCGGCGAGGACCCCCTGGGTCTGCTCGTGTATACGGCAGATGGCTGGATGAGTGCTTCCATCAATCGACGTGAGCGCGCCCGCTTGCCGGAGGATGCCAGCCCGCGGAAAGTGCCCGATGCGCAGCGCGCGTCAGCCTACAGCAGTTATTTTCACTACGCGGGGCGTTACCGTGTGGTCAATGGCAGCGTGGTGCATTACGTGACGCAAAGCCTGAACCCGAACTTTCCGGGTACCGAGCAGCTGCGCCACGCCGAACTGGACGGGCAGACGCTGGTGTTGACCGGCAAGGACGAGGTGGCCGGCACTGTCCGGTACCACACGCTGGTGTGGCACCGGGCGCCGGCCACGCAACCCGCTGCCGGGTAGTCAGCGCGCGCGCCGCTGCGCGAAGTAACGGGGCTCGCTGTGGAGTCCCAGCAGTTGCCGCCGAATCATGTCCAGGCCGGCAGCGGCAATCATGGTCTGGAACAGCGTGCGTTCCACTGGCCACAGCAGGCAGCGGGTGCGTAAATCCTCAGCCGTTCCCCAGGCCAGCCAGACCGTGCCCACCGGCTTGTCGGGCGTGCCGCCCTCCGGCCCGGCAACGCCCGAGACGGCAATGGCGTAGTCGGCCCGGGCCCGCTCCAGGGCACCCAGGGCCATCTCCCGCACCACCGCCTCACTCACCGCACCGTGGCTTGCCAGCGTCGCGTCGCTGACCCCGAGCACGCTCGACTTGATATCGTTGGCGTAGGTCACAAAGCCCGCGTGAAAGGCCTGCGATGATCCCGGAATACGTGTGAGCTGGCTGGCGATCAGCCCGCCGGTGCAGGATTCTGCCGTCGTCAGGGTCTGCCCGCGCGCGCTCAACAGTTCCAGTACCTTTGCCGCCAGTTGCGTGTCGCCTTCGCCGATGATGTGGTCGCCCACCAGCTCCCGCAGCCGCTGCTCACACCGCTCGCGCAACGGCAGGTCGGCGGCATCGGCCACGGCCAGCTTGATCTCCATCTGGGGCGCCCCGGCGCGAAAACCCAGCTCCACCGCGGCGGGCCAGTCCGGGATGGCATCGTTGATCAGTTGCTGTGCACTGGACTCCCCCAGGCCAAAGGTTTGCAAGCGGAGAATGTGCCGTTGCGCCGGTCGGGTCAGGGCGGCAGCGAGGTCGTCGACGATCAGGTCGAGCATGCGGCGCAGCTCCCCCGGCACGCCTGGCGTACAGATCACCCGGCACTTACCCAGGTAAAGTTCAAAGCCCACAGCGCTGCCAATGGCGTTGTCCACGATGCGGGACCCCGCGGGCAGCTGTGCCTGCTTGCGGTTGGCGGCATCCAGCGGGATATTGCGCCGCCCACACCAGGCCTCCAGGTGCGCGACCGCCTGGGGGTGCTCCTCCAGTGGCACCCCCGCGGCTTCTGCCAACACCACAGCGGTCAAATCGTCCACCGTAGGCCCGAGCCCGCCGTTGACGATCAGGACATCCGCACTGGAGGCCATCGCCGTCAGCTCCCGGCACAGTAGTGCCCGGTCGTCGCCCACGGTGACCTTGCGGTAAATACCCAGCCCGATGTCCGCGAGTCGCTGGGCGATCAGGGCCGAATTGGAGTCGACGGTGTCGCCGCTCATGATTTCGTTGCCGGTCAGTAACAGTTGCACCTGGGGGTCGCGATGCACGGCCTCACTCCTTGAATTGAAAGGCGCACAGTGTAGTGCCGATGCTTTTGTTCAGGCAAAGTGCTATTTTTGCCCTTTTGACTCATGCCTCAGGAGACACGTGCCCGCGCAGGGCGCAGCGCCGATGACCCGTTACTGCCCTCAATGTGGCGCAAGGCTGGAACCCCACGTGGTCGGCGGCGAGCCGCGCAACCACTGGCGCTGCACCGCCTGCGCGCGTCTGCACTACGATCACCCGATGATCGTGGTGACCACGTTTATCGCGTGCGACAAGCGTCTGCTCTGGGTGCAGCGTGCCCTGCCCCCCAAGGTGGGGTCCTGGGCCATACCGGGCGGCTTTCTGGAGCAGGATGAGACACTGGCGGAAGGCGCGGCGCGCGAGTTGCGTGAGGAAGCGGGCGTGGTGCTGCCGGCATCCGAGCTGTCGTTTTATATGATGGGCACAATCACGTTCATCAATCAGGTGTATGTGGCGTTTCGGGCCCGTGTAAGCGACGAGTCTTTGTGTCCGGGGCCGGAGTCGCTGGACGCCGGTTTTTTTTCGCGTGAGGAATGCCCCTGGGGGCAGGTGGCTTATCCCGAGGTGAACGATTCGATTTTTCAGGCCTATGACGACCTGGAGTCGGGACGTTTTGATATCTGGCATACGGAGATGACGGCGGAGCGATATCAGCGGCACCGGGTGCGTGAGTTGCCCTGACGTTGGGGTGATGTCTTTTTTGGCGCCGTCTCATTCAGTCGGCGGCCCGTTGGGCCGCTGCGTCGCTTTGCACGGCGCGTTATTTCCTGCTCCATTCCGGGCGCATGCGGCGCGCCGTCCTTTGGGTGTTTTTGCGCTACCTTCTGCCGGTCGATTGCCGAAGGTATTTGGTCACTTGTCATGGTGGCGGTGTTCTTGGGGTGGCTTTTACGCACTAGCAGGGCTGGTGGTGGGGTGCGTTTAAGAGAGTTGTGGGGGCGCACCGACGCCCTCCAAGTCCGCAGGAAACAACCCACCGCGCAAATCAACGCGGGTACGTTGACGAATGGAGCGGGGCTTCGTATTGAGTGGGGCTTCATAGCCGAGGTTTCCACCCGCGTTGATCCGGTGTGCGGGGGTCTTTTTGCGGACTCGGAGGGCGTCGGCGCGAACACAGCCTCCCCTTAGGCCCTGCCAAACACCAGCCCTGCTAGTACGCAAACGCCTCCCAAGCAGTTGGCAGCCTTGGTATGTGCAAGACCAGTAAATCATCACGCCGCCAAACGGCAGCGCAAAAACACCCAAAGGACCGCGCGCCGCATGCGCCCGCAGTGGAGCAAAAAGACCCCCGTGCTCCGGAGCGGCGCAGCGGCCCGACGGGCCGCCACCCCGAAGCACCCACCCACAGCACCCACCCCCACCCCCACCCGCAACAACCCACTCTTCACCCTCCCTGATATACTGTGCCCCTACTCGTAAACAGCCGATACCGGAGCCCCGCATGCCACTACAACCCGAGGTCGAACTGACCACCGATGAACAGAAAGTCAGCTACGGTTTCGGCCTGCAGTTTGGCGACCAGCTGCTGCGTAACGACTTCCCGGGGCTGGACCTGGCGGCGGTCATGGCGGGCCTGCAGCACTGGTACAACGAACGCCAGTCACTGCTTGCCGACGGCGAACTGAACCCCAGCTACGATGCCATCAAGGCCAAACAGGAGGCCGTTGCCGCCGAGCTGGTGGCGAAGCGCGAGGCGTTGGCTGCACAGTTCATGCAGGCCAATGCGCAGCGCCCCGCAGTCAGCACCACAGCCAGCGGTTTGCAGTATGAGGTGCTGGAGGCGGGTGAGGGCGCCAGCCCCGGGCCGCGCAGCAATGTTGTCACCCACTATCATGGCACCTTTGTTGACGGTACGGTATTCGACAGCTCCGTGGATCGCGGGGAACCGGCCCGTTTTGGTGTCCACGAGGTGATTCCAGGGTGGACCGAGGCGCTGCAGCTGATGCGCATTGGCGATAAATGGCGCATCGCCTGTCCGCCGGCGCTGGCCTACGGTGCGCAGGGTGCCGGTGACGCTATTCCACCGAATACGGCGCTGGTGTTTGAGATCCATTTGCTCGGCATTGAGGAGTGAGCGTTATGGCGCCGGCCAGTATCCACCTGCCGCGCATCCTGCGCATCGGGGCCGGTGCCAGTGCGACACTGTTGGACACGCTGGGCGAATTGGGTCTGGCCCGGCCGCTGCTGGTGACGGACCCTTTTCTGGCCGAGCGGGGCTTTGCGGAGCGGTTGTTGCAGCCGCTCATGCGGGCCGGTATCGCCTGCCCGGTGTTCGCCGAATGCGTTCCCGACCCGACAACAGACAGTGTTGCAGCCTGTCTGTCGCAGTTGCGCAGTGGGGATTTTGATTGCTTGGTGGCGCTGGGAGGCGGCAGTTCGCTGGACACGGCGAAAGCGGTGTCGGTGTTGGCACTGCACGGCGGTGCTATGCGCGATTTCGCAGTGCCGGCTACTGTTCCCAGCGGTCTGCCGGTTATTGCCATTCCCACGACGGCGGGGACGGGTGCCGAAGTGACGCGCGCGGCCGTGATCACCGACACGCTCACGCAGGAAAAGATGCTCTGTATGGGGCTGGGTCTGGTGCCGGTCGCCGCGCTGGTGGATTTTGAGCTGACCCTGAGTATGCCCCATCGGTTAACGGCCGACACAGGCCTGGACAGCCTCTGCCACGCGCTGGAAGCGTATGTCAGCCGCAAGGCCAATGCCTTTACCGACAGTATTGCCCTGACCGCGCTGGCCAGTATCAGCCGGCACTTGCGCACGGCCTGTGAGGACCCCGACAACCGGGAAGCGCGCGAGGCCATGATGCTGGCGGCCACCCAGGGCGGCATCGCCTTTGCCAACGCGTCTGTCACCCTCATTCACGGTATGAGTCGTCCGCTGGGCGCGCTGTTTCATGTGCCGCACGGCCTCAGTAACGCCATGCTCCTGCCTGAGGTGACGGCCTGGTCGGTCGGCCATGCGCCGCAGCGCTATGCGGAGTGTGCCCGCGTTATGGGGCTGGCGCAGGCGCATGACAGCGACACGCAGGCGGCGGATCGCCTGGTAGCGGGGCTGCGTCAGCTCACTGCTGACCTGGAGGTGCCCGGCCCCCGGCAGTGGGGCATCGCCGAGGAACCCTGGTTTGCCAACCTGGACACCATGGCAGCACAGGCCCTGGCGTCCGGTTCGCCGGGTAATAACCCACGTGTGCCGGAAGCAATGGATATCGTGGCCCTGTATCGTCGCGTTTGGGCCGCCTGAAGGCGGCCTCCCCTACCCAACGCGGGGTGCATTGGCTACACTCCCCGGCCCCAGCAGCAAGCCGCCCGGAGGCACGAAACCATGAAACGCGTTGTATTTAACCAGAAGGGCGGTGTGGGCAAGACCAGTATCACCTGCAACCTGGCGGCCATCAGTGCCGCCCGCGGCCTGCGTACGCTGGTTGTGGATCTGGACGTGCAGGGCAATACCACTCACTACCTGGTGGGCGAGATTGATGCCGATGCATTTCCGGCCGAGGCGCAGGGCGCAGCCGGGCTGTTCAAGC
Source organism: Haliea salexigens DSM 19537 (assembly GCF_000423125.1). Taxonomy (GTDB): domain Bacteria; phylum Pseudomonadota; class Gammaproteobacteria; order Pseudomonadales; family Halieaceae; genus Haliea; species Haliea salexigens. The sequence continues at coordinate 39,447 of NZ_AUHJ01000017.1, forward strand.
AGACCGTAGGCTCGCGCAAGATGCATCAGAACCCGGATTCCTTCGTCTGGGAAACACCCTGGGAAAACCTGTTCCTGCTGCCCTCCAGCCCTGTGCTGACGCAGTTGGAGCGCGAGCTGGAGTCGCGCTACAAGATCTACAAGCTGCGCGATGCGCTGCAAAAGCTGGATGCGGAATACGACCGGGTGTACATCGACACCCCGCCCAATTTCAATTTTTACTCCAAGTCCGCCCTGATTGCAGCAGACACCGTGCTGGTGCCCTTCGACTGCGACAGTTTTGCTCGCCAGAGCCTCTATTCCCTGATGGACAACATCGCTGAATTGCAGGAGGACCACAACCCGGACCTCGCGGTGGAAGGCATTGTGATCAACCAGTTCAACAGCCAGGCGCGTTTACCGGGAGAGCTGGTGGCGGAGCTGGAGGCAGAGGGCTACCCGGTGTGCGCCACCTATCTCAGCGCGTCGGTGAAAATGCGTGAGTCGCACCACGAACATCGCCCGCTGGTGGATCTGGCGCCCAGTCACAAGCTGACACAGCAGTTTCTGGCGCTCTATGATGAATTGGAGAGCGGTCGGGCCTGAGCCCACTGGCCACCCTGCTGTGGGGCCGGGCGCTCTGCTTGAACGCTAGACTTTCGGCAACAGGCCGCCCGCTTTGTCGACGGCATCCACGTACTCGTCCAGCAGCCGGTAGATAACCTGGCGGCATGACTCGATGGTGTTCAGTTGCCCGATGACCTGTCCGCAGGGATTGAAGGCAATTTTCTGGCAGTCGCCGGCATCGGCATAGACCGCGGTGCGGCGAATGCCGTCCGAGGTCACCAGCCCCTGCAGGGGCATGCCCAGCGGGTCGGGGGTGTCCGCGCGGTCCCAGGCCGCTGTCCAGTCGTTTTTCAGCATGCGGCAGGGTTTGCCAGTCCATGAGCGAGAGCGCACGGTGTCTTCACTGCTGGCGTTGAGGAGCGATTGTTTCTGTGCCGGTTGGGTGTGAGCCTCTTCCACGGTCAACCACAGTGAACCGGTCCAGACGCCAGCTGCACCCATCGCCATGGCGGCGGCAATCTGCCTGCCGTTGCCGATCCCGCCCGCTGCCAGCATAGGCAGGTCGCCAATGGCGTCGACGATTTGCGGCCAGAGTACGATAGAGCCCACCTCTCCGGTGTGTCCGCCGCCTTCACCACCCTGTGCCACAACGAAATCGAGTCCGGCTTCCTTGTGCTGCACCGCCTGCTTCACCTTGCCACAAAGGGCGCCAATCAGCCGCCCCGAGTCTTTCACCTGTTTGATTTTATCCGCCGGTGGCGTGCCCAGTGCGTTGGCGATGAGGCGGCATTTCGGGCGCGTCAGTGCCTCGTCCAGAAGCGGTGTGGCGGTGGCGTCGGTCCAGCCCATCAGGCCCATGGTCTTGCTGCCGTCCGGCCACTCCGGTACACCCGCATTGGCCAGCAGCTGTTCGGCGAACTCAATGTGCTCTTTGGGCACCATGGCCCACAGCTGTTTCTCCATGTCTTCCGCCGACAGGGCGTCCATGCCCTCGTATTTCTGCGGGATGACAATGTCCACGCCGTAGGGACGGTCGCCGATGTGGGCGTCAATCCAGTCCAGCTCTTCCTTCATCTGCTCGGGGGTAAAACCCACCACCCCGAGTACACCAATGCCTCCGGCCTTGCTGACGGCAACAACGACGTCGCGACAATGGGTGAAGGCGAAAATGGGGTACTCAATACCCAGGCGCTCGCACAGTGAGTTGGTCATGAGGTGTTCTCCTCCAATCGGCTGAACGGAAAGTATTGTCCCGCCGGCGGGCAGAGGCAATGGTGCCTGAGGGCCAGCGAAAGTGGCGCATCTGCTCAGGCCCGCATATAACCTTATAAAATCTAGTTATTTGTCAGCCCAATTTTGATTCTTTAGAGTTCGCGTTCTCTAATACACCTGTTACGCAAGGTTGTTGTGAAAATGGATTTAAAAAGCGTCAATGACATGCTGCGAGGCGCCAGCGCGCCCGCGGTAGTGGAGTGGGCGCTGGCGCAGGGACGCCCGACCATTGCGACCACCAGCATGGGGCGCAATGCGGCGCTCATGCTGCATCTGGTGAGCCAGGTTGACCGCTCGGTGCCCACCGTCTGGATCGATACGGGCTACAACCTGCGGGATACCTATGTGGTGGCGGAGCGCCTGATTCGCGATCTCGAGCTGGATATCCGCGTTTACAGCCCGTTGATGACCTCGGAGCGACGCAACGCCATCATGGGCGGCATTCCCACCGTGGATGAGGAAGAGCGACATCGCGAGTTCACGCGCCAGGTGAAGCTGGAGCCGTTCGCGCGGGCGCTGGATGACCTGCAGCCGGAGATCTGGCTCACCGGCATTCGCCGCGAGGAAACCGAGCATCGCAAGACACTGGATATTGTTTCCCTCGATGATCGGGGCATTCTCAAGGTGGCGCCCATCTTCTATTGGTCCGAGGCCGACGTCGAGGACTACATGCAGCGCCACCAGCTGCCCACCTGCCGCCACTATTTCGACCCCACCAAAGTGCATGATGGTCGCGAGTGCGGCCTGCACACCGCCGCTTGACCCTGAGGCCCTGTCGGCGGATCCGCTATACTTGAGGCAGGACATTACCGTCTGTTGTGAGCAACGGAGTAGCCTATGCAAGCAAGCCGGTTGCTGCGGGCGGGTGTGTGGGCGGTGCTCGCGGCGGCTCTGAGTGCCTGTGGCTCGCTGGGCGCACCGTCGCTTGACCTCGACAGCCTGCCAGCCCTGGTGCTGGACAGTGGCAAGCAGATACCTGCAGCCGATGTGGCCACCGCGCCTGGCGTCGAACCACTGCTGCTGGTCACCCCGCAGATGCACGACTTCGTGGCCCGTTTTGCGCCGCGCGAAACGAGCCCGCGCGCCCGCCTCCTGGGCCTGCACGAAGCGGTACGTGGCGCGGGTGCACTGGGTGTCGGCTACAATCCCGCGGCAGATGGTAGCGCGGAGCAGGTGTTTGCCAGCGGTGATGCCAATTGCCTGTCTTTCGCCCATCTGTTTGTCGCTCTGGCCCGGGAGGCGGGGCTGGACGCGCGCTATCAGTGGCTGGACGTACGTCCCCAGTGGACCCGCGTCGGCGAACGGCTGACTATGCGAGTGCATGTCAATGTGATGGTCCGCATGCCGCATGGCGAGCAGTTCATGGTGGATATCGACCCTTTGCAGGCGCGCGACATTGCGGCATCGCGGCTGCTGGCTGACCGTGAGGCCGCGGCGCTGCACGACAACAACCTGGCCATGGTGGCGCTGGGGGAGGGGAATCTCCCCGTTGCGTGGATGCATCTGGTCAACGCCTTGCGCCAGAGCCCCGATCTGCCGCTGCTCTGGGTCAATCTGGGGGCAATCTACCGCCAAACCGGGCAACTTGAGGCGGTGGAATGGGCACTACTGCAGGCGCTGGAGCGCGACAGCGGGGAGCGTTCGGCGATGAACAACCTGGCGCTATTATATGACCAGACCGGGCGCAGCCGTGAGCGCGATGCCTGGTTGGCGCGCATTCAGCGCTACCGCGAGCGCAACCCCTACTACCTCGCCTGGCGCGGTGACATGGCTGGAGAGAGCGGTGACTGGAATGAGGCCCTGCTGCAGTACCGCAAGGCCCTGGACCTGCAGCCGGGAGACAGCGCGCTGCTTGCGGCAACCGGTATCATTCACTTCAAGCTGCAGCAGTACGGTGCGGCGGAACGGCTCTTGCAGCAGGCAATCGACGCTGCCAGCCTGTCCAGTGAGCGGCGCGAGTACGCGGCACAGTTGGAGCGGATTCGTCGGGGCCGCGATCACGGCGGTGTTCAGGCATCAGGCGCGGCCGGCTCAACCCGGATATAGGCGCGCTTGTGCAGCTTGCCGCCGAGCCGCGACAGCGCATCCAGCCCGCGCATCTGCCAGCCGTACTTGCGGCGCAAGGCGGCGAGGGCTTGCGCGATTTCCGTCGGTGAGTCCACCAGGTAAGCGTTTGCCTCGTGCCATTCACCCGTCAGCCGGCCGCTGACCGTGCAGGGCGCGATGCGCGCGCTACTGAAATTGCGCAAGCGTTTGACTTTGCCGGCATCGCCCGCGGAAAACAGGTAGTACACCCCGTTATCCGGTGCAAACCAGACCGGCGTGGGGACGAACTCTCCGTTGCGCTTGCGCGTAGCGAAGCTCAGATAAGCGCAGCGCTCGAAGGGTGCTGCAGGACGATTTTTCATGGCGTTTTCCGTGCAAATATTGACGGCCCGGGCTTACGCGGCGCAGCATAGCCCGGCACAATGGCTCACGATAACAGAACAGCAGAGGAAAACAGTAGATGCGTACATTGGGATTCGAGACCACCACCGGTGAGGTGATTGCGGGACAGGATTTAACCGGGCGTGTGGCTCTGGTGACGGGGGCCTCCGCTGGCCTGGGTGTAGAAACAGCGCGCACGCTTGCCGGTGCAGGGGCCACGGTGTACCTGCTGGCGCGTGACCGCGGCAGGCTTGATGCGGCGCTGGACACCCTGCGCGCGGAGAACCTGCCGGGGAAGCTGGAGTCGGCATTGCTCGACCTGGCCGATCTGGACCAGGTGCGTGAGGCTGCCGCGGGATTGCTTCGTACCTGCCCGAAAATCGACATCCTGATCAATAATGCCGGTGTCATGGCCTGCCCCCTCGGCCGCACAGCCCAGGGCTTCGAGATGCAGCTGGGCACCAATCACGTGGGCCACTTCCTGCTGACCTGCCTGCTGTTGCCCGCCCTGAAGGCTGCGGGGTCACCGCAGCGTGCGGCGCGCGTGGTCAACCTGAGTTCTGCGGGCCACAGCTTTGCGGCGATGGATTTCGAGGACCCGAATTACCGGCAGCGCCCTTACGACAAATGGCAATCCTATGGCCAGTCGAAAACCGCCAACGTGTTGTTTTCCCTTGCACTGGATGCACGCGTAGCGGCCAGTCATGTGCGTGCCTTTGCGGTGCACCCTGGCGCGATCAGCACGGAGCTGGGGCGTCACCTCGACCAGGAGGACATGGAGCGGATTGCCGCGGCGTTTCCTGGTGGGAAAATGTCCTTCAAATCGGTGCCGCAGGGCGCGGCAACCTCGGTCTGGGCAGCGACGGCGCCTGAACTGGAGGGGAAGGGTGGCCTGTACCTCGAGGATTGCCAGATAGCGCAGCCCGCTGCCGATGGTGTCATTGGCGGCGTACATCCCTGGGCGCTGGACGAGGAGGCCGCCGAGCGGTTGTGGCAGCTGTCTCAGGAATGGGTGGGACAGGAATTCGCTGCATGACAGCGCTGCTAAAGCACAGTGCCGCGGCAGTGATGGCGCTTTTGCTGGGGCTGGCGACAGTGCCGGCCGTAGCCGATACCCGCGAGGCCATTGAGTCGAAATCGGATGCGGCACTGGACGACCTGCGGCGCTACTCACCCGGGGTCAAGGCCCTGCTGAAAAAAGCGCGGGGTGTGCTGGTGTTTCCGGATCTCGTCGATATGGGTTTCGGCGCAGGCGGACAGTACGGGGAGGGCGCCCTGCTGGTTGATGGTGAGCCGGTTGCCTACTACGCCTCCTCTGCCGGGCCCGCGGAGCTGCCGCCAGGCGCGACGCGGGCCGCCAAGGTCATCCTGTTCATGACCATGGATGCGCTGGTGTCGTTCCGCAACACCGTCGGGTGGCAGGTGGGTTTGCACGGTGAGGTCGACCTGGTGCAAACGGCCGGTGGCAACGTCCGCCTGGCGAGGGCCCGGCACCCGGTGCTGGCCCTGAGCTTCTCGGACAAGGGTATCATTGAGGGCGCGGACCTCAACGGCAGTACGATCAACCGCATTGCGCGCTGAGCGCCCTGGCTGTGGCGGCCGCGCCGGGCTTTGGGTATGCTGCGCGGCTTTCTTTCTATGCTCACGCGGGAGAGCCACCCCATGCCTGATCACAGCCCGGTTGTTGCCGTCCTCAAAGGTGAGCTGCCCGTTGGCAGCGAGGTTACCGTAAAAGGCTGGCTGCGCAGCAAGCGCGACTCCAAGGCCGGTATTTCGTTTCTGTCGATTCATGACGGTACCAGTTTTCATCCTGTTCAGGCCGTGGTGCCCGCGAGCCTCGACAACTACGAGAGCGAGATCATCAAACTCTCCACCGGGTGCGCGGTTGCCGTATGCGGTGAGCTGGTGGCTTCCCAGGGGCAGGGGCAGGCCGTGGAGATCCAGGCCAGCCGCGTGGAAGTGCTGGGCTGGGTGGAGGACGCCGAGACCTACCCGATCGCCAAGAAGCGTCACACGTTTGAGTACCTGCGTACCCAGGCGCATCTGCGCCCCCGCACCAACACCTTTGGTGCCATCACGCGGGTGCGCCACACCCTGGCGAACGCGATCCACAGTTATTTTCATCGGGAGGGCTTTTATTGGGTCAACACGCCCATCATCACCGGCAGCGACTGTGAAGGTGCCGGCGAATTGTTCCGGGTCAGCACGCTGGATTTTGCCAACCTGCCGCGTAATCCCGACGGGTCGGTAGACCATCGCGCCGACTTCTTTGCGGGGGATGCCTTTCTCACCGTGTCCGGACAGCTCGAAGTGGAGTCCTACTGCCTTGCCATGAGCAAGGTGTACACCTTCGGCCCGACCTTCCGTGCGGAGAACTCCAACACCAGTCGCCACCTCGCCGAGTTCTGGATGGTGGAGCCCGAGGTGGCCTTTGCCGACCTGCAGGCCAATGCGGACCTGGCGGAGTCGCTGCTCAAGCATGTCTTTGCCCGGGTGCTCGAAGAGTGCGAAGACGACATGGCGTTTTTTCAGCAGCGTATAGATGACACCGTCATGGAGCGGCTGCGCACGGTGGTGGATAGCCCGTTCGAGCGCATGGATTACACCGAGGCGGTGAAGACCCTGCAGAACTGTGGCAAATCCTTTGAGTTTCCGGTGAGCTGGGGCGTGGACCTCGCCTCGGAGCACGAGCGCTACCTGGCGGAGACCCATGTGGGGCGCCCGGTGGTGGTCATGAACTACCCGAAAGAGATCAAGGCGTTTTACATGCGCCTGAATGACGATGGCAAGACGGTGGCGGCGATGGACGTGCTGGCTCCCGGCATCGGTGAAATCATCGGTGGCAGCCAGCGCGAGGAGCGTCTGGACGTGCTGGATGCCCGCATGGATCCCGAGGTGCGTGAAGAGTTGTGGTGGTATCGCGACCTGCGCCGCTACGGCAGTGTGCCGCACGCCGGTTTTGGCCTGGGCTTTGAGCGTTTGCTCAACTATGTCACTAGCATGGAAAATGTCCGCGATGCCATTCCTTTTCCGCGTACACCCGGCAACGCCAGTTTTTGAGCAGCGCCCCGCTGGCGGGGCGCGCCGGATCATCTCAGTTTGACGCCTCGCCTGTGCCGGCGTCTTTCGGCGGTTTCAGGCCACTGCCGGGGCGCACCGCGAACAGCGTCTGGTAGTTGTTTTCCGTGTCGCAACCCAGATAGTCCAGCTCCACGGTCTGTTCAAGGTGGAAGCGCCGTGTGGTGCTGGTGAGGCTGGCAGTCCATTTGTCGTAGCTGAATTTTTCCGGGTCCTTGCGCAGGTCGACAAAGCCCTCCAGTCCACAATCCAGCAGGCGCACGCTCATACCGGAGCTGTTGATGTGCACGATGCGGCCGCTGAAGCCCTCGCTTCTATCGGCGGCGACACGCGCCAGGTACTTGCTCGCCAGCCAGCGCTCCGCTTCCTGCGTGGCAGCGCGGACGTTGCCCAGGCGCTCTTTCAGTGCGCTGAGCTCTGCGCCGCTGACCTGCTGCGCGGGTTCCCCCCGCAGCAGCGCCTTGATCTGCAGATGCACCAGGAAGTCGACGTATTTGCGCAGGGGTGAGGTGCAGTTGGTATAGCATTCCAGCGCCATGCCCATGTGCAGCCCGGCCCGTGTGGACAGCTCCGCGCGGGTGAGCAGGCGGTTGATCATGGCGCGCAGCGGCAGCTGGTTTTCGCTGGCGGCCAACCGGCGCATGATGTCCCGGTACCCCTCCCGCGACGTCGGGTCCAGTTCCGCAACCTCCGGGGCGTGCAGGGCGAGAAATTTCCGGCATTCCTCGAGTCGGTCAGCGCGAAAACCGGGGTGGGTGACAAACGGCCCACTGCCCTCACGCTCGGCGAGGAAGCGGGCCGCGCACCGGTTGGCGGCGATCATGCATTCCTCGACCAGCTTCTGCGATAGCAGCTTCTCGTGCGGCTCGATGGTTTCGATCTGTTTCTGGTCATTGAGAATCCAGCGGTATTCGCGCCGATCTTCCATCACCAGTTCACTGGCCTCGCGTTGTGCTCCCAGCGCACGGTAGACCTGATAGAGCGCTTCCAGCGGTGTGGCATGACTCATCAGGTCGTCGCCGTGGCCGTTGAGGTAGCGGTCCACGGCAAAATAGGAAAGCTTGGCGCGCGAGCGCACGGTGGCTTCCACGAACTCGAAGGCGCCCACCTGGCCGCTGTCACTCACGGAAATCTTGCACACCAGGGCCGCCCGGTCATTGCCCTCGGACAGGGCGCAGGTGTCCTGGGCCATTTGTTCGGGCAACATGGGCAGAACGTCACCGTGAAAGTAGACGGTGGTGCCACGTGCGGCGATGTCCTGCCGCAGGCTGGAGTCGGCGGGCACCCAGGCACTCGGGTCGGCGATGGCGACGTAGAGGGTCCAGCCATCGCTGCTGATGTCCGCGTACAGCGCGTCGTCGATATCCTGGGTTTTGGCCGCGTCGATGGAGACGAACTCAAGGTCGGTAAGGTCCTGGCGCCCCTCACTGGCGAGCGGGCGCGCGTCCGCGAGTTGTTTCTCCAGGTCGCGCAGCGCCGCTGAACTCCAGCTGGGCGCCAGTCGGTATTTGGCGATGCTGTAGAGATTCTCGATACCTGGTGTCTGGTCGTTGCCAAGCACCTGCAGCACTTTGGCCTGGGGCTTGCCGTCCCGAATCGGGTGGCGCAGTATCGCGCAGCGCAGGTAGTCGCCCTCGCGCACGCCGTTGCGGGCGTGCGGCGGTATGAACAGCCAGCGTTTCAGTTGCGGTAGATCGGGTTGCACAAACAGCGCCTTGCCTTTGCGCACGCAGCGGCCACTGAAATCACCGAGGGGGCTGTCCAGCAATTTCTCGATATCGGCGACAAGCTTGTTGTCTCCCGAGGGGCGGATGCAGACGCGAACCCGGTCATCCGGGAATGCCTTGAGCATTTCGTCCGGCGGCACGAAAATTTCCCGGCCATCGGCGAGTACGGCAAAGCCGTAGCGGGACTGAGTGCCCTTGATCACCGCGTCGGCGCGCTCTTTTTCGGCCTCCATCTGGGATTTGAGGCCCTTGAGCTGGGCGAGAGAGTCCGAGTTGAGCATCGCGGCAATCGAGTCTTTGGCTGGTGGCTAAACAAGCACGCTATCCTAGCCGAAAACCGCGGGGCTGTCAGGGATTCATCGGTCGTTGACATTGTGTGGCCCAGGGTTTGTAATCAAGGGACGCTTTGGTTTTGCCTTTACCAGGAAGCGCTTTTGAAACAACGCGGTTCGTTTCGCTCACCCTCACCCCGGCCCGCAACGCCGGCAGCACGTTCCACACGCCCCTTACTCTCCTGCTCTGAACGCCCACCCATGAGGACTTTACTATGGACTCAGGCTCACCCCTGCGCGTAGAAAAAACCACACTGAAGGCCGTCATCAAGAAGACGTATGTTCTGGATACCAATGTGCTGTTGCACGACCCCACCGCAGTGACAGCCTTCAACGAGCACCACGTTGTTATCCCCATGACGGTTCTGGAGGAACTGGACCACATCAAGGACCGGCATGAAAAGACGGTGAGTCGCGAGGCGCGCATTGCTATCCAGATGATCGACAAGGTGGTCGACACGGCGTCCCCGCAGGAAATCCAGTCGGGGGTGCCCATTCCGGGTAGCAACCGGGAAGGAGTACCCGGAACACTGGCCATCTACCCTGACCAGCTGCTCAGCGATGACAGCGATGTACCCTACCTGGACGTGACCCAGGACCAGGCCAACGACAACCGTATCATCAACGTGGCTCTGCGCTTGCAGGCAGAAAACCCTGCGGCGTTTGTCTGCCTGGTCACCAAGGACATCAACATGCGCATCAAGGCCAAGGGATCCGGCCTGATGCACGTGGAGGACTACCGCCGCGACCGGGTGCTGGACGATATCGACCTGCTGGCTCGGGGCTACGAGCACATCGAGGGGGACTTCTGGTCCGATATATCCGAGGTGGATACGCTGCGGGAAGGGGATTGCACGCTGCACCGGATTCCCCGCCGCTCCCTGCCCAACGTTTACCCGAACATGTTCCTGTATGACGACCAGGCCTTCATGGCGTTCGTGAAGCGGATAGACGGCGACTATGTGTATTTGCACTGTGACAGCCGCGACAAGCTGATGCACCGCCGTTTCTGGGGGCTGGCGCCGCGCAACCTGGAGCAGGCCATGGCGATGGCGCTGCTCGAGAACGACAACGTCGACATGACGGTGATGACGGGCCCGGCGGGCTCCGGCAAGACCCTGCTGGCGCTGGCTTACGGCCTGCACGCGATTCTCGAGCAGAAACGTTTCAGCAAGCTCATTGTCGCGCGCTCGACGCCACCGATTGCCGAGGACATCGGCTTCCTGCCGGGCACCGAGGAGGAGAAGATGGCGCCCTGGCTCGCCGCTTTCGACGACAACCTGGAGATCCTGCACGGCACGGACGAGTCCTGCCATGGCAGCATTGCCTACGTGAAGGAGCGCGCCAACATCCAGTTCAAGTCGCTCAACTTCATGCGCGGCCGGTCCTTCAATAATGCCTATATCATCATTGATGAAGCCCAGGGCCTGAGCCAGTTCCAGCTGAAGTCGGTGATCAGTCGGGTGGGCGCCGACTCGAAGATCGTCGTACTTGGTAACCTGGCGCAGATCGATAACAAGTACATCTCGCCGCTGACCTCTGGGCTTACCTACCTGGTGGAGAAAACCAAGGCCTACCCCCATGCGGGCATCATGCACGTCAACGGCATTGTCCGGTCGCGTCTGGCGGCGTTCGCCGAAGAGCAGCTATAGCGCTGCTCCCCCAGCGCTTTTCTGCTAAGGTACGGGTCGCGGCCTGAGTGCTGCGCCCCGTATCCAGGCCCGGAATTCCCATACCATGAAAGCCCTGTTCGTTCTGCTGCAGTACCTGGTTCCACAGCATGCGCTGTCCCGCGTGGTTGGCTGGTTCGCCGAGTTGCGGCATCCCCAATGGCTGAAAAACGGGCTGATTGCCGCGTTCATTCGAGCGTTTGGGGTGAACATGAGTGAGGCCGAGGAGCGCTACCCGGAGGCCTACGCGAACTTCAATGCCTTCTTCACCCGCCGTCTGCGGTCCGGCGCGCGGCCATTGGCCGAGGCTGAGCTGGTGTGCCCGGCCGATGGCACGGTGAGCCAGCTTGGGCGTATCGAAGAGCACAGCCTGCTGCAGGCCAAGGGCCGTCATTTTTCCACCTGGGCGTTACTGGGGGGTGACGACGAACGGGCCGCGCAGTTTCGCAATGGCCACTTCGCCACCATTTACCTTTCGCCCAAGGACTACCACCGCGTGCACATGCCTATTGACGGTGAGTTGGTGGCCACGCGCTATGTGCCGGGCAAGCTCTTCTCAGTCAATAGCACCACCGCAGAGGGTGTGGATCGCCTCTTTGCGCGCAACGAGCGGCTGGTCTGCTATTTCGATACCCCGGCCGGGCCGATGGCCATGGTGCTGGTGGGTGCGATGATTGTCGCCGGCATTGATACCGTGTGGGAGGGGCAGGTGGCGCCGCCCCCGCGCAGTCTGCGCGAGCGGGACTACCGCACCTTGCCCGCTCCCGTGCGGCTCGCCCGCGGGGAGGAGATGGGCCGGTTCAAGCTGGGCTCCACTGTGATCCTGATGTTCCCGGAAGGCGCGGTCAGCTGGGATGAATCGCTGGCCGCGGGCAGTGCCACCCGCCTCGGGCAGGCCCTGGGCAGCCTCGCGCAGGCAGCGCCTGTTCAGCCGGGTTGATCCAGGCTTTCCACGATGTGGCGGTAACTGTCCAGGCGGACAGCGCTGATTGTACCTTGGGCGGCTGCGTCCAGAATGGCGCAGCCGGGCTCATGCTTGTGGCTGCAGTCGCGAAAGCGGCAGTGGCCCAGCAGTGCGCGAAACTCCCTGAAACCCTGCTCCACCTGCTCGCGCTGCATGTGCCACAGGCCGAACTCGCGTATCCCGGGTGAGTCGATAAGGCTGCCGCCGCCCGGCAGGTGGAACAGCTGCGCGGTGGTGGTGGTGTGCGTGCCCTTCTGGCGCAGTGCGGAAAGCTCGCCCACCCGCAGCGCCGCCTCGGGTAACAGCGTGTTCACCAAAGACGACTTGCCGACACCCGATTGCCCGACAAACACGCTGATGCGGCCCTGCAGTGCCTGCTGCAGCTCCTCCAGGCTGCCGCTCTGGCTGCTCACTTCGAGCACGCGGTAGCCCAGGGTCGGGTAGATCGCCAGCATCGCGTGCAAGCGTGCGTGCAGCGCGGCGTCAGCGGCCAGCAGGTCGCATTTGTTGAGCACCAGTACGGGTTCTATGCCCACGACTTCGGCGGCCACCAGATAGCGGTCGATGAGGTTGGCGTGTGGTTCCGGAAAGGGAGCTATAACCACCAGTATCTGGTCGATGTTGGCGGCGATGGTTTTCATTTTGCCGTAGGGGTCTGGCCGGCGCAGTTCACTGTGCCGCGGTTCGCGCGCGACCACAACGCCGGTGCTCTCGCCCGGGCACCAGGTCACCCGGTCACCGGTGACCAGGCCCTCCAGGTTGGCGCGCAGGTGGCAGCGCTGGGTGTGCCTGTCGCCATCCTCTATGTCGACCTGGGTGCCGTAGTGTGCGATCACCAGTCCGGTCTGCTCTGCTCCGAGCTCACCCGCCCCCAGTGCCTCGTCGGCCCGGGCGTCGCGGCGCTGCGCGCGGGCGCTGCGCTCCTCCTGGATCCTGCGGATGCGAAAGCTCTGTTGCCGGCTCAGTTTGCGTTTGCTCATCGCTGCATTATTGGGGGCCGACGTGGCGCTGTACAGGCAATTTGTTACACTGCCTCGCGCGAAAATGACAACAGGGTGTGATGGTATGCAGCAAGATAACCTGATCTGGGTGGATCTGGAAATGACCGGCCTCGACCCGGAGCGGGATGTTGTGATCGAGATGGCGACGATCGTCACCGACAGTCAACTGCGTACCCTCGCCGAAGGCCCGGTTATCGCCATCCATCAGCCCGAGTCGGCGCTGGCGGGCATGGACGAATGGAACACCACCCACCACACCCGCTCCGGGCTGGTCGAGCGCGTGCGCAAGAGCCGCATCGACAGCGCCGAGGCAGAGGCGATGACGCTGGCCTTTCTGGCTGACTGGGTTCTGCCGGGCAGCTCGCCCATGTGTGGCAACACGATCTGTCAGGATCGCCGCTTTCTGGCGCGTTACATGCCGCAGCTGGAGGCTTTTTTCCACTACCGCAACCTGGACGTGAGCACGCTGAAGATTTTGATGCGACTGTGGCGCCCGGAACTCGAGAGCGGCGTGGTCAAGGCCGGGAGCCACCAGGCGCTGGATGATATTCGTGAATCGGTTGCCGAGCTGCGCTACTACCGGGAGCATTTTCTGCGCGCGCCCTGAGCACCTCCAGCGCCCAGCCGACGTGCTCGCGAACCAGCGCAGAGGGGTGTGTCAGGCGGGCTTCCAGTGCCGCGATGGCGCGCGGGGTCGCCGGGCCGTTGCCCAGGCCCACGGCCAGGTTGCGTAGCCAGCGCTCGTGGCCGATGCGTCGGATGGCCGAGCCTTCGGTGCGTTGCAGAAAGGTTTCCTCATCCCATAGAAACAGCGTCACCAGCTCGCTGTTCTGCAGGTTGTGGCGCGGCTGGAAATCGGTCTCGTCGCTGTGGCGCGCGAACTTGTTCCAGGGGCAGACCAGCTGGCAGTCATCGCAGCCAAATACCCGGTTGCCCAGGAGGGGGCGCAAGCTCGGGTCAATACTGCCGTGATGCTCGATGGTCAGGTAGGAAATGCAGCGACGCGCGTCCAGTTCAAAGGGGCCGGCAAATGCGTCGGTGGGGCACACGCTCAGGCAGGCACTGCAGCTGCCGCAGTGCTTGCTGGCCTGTGGCGGGTCGGCGTCCAGTGGCAGGTCGGTGTAGATTTCGCCGAGGAAAAACCAGGAGCCCGCGCGCTCGTTGATCAGCATGGTGTTCTTGGCCAGCCAGCCCATGCCGGCACGCTCTGCCAGTGCGCGTTCCAGTACCGGCGCGCTGTCGACAAACGCGCGGTACTGGCCGCCTGCGGCGGATGCCTGAATCAGCTCGGCGAGCCGGGCGAGGCGTTTGCGCATGAGCTTGTGGTAGTCGCGGCCGAGCGCATAGCGGGAGATGTAGGCTTTGTCCGCCGCGCCCAGCACCTGTAGCGGTTGTGTGTCGGCGGCCAGGTAATCCAGCCGTACGGTAATGACGCGGCAGGTCTCGGGCACCAACTCGGCGGGCCGCGCCCGGCGCAGGCCGTGGCGCGCCATGTAGGCCATATCCCCGTGATAACCGGCATCCAGCCACTTCTGCAGGTAGGGCTCATGCGCCTCGAGATGAATGTCGCTGACCGCCCACTGGCTGAACCCCAGCTCCGCCACCCAGCCATCGATTTGCTGGCGCAGGGCAATCTGGTGCTCTGGGGTCAGTGCTGGTGCCATCGGTGTTTGCGTCGCATGGGGCTGGGCCGGGCAAGGAAAGCTGCCTATAATCCGCGGGTTTGCGGGCGTATCCTGAGCCCCTGAGTTTAGCAGCGTGAGGTGGGTTTTGGCGACGTCAGTCAGGCAGGGTTGCAGCGAGTGGGAGCATGAGGGGCTGTACAGCGCCAGTGAGACCCGTGCGCTGGACCGGTGGGCCATTGACCAGGCGGGCATTGACGGTGCGCTGCTCATGTCCCGTGCCGCGTCCGCCGCCCTGCGCCAGTTGTTGCTGCGCTGGCCGCAGCCTGAGCTCCTGCAGGTGCTCTGCGGCACCGGGAATAATGGCGGCGACGGTTATCTGCTCGCCGATCAGGCGCAGCGCCGCAATATCCCGGTGCGCGTGTTGCAAGTGGGGGACCCGGCGAGGATAAGCGGTGATGCACTGAGGGCCCGCGAGCAGGCGCTGGCCAGTGGCGTACCCGTGGTACCTTTTGCGCCGGACGAGCTCCAGGCACAGGGCGTGCTGGTGGATGCCCTGCTGGGCACCGGGCTTGGCGGTGACGTCCGCGCGCCTTTCATCGCCGCCATCAAGTGGCTGAACGCTGCGGATCTTCCGGTGGTGGCGCTGGATATTCCCTCCGGGCTGTGTGCGGATACCGGACGCGTGCTCGGCACGGCGGTGCGCGCCGACCTCACCGTGACCTTTATCGCCTGCAAGCGCGGGCTGTTTACCCTGCATGCGCCGGATTGTGTTGGCCAGCTGGAGTTTGCCGATCTCGCCGTGCCCATGGAGGCCTTCCAGGCTGTTTTGCCCGCCTGGCGTCGTCTTGATCTGCAGCGTTTGCTGGCTGCATGGCCCGAGCGCCCTGCTGCCAGCCACAAGGGCGATTACGGCACGGTGCTGGTGGTTGGCGGCGATCACGGGTTTTCCGGTGCAGTGGCGCTGGCGGCCGAGGCGGCCCTGCGCAGCGGTGCCGGGCTGGTGCGCGTGGCCACGCGGCCCGAACACCTGCCGGCGATTGTGGCGCGTACTCCCGAGGCGATGGTCAACGGGGTGCGCTCTGGCCAGGAGCTGCGGCCACTGCTCGACAGCGCCGACGTGCTGGTGCTGGGGCCTGGCCTCGGCCGCAGCAGCTGGTCCGGCCAGCTTTTGCAGGTGGCGTTGGCGTCGTCCCTGCCGACGGTGCTGGACGCCGACGCCCTCAACCTGCTGGCGGCCGCCCCGGAGGGCACCGCAGCGAGGCGGGAAAATCGCGTGTACACGCCGCACCCCGGTGAAGCGGGTCGGTTGCTGGGCAGTTCCAGCGGCGCGGTGCAAAACGATCGCTTTGCCGCCGCGATTGCCTTGCAGGAGCGGCTTGGTGGCACCGTGTTGCTGAAGGGTAACGGCAGCCTCATCGTCAGCGGCGAGCAGCGCCTGCTGTCGGATTACGGCAACGCCGGAATGGCGTCCGGCGGCATGGGTGACGTCCTCAGCGGCATCATTGGCGCACTGCTTGCGCAGGGCTTGAGCCCGCAGACGGCGGCCGCGCTGGGCGCCTGTGTGCACGGCGCGGCCGCCGATGAGGCGGCCCGCGACGGACAGCGTGGCCTGCTTGCCAGTGATCTCATGGGGCCCCTGCGGAAGCTGCTCGGGTGAGTGCAGACGTAGTGCTTTCCGCCGTTGATGAGGCCGCCATGGTGGCCTTGGGTGCAACTTTGGCTGAGGCCTGCGAGCCCGGCGCCGTGGTGTACCTGTGCGGTGGCCTGGGTATGGGCAAAACCACCCTGAGCCGGGGCGTGGTGCAAGGGCTGGGCCACCGCGGTGCAGTGAAAAGCCCCACCTACACGCTGGTAGAGCCTTACCAGTTTGGTGAGCTGGAGGTGTTCCATTTCGACCTGTATCGCCTGGGGGATCCGACGGAGCTCGAATTCATGGGCATTCGCGATTACTTCGGGCCACGCAGCCTCTGCCTCGTAGAGTGGCCCGAGCGCGGCCACGGAGTTTTGCCCCCGGCAGATTTAGCGATTACCATAGCAGCAGCGGGCAGTGGGCGCAGCCTGCAGGTGCAGGCCGGGAGTGACGCGGGTGAGCGTATCCTGTCTCGCTGGCAATCCGCGGCCCGAGCGTAGCGACGGATACACGTCTGGAGTGAGATGAACAGGGGTTTCTGGGCGAGTCTGGTGTTGTGGTGCCTGTGCGCATCAACGGCGCTGGCGGTAGAGGTGCACGACGTCCGTCTGTGGCGCGCGCCGGATCATACGCGCATCGTATTTGACCTGACCGGTCCGGCGGAGCATCGCCTGCTGACCCTGAGCAACCCCGACCGCATTGTGCTTGATGTCAGCGAAGCTTCCCTGAAAGCGAGCCTGGCCGGGCTGGAGCTGGAAAATACGCCGATCTCTCTGGTGCGTTCGGGGATCCGTGAGGGCCGCGACCTGCGCGTAGTCTTCGACGTGCGCGCTGCGGTGGACCCGCGCAGCTTCGCGCTGAAAGCCAATGCACAGGCACAAACCGGCGATCGCCTGGTGCTGGATCTGTACGACCGCAACCCCGTCAGCAGCCCGTCCGCGGCGCCAGAGCCGGTAAAGACCGCTGCCACCACCGATCGCGGCAATCGCGACATCATCATCGCCATTGATGCCGGCCACGGCGGCGAGGATCCGGGTGCCATCGGCCCCAATCGTCAGCGCGAGAAGGATATCGTGCTGGCCATCTCCCGGGAGCTCGAGTCGTTGCTCAAGCGCGATGAGGGCTTCCGTCCGACCATGATTCGCACGGGTGATTATTACATCAGCCTCAAGGGACGCCGCGACCTCGCACGCCAGCGCCATGCGGACCTGTTTGTCTCCATCCACGCCGATGCATTTACCCGTCGTGAAGCCAACGGTGCGTCGGTGTACGCGCTGTCGACCCGCGGCGCCACCAGCACGGCCGCCAGTTACCTCGCCCAGCGTGAAAACGAAGCCGACCTTATCGGCGGGGTGCGCCTGGGTGACAAGGATGATGTGCTGGCGAGCGTGCTCACGGACCTTTCCATGACCAACACTCTGGATCACAGCCTCAAGGTTGGGGGCAAGGTGTTGTCGCGCATGGACACGGTGGCCCGGCTGCACAAGCGCAACGTGGAGCAGGCCGGTTTTGCGGTGCTGAAGTCGCCGGATATTCCGTCGATCCTGGTGGAGACAGGTTTTATCTCCAACCCTGGCGAGGCGCAAAAGCTGAGTACGCGCGCGTACCAGCAGAAGGTGGCGCAGGCCATTCACGCCGGTATTCGCGACTGGTTCCTGGCCCAACCGCCCCCCGGCACCCTCATTGCCCAGCGCAAACAGCAGGGCGATCAGGAGTACACCATTGCCCGGGGTGATACACTCTCCGGTATCGCCCAGCGTTTCAATGTGCCGGTTCGGCGCCTGCGAGAACACAACGGCCTGCGTGATTCCTCGCATATCATGGTGGGTCAAACGCTGAAAATACCCGCGACCTGACCCAGACTGCAGCCCTGTCCATGTCAAGAATCCAGCTCCTCAGTCCGAGGCTAGCCAACCAGATCGCTGCCGGCGAGGTGGTCGAACGGCCGGCTTCCGTGGTCAAGGAAGTGCTTGAGAACAGCCTCGACGCCGGTGCGACCCGTGTGGATATCGATATCGAATCCGCGGGCTGCAAGCTCATTCGTATCCGCGATAACGGCGCGGGCATTGATGCGGACGATCTGCCCCTGGCGCTGTCGCGTCACGCCACCAGCAAAATTTCCTCGCTGGACGACCTGGAGCGGGTGGGTAGCCTGGGATTTCGCGGCGAGGCGCTGGCGTCGATTGGCTCGGTGTCGCGCCTGACGCTCACCAGCAATCACCGCGACGATACCAGTGAGGGTTGCAGCGCCCTCTGCGAAGGGCGCGACATGGATGTGCAGCTGCGCCCCGCGCCGCACCCGCGCGGCACTACGGTGGAGGTGCGTGATCTGTTCTTCAACACACCGGCACGGCGCAAGTTTCTGCGCACGGAAAAAACGGAATTCAATCACCTGGAGGAAGTGGTCAAGCGCCTGGCCCTGTCGCGTTTTGATGTGGGCTTCACGCTGCGCCACAACGGCAAGGTGATTCACAGCCTGGCGGGCGCTCATGCCGATGCCGAGCGACAGCGTCGGGTGGCGGCGGTGTGCGGGCCCGCTTTTATGGAGCAGGCCCTGTTTATTGAGGTTGACCGCGGCGATATGCGTCTGTGGGGTTGGCTGGGCCTGCCCACGTTCTCCCGCAGCCAGGCCGACCTGCAGTATTTCTTCGTCAACGGCCGGGTGATTCGCGACAAACTGGTGGCGCACGCGGTCAAGCAGGCCTACCGCGATGTGCTCTACCACGGGCGCCATCCCGCCTTTGTCCTCTATCTCGAACTGGACCCGGCACAGGTGGATGTGAATGTGCATCCCGGCAAGCACGAGGTGCGTTTCCGCGATAGCCGAGCGGTGCACCAGTGCATTTTCAGTGGCCTGCATCGCGCCCTTGCCGACGTCCGGCCCGCCGCCGGGCCGCCGCCGGTGGCGACTGCAGAAGGTTTCGCTGTTGACACGGCAACGGGCGAAATCGCCACCCAGCCCGGCCTGGGCTGGGGTGCCCCCGGGGCTGACTCGGCTGGAGCATATGCGCCCCGGGCATACGGCCCCGCGGCCACGCTGGCGGCGGGCCAGGCGGGAGAGCAGGTGCGCAGCTACGCCGGCCTGCACCCTGCCTCGCTGCCCGTAGCCGAAGCGCCCGAGGCGGTGCCACCGCTGGGCTACGCTCTGGCGCAGCTCAAGGGCATCTATATTCTGGCGGAAAACGCCGAGGGGCTGGTGCTGGTCGACATGCACGCTGCGCACGAGCGCATTACCTACGAGCGCCTGAAAGCGGCAAGAGCCCTCGATGCCATACCCGGGCAGCCCTTGCTGGTGCCGGAGGCGATCGCCGTCAGTGAGCGGGAAGTGGGCCTGGTGCAGGAGCACGCCGCGGTGTTTACGCGGCTGGGCCTGTTGGTGGACGTCGCCGGTGAAGAGTCCCTGCTGGTGCGACAGATTCCGGTGACCCTGCGTGGCTCTGACGTTGCGGCGCTGGTGCGCGATGTGCTTTCCGACCTGGCCGAATACGGCAGTTCCGACCGCATCGAAGCCCATATGGACGAGATTCTCTCGACCATGGCCTGCCACGGCGCGGTGCGCGCGAACCGGCGCCTGACGGTGCCGGAAATGAATGCCCTGCTGCGGGACATGGAGGAAACGGAGCGCTCTGGGCAGTGCAACCACGGACGACCCACATGGACGCGGATGTCCCTCGATGAGCTCGATAAACTGTTCCTGCGGGGCCGCTAGGTCACCGTGGGCCAGCGCGAGGCGGCAAAACCCCTGTTGCTCTGCATCATGGGACCCACGGCCGCGGGCAAGACAGACCTCGCCGAGGGGCTGGCGCAGGCGCTTGACGGCGAACTGATCAGCGTCGATTCCACGCTGGTCTATCGCGGCTTGGATATCGGCAGCGCGAAGCCGGCGTACCCGCATCACCTGGTCGACATCCGCGACCCCGACGAAAGCTATTCCGCTGCCGAATTCGTCCGCGATGCGGTGCGCATTGCCGCGGAGATTGTCGCCCGCGGCCGGGTGCCCATACTGGTCGGCGGCACCATGCTCTATTTTCGTGCGCTGCTCGACGGGCTGGCGGCAATGCCGGCAGCAGACCCTGCGCTGCGGGCAACGCTTGCGGCGCAGGCCGCAGCGCAGGGTTGGCCCGCCCTGCATGCGCGCCTGGCGGTGGTGGACCCAGTATCCGCAGCGGCAATCCACCCACACCATTCGCAACGTATAAGCAGAGCGCTTGAGGTGTACATGAGTAGCGGGGTGCCACTCAGCGCCTGGCACGAACAGGTGCCTGAGAGCCCCGTGAAGGGTTATCGTGTGGTGCAGCTGGCCATTTGCCCTCGCGAACGCAGGGTTCTGCACGAACGGATTGCGCAGCGTTTCGCGCAGATGATAGAACAGGGGTTTCTGCAGGAGGTGGCGGCACTGCGCCAGCGCCTGCACGGTCACGCTGACCTGCCGGCGGCCCGGGCCGTCGGCTACCGCCAGTTGTGGCGCCATCTTGATGGCGAGTGCAGCCTGGAGGACGCGGTGGAGCAGGGCATTGCCGCCACCCGCCAGCTGGCGAAACGGCAACTGACGTGGCTGCGCAAGTGGCACGGAGTTCACTGGCTGCTGACGAATACAGCCGGGAACGTTTGCGCGATGGGAGAGTCAGAACAGAGCGCGGGCGATTTGGATGAAAATTCGATCGCCTGTGCCTTGAAGTATCTGCAGGCGAGCCCCACATAGGGTAATTGGGTCTATACTGTCACGGCTTGAGCAAGGATTTTACAGCGGCGATCCAGTTCGCCGGTGTGAGCGAGAGCGGTAAAACATTCATTATTTTCGGCTCGTGTTGAGCCATCCAAGGAGAGAGTTATGTCAAAAGGGCACACGCTACAAGACCCTTACCTGAATATTCTGCGGAAGGAGCGCGTTCCAGTGTCCATCTACCTGGTCAACGGCATTAAACTGCAGGGCCAGATCGAGTCCTTCGATCAGTTCGTTGTGTTGCTGAAAAACACGGTCAGCCAAATGGTGTACAAGCACGCCATCTCCACCGTGGTGCCTTCCCGCGTGGTGCGTATGCCCATGCAGAACCCGCCGGAAGATGATGACGGCGAGAGCTAGTCTGCCCAGCCAGTGGTGGCGCTTCGGTGCCGCCACCTCATTTCCCCTGACCGATTTCCGAGGCCAGCGTGTTTTTTGAGCGTCCAGCGTCAGGTGAGCGCGCGGTACTGGTGCACCTCACTATTGCCAGTGAAGACGAGCGCGAGGATCCCCGCGAGTTCGAAGAGCTTGTGCTGTCGGCGGGCGGTGACCCCGTGACCTTTGTTGTGGGCAGCCGTGACGTGCCCGACTCCCGCACCTTTATAGGCTCTGGCAAAGTGCAGGAAGTCCTTGACGAGGTGCAGCTGCACGAAGCGGAACTGGTGATTTTCAATCACGCACTGAGCCCCAGCCAGGAGCGTAACCTTGAGCGGGAGTTCAAGTGTCGCGTGCTGGACCGCACCGGGCTCATTCTGGACATTTTCGCGCAGCGCGCCCGTACCCACGAGGGCAAACTGCAGGTGGAACTGGCACAGCTGCAGCACATGAGCACCCGCCTGGTGCGGGGCTGGACCCACCTTGAGCGACAAAAAGGCGGCATCGGGCTGCGCGGCCCGGGTGAAACCCAGCTGGAAACCGACCGCCGCCTGTTGCGCGTGCGCATCAAGTCGATTCTCGCCCGTCTGGAAAAAGTGCGGCGCCAGCGCGACCAGGGCAGGCGTTCCCGGCGGCGCGCAGAGGTGCCTACCATTGCGCTGGTGGGCTATACCAACGCGGGCAAGTCCACCCTGTTCAACCGCCTGACGGACGCGGAGGTGTATGCCGCGGACCAGTTGTTTGCCACCCTCGACCCGACCCTGCGTCGGCTGGAGCTGGAAGAGGTGGGTCCGGTTATCATGGCGGATACAGTGGGATTCATCGCCCATCTGCCGCACAAGCTGGTCGAGGCGTTCAAGGCCACGCTGGAGGAAACTGTCAGCGCCGACCTGCTGCTGCATGTTATTGATGTCGCCGCAGGTGCGCGCGAGGACAATATCTACCAGGTGCAGGCGGTGCTGGAGGAGATCGGCGCCCAGGATATTCCGCAGCTGCAGGTGTTTAATAAACTTGACCTGTTGGAGCAGGAACCGCGTATTGATTACGATGAGCACGGCGTGCCGGAGCGTGTCTGGCTGAGCGCTGCAACCGGCGCCGGCTGTGATCTGTTGCTGCAAGCTATCGCCGAGCGTGTGGGTGCCGACATGGTAGAGGAGGAGTTGCATCTGCAACCGCAACAGGGGCGTTTGCGCGCCGCCCTCTACAAGATGGGGGCAGTCGCGGCGGAGGAGTACGGTGATGATGGCACGGCGCACTTGAGCGTGCGCCTGCCGCGCGCTGACTGGAACCGGCTCATGAAGCGGGATGCGGGGCCAGCACTCTAGGGGGCGTGCTCACGCCCCAGGAATCTTTGATAAACTGCAACGATGATGAGAATGGGAGTTCAGTATGGCTTGGAATGAGCCGGGTGGTGGTAACAACAAGCCCAAGGATCCCTGGGGCGGTGGCGACCAGGGTCCGCCGGACCTTGATGAGGCCTTGAAGAAGCTGCAGGAAAAGCTGGGCGGCCTGTTCGGCGGCCGCGGCGGTAAATCTGGCGGTGGCGGCGGTGGCCGGGGCCGTGGCGTGTCCGCCGGCCTGTTGGGCGTGATTGCCCTGATCGCCGTGGTGGTATGGGGTCTGATGGGTCTGTACCAGGTGGATGAGCAGGAACGTGCGGTGGTGCTGCGCTTCGGCAAGTATCAGGAGACGGTGCGGCCCGGTCTGCAGTGGAACCCGCCGCTGATCGACGAGGTGATCCGGGTCAACACGACCAAGGTCCGTGCCGTCACCTTCCGCGAAATCATGCTCACCCAGGATGAGAACATCGTCGAAGTACATATGTCGGTGCAATACGTGATTGTCGACCCGACCAGTTTCGTACTCAAAGTGCGCGATCCGGAGGACTCCCTGCAGCACGCGGCGCAAAGCGCCCTGCGGCACGTCGTCGGCGACTCGCGCATGGACTCGGTGTTGACCGAAGGTCGTGCGCAAATCGGCACCGACGTCCAGGTGCGCCTGCAGCGGTATACCGATATGTATGAAACCGGCATTCGCGTGGTGAAGGTCAACATCGACGAATCCAAGCCGCCGGGACAGGTACAGGCCGCGTTCGACGACGTGATCAAGGCGCGTGAGGACGAGGAACGGCTGAAGAACGAGGCCCAGGCCTATGCCAACGGCATCGTGCCCGAAGCGCGTGGTCGCGCTCAGCGGGTGCTGGAGGAAGCCGGCGCCTACCGCGAGCAGGTGGTTGCCAATGCCGAAGGTGAGGCCGAACGCTTTAACGCCTTGCTGGCCGAGTATTCCAAGGCGCCTGAGGTCACTCGCGAGCGCCTCTATCTCGAGGCGGTACAGGAGGTGTTCAGCAATACCAACAAGGTGATGGTGGACGTCGAAGGCGGCAACAATGTGATGTATCTGCCGCTGGACAAGATGACCAGTTCATCGGGTGCAGCCGTGCCGCGCAGTGGTCGGATCGATGCCAATACAGTGCGCGAGCTCACAGACGCCGTGACTGAGCAGCTGCGTCAGGACGCCGCTGCAGCCAATAACCGCAGAGGAGGTCGCTAAGATGGGCGGAAAAGGTATGACCTGGCTGCTGGTAGCGGCCCTGTCACTGTTTGTGTTGAGCAACACGGTGTTCGTGGTCAAGGAGACCGAACGTGCGGTAATGCTGCAGTTTGGTGAAGTGGTCAATCCGGACATCCAGCCCGGCCTGCATGTGAAAGTGCCGTTTGTGAACAACGTGCGCAAATTCGAGGCGCGGTTGATGACGGTTGATTCAACGCCGGAGCGTTTCTTCACGCAGGAGAAAAAGGCGCTGATCGTTGATTCCTACGCCAAGTTCCGCGTGGCGGATACGGCCAAGTTCTACACCGCGACCAACGGTGAAGAGGCGCGCGCCAGCGCCCTGCTGGGGCAGCGGATCAACGACGGTCTGCGTAACCAGGTGGCCGTGCGCACCATTCAGGAAGTCG
Source organism: Haliea salexigens DSM 19537 (assembly GCF_000423125.1). Lineage (GTDB taxonomy): Bacteria > Pseudomonadota > Gammaproteobacteria > Pseudomonadales > Halieaceae > Haliea > Haliea salexigens. The sequence goes on from NZ_AUHJ01000017.1 coordinate 63,776, forward strand.
TGTCCGGTCAGCGTGACCAGTTGATGGAAGCCCTGACGGCCGAGTTGACCGAGGTCGCACGGGAGGAGTACGGGGTTGAGGTGCTGGACGTGCGGGTGAAGCAGATTGACCTGCCCCCGGATGTGTCGGAGTCCGTGTATCGGCGCATGAATGCCGAGCGTGAGAAAGAGGCGCGCGAACACCGGGCGCTGGGCCAGGAGCTTGCAGAAGGTATCCGGGCAGCGGCCGACCGTGAAGTGACGGTTCTCGAAGCCAACGCCTATCGGGACGCGCAGCTGATTCGCGGTGAAGGCGATGCGCAGGCGACCAACATCTACGCCAGCGCATTCAATACCAATCCGGAGTTCTATTCGTTCACCCGCAGCCTGCGCGCTTACCGGGAGTCTTTCCAGAACAACGGCGACATCATGCTGATCCAGCCCGACAGTGACTTCTTCCGCTACCTGAAGGATGCCAGCGGCAGTAAATAGGGCCAAAAAACGCAGGTGCCTTCAGCGGCGCCTGTGGTAGAATTCTGCAACCGTGGGATCCGGCGTTTTACCCACAAACGCTGGCCCCGCGGTTTTTTTATGAGCACGGCTTCAGGGGGACGAAGTGGATTTCTGGCAGGTTCTGCCGGCGGCCCTGGCGCTGGTACTGATTATCGAGGGTGTCTTGCCCTTCCTGAGCCCGCGCGCCTGGCGACAGATGGTGGTTGGCGTGGCGCAGCAGCAGGACAAGGTCATCCGCAATGTCGGCCTGGGCAGCATGCTGCTGGGCGTGGCAGTGTTGTATTGGGTGCACTAAAGGGCGTTTATGACGACGGTGGATCGCTGGCAATTGCCCGACGGGGTAGAAGAGGTGCTGCCGAGGCAAGCGCGCGTGGTCGAGCACCTGCGGCGCGAGCTGCTCGATCTCTATCATCAGTGGGGCTACCAGCTGGTTATCCCGCCGCTGATCGAGTTCACTGAATCCCTGCTCATCGGCCTGGGGCGCGACCTGGACCTGCTTACCTTCAAGATGACCGACCAGCTGAGCGGGCGCACCCTCGGCATCCGCGCTGATATCACGCCGCAGGTGGCGCGCATAGATGCGCACAGCCTGGCAGAGCCGGGTGTTACGCGCCTGTGTTACGCGGGTTCCACTCTACACACCCGGCCCAAGTCACTGCTGGCTTCCCGCTCGCCTATACAGCTGGGAGCTGAACTGTACGGCGATGACAGCCTGGCGGGCGATGTCGAGATCATTCGCCTGATGCTGGCGACCCTGAACGCTGCGGGTGTGGCAGAGGTGACATTGGACCTGGGCCATGTGGGTGTGTACGAAGCGGTTTTGGCGGCCGCAAACGTGACGCCGGAACAGGAAGCTGACGTATTCGACGCCCTGCAGCGCAAATCGCGCCCCGACCTGCTGTTGGCGCTCACCGATATCGCAGCCCCCGCCGCAGAGTTGATATTGGGCTTGCTCGAGTTGCACGGCGATGCGGCGGTGCTCGAAACAGCGCGCAGGCTACTGACCAAGGCGGCGCCGGAGGCACTTACCGCGGTGGCGGCACTGGAGACGGTGGCCACTGCCATCGCGCGCAGCCACCCGGGTACAACCGTGTATTTTGACCTGGCCGAACTGCGGGGCTATCACTATCACACAGGAATGGTGTTCGCGGCCTATGCGCCGGGGCATGGCCAGGCTCTCGCCAACGGCGGGCGCTACAACGATGTGGGCAAGGTATTCGGGCGCGCCCGTCCGGCCACCGGTTTTGCCACGGACCTGAAAGCCCTGATGGCCCTGGTGCCCATCTCTCTGTCGGCGCCCGGTGCTGTGAGCGCGCCGGACAGCGACGACCCCGCGCTGCTGGCGGCGGTGACGGCTCTGCGCAAGGGCGGTGAGGTGGTTATCCGCTGTGTGGGCAAGTCTCCGGACCCGCGCTGTGACCGCATGCTGGTAAAGGCTGACGACGAGTGGGTGCTGCGCCCGCTGAAACCCTGATCAATTACACGAGTCAAGTTCATGAGCAAGAATGTAGTAGTTCTCGGTACCCAGTGGGGCGACGAGGGCAAGGGCAAGATTGTTGACCTCCTGACGGATCGCGCAAGCGCGGTCGTGCGTTTTCAGGGCGGCCACAACGCAGGCCACACACTGGTTATCGACGGGCAGAAGACAGTCCTGCACCTGATTCCGTCGGGCATTCTGCGCGCCAATGTGCAATGCCTGATTGGCAACGGCGTGGTGCTGGCACCGGATGCGTTGCTGCGGGAAATCGCCACGCTGGAGGAAAAGGGCGTTCCGGTGCGCGAGCGCCTGCGTATCTCGCCGTCCTGCCCCTTGATACTGCCCTACCACGTGGCGCTGGATGTGGCGCGCGAGGCACGTCGCGGGGAAGGCAAAATCGGCACCACGGGGCGCGGTATCGGCCCGGCCTATGAAGACAAGGCGGCCCGTCGCGGCCTGCGTCTGGGTGACCTGAAAGACCCGGCGCGTTTCGCGGTCAAGCTGCGCGAGGTAATGGACTACCACAACTTCCAGCTGCAGCAGTACTACAAGGTCGAGCCGCTCGACTACACCACGGTGCTCGATGAAACCCTGGCCATGGCGCAGGAACTGCTGCCCATGATTGCCGATGTTACCGCCATTTTGCATGAGTGTCGCAAAACCGACGCCAACATCATGTTCGAAGGTGCGCAGGGTTCGCTGCTGGATATCGACCACGGTACCTACCCGTTCGTCACCAGCTCCAATACCACCGCGGGCGGCACGGCAACCGGCTCCGGATTTGGTCCGCTGTTTCTCGACTACGTTCTGGGTATTACCAAGGCCTATACCACCCGCGTGGGGTCGGGGCCGTTCCCCACCGAGCTGTTTGATGCCACCGGCGCTCACCTGGCTTCGCGAGGGCATGAATTTGGCGCGACGACGGGCCGCCCGCGGCGCTGTGGCTGGTTCGATGCGGTTGCCCTGCGCAATGCCGTCAACATCAATTCGGTGTCAGGCCTGTGCCTGACCAAACTCGATGTGCTCGACGGCCTGGAAACCATCCAGATCTGCGTCGGGTACAGGGACGCTGCCGGCAAGCCAGTGCCCAACCCGGTGGATTCCGACGACTACGACGGTCTGGTGCCGTTCTACGAGGAGGTGCCCGGCTGGAGCGATTCCACCGTGGGTGCGCGCAGCCTTGAGGAGTTGCCGGTAGCGGCTCGCGACTACATCCAGAAGATAGAGGAAGTCGTCGGCGCGCCGATCGATATCATTTCCACCGGCCCTGACCGCGTGGAAACCATCGTACTGCGCCATCCGTTCGACGCGGCGTAGTCCGTCCGCCATTGGGGCGACCGGCGCGGCTGCCCCCAGCTTTCCGGCGCCCGGTGCAGGCGCCGCGAGGGAGCCATGGCACCGGCGTGTGCTGCGCTAGAGGCGCTGCGCTTTCCAGGCGCTGAAGCCAACCCCCGTCCAGCGCCGGAAGGCGCGATAAAAGCTGTTCACCTCCAGGTAACCCAGTTCATCCGCCAGGCACTTGCCGGGCCGCCATGCAGCGCGCAATGCCTGCTCACAGCGGTATTGCCGCGCGCGGTCGAGCAGGAACTGGTAGTGGGTGTGATCCACGCGCAGGCGGCGCCGCAAGGTTGTGGCACTCATGCCCAGCTGGCTGGCCACGGACTCCACCCGCAGTCGTGACAGATCACCCCGCAGCAGAATCTGCAGCACGCGGTCGGTGGTGCGATAGGGGGTATTTTGAGGCGCGTTGGGGCTGGACTGGGCGGGGCGGGCTGCCCGCGCCGGCATAGCACTGTGCATGTGTTGCATGACCGGAACCTCCATGTTCAGGCGTTGTGAGTGGGAAGCAGCGTGGGTTCACCCCATCCGTGGGGCCTGCGCTACCTGAAAAAAGATAGCAGAGAATTCCAGCACGCGCCCCAAGCGTGCGTAATGCGGTCAGAAATGGTGAAAACGATTCAGGGGTGCAGCGCTTCAGCTGCCCAGGGCATCTGGCAGTGGGCAATCCATGGCGGCGGCGATACTGGCCAGAAGCTCCCGCTCCACGGCACTGACGGTGCCATCGGCATTGGCGGCTTTGCTCATTGCCTTGAGAATCTTCGGTTTGAGCAGGGGGTAGCAGTCCGCCAGCTCACGCACGGCGCGGGAAAACGCTGCCAGCGAACACTCTGCCTGCGGCAGCAGGGCGAGCGTCGGGCAGTCCAGGGCTGCCGTTGCCGTGCGAAAACAGTGCTCGGTGTCACCGCTGCTGTTGTGCGCCAGCATGGACAGTACAACCCGCAGGTGGCCCCGTACCTTGCGCAGGCTGCGGTAGCGCGCCGTGGAGGGTTTTATCTGGATAAACTCCGGGTCGATATAGTGGCGCAGCAGCTGATACAGGCACCACTCCAGCAGTTCCGTGCGGCGGTCTGCGCGGATCAGCGCGAGCAGCAGGCGTTTGAACTGGTGGTACTGCACTGCGGACTGGCTTTTCAGCGCCGGCAGACACAATTCCAGCAGTGGCAGTCGCTGCCCCTCCGCGAGCTGCGCCACGCCGGGGGCCAGCGTGTGGGTAAGCTCCTCCAGCCCCTGCACACCGCTTTCCCGCAACAGGCGGTACTGGGCTGCGCGCACCTGCTCATGCGGGCTGATCAGCAGCGCCAGCATCAGTGCGCTGGCCCCCAGTGGCTCGTGACTGTAGCGTACGAAAGCCTGCGGGAGCCCGTGGTGTCGCGGAAACGCGTCATCCTGGCCCTGCGCGGCAAAACTGGCGTCTGCAGTGGTGTCAGTGGGGGCGTCTTGTTCTGCCCCGGCCTCCGCCGCGGCCAGTGCCGCAGCCACCAGTGCGGCGCGCCCCACGCCCACCTCAGCGGCGGCCGGATGGGGTTGGGCGTGCGTGTAGTGTTCCACCTTGCGGGTGATGTAAGCCCCATCCCAGGCGGGGTCCAACCGCCGGATGCGTGCCGCCAGCGGTGGGTGGGTCGCAAACAGCTGCCAGAGCCGGTGGCGGATCTGGCCGAAAAAAATATGTGACAGCTCATCCGCACGCGCCGTGTGCACCAGAGACCCGGGCACATAGCCGCCTATCACCTTCAGCGCATCGGCAATACCGCTGTTGTCGCGGGTATATTGCACCGCGCAGGCGTCTGCCAGGTACTCCTTCTGGCGGCTGATGGCGGCCTTGATGAACCCCGAGGCCAGGCCACCCAGCCACCCCAGTATCCACAGTCCGAGGCCCAGCAGGGGTACCGCGGGGCCGTTGGAGCTGCGGTCGCGATCGTTGCCGGTGCGGTGATGGCTGCTCGCGCGCATGAGGATATAACCGACATCGCCGATAAAGGTGATGCCCTTGAGCAGTGCGGCGAGACGAATATTGAGGCGCATGTCACCGTTGAGAATATGGCTGAACTCGTGCGCAATCACCCCCTGCAACTCATTGCGCTGCAGGTGGGTGATGGCCCCCCGGGTGATACCGATCACCGCATCCGCCGGTGTAAGCCCGGCGGCAAAGGCGTTGATGCCGCGCTCGGCGTTCAGCACAAACACCGGCGGTACCGGCATGCCGGCGGCCAGGGCGATTTCGTCGACGATGTTGAGGCAGCGGCGCTCGGCGCTGTCGGTGGTTTGCGGCAGTATCCGGGTGCCGCCCATGGCTTCTGCTACGACTTTACCGCCGGAGGCCAGTTGCAGCCATTTGACAGTTGCTACCAGGCCCACGGTAGCGGAAATGCCGAGGCCGATGGTGCCAAAACGCTCCCAGCTGAAATAGCGCAGAAAGTCCCGGAAGCTGCCGCGGCTGCCCGCGTAGAGGTTGTAGTGGTCGCTCCACCAGAGAAAGCCGGCAAGCATCGCGTTGGTCAGTACAATCAGCGCGGCCACCGCGCACAGGAATAGCAGCGTCAAGAGGCGCGTATTGCGCCGCGCCAGATCCTGCTGGGCAAAAAAGTCCATAGCGGCCCTTCAGTCTCGCCGGCGGCGAGGGCCCTAGAAACTGACCTGGGGTGCGGCCTGGATCTGCGCGGAATCGTCGAATTCCAGCAGTGTGGCATCCTGTGCGTGACCGAAGGTCGACGCCACCGCCACCGGCGGGAAGCTCTGCCGGTAGGTGTTGTAGGCCATCACGGCATCATTGTAGCCCTGGCGGGCGAAGGCCACGCGGTTCTCCGTGTTGGTGAGCTCTTCAGACAGCTGCTGCATGTTCTCGCTGGCCTTGAGGTCGGGATAGGCTTCCATGGTCACATTCAGTTTGCCCAGGGCGCCCTGCAGGGCGTTCTCGGCGCTGGCCAGCTTGCTCATGTCGGCACCACCGATAGCGCCCGGCCCCAGTGCCTTGAGTACGGCAGCCGCGTCGTTGCGAGCACTGGTGACGGCTTCCAGGGTTTCCCGTTCGTGACTCATGTAGGCCCGGGCAGTTTCCACCAGGTTGGGAATCAGGTCATAGCGCCGCTTGAGCTGCACTTCTATTTGCGCGAAGGCGTTCTGATAGCGGTTCTTCAGCGTGACCAGCCGGTTGTAAATGCCGATGACATACATCACCAGGCCCAGCAGAACCAGCCAGAACACAATGGTTGAAACGTCCATGCATCACCCTCCCAGGCGCTAGTGGTCGCTTGATTCTACCCGAAAACCGGCGCGGCGCGAGCCGCACTCACGCCAACCGCACTCACGCCAGCGCCACCTCGACCTCGACGCCGTTCACTGCGGCGTTCCCCGACAGCGCATCCAGGGCGAGGTCGTCGGTGACATCATTGCAGCTTGCCCCGGCGTGTTGCGCGGCGGTCTGCAGGCGAATACCCGCGCGGTTGTGTCCGTAGCCGTGGGGCAGGCTCACCACCCCGGGCATCACGCCGCTGCAGGTTTCCGCCGGCACCGTAACGCTGCCTGCCCGGGAGCTCAGCTGCACACGGTCACCGTCATTGATGCCGCGCTGCGCCATGTCCTGTGGGTGCATGAGCAGGGTGCAGCGTTCCCGGCCTTTGACCAGACGATGATAGTTGTGCATCCAGGAGTTGTTCGAGCGCACATGCCGGCGCCCGATGAGCCGCAGGGCCCCGCTGTCCCCTGCGGTGAATTCGGCGCGCAGGCGTTGCAGGTCTGCCAGCGCTGCGGGCGTTGCGCAGTGGATGGCCTTGTCCGGCGTTTGCAGCCGGTCGGGCAGTTGTGGCTGCAACGGGCCCAGGTCGATACCCGAGGGGTGTGCCCGCAGCTTTGCCAGCGTGAGGGCCTGTGCACTGCCCGCGCGTTCACTGTAGGGGCCCATCTGCAGTCCCATGTCGATGATGTCATGCGGCGCCAGCACCGGTTGTGCGGGTTGGCCCAGCAGCTCCGCGACGCGGTTGCCGAGTTCGGCGAAGATCTCCCAGTCGTGCAGACTGCCTTCCGGTTTGTCGAACACGGCTTCGTTGTGCCGGGCAGTATTGCGCACGGCGTTGATGTGGAAGGCGAGATCGTAGTGGTCGTGTTCCAGCGGCGAGGTCGGCGGCAGAATGATGTCCGCGTGGCGTGTGGTTTCGTTCAGGTAGGGGTCCAGGCACACCATGAACTCCAGCTGTTCCAGCGCGGCGTCCAGCTGGCGGCCATTGGGAGTGGACAGTACCGGGTTGCCCGCGCCCACGAAGAGCGCGCGCACTTGCCCTTCGCCTGGCGTGGTGATTTCCTCTGCCATCGTTGAGGCGGGCAGTTCGCGGTCAAACTCCGGCAGCTGCCGTACCCGGCTGTGATGGCGGGCGAAGCCCCCGGGGCCGATGTTGCTGACCTGATCGACCGCCGGCAGGGTGAACAGTGAACCGCCCTCCCGGTCGAGATTGCCGGTGAGGATATTCAGCACTTGTATCGCCCATTGGCAGAGCGCGCCGTAGCGCTGGGTGGACACGCCCATGCGCCCGTAGCAGATGGCGGCCCCAGCCTGCGCGAACTCCTGTGCGATGCGCCGTATGGTGTCCGCCGCAATGCCGCAGTGCGGGGCGGCGAACTCGGGTGTGAAGTCCAGCAGTGCGGCTTCCAGCTCGGGCAGGCCCGTGACAAAGGCCTCGAGGTGGCGGGGGGCCACGCGGTCTTCGGCAAACAGGGTATTGATCAGTGCCAGCAGGAACAGGGCATCGCTACCGGGACGGATATACAGGTGTTCGCTGGCCAGCTCGGCGGTTTCCGTCAGGCGCGGGTCCACCACCACCAGCTTGCCGCCCCGTTTGCGCAGCGCCTTGATACGCTTGCGCACATCGGGCACGGTCCAGATGCTGCCGTTGGACGCAATGGGATTGGCGCCAAGCATGAGAAAGTACTCGCTGCGGTCAATGTCAGGAATGGGAAACAGCGACTTGTGGCCGAACAGCCACAGGCTGGTGAGATGGTGCGGCAGCTGGTCTACCGAGGTGGCAGAAAAACGGTTGCGGGTGTGGAAGTGGCGAAACAGGTTTTTCTGGTGCGTCATCATCCCGTAGTTGTGTACGGTGGGGTTACCCAGATACACGCCCAGGGCATCCACCCCATCGCGCTGTACGATGTCCACCAGGCGCTGGGCCGTTGTGTTCAGCGCCTGCTCCCAGCTGATGTCCTGCCACGTGTCCGCCTCACCCGGTGCACCGCGCACACGCGCGAGTGGCCTGCACAACCGATCCGGGTCGTTGTGAATATCCTGCAGAGCCACGGCCTTGGGGCAGATGTGTCCCCGACTCAAGGGGTCGTCCGGGTCGCCTTTGATCGACAGTATCCGCTCACCATCGGTTTCGATACGCAGGCCGCAAATGGCCTCGCAGAGGTGGCAGGCGCGATGGTGCACAGTGGCGGGCATGGCAGGCGCTTCTTTGTTATGGCTGTGGCAGAAGTGTAGCGGCTGCACGAATAAAGTGCACTTGCCGGCGGCGCGTTGAGTAGTCGGGTCGGGGGTTTTTGTGTAGTCTCGGTGACATCCCCTCACGCGGTTGTCGAAACGATGAACGAGAGTTGGAAGTCCTACACGGCGGGCAGCTTCTTTGACGAGCTGATTACACCCAAGGGCCAGCCGCGCGCGGCCGCCCGCGGCGTTGTGCGCCTGCTGCAGAAATTGCCGGGCGACGAGATGGCGGAGCGCCGCGCCGCTGCGGAGCTTGCCATCCGAGAAATGGGTATCTCGTTTACCGTCTATAACGAGGCCGGCAACATCGACCGGGCCTGGCCGTTCGACATCATTCCGCGGGTCATTTCGGCAGGTCAGTGGCAGGCGGTCAGTGACGGCCTGCGGCAGCGGTCGCTGGCCCTGAATCACTTCATCGACGACATTTACAATCGGCAGAAAATTCTGGCCGATGGCGTGGTGCCCGCCGACATCGTGCTTGAGTCAACCAACTTCAAACCGCAATGCATGGGCATGTCGCCGCGGTTCGGGGTGTGGGCGCATGTCTGCGGGTCGGACCTGGTGCGGGACGGTGACGGCCGTTTCCGGGTGCTCGAAGACAACCTGCGAGTCCCTTCCGGGGTGTCCTACATGCTGGAAAACCGTGAGATCACCAAGCGGGTGCTGCCGGAACTGTTCGAGAATTACAGTATCCTGCCGGTGGATGACTACCCGTCGCAGCTCTACCAGACGCTGGCGTCCCTGTCCCCCCGGGAGCGGCGCCGCCCCTGTATTGTCGTGCTCACACCGGGTATTTTCAATTCCGCTTACTTCGAGCATGCCTACCTCGCGCAGGGCATGGGCGCTGAGCTGGTCGAGGGTCGTGACCTGATGGTGGCGGATGATAACTGTGTCTATATGCGCACCGTGGACGGACCCGTGCGTGTGGATGTCATCTACCGGCGTATCGACGAGGAGTTCATGGACCCGGAAGCCTTCCGTCCGGAGTCGCTGCTCGGTGTCGCGGGCCTGATGCGCGCCTGGAAGGCGGGCAATGTCGCCATCGCCAATGCACCGGGGAGCGGGGTGGCGGATGACAAGGTCATCTACGCCTTTGTGCCGGACATGATTCGCTATTACCTGAAACAGAAACCGCTGCTGGCCAGCGTGCCCACCTGGCTCTGCATGCGCGAGAAAGACCGTGAGCATGTGCTCAAGAACCTCGACCAGCTAGTGGTCAAGCCGGCCAATGAATCCGGCGGCTATGGCATCATGGTCGGCCCGCACAGCACTGCCGCGGTGCGGCGCAAGTTCGCCCGCCTGATCGAGGAAAACCCGCGCAATTACGTGGCGCAGCCCACGCTGGCGCTGTCTACCGCGCCCACGTATATCGACGACAAGGTCGAGCCGCGCCACCTCGACCTGCGGCCCTTTATTCTGCAGGGGCGCGATACCTGGGTGACTCCCGGTGGGCTGACGCGGGTAGCGTTGACCAAGGGATCGCTGGTGGTGAACTCCTCGCAGGGCGGCGGCAGCAAGGATACCTGGATCGTGGAGGGCAAAGCATGACCATGTTGTCCAGCGTTGCCGAACGCCTTTACTGGATGGGGCGCTACCTTGAACGTGCGGAGGACAGCGCTCGCCTCGTGGCGGCCTACAATCACCTGATCATGGACATTCCGCGCGCCGCGGAGCTGGGTTGGGATGTGCTTATTCGCATCCTGGATGCCGAACCGTTGTTCTACCAGCAGTACCGGGTGGGCAACGAGCAGAATGTACTGCGCTTCCTGCTGGCAGAGCAGGACAGCTCTGCCAGCATACCCTTTGCCGTGCGCTGGGCGCGGGAGAACGTGCGCACCACACGCGACGTGCTGCCCGAGGAAACCTGGGAGCAGATCAACGAGCTGCACCTGTACGTGAGTGATGCGGCGGAGAAATCCGTGGGCCGGCGCAATCGCCAGGCATTTCTGGAGGAGGTGATCAGTCGCTGCCAGCGCGTCAATGGCATGCTGTCATCCAGCCTGCCACGTGACCACGCCCACCGTTTCCTGCGGCTGGGCCATTTGCTGGAACGGTCAGACATGACCACGCGCCTGATGGATGTGGGTACGGGTGAGATACTGAAGCGGGACGGCACGCACGAGGCGATCGATCCGCTGATCTGGACCTCCCTGCTGCAGGCACTGTCTTCGTTCGGAGCCTACCGGCGGATGATTGGCCCGCTGGTGGAAGCGCAGCAGGTGCTCGAGTTTGTGTTTCAGGAACCCTTGTTGCCACGTTCAGTGGCGTTTTGCCTGGCGGAAATACGTGCCGAGCTGAAACCACTGAACAATCATGAGAAGGTCATGCGTACGCTGGCCCGGGGGCGGCGCAAGCTGGGCAAATTGCAGCCGGAGCACATGTCCCGCGAGGCCCTGCATGCCTACATTGACGAGTTCCAGGCGCTGCTGGCCGACCTCCACGATGTCATCACAGCCTCCTGGTTTCAGCCGGATACGCCATGAAGCGACTGGAATGCAGCTGTGGCAGCCAGGTGTTCTTCGAAAGCCGGGACTGCGTGCATTGTGGCATGGAGCTCGGCTTCGACCCGGTCGACCTGGAGATGCACTCGCTCAGCGTTGCGGCTGATGGCGTTTTGGAAACAGCTGAGGGCCGCCGCTATCGCCTGTGCGCCAATGGCCGCGAGTGGGATGTCTGCAACTGGCTCTGTGCGGAAGAAGACAGCCACCCCCTGTGCTGGGGTTGCCAGTTCAACCGCACCGTTCCGGACCTGTCCCTGCCCGGCAATATCCAGCGCTGGTGGGTGCTGGAACAGGGCAAGAAACGCCTGCTTTACACCCTGCGCAGCCTCGGTTTGCCGCTGGTCAATGGTTGGCAGGATCCGGAGAACGGTCTGCTGCTCGACTTTATCGAGGACGGTCGCAGCCGTGAAGAGTATGCCGAGTCTTTTGTCAGTACGGGGTTTGCCGGTGGCGTTATCACCATCAATACGCTGGAGGCAGATGACGTTGCCCGGGTCGCTGTGCGAGAACAGATGAACGAACCCTACCGCACGGTACTGGGGCACCTGCGGCATGAGTCGGGGCATTACTACTGGGCGCGCCTGGCGCGCGACGAGACCATTCGCCAGGGGTTTGCCGAGCTGTTTGGTGATGAAACCATGGACTATGCGGGGGCACTGGATCGTCACTACCGCGAGGGGCCATCACCTGACTGGCGCAAGTATTACATCAGCGCCTACGCCAGCGTGCATCCAATGGAAGACTGGGCGGAAACCTGGGGCCATTACCTGCATATACAGGATGCGCTGGAGACAGCCGCAGCCTACGGTGTTATTCGTGAGGACATCGCCAGCCTGGAGGTAGGGGATCGGATTGGTCGCTGGCGCGACTTGAGTATCACGCTCAATGAGCTGAACCGCAGTGTCGGCCGCGGCGATGCCTACCCTTTCGTGATCAACCACTTTGTGGAATCCAAGCTGGCTTTCATCGACACCGCGATTCGCCGCCTGCAGCAGCAGCCGGGCAAGCGCTAGTTCAGTGGTCCAGTAGCGGACGCAGGGCCTCGGCGAGCAGGGGCGCCATGAATACCGCATTACTGTGATGCTGTATGCAGTCAGTGCTCCATACCGTGCCAACGCCTGCGGCTTGCATTACCGACAGCGCATCCCCGGCAAACAGGGCGTGTGTTACCGCCACATCAACCGAGCTGGCGCCGGCCTGCAGCAACAGCTGCGCGGCCCCGGCCAGGGTGCGCCCGGAGCTGGCGACGTCATCCAGTAGCACCACCGCGCGCCCCGTTACGGCAACGTCGGGCAGGGTAATGACGACCTCGCGGTCGCCGTGTCGCTGCTTGCTGCATACGGCGTGCTCCAGCCCGCGAACCACAGCAGCGCTCTCTACCCACTGCCGCGATTCCGCATCAGGGCCCACCAGCAGCGGGTTGTCGCGTTGCCCTGCCACCAGCTCCGCGAGGCTACCCGCCGCCGACAGGGCGATAGCATGGGGCAGGGGAATGGCTTCGTCCAACCGGTTTATCCTGTGCAGGTGTGGATCGACCGTAATCACGGCGTCGAACAACTCGGCGAGAAAGCCGCCTACGATGGTCTGGCTGACGATCTCGCCGGGTTGGAAGGCAATATCCTGGCGCATGTAGCCCAGGTAGGGCGCGACCAGTACCAGTTTTTTTACACCGGCACGACGCGCATGTCGTGCCAGCAGCAGGAGCTCCACCAGCTTTTCGTTGGGACGGTCCAGGCTGCGATACACCACCAGGGTGTGGGTGCCGGGGGGTACGTCGAGCAACAGTTTCAGTTCGTCGTCGGGGAAGCGGTGTCGCGCCACGGCAAGTGCGGTGAGTTCGCAGGCGCTGGCGAGGCGCAGCGCCGCATCGCGTTCGTCATCCAGATACGTCAGTAGCGCAGGCATCAGAACTCCATAAAAGCCGGGGTAACGTCAGCGGCCGCTCCCAGAGTGAAGCCGCTGCCGCGCTCGCACAGCTTGCGCGCAAAGCCGAGTTCCGTTGGGTAGGCGGCGTAGACGGTGTAAAGCAGGTCACCGGCTTGCACCTGCTGGCCCAATTTGGCGCGCAGGTCTACCCCCGCGCCCTGCGCGCGCGGTGCGCCGGCTTGGCGTGCAATATGTGCCAGCTGCAGGTTGTCGATATTAACCACCGTGCCCGTTGTTGCGGCGCGCACGGGGTAGGTCAGTGGCGCCAGCGGCGGGTTGTTCACGTCAAACGGTTTGCCGCCTTGCGCCTGAATGATATCCTGCATCTTGCGCAGGGCACGGCCCGAATCCAGAATGTCGCGGGCAATGGCGAAGCCGTCGCCACCGCGAACATCCGGGTCGAACTCCAGCATGCGCCCGGCGAGGCGCAGGGACTTCTGGCGCAAATCGGCGGGTGCCGCCGGGTGGTTTTCCAGCACCTGCATCACGTCGCGGGCTTCCAGAGCCGGGCCGATACCGTTCCCCACGGGCTGGCGACCGTCAGTGATCACCACTTCCAGCATCAACCCCATGCGCTTGGCGACGTACTCGAACAGGCGTCGCAAACGCTGCGCCTCGGGCATCGTGGCGACCTTGGCGGTGGGGCCAACGGGAATGTCCAGCACCAGGTGGGTGGAGCCTGCGGCGACCTTTTTCGAAAGAATGGACGCGACCATCTGGCCGGGGGAGTCAATCGACAGCGGGCGCTCAACGGCAATCAGTACATCATCGGCCGGGGACAGGTCGCTGGTGCCGCCCCAGGCGAGGCAGCCGCGGTGGGTGCGCACAATGCTGTTGAGCTGCTCGAATTGCAGCTCTACGTGCGCCAGTACCTCCATGGTATCTGCGGTACCTGCCGGGGACGTGATGGCGCGGGAGGAGGTTTTCGGGCACAGCATGCCGTGCGCGGCGACGATCGGCACCACCAGCATGGACGTGCGATTGCCCGGGATGCCGCCAATGCAGTGTTTGTCCACCACCGGGTGTTCGCCCCAGTTCAGGCGCCGGCCCACGCGGCTCATGGCATCGCTGAGGAAGAACACTTCCTCGCGGTCGAGCTCCGCCTGGTTGCAGGCCACCACAAAAGCGGTCAGTTCGATTTTCGAGTAGCGGTGTTCGGCAATGTCGTTGACGATGGCCCGGAAGCTGTCGCTGTCGAGACGTTCCCCGGCGATCTTGCGGTGCAGCGCGGGTATCGATGTGGGGGGTTCCGCCTGGGACACGCTGACGCGCTGCCCTTCGGGCAGGCCCAGCAGGGCGAAGGCATCTTCAGACAGCCCCAGTTCGTTACAGCCTACGATGCTGTCATTGTCAACCACGTTGACGCTGGCGAGGATGCGCCGGCCATCGTCGGAGACTTCCACCTTGGCCAGCGCCTGAAAGCCCTCTGCCCGGTACAGCTCGCAGTCCCGGTGCAGGTAGGCGACGTTTTCCCGATAGGTGTCGATGGCGACGCGCTTGAGCAGCAGCGTCGAGGCCGCCTCAGCGGCGTGCAGCGCGTCCTGCTGGCCTGCCCCGCCATCGCTCATGGTTCAATCACTCTCGCCGATGACTTCGCCGAGCGAAGGCAGCTTGGCGAAAGCCTCGCGAATATTGTCATCCCAGCTCTGGCGCAGTTTCGCCAGGTAAGGGTGGTGCTCCTCCAGGGCAAAATAGCGTGCGTGTGGCTTCAGGCTGTCGTTGCGGTAGAACAGGCACTCCAGCGGTGGGCCCACCGTGGCGTTGGAGCGGATGGTCGAATCCATGGACACCAGCGCACAGCGCATGGCGGTTTCAAACGGTGTATCCGGGCGCACAATACGGTCCAGGATGGGCTTGCCGTACTTGGTTTCGCCGATCTGCAGGTAGGGGTACAGCTCCGAGGCCGTGATGTAGTTGCCCTCGGGGTAGATCAGGTACAACGCCTGGGCGTGCCCCTTGATTTGCCCGCCCAGAATGAAGGTGGCGGAGGCATCGAAGCTGGCGCCGGCCCCAGGGCCGGAGGGCTTCTTGTGCCGCGATTGCTCGGCCACGTTCCGCTCCCCAATATAGTCGGCGACATCCGCCACATAGCGCGCCTTGAGGATGTTGAACTCGGCGTCTTCCTCCAGGTCCCGGTGGATCTGCGCGATCACCGCCTGGCTGGTCGCCAGGTTGCCCGCCGTCAGCAATACCAGCGAACGGTCGTAAGCCACTGAAAAGCGGTGCATTTTACTGTAGGTGCTGACCCGATCAGGGCCCGCATTGGTGCGCGAGTCCGAGCAGAAGATCAAGCCGTCCTGAACGGCAATAGCGAGGCAATAGGTCATGGCGTGAGTGTCTTGGCTCCGTGGCCGTGTCGAGCCGGCAAGCATACTCATAGCGGCGCGGCAATGCCACAGCCCCGCTGTACCCTACAGAACTGTCATTGGTATCGAGAGAGACTACCGCGTATTATTGTGGCCCTGATTTGTCGACACATCGGCAAGCAACGTGCGCGCTCGCGCCCTTGATCACGGATTTCGGTGAGTAAGATGTCTGAGAAGAAGTTTCTGTTCGGCCTGCGTATGTGGCTGATGTTGCTGGTGACCCTGCTGGTGTTTGGCGGGCTGTTCGGCATGCAGTGGTTCGGCAACAAGAAAATGAACGAGTTCATGGACAATATGCCGGTGCAACCCGCAACGGTCACCGCAATGGAGGCGGGCACGGCGCTGTGGCGCGATAGTGTCGAGTCGGTCGGTACCCTGGTGGCGATTCGCGGCGCTGAGCTTGCCACCGAAGTCCCGGGCACGGTGGAGACGATTCACTTCGACAATGGTGCGGAGGTCGCCGCGGGAGCGGCCATTCTGACCCTCAATTCCGCGCCTGACCGCGCCCAGCTTGAGGAGTTGCAGGCGGCGGCGGATCTCGCCCGACAGGAGTTGGAGCGTGCGCGGCGGCTGGTTGAGCAGCGCAACATTTCCGAGTCAGAGCTGGATCAGCGCGTTAGCCTGCTGCAGCAGGCTAAGGCCCGGGTGGCGGCACAGCAGGCGCGCATCGAGCAGAAAACCCTGCGTGCGCCCTATGCCGGGCGGCTGGGCATTCGTCGCTTTAATGTGGGTGATTATGTACAGGCCGGCGACACCGTTATTGCACTGCAGGCGCTGGATAGCCTCTTCGTGAATTTCTCCCTGCCCGAGCAGTACAGCCAGCAGGTCGAGGCGGGCATGCCGGTAGAAGCCCGGCTGGAGGCGCTGGATGGACGCACCTTCGCCGGTACGGTCACCGCCATTTCGCCCGTGGTGGACCCCAACACCCGTAACTTCGCCCTGCAGGCGACCCTGCCCAATCCGGAGGAGTTGTTGCGCCCCGGCATGTTCGCCCGCCTTGTGCTGCCAATCGGTATTGAGCTGGAGCGCGTTGTGGTACCGCAAACCGCGATTGCCTACCGCCCCTATGGCGACTCAGTGTATGTCATCGAAGAGCGCGACGGGGAGTTGCGGTTGTCCCAGCGGTTCGTGACGCTGGGGCCTGTGCGCGGCGACATGGTGGCGGTGGAAGAGGGGCTGGATCCCGGTGAGCGTGTGGCCACCAGCGGCCTGCTCAAACTCGATGGCGGCATGCCGGTAAAAGTTGACAACAGCTCTACGCCTGCCGCAGACCTCGACCCACTACCGGACAACGGCTGACATGAAGTTCACGGACCTTTTTATCCACAAGCCCGTACTGGCGACCGTTGTCAGCCTGTTCCTGTTGATTCTGGGCCTGCGTGCGGCAACCGAGCTCAACGTGCGTGAATACCCGATGATCGAGAATGCGGTGATTACGGTGAGCACGCCGTATATTGGCGCGGACGCGGAGCTGATCAAGGGTTTCATTACCACGCCGCTGGAACTGGAGATCGCAACGGCGGAGGGTATCGACTATCTCACCTCCACCAGCGTGCGCGGCCTGAGCACCATTTCCGCCTACGTCAGCACCGAGGCCGACCCCGACGAAGTGCTCACCCAGGTCGTCACCAAGGTCAACAGGTTGCGCAATGAGTTGCCGCGCGAGGCGGAAGATCCGGTGCTGGACCTGGCCATTGGCGAGCAGGTGGGCAGCATGTACATCTCGTTCATCAGCGACCAGTTGCCGACCAACCGAGTCGCTGATTACGTGATTCGCGAAGTACAACCCAAGCTTTCCACCTTGCCGGGCGTGCTGCGTGCCAGCGCCAATTCCACCAGCGTGTTTGCCATGCGTATCTGGCTGGATCAGGAGCGCATGACAGCCCTGAACCTTACCGCCAGCGAGGTGCGCGCGGCGCTGGCGGCAAACAATGTGCTGTCCGCGGTGGGTGCCAGCAAGGGCAGTATGGTTGAGGTGAACCTGAAGGCTGATACCGACCTGCGCTCGGTAGAAGGCTTCGAGAGCATGGTGCTGCGCGAGCAGGATGGCGCCATTGTACGCTTGGGCGATATCGCCGAGGTCGAGCTGGGTAACGAGGGTTATGCCTCCTCGTCGATGTTCATCGACCAGGAAGCGGTCTTCATGCAGATTGACGTGGCCCCCGATGCCAATGCCGTGGAGGTGATCGCCCGGGTGCGTCAGGTTTACGCCGACGACATTGCGCCCCGGCTGCCGGAAGGTATTGTCGGCAACATCAACTACGATGCCACGGTCTACATTCAGAACGCGATCAACGATGTCGAAGCGACCATCATCGAGGCGATGATCATCGTCATTCTGGTCATTTTCCTCTTCCTCGGTTCCCTGCGCTCGGTATTGATTCCGGCAGTGGCGGTACCGCTGTCCCTCGTCGGTGGCTTGTTCCTCATGCAGTTGATGGGGTTCAGCATTAACCTGCTCACCCTGCTTGCGATTGTGCTGGCCATTGGCATTGTGGTGGACGATGCGATCATTGTGCTGGAGAACATCCATCGCCACATCGAAGATGGCATGGCCCCCAAGGAGGCTGCATTGCTGGGTGCGAGTGAACTGGCCTGGCCTATCGTGGCGATGACCACCACACTGATTGCCGTGTACATACCTATCGGGTTCGTGGGGGGGCTCACGGGTACGCTGTTCACTGAATTCGCCTTTACCCTTGCTGGCGCGGTGCTGATCTCCGGCATTGTGGCGCTGACGCTGTCACCCATGATGTGCGCACGCCTGCTGAGCAAGGAAGAGGGTGAGAACAGCAACCGGCTCGAGCGCTGGCTCGACCAGCGCTTTGACGCTTTACGCCGGGTCTATCAGCGCGATCTCGACCGGGTGCTGGACGATAGCGCCGGTGTACTGGTGTTTGGCGCGGTGATTATTGTCTCCTGCTATTTCCTGTTCGTGCGCTCGCCGTCGGAGCTTGCTCCCGCCGAGGATATTGGGCTGATTTTCTATCTGGCGGAATCTGACCCCTACGTCACCCTTGAGTACATTGAGCAGTACACGGCGGAGATTGGCCAGATTACGCGCAGCACACCCGAGATCGATGTGAACTTCCTGTTCAATGGTGTCAGCCCGGGTGGGGGCGGGACTACCAACGGTGCGTTCGGCGGCTTCATTTTCAAACCCTGGAGCGAGCGCGAACGCAGCTCGGAGCAGGTGTTACAGGAGAGCATCCTGCCGCGCACCCAGAGTATCGCCGGTTTGCAGGTGAACGCGGTGAACCCGCCGCCTCTGCCCTCCAGCGGCATATTGCCGGTGGAGTTCGTGGTCACCTCCACCCTCGACTTCAATATCATGTACGACGACGTGCAGCGCGTATTGCAGCGGGCGCGAGATAGCGGCAAGTTCATCTTCATTGACCAGGACCTTCAGATCGACAAGCCCCAAGAACGCCTGACAGTCGACCGGGACAAGGCGGCCCTGCTTGGGGTGGAAATGCAGCAGATCAGTGCTGACCTGTCGGCGCTCTTGTCCGGCGGTTACGTCAATCGCTTCACTATGAACGAGCGCTCCTACAAGGTGATTCCGCAAGTGCGGCGCCAGCAGCGCTTGACGCCGCAGGAGCTTGAGGGTTACTACACGCGCACCCGCAGCGGCGACCTCGTTGCCTTGAGCACTCTGGTGCAACTTGAGAGTGAGGTGGTGCCGCGCTCGCTGAAGGGGTTCCAGCAACTCAATGCCGTCACCCTGAGTGGTATTCCCCGCCCCGGCGTCGCGCTGGGCGATGCCCTGGCCACACTGGAGCAGATCAGCCGCGATGAGCTGAGCCGTGAGTACAGCGTGGATTATGGCGGCCAGAGCCGGCAGTTCAAAGCCGAAGGCAGCGCCCTCATCATGACCTTTTTCTTCGCGCTGTTGCTGATTTACCTGGTGCTGGCGGCGCAGTTCGAGTCGTTCCGCGACCCGATCATCATGCTGGTGACGGTACCGATGTCGGTGTGCGGTGCACTGCTTTGCCTGAATATTCTGTCAATCTTTCAGGTGACCGGCGCCACGCTGAACATCTACACGCAGGTGGGCATCGTCACGCTGATTGGCGTGATTTCCAAACACGGCATTCTCATCGTGGAGTTTGCCAATCGGCTGCAGGAAGAGGGAATGAAAAAACGCGAGGCGATTGAGGAAGCGGCTTCTGTGCGCCTGCGCCCCGTGTTGATGACCACCGCCGCATTGGTTATCGCCATGGTGCCGTTGCTGCTTGCCTCTGGCCCCGGTGCCTCTGCGCGGTTTTCCATGGGCCTGGTGATCGCCTCCGGCATGACCATCGGCACACTGTTTACCCTGTATGTACTGCCGGCGGTGTATCTGTACCTGGGTCGAGATCTCGCAGCGGAGTGAGCAACTGTCGGTCCAGCCGCTGGTCGGCAGGTTCGCGCAAGTATTCGAGCCCCAGCAGGCGCTGGGGGTGCTCGTCGAAGTCCGGGTGCGTGGCGGTACCGAACACGTAGTCGTACCAGGGCACCAGGCTGCCATAGTTGCTGTTTGTGTAGCGTTGTTCAACGAAGTGATGGGTGCGGTGGAAGTCCGGTGTGAGCACAAGGTAGCGCAGCCAGCGCTCGACGGACTGCGGTACGTGCACATTGCTGTGACTGAACAGCGTGGCGGCAACCGCGAAGATCCTGTAGGCGAGTGCCGACTCCGGGCTCACACCCAGCAAGAGTACAAGGGGCGCGCCTACCGGCAGTGCTATCAGTGGCTCCAGGGGGTGGTGCCGGTAGCCGGTGGAAACGTCTACCTCTGGATCTGAATGATGCAGTGCGTGGATGCGCCACATCAGGGGAAAGCGGTGAAAGGCGCGGTGGAGCCAGTAACTTACCAGCTGCGTGCCAGCCAACAGGGCGATGAAACCCGCCACAGGCCCCAGATTCAGTACGCCAAACTCTTCGGCCCTACCCCAGCGCGCGAGCCAGACAAAAAATAGCGTGCTGGCAACCAGCATGATGTACCAGTTGAGCAGGGCGAGAGAGAAGTTGTTGGCCCAGCGCCAGGATAGCCCGCTGGCGCCGCTGCGGCGCGGCGCCAGGGTTTCCAGCAGCAGAAACAGGCTCATCAAACCCAATGTCCACAGATAGATGTGTTGCGATGCGGACGTGACTGTCATGAGCCTGTCTTCTATTTAATTGGGCGGTGGAAATCCACAGAAGCCCACACGCTGTTCGGCGCCATCGGGAATGATGGTGCCGACGGGCGCACCGTTGTCCCTGAAAATATCGGGTGGTGAGCAGCTAAAGGTGTATTCCACGATTCGAAGGTCGCGCCCGCACTGATTGCTCACGGTATTTTCCGCTGAGGAGATACCGCGCAAATTCTGGAGGTTCACAGTGATCGTGGCTGTGTCGCAGTCTGCATCGGCGAGTGTGGCGGCGCTGGTTGCCAGGGTCCGCTCCACGCCAAAGCCGCCGAGAAGCACACCGCTGCCGAGCAGGGCGATGCTGACAATTTTCTGTGCACCGCCGTTGTGGCGCAGTACGCGCAGGGCGATCACGGCCAGCACCACGCCCAGAGCAATCAGGATGGGTGGGCTCAGCGTGGGCACTGCAGTGGCAGAGGCCGGTCCCAGTACCACGCCGCCCGGAGTACCGGCATGACTTACGGGGGCAAGTGTCAGCAATGCCAGCGCTGCGCCATGAATCTGCGCGTGACGCGCTGCAAAACCGCGCACTACTCGTTAAATCATTTTCATCTGCCAGTCCTTAGTGTATTGACCATAAGTTTAGTAAGGGTTTAAGTGCAGCGTACAATAGACGTACTGGCGTTTGCAAGGCGTCTGCCGCCACAGTGGCAACACGGGTTGGCTGGTCATCCCGCCGTGTTGACCTTCGGTTCATTCAATAGCGCGAAATAGTGCTGCAGGGCGTTCGTCCCCAGAACGCTACGCGCTGTCAGCTCGCGCAGGCAGTACACCGCGAGGTCCGGGCTGTCGAAGAACAGGTCTGCAAACAGAACCTGCCGCTTGAGCTGTACGTCGCTGTAGCGCTCCAGCGCGAGCGGGTCCTTGATATAGACGGCATCCGCCTCCAGCAACTGATTGAAGGGGATGCGGAAATTGTTGTTTCTCACGACAGGCGATATCGACCAGCGTTTCACGTCGACGAAACTGTGCGGGAGGTAGCCGTGGGCACGCATCCACTGGTCGATGTCGCCAAAGGTGGGTTGCTCCTCGTACAGGCCCACGAAGGAGACTTCGAGCTGTATGGCGAGGCACTCGCGCAGTGTCTGGGTGCCGTGTTGCAGCACGCTTAACTCCGAGCCCTGTATGTCCATTTTCAGAAAGTCGATGCGTTCGATTGCCGCAATGGAGTCGAGCCGCGCGGTTTGCACGCGCTCCGTGCGCAGTACGCGCCCGAAGTCGTCAAAGCCATTGAAGAAACTCAACGCCCGCGGCGATGGCTTGAACAGGGAAGTCATGCCAGACGTTTCTTCGCACACATAGGCAGTATGTGCTTCGCCATCGCCCACGTAGTGTTCCAGTACGGTGGCCTTGCTGCCATAGCGGGCTTTCAGCGCCGCTATCTGGCGGGGGTCGCCGTCGAAACTGAACAGGTGGGCGTCCGGGTGTTCAAGCACCAGGGGCGCATAGACCGGCGTTTCCGCCAGCAGTGCTGCGCCAATGTCAGCAATAAACAGGGCGCCATTGAGCTCAAGCAGCTCTGAGATCCGGGTAATACGTGACAGCAAGTTCCTTTATCTCCTGCATGCGTGCAGTTTCGTGGTTTGAACTATTTTCTGGAACCGCTATCCTAGTGGGCCGCTTGATAAATAGAGTAATTTAACGGGAAAAGGTGTACTATGCCGGTATGCGTAGACCTCAAGAATTCTCCATCGATGCTTCCAGTGCGCGTACGTTGCGTGGCTGGTTACGCTCCACCACATTGCCCCAGGGTCAGATTACTCGGGCGAAGATTGTCCTGGCGTTACATGCAGGGAAAACACCCAGCGAGGTCGCAGATGAGCAGTTCGTATCCTGCAAGACAGTGCACAAATGGCGCAATCGGTTTGTGGAATCCGGAGTGGACGGTCTGCTCGACGAACAACGCCCCGGGCGACCGCCAACGCTGGATCGGAAAACC
>NZ_AUHJ01000018.1 GCF_000423125.1 Haliea salexigens DSM 19537
GTCCGCCTGACCCGGCTGCTACGGGAACTGATGATCGCCAAGGGCGATGGCAGCTACCCGAAGTTACTGGCCAACCTCGCCAAGGTCGATGTATTGATCCTTGATGACTGGGGCCTGATGAAGCTGAGCGCCGAGAACCGGCGCGACCTGCTGGAGGTACTGGAGGACCGCCACGGACGCCGCTCCACTGTCGCCACCAGTCAGTTACCCATTGAGGAATGGCATGGCGTCATCGGCGACGCGACCCTGGCGGATGCCATCCTTGATCGGCTGGTACACAACGCCTACAAGATCAATCTGAGAGGAGAGTCGATGCGAAAACGCCAGGCCAAGTTGACGAGCACCACTGCTTCCGAGTAACAATGCAAACCCCGCGTCGCTACGCTCCGATGGGTGGCAGCTTTGCTCCGGTCCGCGTGGCAGCCTTCAAATGGAATGGGTGGCAGGCTTCAGCGGTATACGCACACAAGCTCGATCAACCGGGTTTAGTGAACGTCGGCACATACCCCCTTGAATGGGGAGGGGCCGAAGAACTTAAATACTTGAATTTTAAAGGAATAATGGAGCTGGCGAGAGGAATCGAACCCCCGACCGGCTGATTACAAAATAAAAACAGACCGTTTACCGGCTGATTCATATAGATTCATAATTATTGATAATTCAATATGTTAGGAATAACATTCCTTCTCGGTGCTACGCCAGAATTCACGACTTTTCACCTCAAACGTAGCACCAACGTAGCACCGGCCGACCGGCTGACTACTACAGACCACCGTCTTCGAGGGGGAAACACATGGCCCAGAACGCTCTCAATTTCACCAAGGCGGCGCTTGAGTCCTTGCCCCCTGCCGCCCCTGGCAAACGCGCCGATTATCACGACAGCCGCATCAGCGGCCTGATCCTGCAGGTCACAGCCAACGGCAACAAAACCTTCTACTTCTATCGGCGCATCAACAAAAAACCCAAGCGCTATCATCTCGGCAAGTTTCCCGATCTGACCCTCGCGGAGGCCCGCCGACAGGCTGAAACCCTAAAGGGCCGGATTGCGAGCGGCGATAACGTGATGCGCGAACGCACCGACATCGAAGCGAGCGCCGTAACCCTGGCCCAGGCATACGCCCAATTCGGTGCAGCGCGTAAAACACTGAAACCCAAGACCCGCTACCTCTACGAACGCTGCATGGCCGTCGCCTTTCTTGATTGGCAAAAACTACCCATCGCAGAACTCACCAAAAACATGGTCAGCCAACGCCATACAGACTTGACCGCCAACCACGGCCCCGCCTATGCCGATGGCGCTATGCGCTTCTTGCGCTCTTTGTACAACTTCGCCTCCGCCGTCTACGAGGACGAAAAAGGCAACCCCCTACTCCCGGTCAATCCCGTGCAGCGGCTGTCCCAGGCGCGCGCCTGGAACAAGCCCAAGCGGCGCACAAGTTGGATTAGCCCGGATCAGATGCCCGCCTGGTTTGAGGCGGTCGCAAACCTGCGCAGAGAGCCCACCGGGTCCACGGCCGCTGAAGTCGGCGACTACCTGCTAGTGGTTCTGCTAACCGGCTTGCGGAAATCCGAAGCGGCGAACCTTGACTGGAGCAACATCAACTTGGCTGACCGCACGTTGACCGTGCCGGACACCAAGAACGGACGCGACCACACGCTGCCCTTGTCGGACTACCTCTACGAGCTGCTAGCCCAGCGCAAGCGCATTTTGCTCCATGCCCGTTATGTGTTCCCCAACCGGGGGCGCAATGGGCCGCTGGTAGAGCCACGCAACCCCATGCGGCGAGTGACCGAGCAATCCGGAGTAGAATTCACGCTGCACGATTTGCGCCGAACCTTCACTACAATCGCGGAGCGTCTGGATATCCCCCACTACGCCCTTAAGCGCCTAATTAACCACGCGCAGGACGATGATGTGACGGCTGGCTATGTGATGGGCGACATCGAGAGACTGCGCAAGCCCATGCAACAAATCACTGACTTCATGCTAAGTGCCGGAGCTGTGCGCGCAAAGGCCGAAATCATCCCACTGACCAAGACCGAGCAAGGTTAAATGACTGACATATCGGTATTCAGCGACGTACTGAAGGGTGTGGATGCAGACGTGGGTGAGCATTTGCTGCCGCTAAACACTTTTGCGTTATTCGACCCACTAACCGGGCCTGCCCCCAGAGCCTTCGCCTCGCAGCTCGAAAACGTCGCAATGCGTGCCCGCGCGCTAATTCCAGGATGGAATACCGACCAAGTGATGGATGCTGCGGACTACCTGGCATTTCTGCTCAGTGCGACCCCTGCAACCGGAGTCCCCGCGGGCGATGAACCTGCCCAGCGACTGCCTCTGGAGGCGAGGGAATCGGCGATTGCCCAAGCAGCGGCCACTTGGGCCAAGTACGACAGCGTTGAGGGGGACATAAATGCGAGCCAAACGCTAAACCCGCCATACTGGCCCAGTATTTTCGCGTGCTATGCCCTCGCACACATCGGCCTTGCGCACCGCTGCTGCGCCTATGCCCAGCCAACGCCTGCGGCCGCGCCGGACAACACTGTCAAAGAGCGGTTTGTTGTCGCCAGCGACCCGTCATTGGGCGCGTGGCCGCTGCAGGGCGCAGATGACCTCTCACGAGAAACAGTGGCACAAGTTGCAGCGCATGCGTTTGCCGCCTTAGAGGCAATTTGTTGCGCTGAGGCTCTGCTGAACAGTGAACGCAAGATCGCAACTGATAAAAAGAAGCGCGCCTTACGCGCCGCTTCCGCAAAGCACGCAAATGCAAAGGCGCTCAAAGAAAAAGTGGAGGCGCTCTACACGGCAGACCCGGACTTCGCCGACGGCAAGACGCCGATGCTGAGCAATCAGCGCGTTGCGGACATCATTTACGATCACAGGCTGACGGACGAAGAACGCCGGGTACTTACGGGGCGCCGCCCCAGCGGTACCATTGCCAAGTGGATCGCGGAGTTTCGCCAGAAATGAACAGGCGCTATCGCTACAGACTGCACTAATAGTGCTGTGTCTATGAAATATTTGCGGGGCATCCTTACGACGCCGGAACTACTTGCTGCATGGAGGATTCTGTACTTACAACCCAAGGAGAGACCTAATCTCCTGATCCCAACGCGATCTCTCGAGATCACGCTTAAACCTTTCTATAAACTCGCGGTTCCGAGAACCCGCCTGCTTATCGCGCCGCAGTTGAGCTGAATCCACTTCCACATCCTTGATGCCAAGGCTATCTGCTAACGTGACCGTACTCTCTGGCGGATTAATGAGAAAGTCCTCATAGAAAATTTCAACCGGATCGATGCCTATATAATCGCAAAAAATGTCTATTTTTCGATTACTCTCGATCACGCTGAGAACCTGAGTCTTAATGTCGCTATAGCTGTATTCGGGGTCAACCGCGCTGCCGTCATGAAAACTTGCCCACTGACCAGTCTGGGCAGCTATCGAGTGCGAGACTGCTTGAGCGAGAACATCGCGCCGCTTCGCCACCAACCAGTTTACATGACCGTAACAAGCAGGTATGGCTCCGCTGGTGATCAGCATTAGCGCCTGATCGGCAGAAGCTTTCATGCCGAACATCGTGTTAGGCTCATGAACATGCGTCATGAGCCACTCAAGATAGCCATAGAATGACTCAATACCGTGGGATTCGGAACGGGAGACGACCAATGGATGATTTAAAGGCTCCCCCATACCGCTAAACTTGCCGGTGGCCCTCATATAATCGCAGATCAGAGAAGACCCAGAGCGGTTGCTGAACAACATAACACAGACTTCCTCAGCCAAAGCCTGCGCAGATTCCGACACTTCCAGTGAACCATAAAGCTTCGAGATTTCCTGCTCATGCTCACCAGGCCCGATGCTCTCAATGTCACCCTGCGGGGGCCCCACCCAAACGTTGAGGCCATTGCCAGCTTCTAAGCTCGATTTAATCATGCGCGGTCCTAACTAACGGCATTTGAGGCATTATACGAAAACGCGCCAGCCCGTAAAACTAAAGATCACGCTGCGCAAGAAATCCTCCAGCATAGCGCCCAGCGCTACCTACGTCAGTCAGCGTCGAAGCACCGGCAAAGGTGCCAGTATGTTACCTACTTCATCACTTCGACCTCACACGCGACAGCAACTCCTTGCTCGCCGCACTCGCCAAGAGCCTTTTCGCAAGCTGTGGCTATGAAATATTGTCGGAGCGCAATTAGAACCTTCGGCGGGGTTGAGCCTCACAGGCCGAATAACCCATCTGCTTCTGCGCGCAAAAGTCCGCTTCTGCATGCAGAAGCCGCCCCGTTTCTTGCCTTAAACCGCCAGCTCCCCTGAAATTGTCGGCGTCACGACAATTAATCAACTAGGAGCTACATTCATGTCTCATACGTCACATGCACTGACCAGGCTGCTTACGCCTGAACAAGTCGCGGAAACCCTCGGGGTAACGCCACACACTCTCGCCGTATGGCGATCTGAAGGCCGCTACGAACTGCCCTATATCAAAACGGGCCGCCTTGTGCGCTACCTCGTAGAGGACGTGCAGGCGTTCATTCAGGCGCGTCGGCGCACAGCCCCGGATGAGTAACTCACTATGAAATCAAATATACAACCCATTACCGCAGGTAATGCAACGGGTCCCGCTCCACAGTCAGAAGGTGATGCGCCGCTGCACAAACGCTTAATCCCCGAAGGGCTCAACGTCCCCGAGAGCTTCATACTCGCAGACGAAGGCGTCTACAAGATTGCGCCGCAGGGGCAACTCCGGCTTGTCAGCGGCCCCGTCTGGGTTAGTGCGAAAACCCGAGATATCTCTGGCAACGGCTGGGGCATCCATGTGCAATGGATTGACCAAGATGGGCTGCGGCGCGAGCGCGCATTCCCAACCCGACAGCTGCACGAACGCGGCCAATCCGCAGTCGTCGTCCACTTAGCCGACGAAGGACTGCGCGTGATACCCGGCCAAGAGAGCCCATTATTAAGCTATCTGGGGAGCTTTGAAACTAATCACCGGATTGCATCAACCGCGCAAACCGGCTGGCTAATGGCGCCCGATCTCGCGCTCAGCTACGTACTGCCCCATACAGTCATTAGCAGTGATGAGACCCTCCCCGTAGCATTCCAGCCGGAGCGGTTCAGCCCCAGCGCAGACAGCCTGCATGCCAACGGTTCACTGAAACAGTGGCAGGCGCAGGTCGCTCACTACTGTATTGGAAGCCCCATACTTCAATTTGGAGTCTGCCTGGCCCTGACGCCACCTCTCCTGCGATTTGCAGAAATGGACAGTTTCGGGGTCCACCTGTACGGGGCCAGCAGCCAGGGCAAGACGACCGCGCTACAAGTTGCCAGCAGCGTCTGGGGTAATGGCGCCGACCCAGCTGCATCCGCTCATTCGAGCATTCAACGCTGGAACACCACCGCCAACGCACTCGAAGGGCTTGCAGCGGCTCACAACGACGGCCTAATGGCATTGGATGAAATGGGTACGTATACCGGCTCCGACTTCGGGGCGGTGGTTTACAACCTTATGGGCGGGCAAGGCAAGGCGCGCATGAATGACCATGCCGGGATGAGGAACATGCGCACCTGGCGGCTAATCGCTCTTTCAACCGGGGAAATTTCAATAAAAGCTAAGGTGGAGGAATACGGCGCCACGGTTAAGGCAGGACAAATAAATCGTTTCCTCGACATTCCGGTGTCAGGCCGCATCATTCAGCCTAGCCACGGAGTGCCACCGGCCAAGCTGGCCGACCTGCTTAAAGAGGCCGCAGGGCGCTGCCATGGAACGCTAGGCCCCGCGTTCGTGGAGAAGCTAATTCACTCAGCGCCGGACGCGCCCGCGCTACAACAACGCGTCAAGCAACTCACTGCCGACTACACCGCCCAACTTCATGGAACGGTGCAATTGGAACCACATCAAGTCCGAGGGCTCAGGCGCTTTGGCCTGATCTGCACCGCAGCCCATCTCGCAAACGAATTCCAGCTTCTGCCCTGGACGCTGACGAACAGCGTCAACGCGATCACGGAAGCGGCCCATACCTGGCTCGCAGAGAACGTCAGCGATGCAGTACGCGGCATCCTCGCAATCCGGAACTTTATCCTCCAATTTCAGGAAAGCAAGTTCCGGACTACCCACGAATTGCGGTCTGCAAAATCGCAGACACATCATGATATTGCCGGATATTTCTTACCCGACAAGTCGATCTACGCGTTCACGCCGGACGGGTTCAAGCGCGCTTGCGGCGGACTCGACCCCAAGTCTGTCGCTGCGGCCCTCGATCAGCATGGTCTTCTTTTCAAAAACGAATCCGGCAGGCGCATGAGCAAATTGACGATCCCAGGCGCCTCCAACCGCCTACGAGTATATGCGGTTGAGTCAGATATACTCGACGCGGACATGGTTGGCGGCGAATAGCGCCGGGACAGCGGGGCATATGGGGCGCAGCCCGCCGATATAAGGCTCCCCCTAAAGCACACCAGATCAAACGAAAGGGGCCGGCGGGGACAACTGTCCCAGTGAGCCCCGCGCCCGATACAAGACCACTACTTTCCAAAGCCTACCTGTATGGCGCGCTGCCCCGACAGCCCCGC
Source organism: Haliea salexigens DSM 19537 (assembly GCF_000423125.1). Classification (GTDB taxonomy): domain Bacteria; phylum Pseudomonadota; class Gammaproteobacteria; order Pseudomonadales; family Halieaceae; genus Haliea; species Haliea salexigens. The sequence continues at coordinate 6,575 of NZ_AUHJ01000018.1, forward strand.
TGTCCCAGCCGCACGCCTGCGACAAAATCAGGATGAATAATCCCCATATGGGGAATGCACCACCGTTAACCCGATTCAAGACCAAAGGAGACCCAGCGCAAACCACTCGTAGCTCACTTTTGAACATCCCAAAATTCACCAATGTGCACCCATGTCATGGCTCAATTTCGGACCGCTGCCGACAATAGACCGAAAGCAAACTAATGCGACCAAAGGTGAACCCTATGCTCTACCCAGACCAAATTTGCGAAGCGCGACATACACTTTCACTCTCCCAGCACGAGCTAGCGCGGCGCGCCTGCGTGTCGCGTACTGCATTGAATCAGTTTGAACGGGGGAACTACTCTGCGGGGCCAAACTTCAGCCGGAAGTTACGTGATTACTTTGAGGCGGAGGGCATTCATCTCGAAGCGTCAAGCGAACCGCAAACAACGAAAGTGGGGGACCAGGGCCAGCCAACTGGCGACGCGACAGAGGCACGCACGGCGGCATCAAGTGACTGGAGGCGCCCGGAGAGCCCCTCAAAGCGCGCGCCTAGCCCGGTCGAGATCCTGATAGGGGTGGGACTAAGTCTACTCCTTGGCCGCCGAATAGGCTTATAGCGCGCCGCACCCAGCGGACAGCGAACCGGAAGGCCCGAAGTGATGAAAAAAAGTTAATCCCGAGACGACCCACGCGCAAAGGCGCGCCGAAACCTTGGAGCGTTAGGCTTCACTGTGAACCCGGCAACACATCTCGAGCGTTTGCGTCGTCACTTTGAAGTCGCACCGGCGAAGCTATGACGTTGTCTCGTTGCTTGACTTGTCCCACTCGCTGAGAAGTTGGGCCGATCTAAAAGACAGCATGCCCAAGTCTTACCCAAAATTTCATTCAACGAGTGCGGTCAATACAGGCACCCTGAAGTGCGCACACGACGCTGTCGAACTGGCACCCTAGCCACTGCGTCAAAATGCTGGAAGTCGCGGGAAGCCTAACAAGGCAAGGCAGCAAAGGCGCGAGGCGTCATGACGCCTTTAGTCGGCTTGATGCTCTACGGCGGAGCGTAGCACCAACGTAGCACCAACGAAAACCCCGCACGTAGCGCTGAAATTCCGTAACTGCAACTATTTGAATTTAAAGTAAAAAATGGAGCTGGCGAGAGGAATCGAACCCCCGACCGGCTGATTACAAATCAGCTGCTCTACCTACTGAGCTACGCCAGCTAAGCGCGGGTGGGGCGCATACCCCGGAAAGGCCGCAGATTCTAGACAAAGCACAGGTGCCACGCAAGCCCAAACCGACGCGGGTGAAAGGTGAATTAACAATCTATTCCCCGCCGCGCAGCCCGGCGAGCACCTCCAGTCCTTCAAACACAAGGTCAGGACGCAGCTTTCCGACGCCGCCCAACAGCGCCTGCAAAGTCTCCCCGGCACCACCACAGAACAGCAGCTCGGGCGCCGGGTCGCCCGCTTCACGCAGCGCCAGCAATACCGACCCGGCCTGGGAGAGGGCAATGCCGTGGCGCACTGCCTCGGCCGTGGACTGCCCCGGTGCCAACGCGTAAACGGGCTGTTCGGCAAAGCGCACCCGGTCCGTATCGAGCAAGAGTGCACGCTCCATCAACGCCGCGCCGGGAATAATATAGCCACCTTCGTGGCGACCATCGGCAGCTACCACATCAATGGTGAGAGCGGAGCCCGCATCCACAACCACCAATCGCTGCCGGCTGTGCTCCCTCGCGCCCAACATGGCTAGCCAACGGTCGACTCCCATACGCAGGGGTTGCGTGTAGCTGTTCACCAGATCACCACTGCGTGCCTCGCTGCGAGCGAACCAGAATTTCGCGTGCGGCCACCGCTGCTGCAGCCGGCGACGTACCGCGTCCTCCGTCGCCTCGCTGGAAACACTGGCGATCCAGATATGCGCGGGCTCAACGGGCTGTGCGAATAACACCTCCATGGTCTCCGGCGCGGTGTGACGAAACTCGCCGCGACTGACGATCTCGCCGCCCACCTTCAGCCGCCACTTCGCGCTGCTGTTGCCCATATCCAGCTGCAGGCACTGCGCCGCCATCAGGAGGCCGCCCGCAAGGAAATTTCTCCGCCATAGACGGGCTGCACACCTGTTGTGGTTTCCAGCAGCAGTGCGCCGCGCTCGTCCACACCGCGAGCCACACCAGCCTGGCGTTGCTCGCCGCTGTGCAACACCACCGGCGTATCAGCGTAGGCATCCAGAGCGATCCACGGGGCCCTCCAGGGCGCGAAACCCGTATCGCCGAAGCTGGCCGCCAGTGGCAGCAGCTCGTTGAGCAGGGCCGCCAGCAGCGCGTTGCGCCCGGGCGGACTGCCATCGCAGAGGCGAGTAAGGTCAATCCAGGCCTGGTCGATAGTATTGGCGGCAGCCGGCGGCATGGCCACGTTAATGCCTACCCCGATCACCACCTGGCAGCGGCCGGCTGCATCCCCGGCCATCTCCAGGAGCACGCCGCCGAGTTTGGCGCCCTGGGCGAGCACATCGTTGGGCCATTTGAGTTGCAGGCCATCGACACCCAGCCCGCGCAAGGCCCGCACCACCGCCACGCCCACCGCCAGACTCAACCCCTCCAGAGCCGTTGCGCCCTGATGGTACTCCCAGCATAAGGACAGGTAGATGTTGCGTGCAAATGGGCTCACCCACTGGCGGCCGCGCCGGCCACGCCCTGCGGTTTGCTGCTCAGCGCTGCAGACGAGTCCCGGGGCACTGCCCGCTGCAATCCGACGCAGCACTTCAGCGTTGGTCGAGTCCACCGTCTCCAGTAGTTGCAATTCATGCAGCAGTTGGCGGGCATGCGGCTCCAGCCGATCACGGGTACGGCTCTGGTCCAACAACTCGATGCCCCCGGGGATACGGTAGCCACGGCCCTTGACCGATTCGACCTCCAACCCCAAAGACTGCAAGCGATTCAGCTGCTTCCAGATCGCCGTACGGCTCAGGCCCAGGGCATCTGCCAGCGCCTGGCCAGAATGAAACTCTCCGTCTGCCAGCAGGGGCACGAGGGTGGTATTAGGCATCAGTGGCGTACCGGTCAGCGAAACATGGCGCGAATAATAGCAAACCCTGCCGCGGTTCAACTGAATAACCAGCCCGATTCGCCCTGCAACGCAAATCAGGCCAGAGTGGGCCCCTGATCCACCGGCTTCAGTGACCCCACACATAACAATACGGAGAACCGCCGTGCCGAATCTTGATGATGCCACCCTGCGCGCTGCCGCGGACACCCTGATCCGTGCGCACGCACAAGCTTCCCATGACAACGAGTGGACGTTTTTCGTCGACCAGATCTACGCGCGCGACTGCGTCTACACCTGTGAGTATGCCGGCGTCATGCAGGTAACGGCCCGCGGCATCGACGAGATCAAGGCCACGCACTACGGCCGCGACATGCAGGTCGGCTGGGAGGGCTGGACCTTTCCTTACCTCGGCGTCTACACCGGCAGCGACAACCGCCTCATCACCCACTGGATGAACCGGGGGCCGGGCGAGCGCAGTGACGGGAGCTACTACGAAACACCGGGCGTCTCGTTCATCACACTCGACGGTGATGCGAAGATCATACGGCAGTTCGATCTTTTCGACCTCGCCCACCAGATGCGCCTGTGTGATGAGCTTGAGGAGGCCGGGCTGCTCTCCCCCGCCCTGAAGGAGAACTGGGTGCAACCGATGAAGGCACGACTGCAAGAGCAGCTGGCTTCGCGCTGAGCCACCAGCTGCTTTTTCACACAGCGGGGATGCAGGACGCGCGCGCTCGCGGCGAACCATAGTTTACGTTAACGTAAACGTAGGCTATATTTCAGCCACACCCTCAACAGGCAGGTGCAGTGACAGACCGCAGCTACAGCATTTCGCAGCTGGCGTCGGAGTTCGGTATCACCACCCGAACCATTCGCTTCTACGAAGAAAAGGGGCTCATCCACCCCCGCCGACAGGGGCAGAAGCGTGTGTACAGCGCCGGTGATCGCGTGCGGATCAAACTTATCCTGCGCGGCAAGCGCATTGGCATGAGCCTGCAGGAAAGTGTGGAAGTGATCGACCTCTACGACCCCGCACACAATAACCGCGGCCAGCTACACTCATTGATACGCACGGTGCAGGACAAGCGCGAGCGCTTGCTGCGCCAGAAGCGGGACATCGAGGACATGCTGGCAGGCCTGGATGAAGTACAGGCCCTGTGTGAGCAGGGGTTGGAAAATGCAGATTGAACGCGACAGGCCAGGCACCCAGCGACGCTGGCACGCCACCCCATAACCACGGACTGAGGCACACATCACCATGAATACCGGCTACCCCACACTCAACTTTGGCCTGGGCGAAGAACTGGACATGCTCCGCAATGCCGTTTACCAGATGTGCCAGAAGGAGATCGCCCCGCGCGCCGCCCAGATCGATCGCGACAATACGTTTCCGAAGGACTTGTGGCGCACGTTTGGCGACATGGGCCTGCTCGGCATCACCGTCGACGAGCAGTACGGCGGCTCCAACATGGGCTATCTCGCGCACAGTATTGTTATGGAGGAGATCAGCCGCGCATCGGCGTCGGTGGGGCTGTCCTACGGCGCCATGTCCAACCTCTGCCTGAACCAGATCCAGAAGAACGGCAGCGAAGCCCAGAAACAAAAGTACCTGCCCCGGCTGTGCAGCGGAGAGCACGTGGGCGCACTGGCCATGTCGGAGCCCAACGCCGGCTCGGATGTGGTGAGCATGAAGTTGCAGGCACGCAAGGAGGGTGACACCTACTACCTCACCGGCAACAAAATGTGGATAACCAACGGCCCGGACGCGGATGTCTACGTCATCTACGCGAAAACCGACCCCGAGGCCGGCTCCAAAGGAATTACCGCCTTTCTGGTCGAGCGCGACTTTCCGGGCTTTTCCCGCTCACCCAAACTCGACAAGCTGGGCATGCGCGGCTCCAACACCTGCGAGCTGGTATTCGATAACACGCCAGTGCCCGCCGCAAACATTCTGCGCGGCGAAGGACAGGGTGTGAAGGTGCTGATGTCCGGGCTGGACTACGAGCGCACGGTACTCTCCGGCGGCCCGGTGGGGATTATGCAGGCCTGCCTGGACGAAGTGGTGCCCTACCTGCACACCCGCGAGCAGTTTGGTCAGAGCATCGGCCAGTTCCAGCTCATGCAGGGCAAGCTGGCGGATATGTATGCCGACCTGTCCGCCTGCCGCGCTTATCTGTACGCCGTTGCCGCCGCCTGCGACCGCGGCGAGGAAACGCGCAAGGATTGCGCGGCGGTGATTCTGTATACCGCGGAGAAAGCCACACAGATGGCGCTGCAGGCGATTCAGGCGCTCGGCGGCTTCGGTTATACCAATGATGCCAACGCGGGACGCCTGTTGCGGGATGCCAAGCTGTATGAAATCGGTGCCGGCACTTCCGAGATCCGCCGTATGCTGATTGGCCGCGAACTGTTCAACGAAACCGCCTGACCGGAGTGCTCCCATGACCGTGCTGCAATCCCGCCTGAACCCGCGCGACGAAACGTTCCAGGCCAACAGCGACCACATGCAGACCCAGGTCGATGACCTGCGCGAGCGGGTGGCGGCCCTGCGCGAGGGCGGCGGCAAGAAAGCGCAGGAGCGTCACCTTGCGCGCGGCAAGCTGCTGCCCCGACTGCGCCTGCAGGCACTGCTGGACCCCGGATCGCCCTTCCTGGAGCTGTCACAACTGGCCGCTCTCGATGTCTACGACGACCCGGTTCCCGGCGCCGGCATCATCACCGGGATTGGCCGGGTTGCCGGCCAGGAGTGCATGATTTTCGTCAACGACGCCACAGTAAAAGGCGGCACCTACTATCCGCTCACCGTGAAAAAGCAGGGCCGGGCACAGACCATCGCGGAAGAAAACCACCTGCCCTGCCTGTATCTGGTGGATTCAGGCGGCGCATTCCTGCCTCTGCAGGACGAAGTGTTCCCGGACCGGGAGCATTTCGGCCACGCCTTCTACAATCAGGCTCGCATGTCTGCCAAGGGTATTGCGCAAATCGCCGCAGTGCTCGGTTCCTGCACCGCCGGCGGTGCCTACCTGCCCGCCATGGCGGACGAGTCCATCATCGTCAAGAATCAGGGCACCATTTTCCTCGGTGGCCCGCCGCTGGTGAAAGCGGCCACCGGCGAAGTGGTTACCGCGGAAGAGCTTGGCGGTGCCGATGTGCACTGCCGCACCTCGGGCGTGACCGACCACTACGCCAACAACGACCACCACGCCCTGGAGCTGATGCGCCGCGCTGTGGCGCGACTGAACCGCGTCAAGCCGGTGAACCTGGACCTGCGCGAACCACAGGAACCGTTATACGACACACGGGAAGTTTACGGGGTGATACCCGCTGACAGCCGGCAACCCTACGATGTGCGCGAAGTGATCATGCGTGTGGTCGACGGCTCCGAATTCGACGAATTCAAGGCGCTCTACGGCGAAACCCTGGTCTGCGGGTTTGCTCGCATCCACGGCTACCCGGTGGGCATTGTCGCCAACAACGGCATTCTGTTTGGCGAATCCGCTGTGAAGGGCGCGCATTTCGTCGAGCTCTGTGCGCAACGCAAGATCCCGTTGGTGTTCCTGCAGAACATCACTGGCTTCATGGTGGGCAAGCAGTATGAGGCCGGCGGCATAGCGCGCCACGGCGCAAAAATGGTGCACGCCGTGGCCTGCGCCAATGTGCCGAAGTTCACGGTGATGATTGGCGGTTCTTTCGGCGCGGGCAACTACGCTATGTGTGGTCGCGCCTACGAACCGCGCTTCCTTTTCATGTGGCCCAATGCGCGTATCTCGGTGATGGGCGGTGAGCAGGCCGCGGGGGTTCTGGCCACGGTGAAGCAGGACCAGTTGGCGCGTGAGGACAAGGCGATGACGGCTGATGAGGAGCGCGCGTTCAAACAGCCCATTCTGGACCTGTACGAGAAGCAGGGCCACCCGTACTACGCGTCGGCGCGGCTTTGGGACGACGGGGTGATTGACCCGGCGGATACGCGGACGGTGTTGGGTTTGGCGATTTCCGCGGCGCTGAATGCGCCGGTTGAGGAGACGCGGTTTGGGGTGTTCCGGATGTGAGCGGGGTGTTGGACGCGAGTGTGATCGGGAGCTGCCTTGCGGGCGGATTAGTGGGTGCTTCGTGCGCGGGTGAGTGCGTGGGAGCTTCGTATGCGGGTGCATGCGTGGGAGCTTCGTATGCGGGCGGGGCGACGGGGAGGCGCTGGCCGGAAGCGCTACGAGCACATCCATGTGCGCTCGATGGCGGCCATCCATGGCCGCCAACGTTCCGGCCAGCGCCTCCCCGCCACCCCGCCCTGAATGTGGCAGTGAACTTGGACTTGTGGCGTGTCCACCACCAAATCGTAAACAAAGCCAGACTGTTGTTGGGCTCCCTACAGCGTGCGGCAGTTGAGGCAGTGTGGGGGTGGGGTCGGAGTTGCGGGACCGTCGGCGGCCATGGATGGCCGCCGACGAGCCTACATGGACGTACTCGCGGCGGGTCCCGCAACTCCGGCCCCACCGCCATACTGCCAGCACCAAGCCCGAAGCCCACAATCTCCACCCGCGCCAACGAAACCGCTGCAAGGAACAACCAATGACCACCACTGTCCTCACCACCACCGACCACCGCGGCGTTGCCACTGTCACCCTCAACAACCCCGCCAAGCACAACGCCTTTGACGACGCCATGATCAGCGCCCTGCGGCTCGCTTTCGATCAACTACGCGAGCGCGACGACGTGCGCGTTGTCGTGCTGCGCTCCGACGGCAAGCACTTCTCAGCCGGCGCCGATCTGGACTACATGAAGCGCATGGCCACGTACGACTATGGCCACAACCTGCACGATGCCGAGATGCTGGCGGGCATGCTGCGCGCCCTCTATGAACTCCCCCAGCCCACCATAGCCCGTATACAGGGTGCTGCGCTGGGCGGTGCCGTGGGACTGGTGAGCTGTTGTGATATGGCCGTTGCGACACGTGGGGCGAGTTTCGCGCTCTCGGAGGTGAAGATCGGCCTGGTGCCCGCAACGATAAGCCCCTATGTGTTGCGCGCGATTGGCGAGCGCGCGGCACGGCGCTATTTCCTGACCGGAGAGCGCTTCGATGCTCATCGGGCACTGGAGCTCGGACTGGTCAGCGAAGTGGCCGACGAGGAGTCACTGGATGCCGATGTGGACATGCTGGTGAATGCTCTGCTCGCCAACGGCCCGGAAGCCGTGCGCGCCGCCAAGGACCTGATCGCCAACGTTGCCGGGGAGCCACTGACAACTGAACTGGTGGAGGATACCTGCGCGCGAATCGCCCATATTCGGGTCTCCAGCGAAGGTCAGGAAGGCCTGAGCGCCTTCCTGGAGAAACGCACACCCAACTGGCAGGAGAGGTAGCCATGTTCAGCAAGCTATTGATCGCCAACCGCGGAGAGATTGCCTGCCGCATCATGCACACGGCGCGCCGTATGGGTATCGCCACCGTTGCCGTGTATTCGGATGCAGACCGCAATGCGCTGCATGTGCGGATGGCAGACGAAGCGATACACATTGGCCCGGCACCCGCGCGGGAAAGCTATCTGGTGACGGAACGCATCATCGCCGCGGCGCTGGACACGGGGGCGCAGGCCATCCACCCGGGTTATGGCTTCCTGTCGGAAAACGCCGCCTTCGCGAGCGCCTGCGCGGAGCAGGGACTGGTGTTCGTGGGCCCGCCCACCGGCGCTATCGAGGCCATGGGGTCCAAGTCTGCCGCCAAGCACATCATGGGCGAGGCCGGCGTGCCCTTGGTGCCGGGCTATCACGACGCCGATCAGGACCCGGCGCTGCTGCGCCGGGAAGCGGAGCGCATGGGTTACCCGGTGTTGCTCAAGGCAACCGCCGGCGGCGGCGGCAAGGGCATGCGACAGGTGTGGTCCGGGGATGAGTTCGATGCCGCTCTCGCAGCCGCACAGCGGGAGGCGAGCGCGAGTTTTGGCGATGCCACCATGCTGGTGGAGAAGTACCTGACCAAACCGCGCCATGTGGAAGTGCAGGTGTTCTGCGACAACCACGGCCACGCGATCTACCTCGCGGAGCGCGACTGCTCGGTGCAGCGCCGCCACCAGAAGGTCATTGAAGAGGCCCCCGCACCGGGCATGACGCCGGCCTTGCGCAGCGCCATGGGCGATACCGCGGTGCAGGCGGCGCGCGCCATCGACTACCGTGGCGCGGGCACGGTGGAATTTCTGCTGGATGAAGACGGCAGCTACTACTTCATGGAAATGAATACGCGCCTGCAGGTCGAACATCCGGTGACTGAAATGATCACCGGGCAGGACCTGGTGGAGTGGCAGCTGCGCGTGGCCGCCGGCGAAGTGCTGCCACTGCGACAAGAGGAGCTCGTCCTTCGCGGCCACGCCTTCGAGGCGCGGGTCTACGCCGAAGACCCGGACAACGATTTCCTGCCGGTTACCGGCACCCTCGCCTACCTGCAGGCGCCCGAGGAGTCCGCGCATGTGCGGGTGGACACTGGCGTACAACAGGGGGACGAGATCAGCGTCCACTACGACCCCATGATCGCCAAGCTTATTGTCTGGGACGAGTCGCGCGAGCGGGCGCTGCAGCGCCTGGCGGCTGCCCTGCGGGATTACCGGATTGGCGGTACGGTGACCAACCTCGATTTTCTCTACAACCTGGCCACGGCCGCCCCCTTTCAGCAGGCGGAACTGGACACCGGGTTCATCGAACGTCATCAGTCGCTGATTTTCCGCCAACGGCAGCACGACCTGCAGCGCGATCTACCCATGGCCGCATTCGCCCTGTTCCTGCTGCGTCAGCGCGAGGCCGCGCCGCGCAGCTGCCTCGACCCGTGGTCACCATGGGCCAGCGGCACGGCCTGGCGTCTCAATGAGCCCCACGTGCATCACCTGATGCTGCACTGTCATCAGCGCGACGTGCACGCCACGCTGGAACAACTGCCCGGCGGCGGCTTCTGCATTGATATCGACGGCGAGCGCAGCCAGCTGCGCGGTGCCCTGCAGGGGGACGAGCTGGTATTCGAACAGGACGGGCACCGGCGACGCGCCACACTGGCCCGCACAGCGGATGGCTTTACCCTGTACCTGGCCGACGGTGCCTGCCATTTCCGCGAGCTGCCCCCTGACACGGGTGAGGCCTCCGAAAATACGGCAACGGGTGGCCTCAATGCCCCCATGAACGGCACAGTGGTCAGCCTGTTGATTGAACCGGGCACCGAGGTTGCAGCCGGCACGCCGCTGATGATCATGGAGGCCATGAAAATGGAACACACGGTGCGGGCACCGGGGGCGGGTACGGTAAGCCAGTTCTACTTCGCCGCCGGCGACCTGGTGGACGGCGGTGCGCCGCTGCTGGCCTTTACCCCGAGCGAGGAGGCCGAGGCATGAACCTGCCAACGTCTGTCACCCTGGTCGAGATGGGCCCCCGCGACGGGCTGCAGAATGAGTCCGCCAGCATCTCCCTGGCGACCAAACTGCGACTCATTGATGATCTCGCCGCAGCGGGCCTTAGCGTCATTGAGAGCGGCAGTTTCGTCAACCCCAAATGGATTCCGCAGATGGCGGACAGCGCCGAGGTTTTCCGCGGCCTGCAACGGCGCGCTGGCGTTCGCTACACGGCGTTGACCCCCAACCTGCAAGGCCTGGAGCGGGCACTGGACGCCGGCGCGGACGAGGTGGCCGTGTTCGCGGCAGCCTCGGAGGCGTTTTCGCGCAAGAATATCAACTGCGGCATAGCCGAGAGCCTGCAACGTTTCGAGCCGGTGATGGCACGTGCCGAAGCGGCTGGCGTGCGCGTGCGCGGCTACGTCTCCTGTGTACTCGGCTGCCCGTACGAGGGCGAGATTGCGCCGCAGGGCGTACTTGAGGTGGCGCGTAAACTGCTTGGCCTGGGCTGCTACGAGGTGTCGCTCGGCGACACCATTGGTACGGGGACGGCCGGCAGCACCCAACGCCTGCTGGACGCACTGTTGCCGCAGATACCGGCACAGCAACTCGCCCTGCACTGCCACGACACCTACGGGCAGGCGCTGGCGAACATTCTGGTCGGCCTGCAGAACGGCATTGCCACTGTCGATGCGTCTGTTGCGGGGCTGGGTGGCTGCCCCTATGCGCGCGGCGCCACCGGCAACGTTGCCACGGAGGATGTGGTGTACATGCTCAATGGCATGGGCATACACACCGGCATCGACCTCGACGCGCTGGTGAGCGCGGGCGCGCGCATCTCGGAGGCGCTGGGACGGCGCAACGGCTCCCGCGCCGCCAACGCGCTGCTTGCCTCGGCGGGCTGACGCTCACCCGCTGACGTTCCCGACACCACACGGTGCATGATAAAGTGCAGCGCAAACCGCGCCGGAACGCTTCATGCCCGTGTCATCCATTGCTCTGCAGCGTCAGCTTGCCGCCAGCATTGTCACCGTCAGCGGTGTGTTGCAGGTGGCTTCCCTGTGGCGTAACCGGTTGAGCGAGGACGTGCTACTCACCGCGCTGGTGGGCAGCATTTACCTGTTAATAGCGCTTGGCCTCTTCGGTCGTTCACGTTTCGCGCTGTTTGTAGCCGTGGCCACCTGCGGCAGCAGTGCCCTGCTGCTTGGCCCGGACCTGCCGCTCGCCGCCTGGTCTTCGCTACAACAGCTGCGCATCGCGGGGGATGCCATCGTGGCCATGCTCTGCCTGCACGTGCTGTGGTCAGTGCGCAAACTGCCAAGCATCTAGCACACCGCGTTACCCGCCCGTGAAAGGGCTCGCGGGTGCTAGCCGGTCAACGCATTTTGTAGCAGTGGGTAGCCCACCAACAGCCAGGTGCCGCTGATCATCAGCATCAGTAAGCGCGACTGGGCTTTGAGCTCACCGAAGCCGCGGGTGAAACGTACCTCCTGCTCTGCGAGGCGCACTTCAATGCGCGTTTCCTGCTCCGCAAATGCGGCGCGCAGCGATGCATCCAGGTAGTCCCGGGTGACGATGTTATCCGCATAGAAACCGAATGCTTCGGCCATGAGCTCCGCCTGCACCTCTGCCTGCTGCTCAGGCACGCCGGCCGCGCGCAGGCGGCGAGCGTACTGGAGCGAGTCAAACGCCAATGTCCCCATCATAGCTCTCCCCGCCGATAGCGGCAAAGTCTGCCAGCTGGTGCGGCGCAAGGGTACATCCAATGCGGCCAGGGCCGTTTCTGGCTAGTCAGCGTTGCTGGGGCGGGCTAGAGTGCGTGCATGCAGACGTCATCAACCAAGCGCATCACACCAGACCTGAGCCAGTGCTCGCCAAACCGTGCCGTGGCCGACGTCGATGCGCCCTTGCACACCGCCCTGGACCCGGAAACCTGCCGCCGGGCGCGGCTCTCCCGCGACCTGCGCTTCGACGGCGAGTTCTTCCTTGGCGTGCGCAGCACGGGCATTTACTGCCGCCCGATTTGCCCGGCCCGCGCGGCCGCCGAACACAATGTGGTGTACTTCCGCGAAGCCAGCCAGGCGGCCGCTGCCGGCTTCCGGCCCTGCCTGCGCTGCCGTCCTGAGGCGGCACCGGGGAGCGCTGCGTGGCAGGGCAGCCCGGTCACCGTGCAGCGCGCGCTGCGCCTGATTCGCGAGGGTGCACTGAACCAGGGGTCGCTCGCCGCACTGTGCACGCGCCTCGGTGTGGGTGAGCGCTACCTGCGTAAATTGTTTCAGCGCGAGCTGGGCGTTTCGCCCAACGCCGTCGCGCAAAACCAGCGCCTGCTTTTCGCCCGCCAGCTGTCGCAGGAAACCGCACTGCCAATCACAGACATCGCCTATGCTGCCGGCTTTGGCAGTGTGCGGCGCTGCAACAGCGCGTTTCAGGAGAGTTTTGGCAAAACACCGGGTGCCATGCGTCGAGGGCAAGTCACTGCCTCTCCCGAACAGGGCATTCGCTTGCTGCTGCGCTATCGCCCCCCGTACGACTGGGCGGGTGTTCTGGACTTTTTCCAGCGCCATGCGGTGAATGGCGTTGAGTCAGTGGAGGACGGCGTGTACCGAAGGCAGATCCAGTTGCGTGCATGCAGCGGCACAATAGGTGTACGCCACGCGCCGGCACGGCACGCCATCGAGCTGGAGCTGCACCTGCCCGACCTGGCGGACATGATCCCCGTGGTACAGCGCGTACGGCGAATGTTTGACCTGGACGCCAACCCCGAGGTGATCGCTGCCAGCCTGCGGCAGGACCCGGCACTGGCAACCCTGCTGGAGCGCTTCACCGGCGTACGCTCTCCGGTGTGCTGGAGCGCGGAGGAAGCCACCCTGCGCGCCATTGTGGGCCAACAGGTGAGCATTGCCGCCGCTCGCGGAGTCTGCTCTCGCCTGGCCGAAGCCACACAGCGCCCCGGACAACCCCCGGCCTTTCCCGCCGCTGCAGCAGTTGCGGCCCTGGATGACAGCCACTTCCCCATGCCCACGCGCCGGCGCGATACCCTGCGCCGGGTCTGCAGCCGACTCGCCAGCGGAGATGCCCCAGCGGCTGAAGCGTTGCTGGCCGAACCCGGCATTGGCCCCTGGACCGTCGCCATGATCGCGATGCGGGGTGAAGGCCAGCCGGATGCGTTTCCCCCCAAGGATCTCGGCCTCATGCGCGCCTGGGAGGCGCTCCCTGAAGCCACGAAAGCACTGCAGGCTGCCAGCGAACACTGGCGCCCCTGGCGGGCCTACGCGGCCAACCTGCTGTGGCGCAGCCTCGGTGCATAAGCCCGACCGCAGCCAACGTTGCACAACGCCACCCTCACGTCACCCCCACTGCGCTGCGCGCCGAGGAGACTGGACATGACCACCACCGTCACCCGCCTGATCGAAAGTCCTTTGGGAACGTTACAGCTGGTCGCGAACGACACCGCACTGACCGCCATCCACTTCCCGGGGCAACACCGAACTGCAGCCGAAGAACGCGAGCCCAACGCCGTGCTGGAGGTGGCCAGCGCCCAGCTGGCAGAGTATTTCGCCGGCTCGCGGCGGGTGTTTGACCTGCCGCTGGCAACCGGGGGCACAGAGTTCCAACAGGCCGTTTGGCAGGCATTGCGCGCGATTCCGTGGGGCGAGCTACGCAGTTACCGCGACATCGCCTGCGCTCTGCACAACCCGCGAGCCGTGCGCGCTGTCGGGGCAGCGAACGGGCGTAATCCTTTACCCATCGTCGTGCCCTGTCATCGCGTGATTGGCGCGAACGGCAGCCTGACCGGGTTTGCGGGCGGGCTGGCGGCGAAAGCGTTGTTGCTGGAACTGGAGGGGAGCTTGACGGAGGAGGGAGTGGTCCCAACCTCCGGCAACAGCACCTAGCTTCTTAACAAAGCTGAAGCGCTCGTTTTATAGCCCTGAGGGCTATTTATCAGCGCGGAAGGCTCATGGACTGTTGGCAATAAAGCTGATCCAGGTGGGCTCATTGATAAAGCCTGTGCCCCAACTTGCCCACACCTCACCGAGGCCGGCCTCGGTGATGGCCTCCACGGACTCACCCGCCGCCAGCTTGTCGGACACGTAGGTGGAGGTAAGCTGCAGCATATCGAGATAGCGTTCGAGGTCTGCTTTGCTGGCCAGGCTGCCGTGCCCAGGCACAATCACCGTGCTGCCGTCCACCCGCTCCAGCACGGCCTGCACTGCCGCGATGTAGCCCGGCACGGTGCCGCCGGAAGCGATATCGACAAACGGGAAGCGGTCCTTGAAATACAGGTCTCCCATGTGCACCACGTTTTCCGCGGTGAAATACACCACGCTGTCGCCATCAGTGTGACCGGCGGCATAGTGCTGCACCTCCAGGTCGTCATCGTTGAAGTGCAGGGCCAGCGAATCGCCAAAGGTCACCACGGGCAACGCGCCTTCGGGGCTGGGCTCCACCACCCGGTTCATGGTCGGCATGTCCTGCCGCGTGGCCATGCGCTCACGCACGCGCGTGTGAGCGACGACGACCGCACCGCGGTCCGCCCAAAACAGGTTGCCGCCGGTGTGGTCGGAATGCCAATGGGTATTGAGCACGAAGCTGGGGTTGGCATCCGCACCGGCCAGGTCAACCAGCGCCGCTTCATAAGCGGGCACCATATTCTCGTAATCGTCATCAATGATCAGCAGGCCATCTTCCCCCACCGAGGCGACCACGTTGCCGCCGCGACCCAGCAACAGGTGGAGCGTGCCGGTCAGTGCTGTGGTGGTGACCTCGGGAAGCTCGCCGTGGTTGTCGGCACCAGCCGGCGCCGCGAGGGGCAATGCCATCGCAAAACAGAGCAGCGCGGCTGGGACTAGCGCGCGTGGCGCCACGGGCACGGACTGTGCACAGTGCGTTGTAAATGAGGACATGGAGCTACCTCCTTGCGGTTGTCGTGAGAACCTTACGCGTTGAGATCGGGAATGAGATCATCCTTCAAATGCTCGATTGTATCCTTCAGGCGCAGCTTTTCTTTTTTCAGGCGCTGCAGCAGGATCTGGTTCTTGTAGGGAAACTCGTAGAGCTCATCAATTTTCTCATCCAGCGCACGGTGGCGTGCCATCAGCTCCATCAGCCGCATGGCGGGGGTCGGCTCTTCATTGGCGGCGTCGGTTGCAACGTGGCCGCGCCCAAATGGGCTGCGCGGTGGCTCGTTCATGGTTGGTCTGCCTCCTGCACGGGCAGTGTCCGAATCGTGTTCAACTCTATACCTTACGGGTTTCCCCGCACAAGCGCCATGCAAGACGGTTTTGTATTGGCGTCGACCACAGCCGCCTTGATAACGGCCGCACTCATGTCGATACACCACCACCCAATTGCCGCTGGTGGGCCAGCAACTCGGGCCAGAGCGCATTGTGTGCGTCCCCCACCGCAAGAAAGTGCGGACTGAGCAGCGAGTCACGGCAGTTGTAGCGCAGGGGGTTGCCGTCCAGGCCCAGTACACTGCCGCCTGCGGCCTCCACCACAGCCTGGCCGGCAGCCACGTCCCATTCGCTGCACGGTGAAAAGCGCGGATACACGTCACCGCGGCCCTCCGCTAACTGACAGAACTTCAGCGCACTGCCACTGTTCTCGCGCTGCAGTGTGCCACAGTGCGCCTCCAGCCACGCCAGGCAGGTATCCAGGGCCGCATTGCGGTGGCGCCGGCTGGCCAATACCGTAACGCCCGCCTTCGCACCGGGCAGCGCACGGGTCTGCAACGGCTCTTGCCGCCACTGGCCGTTTGCATCGGCTATGAAGCGCGCGGACAGCTCACCCGGCACACCGACACAGGCCATTTTCTGCAGTGGAATGTACAACACACCCAACACCGGACGGTGCTGGTCGATAAGCGCGATGTTGATGGTGAACTCCCCGGTGCCGGCGATGAACTCCTTGGTGCCGTCCAGCGGGTCCACCATCCAGAACCGGGTCCAGGCGTGGCGCTGCGCCTTCTGCGCGGGCGATGATTCCTCCGACAGCAACGGCAGCTGCGGGGTGAGCGCCGCCAGGCCATCGCGCAAACAGGCGTGGGAGTCCATATCCGCATGCGTGAGCGGCGAGTTATCGGTTTTGGCACGCAGCCCGCTGTCACCCGGCGCATGGTAATGGTCACAAATCAGCTGCCCTGCCTCCAGGCAGAGTTGCAGCAGGGGCGGAACAAGCGCGGTCAAATCGGGCACGATGGCTACCTGGGCAATGATAGGGCAATTGTAACACTGTGGGCCAAGACGTCCCGCGGCGCAGCGGGAAGCCCTTGCTCAGCACGGTGGGTGCCGGCGACCAACGCCGACGACATGGGCCACCGGCATGCGGCTGGCGCCGAAACACGGCATACTACTGCGCCCCAACCCAACGCCGAGTTACTCGCATGATCAATTGGGACAGTATCGATACGGTTCTGCTGGACATGGACGGCACCCTGCTGGACCTGCATTTTGACAACTACTTCTGGCTGGACCACCTGCCACGCCTGTATGCGGAGAAGCACGGCATTGCGGCAACGGAGGCCACCACGGCGCTGCACGGGCGTTTCGACGGCCGCCAGGGCACGCTGGACTGGTACTCGCTGGATTACTGGAGCGCCCAGCTGGACATGGATGTGCCGGCGCTGAAGCAGGAGCTGCGGCACATGATCAAGCTGCGGCCCCATGCGCTGGAGTTCCTGCAGCGGCTTCATGCCGGCCCGCGCGAGGTGGTGCTGGTGACCAACGCCCACCGCAAGACGCTGGATATCAAAATGTCCCAGGTGGACATCACCCCCTGGTTCGACCGCCTGGTGGTGTCGCACGACCTCGCGGCCCCCAAGGAAGAGCAGGCCTTCTGGCACGCCCTGCAGGCCCTGCACCCCTTCGACCCGGCGCGCACGCTGTTTATCGATGATACCGAAAGCGTGCTGGAGTCCGCCCGCCAATACGGCATTGCCCACCTGCTCACCCTGCTACAGCCAGACAGCCAGCTGCAGAAACGCCTCGACACCCGCTTTCCCGGCATTCATCACTTTGATGAGATCATGCCCGAGGCCGCTTTCACGGGCTCTGCACCGTGAGCGAGCACAAACTTCGCATCGACAAATGGCTGTGGGCTGCGCGCTTCTTCAAAACCCGCAGCCTGGCCAAAGCCGCCATTGAAGGCGGCAAGGTGCAGCTGGATGGCCAGCGCATCAAGGTGTCCAAGGAAATTGCCGTGGGCGAACGACTGCTGATACGCCAGGGCTGGGATGTGCGTGAAGTCATCATTGAGGCGCTTTCTGACCAGCGCCGGGGGGCACCGGAGGCTCAGCAGCTGTACACGGAAACCGACGCCAGCGTAGCGCGCCGGGAGAGCGAGGCGGAGGCACGCAAGGCCGCCGGCGGTATGATCGAGCGGCCACTACACCGGCCAACCAAGAAGCAACGGCGGCAGATCCACCGCTTCAAAGAGCTGCCCGGGGAGGACTGAGGCGCAGTGCTACCACACGGAAATCATCGCATTCCTCACCGAATGCGCTAAAATCCGCCCATGTTACGCGATATTCCCGTCACACTGCCGAACACGCCCCTGCTCAGCGCCGTTGACCAGGGCAAAGCCCTGCGGGCGCTGGATGAGGCAGAGCTGGAACAGCTTTGTGAGGAACTGCGCGCCTACCTGCTGTACAGCGTAGGCCAGAGCGGCGGTCATTTTGGCGCCGGGCTGGGCGTTGTCGAGCTTACCGTGGCGCTGCACACCGTATACAACACGCCACAGGACCGCATTGTGTGGGACGTGGGCCACCAGACCTACCCCCACAAAATCCTCACCGGACGCATGCAGGCGATGCGCAGCATCCGCCAGGCCGGCGGCCTGGCAGGCTTCCCCAAGCGCAGCGAAAGCGACTACGACACCTTCGGCGTGGGGCACTCCTCCACCAGTATCTCCGCTGCCATGGGCATGGCATTGGCAGCCCGACAGCAGGGCATAGACCGGCACGTAGTAGCGGTTATCGGTGACGGCGCCATCACCGGCGGCATGGCCATTGAAGCGCTGGCTCATGCTGGCCACGTGCGCCCCAACATGCTGGTGGTGCTCAACGACAACCAGATGTCCATCGGCCACAACACCGGCGGCCTGGCCACCTACTTCGCCAAGATCTGGGCCAGCAAAACCTACATCAGCCTGCGCGAAGGTTCCAAGAAGATCCTCAAACGCATCAAGCCCGCCTGGGACCTGGCCAAGCGCACCGAAGAACACATGAAAGGCATGGTTGCCCCCGGCACCCTGTTCGAGGAGCTGGGCTGGCACTACATTGGCCCGCTGGACGGGCACGACCTGCCACAGCTCTTGCAAACGCTGGAGAACATGAAGGACCTGGAAGGCCCCCAATTCCTGCATATCCGCACCATGAAAGGCAAAGGTTTCGCACCGGCGGAAAAAGACCCGGTGGGCTACCACGCCATCAACAAAATCGAAGCCGTGCCCAAGGGGCCGCAGGCGAACCTGCCCGCGCCGCCCGCCGCCCCACGCAAACCCAAGTTCCAGGATGTGTTCGGGCGCTGGCTGTGCGACATGGCCGAGCAGGACCCGAAACTCGCCGGCATCACGCCCGCCATGTGCGAAGGCTCCGGCATGGTCGAATTCGCCGAACGTTTCCCCGAGCGCTATCACGACGTTGCCATTGCCGAGCAGCACGCGGTTACGCTCGCCGCCGGCATGGCCTGCGACGGCCTGAAACCCGTGGTGGCGATCTACTCCACCTTCCTGCAGCGCGCCTACGACCAGCTCATACACGACGTGGCCATCCAGAACCTGGACGTCACCTTCGCCATCGACCGCGCGGGGCTGGTGGGCCAGGACGGCCCCACCCATCACGGGGCATTCGACCTGAGCTATTTGCGCTGCATCCCCAATATGGTGATCGGCGCGCCTTCCGACGAAAACGAATGCCGGCAAATGCTCTACACGGCCTATCAACATGCAGGGCCCGCTGCCGTGCGCTATCCGCGCGGCACCGGCAAAGGCGCGCTGATCAGTGAAACGATGAGCGAACTACCTATCGGCAAGGCCGTGACCGTCCGTGAGGGGCAGCGTGTGGCCATTCTAGCGTTCGGCACCGTGTTGCCCGCTGCGCTGGAGGCCGGAGAGGCACTGAATGCCACCGTGGTCGACATGCGCTGGGTGAAACCGCTGGATGAAGAGCGGGTGCTTGACTTGGCTGCCACTCATGAGTTGCTGGTCACAGTGGAAGATAACGCCATTGTGGGCGGTGCGGGTAGTGGGGTGCATGAGTTACTGGCCGCCAACCGGCTGGATACGCCCTGCTTGCACCTGGGTATCCCCGATGAGTTTGTGGAGCACGGCAGCCAGGCGGAACAGTATGCGGCAGCGGGGCTGGATGTGGTGGGGATTACCGCAGCGATTACTGAGCGACTGGGAGATGCGGGACTGGTGCGAGCCGAAGTTCGGGCGGGTGCTGTGCCGGTGGTGGGGTGATCGCGTGAACAGCAAGGCCGCCTGAAGCGTGCGCCCGATGCGGGTTCTCTGTGCAGCAACATCGTACCCCGCCGACCGCGAGGACTGGCGAGGCGTATTCATTCGGCATATGGTCGATGCGCTTGCTCGCCGCTCCGACATAGAACTTTCGGTTTGGTCCCCACCAGGGCCGCTACCCGATAACGTTCGCTACGTGCCGACAGCAGCAGAGGAACGCACGCTCAGCGACCTGATGGCGGCGGGTGGCATTGCGCACATTATGCGCAGCTTGCGGCCAAGCGCGTTGTTGGCACCTTTGAAGCTGCTGCGTTCGCTGCATGCCGCGTATCGCAGGGAAACCACGGCGGAACTGTATCACCTGAACTGGCTGCAAACCGCGCTGCCGCTACCGAGGGACGGCAAGCCCGTGTTGGTTACCGTGTTGGGTACGGATCTGAAGCTGCTCAAACTACCCCTGATAAAGCCGCTGCTGCGGCGCGTGATGCGTGACCGCAAGGTTGCCATCTGCCCCAATGCCGAGTGGATGCAGCCCATTCTAGAGCGTACATTTGGTGACGTTGCGCACGTTCAACCGGTTCCCTTTGGCATCGACCCCGTTTGGTATGCCATCGAACGAAAACTGGCGCCAGAGCAACCTGTATGGCTGGCGGTCACGCGCCTGACTCGGGATAAGCTGGGGCCGCTACTCGATTGGTCGGAACCGCTATTTAACGGACAGTCGCGCCAACTGCATTTACTCGGCCCTATGCAGGAACAAATCGCTTTGCCAAGCTGGGTGCATTATCACGGCCCTGCCACCCCAGAGCAGCTGGCCATGGACTGGTTCCCAAAAGCACATGGCCTGGTGACACTGAGCAAACACGCAGAAGGACGCCCACAAGTTATGCTGGAGGCCATGGCGGCCGGCTTGCCCATTATCGCCTCCGATATGCCAGCCCATGCTGGCCTGGTGCAACCGGGAAATACCGGAGCGCTGTGCCGGGATCCTGCCAGCTATAGCGCGAGTGTCGAAGCTCTGGAGGACACTTCGTTGAATTTGCAGTGCGGGAGCAACGCATGCACCTGGGTTAAGCAAACAGTCGGCACCTGGGATGACTGCGCCGGACGCTATCTGACAATATACAACGGGCTGCTGAGCGATTCTGATGCGTAGCCACGTGCTGGTCATTGGCGCTGGGGGATTCATTGGCAGAGCGCTGTGCCAGGCGCTGAACCTCCAAGGCACACGAGTAAAGGCGGTTTCGCGCGGCGGGCACATCCCGAGCCTCCCGGGTATCGAACAGATTACCAATGATTGCAGCAGCCCCTCCGAGCTGGCCGCCTCGTTGGGCGACGTCGACGCCGTGGTTTACCTGGCTGCGTGCAGCACACCGGGCAGCAGCGCTGGCAAGCCGTCTGCAGAGATCAGCGAGAACCTAGCGCCATTGATGGCTACACTTGAGGCGTTGCAGAGTCACCCTTCCATACCTCTCATCTATTTCTCCTCAGCCGGTGCAATCTATGACGAGCAGGCTGCGGTGGCCTCTTGTGAAAGTGACCTGCCGCGGCCTCGCTCCTACCATGGTGCGGCGAAGGTAGCCGCAGAGCAGTTCATTGGAGCCTGGGCAAGGCAGTTTGGTGGGGGTGCAACAATCATAAGGCCTTCCAACGTTTACGGTCCCGGCCAGGCAGAAAAAGCAGGCTTCGGCATAGTGCCAACAGCCCTCGGCTGCATCAGAAGGGACGAGGCACTGACCGTGTGGGGAGACGGCTCCGCCGTGCGCGACTACCTGTATATTGACGACCTTGTAGACCTGACGCTCGCCGCACTGAAACAGGCATCAGCAAGCGAAGTACGAATACTGAACGCCGCCAGCCGCGAGTGCGTCAGTCTCAACGAGCTTCTCAGCCTCGCCGAGCTGGCCAGCGGCCAGGCCTTGCGACGAAACTATGTACCGGGCCGCGCGGTGGATGCCAGCAGAGTAAGCATCAGCGCGGACTGCGCTCGCCAGACTTTGGGCTGGCAGCCCGCAGTGCCACTGGCAGAGGGACTCAAGCGAACATGGCTGTGGTTGAACACTACCGCGCTCTAACGCGGCCTGCTGCGCCGCTGGTCTCCGTCTGTATCGCCCACTACAAGGGCCCGGAGTTGATCGCGGCATGTCTCGATTCCGTGCTGGCGCAGGACTGTGCTTTCGATGTGGAGATCATCGTGCATGACGATGCTTCACTCGATGACTCAGTGGCGTTCCTGCGGAGCAACTACCCTCAAATTGAATTGCTTGTCAGCCACGATAACGTTGGGTTTTGTGTGGCCAACAACCGCATGGTAGAGCATGCGAACGGGAAGTACGTATTGCTATTGAACAACGATGCCGCGCTGTTCTCCGACGCACTTGCCACACTGGCAGAGGCCGCCGCGGGGCAGAATACGCCCGGAATTCTTACGCTACCGCAGTATGACTGGGAGAGCGGTGATTTAGTGGACCTAGGATGCCTGTTGGACCCCTTCTACAACCCAGTTCCCAATTTGGACCCAGATCGTAGTGAGGTGGCGATGGTAATTGGGGCGTGTTTGTGGATAGGCCGAGATACTTGGTTCGATTTAGGGGGGTTTCCAGATTGGTTTGGGTCTATTGGTGAGGATTTGTACTTATGCTGTGCCGCTCGTCTGGCCGGGTTACCGGTCCAATCCGTACAGGGCAGCGGATACCGCCATCAACAAGGCAGCAGCTTCGGCGGCAACAGAGCTCTCAAAGGTAGACTCAATAGCAACTACCGAAGAAGGCGCTTCAGTGAGCGCAACAAGACGTTCACTTTATTCGTCATGACGCCAACCATCATAATGTGGCCGCTACTCTCCATTCACATCATTGCTTTGGTAGTAGAAGGGCTGATATTCAGTACAGTACGCAGGGATTTGAAAGCTGGCATCAACATCTACCTCAACGTTCTTCGGGAACTAACGGTCGAGCGATCAGTCATTGGCGCGGCACGCTCGAAACATCAAGCGAAACGAGGTGCGACTCTTCTGAATTACACTGCCCCTTTCCGTGTTTTGCCACACAAACTAGCTATGCTGCGCAAGTACGGATTCCCCACATTAACTCAAAACGCCAAGCATTAGTCCTAAAGAAACTTTCTTATGGCAAGTATCGCTAGCATTGTAGTCACCTACCATCCAAAGCGAGCAGAACTCGCGCCTTTACTCGAACAACTTCTAGCTCAAACTGCCGCCGTATTCCTGGTCGACAACACACCTGGAGAGGAGAACCAGCTACTAGCATCGATCTGCCTAGAGTCATCCGCCCCAGAGCGTTGTATCGTCACGCGATTTGGTGAAAACCTCGGCATCGCCAGAGCCTTGAACGAAGGTTGTGAACGTGCGCTCAAGACGGATATGGACTTTGTTCTGCTCAGCGACCAAGACAGCCTACCTGCAGCAGACATGGTCGCCACGCTCAAAAAATGCTACGACGTCTGCCATCGCCGCCTCGGGAAAGTAGCCGCTGTCGGTCCGACCTACACCGATACCTACACAGGGTTGACCTACCCGTTCCAGAGCCAGAAGGAAGGCAAGCTTTTCTATTCACACACTATCCCCAGCGAAGAGGATCCTTACGTCGAAGCGTTATCTCTAATAACCTCGGGCAGCCTGATTCCAGCCTCGGTGCTCACACAAGTTGGCATGATGCGTGAAGACTTCTTTATTGATCAAGTAGATATTGAATGGGGAATGCGAGCGAGGCATCTCGGGTTCCGGCTTATCGGCTGCGGGCCAGCGAGGATGTATCAAAGCATGGGAGAAGACGCGATACGAGTTTGGTATTTCGGCTGGAGGCACGAAAGCCTCTATCGTCCCTTAAGAATTTACTACCGATTGAGGAATTTCGTCATACTGCTCAAGGATCCAAAAATTGACTGGCGCTGGAAAGTGCGAAGTAGCTGGTATTCGCTTGGGCTAATCTATACGCATACCATCTTCGGTCCCCAACGAATCCAGAGCACTGGAACTGCAGTTCGCGGTCTTCTTGACGGAATCAGAAACCGTATGGGGAAACGCGAAATTAAGGACTAAAAATCAAGTTCGTTTTTGAAACACGGTGACATTTTGATGTGCGAATACTCGGTAAATTAAACGTCTCACGAAGGCATTTCTGGTCATGGCCTTAACGCTAAATCTAGGAACAACAATTGAGCTTTGACCCATGCTGCAGCTTGAAACATACACAGAGGTGCGGGCGCAAACTAGATGATACGCGGCTTGGAGCGGGCTTGATCGACTTTCCCCTAGACCTCGGCGAAAACTCCGTTTACTCTCTTCTGCTTCGAGAGTCGCCCGAGGGCTGGTGAAAACATAAAAACTAAACGCAATATCTTGACGTTAAGGCCTTCTAAACAAGACAGGGGAGGCGTCAAGAGATTCCGAACCCTAAATTCCGTTTTTATATTCCGAAGAAGCCGGTATGAAAAAAATGAAAACCTACGATGATTTGGCAATCGGTGGAGCGCCGCCAGCCTTCGTCGAACCCCTTCACGTCGGACGACCCAACATTGGAAGCAAACAAACCTTCCTCAATTATGCGAACGAAATGCTGGATAGGGGGTGGCTAACGAACAATGGACCTCTAGTGCAAGAGTTTGAGGAGAAAGTAAAGTGCTATCTTGACGTTAAACATTGCATCGCCGTGTGTAACGGAACAGTTGCACTAGAAATTGCCATCAGAGCTCTTGAGCTTTCAGGTGAGGTTATAGTGCCATCGTATACCTTCATAGCTACAGCTCACGCACTATATTGGCAAGGCATTAAACCCGTATTTGCTGATATAGACCCTGTCACTCACAACCTTGATCCAGAATCTGTCCGGAGCCTTATTACATCGAGAACAACAGCAATCATTGGCGTTCACCTATGGGGACGGGCCGCGCCGATCTCGGCCCTTGAGGAGATTGCAACAGAGTACGGATTGCAACTTATGTTCGATGCAGCCCACGCGTTCGGATGTAGCTACAACAAACAAATGATCGGAAACTATGGGAATGCGGAAGTCTTCAGCTTCCATGCGACCAAATTCTTTAATACGCTTGAAGGTGGAGCTGTAGTTACTAACGACGACCAAATCGCTGAAAAAATAAGGCTAATGCGAAACTTTGGGTTCGCTGGCTATGACAACGTAGTTCATCCCGGCACAAATGGGAAAATGACTGAAATTTGCGCAGCGATGGGCTTGACTAACTTCAACCACATGCAAGAGGTACTCAAAGAAAACGAAAGATGCTACAACGAATATGCATATTTACTATCAGAAATATCTGCAGTTCGACTATGCCAATACGACCTACACGAAAAAAATAATTTCCAATATATTGTACTCGAAGTGGCTCAGTCCGCGCAGTTTAATCGGGACGACCTAGTGACCGCTCTTCACGCGGAGAATGTTCTAGCGCGAAAGTACTTCTGGCCAGGCTGCCACCAAATGTTGCCATACCGCGAGAAATATCCTGTAGCGGACTCGGCTCTGCCAGTAACGTGCGATGTAGCGGAACGGGTTATCGTCTTGCCCGCCGGACCTCTAATTCGGCGCGCTCAAATAACGGTAATCTCTGACGTAATCCGAATACTGTCACGAATCTAGTCAATTCCCTCTTGAGTAGAACGCAACCGAGTAGAAAACGTTGAAGAATGACTTTCTTGAAACTAAACGGCGAGTCCTTGTTTTCCCTGCCGGGACAGAAATAGCTCTGGAGATACTAGAGTCTCTTAAGTGTATTCGAAATATGGAGGTCTTTGGAGCTGGTGAAGATTCACCAAACCCTGGCAAATTTGCATTCTCAAATTATTTTACAGTTTCCAACGTCGCACGAGAGACCTGGTTAATTGAGCTCAACGAGATATGTCGCACACAGAAAATAGACTACATATTCCCCGCACACGACGATGTTATCGTCGCTTTGGCTGAACGATCTGGTGAAGTAGGGGCTAGCGTGATTTCGTCACCACCAGAAACCTGCAGAATTACTCGCTCTAAATCAACTACCTACAACCATCTCAGAGACTTCATCGCCGTGCCAGCGATGTTTAGAGATGAATCCGAAGTCCACTCCTTTCCGGTTCTAGTTAAGCCAGACAAAGGACAGGGCTCAGTAGACATCACCGTCGTCGAAAACCACAAAGAACTGAAGAGCGCGATTGCAAACGTTAAAGACCCCATTATTTGCGAGTACCTCCCCGGGGAGGAATTTACAGTTGATTGTTTTACATCGAGAAAAAGTGGTCTACTTTTTGCAGCAGCTCGGGAACGCCGAAGAGTTCGAAATGGAATATCTGTAAACTCTATCACTGTACCGCTTTCTGAGGCAAGGGAGATCGCGGAATCTATAAACGCCCACATGGCGCTATGTGGAGCTTGGTTTTTTCAGATCAAACGAGCCGAAAATGGGACGCTGAAGCTATTGGAAGTGGCGCCGAGAATCGCTGGCACCATGGCTTTACACCGGGCGCTCGGTGTCAATTTCGCACTACTTAGCATATTTGAACACGAAGGATTAACGCTACAAATCATCCAAAACAACGTAGAGCTCGAAATCGATCGCGCGCTGCAAAATCGTTTTCGACACAATATGGTTTATGACCATGTTTATATTGATTATGATGACACCGTAGTTCTCAACGGCAAGGTCAACATCAAAGCTATTGGCTTCCTTTATCACGCCTTTAATGTTGGAAAACGACTAATACTCATAAGCAAGCACCAAGGCAACCTGGAATCTTCGTTGAAAAATTATCGCCTCGATACATTATTTGATGAAGTCATACACGTTCCGCAAGAACACCAGAAATCGGACTACATTCGCTCTGACCGCGCAATCTTCATTGACGACAGCTTTTCGGAAAGGCTAAAGGTTGCCAACAAACATAACATCCCGACTTTTGATCTTAGTATGATTGAAATGCTTTTCGATTAATCGCGCCTAGAAACAGGACGAAAATATGGAACGGAAGGACGACGAAACTGAGTTTTTAAACCGCGCTGCGACCACCTATGTAACGAGCGAAAGTCATCAAGAACGAACAATTAAGCAACTTGCAGTCCGCGCCTTTGCCCCCCATTTACGGGGTATGAGGGACGGGCTAGAACTTGGTTGTAGCGATGGCTACATGACCAGCTTGATTTCGAAAGAGCTAGAACACCTTACGGTCGTTGACGGATCCAACTATTTCTTGGAGCGAGCCCGCGGACGCAATCTTAAGAATGTTACGTTCATCCACTCGTTGTTTGAAGAATATATACCGAAACGTCAATTTGACTGCATATTCATAAGCTACGTGCTTGAGCACATGCGTGATCCCGTACTGTTGCTTGAGAGAGCTGCAAAGTTTCTGACGGAGCGTGGCCTGATTTTTTTGGTTGTCCCCAACGCTCGCGCATTGTCACGTCAACTTGCTAGGCATATGGGAATTCTCGACGATCTATACGCGCTAACTCCAAACGATCTTGCGCACGGACATCGCCGGGTCTATGACCGAATACTGCTGGACAAGGATATTTCCTCAGCGGGCCTAATTCAAGTGAGTCGGGGCGGGCTAATGCTGAAGCCTTTTGCCGACTTCCAAATGGACACCATGTTTGAGCAAGGAATCCTCGGCCCGCAGCAGATCGAAGGGCTATATACCCTGGGGCTTGAGTACCCGGATATTTCTGCTTCTCTTTTCTCCGTTTGCAGCACCCGGCCATCAAACCAACTGAGCCAATGAGACGTTTAGCGGGGAGGCAGGGGATACCGCGCAACCAAGAGAAGTTGTGTCCGCTGTTAGAAAGCCGCGTATAGCCTGATGACAAAAAGTCGAATATTCACTGCTAGCGCGTGGAGCGCCGCTGACGTCATCGTACGTCAAGGCATACAGTTTGCCATCGTTGTGGCTCTTGCAAGACTGGTCGCCCCCGAAGATTTCGGTGTAGTCGCGATACTCGCGTTTTTTACTAGCGTGGCTAGCGTAATCGTAGACGGTGGCATGTCAACGGCCTTGATACAACGACAGGACATTAATCATGTCGACGAATCCACAGCGTTTTGGCTCAATGTCGGGCTTGGCTTCACATTTGCAGTTCTTATATTGCTGGTCGCGGATTACTTGCCTCTGATTTTTGATATCGCGGAATTGAGTGAACTGGCCGTGTTAGCAGCGTTAACCGTATTTCTGAGCTCCTTGGGTAGTGTTCACACTGCATTGTTAACGAAACAACTGAACTTTCGAACACAGTTAGTCGCGGGAATCCTCGCAACCCTCTGCACTGGATCCGTATCAATTATAATGGCAGTGAAGGGGTTTGGGGTGTGGGCGCTCTCAGCTCAAATTCTGGGGATGGCCTCACTGAATACAACATTTCTTTGGGCATTCAATAAATGGCGACCTCAGGTTAAGTTTAGCGCCGCCTCCGCGCGAAAGCTTTTCGGCTTCGGCGGCTTTGTACTTACCGCAAACCTCGTAGACACAATTTATACCCGAGCATACAGTGTGCTAATTGGCCGATACATCGGAACTAGCGAGCTAGGATTCTACGCGCGGGCGGACCATACACACCAGCTACCTCTCAACTTTCTGACAAGCGTGTTCGGTCGAGTTGCGTTGCCAATCTTTTCCGAGGCTGCCGGTGAATCTCGACGGTTACTGCGTGGAATGAAGACGGCAGTTAGGGGCATGATGTTAGTTAATCTGCCTTGCATGTTTGGACTAGCAGCACTCGCGGAGCCTGTTATTCTCACAATCTACGGAGATTTATGGAGTCCCGCTGTTGGCCCCTTTCGAATCCTTTGCATCGGGGCCGCCTTTTGGCCGATGCAAGTAATAAATATATATTCGCTTATGGCGCAAGGCGGCGCAAGAACGGTTCTACTTCTCGAAATTCCCAAGAAGATTATTGGGGTGGCATTGCTAATAGCAGGATTGCAGCACGGGATAATCGGAGTCGCTTGGAGTTACACCATATTCTCAGTTATCTCAATTTTTATTAATTGTTATTTCAACGGCATCCGGCTGGGATATGGAGCAAGATCACAGCTAAGTGATATATGGCCGACATTTATCTTGGCTACAGTTATGGCGGTCTTGGTTTTCTTGGGTGAGGGCATCGTTGCGTTACCAGATCCAGCACGCTTGGGTATCTTGGCAGTTTCTGGAGCTGCTTTTTTTCTGATGACGGCATGGGCGTTTCGGCTAGACGCCTTCCTAGACGGAGTCACCCTATTCAAACGGGCCAGCGACAATACGTCTACAACGGCGGTATAGGAAAAATTGTGACTTTAATGGATATTAACCTAACTCAAGAAGCTACGAGCCAGCGCTCGCCCATTCCTTCGGAATCGCCCGAAGTTTCGGTAATAATGCTAGTTTACAATCACGCCGAATACCTAGATCGGGCGATCGAAGGGGTTATTTCTCAGCAGACAAATTTTAATTTCGAATTACTTATAGGGGAAGACCACTCTACAGATTCCAGTCTCGCAGTTGTAGCAAGATGGAGGGATTTGTATCCGAACATAATCCGAGTTATTACCTCAACAAAGAACATAGGGATGATGCAAAACCTCAGACGCTTGATTGTTGCGAAACGCGGCAAATACCTCGCGTATTGCGAAGGTGACGACTATTGGCAGGATCAAAAAAAACTACAAATACAAGTCGATTTCTTGCGAATGCACCCTGAACACGGAGCCGTTTACACTGACTATGATCACATCATATTTCGATATGGCCGCTGGAGAAGGAGATCGAGAAAGCGGTCTACAGGCGGCGTCAAGTCGATATCTGAAGAAATATTTAAAGAGCTTTTGTCCGGAAATTTTATACAAACGTGCACTCTGTGCGTACGATCTGACATAGTCGACGCATTTTTTTGCAGCGAGCTTCCGAATGATGAATACCCAGTAGGTGATTGGCCTCAATGCCTGTACATCGCTGGTTTTAGCAAAATTGGATATCTAGATTTCCCAGCATCCGTTTACAGACGCGCTCCAGGCTCTGTGATGAACTCGGGGATACAACGTCATCTTGAAATCGCTATTGGTTACCAAGCAATGCTATCCGATTTTTTTTCATTCTTCGATGTAGATAAGGAACAGCAGGTGCTAGCGCTGTCGAGTCTACATTGCACAATATTATCGCTTTCGCTATTCGCTGGAAACAAAAATGCGTTTTATAGTTCGTGGCACTGGCTCAAAGAGAACAACCCCAGCTCGACAAAACCTATGCGCCGACAAATAATGAGTCAGGTCATGAAAGTAAATTTAGCTCGAAGAACGCTCGTTTTATTCTTAAGAGCTTATACTTGGTCTAGTGAGACTTGGAGGTACCGCCAGCCGGTACACAGTTAAAAATTATCGGAAACATCGCTTTGCCTGCACCAATCTTCATGTTGCGCCCACATACATTTTTTAGGTACAAGAACATTTATAACTCCAAGAACACTTTAAAGATATTTGATTTCTAACCCCCCCTGCGCATTGACTTAGACTTCCTACGGCATAGATTCCTCCAATTACGTTTAGGGAACCTCTGAACAACGCATGATTTCAGTCGCACAGAGTTCAAAATGGTGATTTCTGGTCATAAATATCCCAGTTTCGGGGTTCTAATCGCCTTGCTGCCGGGTAATTCCCGTGCAGCAGGCGCACTAACCCTATATTGCCAAGTAGGGCCTGGCGCGCAGCAGGTTGGTGAACGCTGCGAGCACTACCAATCGGTTGTGGTTTTTCTGCAGGCCCCGGTAGCGGACTTTACTGTAGCCGAAGATCCGCTTGATGGTCAGAAACGGATGCTCGACCTTGGCCCGGATACTGGCTTTCATCCTCTCGACCTCATGCAGCAGACTGCTCTCGGGAAGCTGGGCGCGGCGTCCGAGACGCATGGCCACCTCCCAGTCGACCGGGCGGTCCTTGTGTTCCTCGCGCTTCTCAATGCCTGTATATCCAGCATCTCCCCAGACCGTTTTCTCTTCACCGTGCAGAAGCTGATCCGCAACGGTAATGTCACTAACATTGGCCGGAGTCGTCGCCACACTATGGATCAGGCCAAAGGTCTCATCGACGCCGATGTGCATCTTCATACCAAAGTGCCATTGGTTTCCCTTCCTGGCTTGATGCATCTCGGGGTCGCGCGCATTGTCGCTGTTCTTGGTCGAGCTCGGTGCGGCGATGATCGTTGCATCCACGATGGTGCCTTCCTTGAGCACCAAGCCTTCATCAGCCAGGTGCTGGTTGACGGTATCGAAGATGACCTGGCCCAGGCCACGCTTCTCAAGGAAGTGCCGGAAGTTCAGGATAGTTGTTTCGTCGGGAATCCTCTCCGAGAGCCGCAGGCCGGCAAACCGCCGCATGGATTCAAGCTCATAGAGCGCGTCTTCCATGGCTGGGTCACTGAGGTTGTAGAACAACTGCAGGCAATGCACCCGCAGCATGGTCGGAAGCGGGTAAGGCGGACGGCCATTCTCACCCCTGGGATAATGCTTGCGGAGCTTCTTCTCCAGTTTGGCCCAGGGAATAAGCTTATCCATGCGTTCCAGAAAAATCTCACGCCGGGTTTTGCGCTTCTTGTTGGCAAACTCGGCCTCGGCGAAGGTCATCTGGGTCATGCTGACATCCTGTTGTTGGGGCAAGGCGTATTATCGCAAAAATCCAGACTTATTCAGAGTATCCTTAGAACTAATCCCTCTTACGCAGAGTCTTCTTGGCAAGAGATTTTCAGAAACTTATCTGATTCTTCTACCGCATATTAGAAAGCACGCCTTTACAACAATAGTAAGGTACACTCAAGAATTTATGAACTAGAATATCGAGTTGAAGACAGATATGGATATTTTTGCAGTGGGCGACATCTCAATGAGCATCTTACACACGATAGAGCGATTCATTGCGCGCACATTCTCTGGCGGAAGCTTCTATTGTTGCCTTTGTGACAAAAACGTTCGACGATTTCTCCCTTATCGTGGGGGCCGCTCCAACGAATCGGCGTTCATTAAGGAGATGAAGATTGTAGGCAGTGACGTCGACAATTTCGAGTGCCCCAACTGCGGCGCCCACGATAGAGAGCGGCACTTGTTTCTTTACCTGAATGCCGCAGATCTATTCACGAAGTTTTGTGGAAAGGACATATTGCACTTTGCACCGGAGCGTCATTTATCGGCCCGTATCGCGGAGTGTAGTCCGAATACATATGTGAAGGCTGACCTGTATCCATATACTACGGACATCGTGCCGCTGGACCTACTGGATCTGCCATATCCGAATTGCTCTTTCGATTTCCTCGTAGCGAACCACGTATTGGAACATGTAGGTGATGATCTTAGGGCTCTATCAGAGATTTGTAGAGTGTTGCGAGTAGGAGGAGCGGCTATCTTGCAGACTCCATTCAGTGAAAGGTTGAATATAACTTGGCAAGATGACGGCATCGACTCAGCTTCGGCTCGCCTTATCGTCTACGGTCAGGAGGACCACCTTCGACTTTACGGCAACGACATTATCAAACGATTTTCTTCTGTCGGCCTTAGCCCTCTTGTTGCAACTCATGTCGGTTTACTTCCAAGCGTAAACGCATCAATGTTCGGGGTAAATCCGCATGAACCCTTCTTCTTGTTCGAAAGGCGTGAGTGAGCGTAACTCCGGCATTGGTTTCGCTCTCGGTCATCCTATCTTGAGAATGTAATTTTTATCTTTATAGTTTTTGGCGAAACAATGACGCGCTCGCAATTGCTAGATTCAAGTCGTAGTTTGAGGGCGATTTAAGAAAAATGCTGGACACGCATACATGTACCCACAGTCTCAGCTATGAGCCTGCTAGAACTCGTAGGTGGGCTGACAAAAGTCTACGGACTTTGGCAGGAGCCGCCAAACCCCAAGCGAGACCCACTATTAAGAACTCACAAGCCACACACAACCACGATGGGCCACAATATAGAGCGCGGAGGGAAGTTCGCGATTCCGCATCTAAGAGCAACCGGTAGCGGCCTTGTCTTAAGTGAGACCCAGAATCTCTTGTGAACTTGAAAACTCGATGCAAAGAGGCAGCAAGTAAGTCGTGCCACTCATCCTGAGGGAACTACATATTTGCGCGAATTTTTTACTCGTCAGCGACAAGGGCGGTTTCAATCACCTACTACCATGGTGTCGGCCCCCGCTCGACTCTTCTCGCCACGCATTTTTCTGGGCTTCTATCTTACCGATATCCCACCACCTCTGATGTGGAGCCAGACTCCACATTGCGACCCGGCGTAATCGCCATGACCCATGGCTTTGGCGGTCTACCGGGCCAGGAAGCCCGCTTCCGGGAACTCGGCAGCAATACCGGGCGCCTGCTCAATACCGAGGTCGATTTCGACCCCTACACGGGCATGCCGAGAATGGGCAATGTACCGGTTGCCGTGGATGTATTGCCCTGAGCCACCTTTTCTACCCACCCCGCAGGCAACGGCTGGTATCATTACCCCCCCCATCCACACCAACCGGGACCCCATGAGCAAGAAGCAGCCCCCCACCTTCGCCGAAACCCTCACCCAACTCGAGGCCCTCACCACCCGCCTTGAGGACAGCGACACGTCCCTGGAACAGTCCCTGCAGGATTTCGAACAGGGTGTGCAGCTTATCCGCCAGGCTCAGCAATCCCTGCAGGAAGCCGAGCAGAAAGTGCAGCTGCTGCTGGAGAAGGAGGGCAAGCCCGTTACCACCCCCTTCCACGATGGGGACGAGGAAGGCGCTACAGAGTGACCCCTGCCCTGAACACCCTGATGGAGCAAGGCCGCGCGCGCTGCGAGGCGCGCTTGCAGGCGTTGAGCCACATTCAGCCGCAGGATGCGCGCGCCTCCAACGCGCTGGCCGGTCTGGAGGACGCGGTGCGCTACGCGCTGCAAGCCGGCGGCAAGCGCATCCGACCGTGCCTGGTGTACGCCGCAGCGCAAGCCGCGGGTAGCGGCAACACGGATGTTGCAGCGCTGGATGACGCCGCCTGCGCCATGGAGCTGGTGCACACCTATTCCCTGATTCACGACGATCTGCCAGCAATGGACAACGACGACCTGCGTCGTGGGCGTCCCACGCTGCACAAAGCCTTTGACGAAGCCACGGCCATTCTGGTGGGCGATGGCCTGCAGGCGCTGGCTTTCGAGTTGTTAGCGAGCGCCAATGGGCTATCCCCCGAGGCCCGGCTGCAGATGGTCACGGTGATGGCGCAGGCCGCCGGCCTGGGCGGCATGGTGGGGGGGCAATTCGTGGACATCGCGGCCACGGGCAGTCCACTGGCGCTAGTGGAACTGCAGGGCCTGCACGCACTGAAAACCGGCGCACTCATTCGCGCTTCACTGAGCCTGGGCGGTATCGCCGCAGGTGCGCCGGACGCTGACCAGGAAGCACTCGAGGCCTTTGGCTCGCACCTTGGCCTCGCCTTTCAGGTCGTTGACGACATCCTGGATGTGGAAGGCAGTGCGGCGACCCTGGGCAAAACCGGCGGCAAGGATGCCGCAGCGGGCAAAACGACCTATGTCAGCCTGCTCGGCCTGGAGGGCGCGCGCAGCGCGGCAGATGCGCTGCTTGCCGACGGACTCGAGGCACTCGAATGCTTCGGCGACAATGCAAACCCGCTGCGCGATCTCGCCCGCTATATCGTCCAGCGCCAGGCCTGACAATCCCCGGAGCTACCGGCTAACGCCGAGGGCCAAACCAGGCAACCACCGCTCCCTTCGCACACCGCCCCCGGCGCCTCATTTTGAACCAGCGATTACTGCTTTGCGTTTCTTTTTTGCTATTTGTTGACGCAAACCGATACCTCTACCATGCTGAGAACCGCAAGTCCTCGTGAAGACATGCAATCAGAGCGCAACAGACGCTCGCCCACACACGCCTACCGCACCCTATGGGGGAACAGCCATGAAAAAACAACGCCTGATGCTCGCTATCGCCGCACTTACCAGCGGCCTCCCCGCCGCCACATTGCCCACGCTCGGCCACGCCGCTGCGCTGGAGGAGGTCGTGGTAACTGCCCGCAAACGCACCGAGAACCTGCAGCGCACGCCCATTTCCATTACTGCGCTCTCCGGTGAAGAGCTGGCGCGCGCCGGCATCAATCAGCTCACCGCCATCGAGCGCCAAACACCGAACCTGAACTTCACCGTAGGCACCGGTGGCGGCAGCTCGACGGTCAACGCCTTCCTGCGCGGTGTGGGTGAGTTCGACTTCATTCTCACCACTGACCCAGCCGTTGGCCTCTATCTGGATGGTATTTACCTCGCACGAGCCTTTGGCGCCAATATGGAGCTGGCGGATGTGGAACGCATTGAAGTGCTGCGTGGTCCGCAGGGCACGTTGTTCGGCAAGAACAGCATTGGCGGCGCCATCAGTGTCATCACGCGCAAGCCTACCGGGGAGAGCAGCGCGGAATTCGGCCTGGCGACGGGCTCACGCAATCTGGGCGAAGTCTCGTTCTACGGCCAGACGGCGCTGACTGACACGCTGTCAGGCAGCATCTCCTACCTGCGGCGCAAGGCAGACGGCTGGCAGGAACGGCCCGGCGACGATGCCGGCGATATCGACCTGTCGACCGCACGCGCCATCCTCAACTGGGCGCCCACCGACAGCTTCGAGTCCACCCTGACCGTGGACTGGCACGAGCAGGACCAGACCGGCTACCCCAACGTCATGCTGACATGGCAGGACGGCACCCTGTTTGGTGACCTGTGGAACCAGCTGAACCCCGACAACCCCTGCTGCACGCCGAACGCCAACATCGATGTATCCGGCATTGAAGGCCCGCTGCCCAACGACGACGTTGAGGGCATGGGGATTACCTGGACCAATACCTGGCAGGTGAACGACACATTGGAGTTCAAGTCGATCACCGGCTACCGCGAGACCGAAGCACTCTTCGGGCGCGACGGCGACAACAGCGCACTGAACTATTCGGGTGACATTCACGATCAGGACCACGACCAGTTCAGCCAGGAATTGCAGCTGGTGGGCACGAGCGGCGCGCTGGAATGGGTTGGTGGCCTGTACTACTTTGCGGAAGATACCCGCGACTTGACGGACCTGATCATCATACAGGGCCTGGGCACGTCGGTATCCTTCGATAACCGGCAGGAAACCAGCAGCTACGCCGCCTATGCGCAGGTCAGCTATGCCGTATCCGAACAGCTGGAGGTGTTTGCCGGCATTCGCTATACAGAAGAAGAAAAGGACTTTACTCAGCAAATCAGCAACTACGATTTCGGTGTGCCGCATGTCTTCGCTATCCCCGGCGTGCCGGTAAGCAGCTGCGCATTTGACGAGCCCACAGCCTACTTCGACTGCTCCCAGGACTGGTCCAACACGTCACCCAAAATCGGCGCCTCCTGGCAGCTGAACGATGACGTAATGGCCTACGCCCACGTGAGCCGTGGCTTCCGCAGCGGCGGCTACAACGGCCGCGCCTTCGGCAGCGCGGCGGACCTGCAGGAGTACGAACCGGAGATCCTCACCGGCTATGAAGCCGGTATCAAGGCGGACCTGCTGGGCCGCAGCCTGCGGTTGAACGGCGCTGTGTTCTACAACGACTACGAGGACATTCAGGTGCTGATCACACGCGCCGGTTCTGTGGCCGTGGAAAACGCCTCCAGCGCGAGCATTGAGGGCGTTGAGCTGGAAGCCACCTGGTTACCCGTCGTGGCCTTCCAGTTGCAGGCCGGCGTGGGTTACCTGAATGACGATTCCGATGGCTGGGTGGATGTAACAGGCGACTACACCAACACCGAACTCAAGCACACCCCGGAGTGGACCTTCAATATGGCCGCCGACTACAACTACGACCTCGGAGAAATGGGCGACCTGCTGTTCCGCGCGGATATGCGCTATACCGACAGCTACTATCTCAACGCGGTGAACAGCTCGGTGTTGCAGGTGCCTGGCCATACGCTGTTCGGTGCGGGCCTGATCTACACCTCACCCAGCGAGCTGTGGGAAGTGGGCCTGATTGGCACCAATCTGGGTGACAAGCGGGTGCTGAACTCGGGCTTTGACGGCAGCGGCTTCTTCGGCTACTTCGAGGGCAGCTACAACCGGCCACGCACGGTGGAACTGAGCCTCACACTGCGTATCTGACCGGATGACCGCAGTCTCCACCTACCAGCCGGACGCCCTCGACATCGCCATCATGGCGGCGCTCGAGGGTGACATCCGGCGTCCCACCCAAACCCTTTCCGATACGGTTGGGGCCTCGCCTATCACCGTGCGACGGCGTATCGAACGCCTGCTGGAGCAGAGCGTTATCAGTCTCGCCCCACTGGTGGACCTGCACGCCGCTGGCTACCCGAACCTGCTGTTGATTGGTATCAACGTGGAGCACATCTCACCCTTTGATGTGGCGCACGCCATTGCCGCGCTGCCCGCTGCACTCACGGTGAACGTGGTACTGGGCCGGCACGATATCGAGCTGGTAGCAGCCCTGCCCAGCCGGGAGGGAGTGAGCACGTTTCTCACCGAGACGTTGCCGCGCATCGCGGGCATCGCACGGGTCACCCCGGCCATGGCCCTGGATGTGTGGAAATTCCGGCGCGGTTACCAGGCCCATTCAGCGGAAGATGTACCTCGTGAACACCGGCTGCTGGACATGGTCGACCGCAGGATCGTCGCCAGCCTGCGTCAAAACGCGCGCAAGAGCAATCGTGCCGTAGCCGCCGAGATTGGTGCCTCCGAATCAGCGGTGCGCAGCCGTATAAAACGTATGCAGCGCACGCGGCAGATCAGCTTTGAGTATCTGCAGGTGCACCGCGACGACCCGATGAGTGCGGCCTTTGTCGGTATTGATGTACACGGCGGCAGCGGCCGCTCGGTGTGCCGGGCTCTGGCCACCATCCCGGAAGTCAGCTTTGTGGCCACTACGCTGGGGCGGCACGATTTGATCTGCGCCTTGAATGTTACGCAGGTTGAGCAACTGACCGGGTTACTGCACGAGAAAGTCGTGCCCATCGACGGCGTGAAGAGCACGGCCCCCTCGCACTGCCTGCAGCAGATTGCTCACCAATCGGAGTTGGGGTTGATTCTCTAGCAGCAGGTTGCGTGCCCTGTGCTGCGGGGTATCGTAACCAGTGACACCGCCGGGTCAGGCGGCCACCACCTACCCGCCGTGGCCAGTGAACAAATGCCCCAGCTTGGCACCCTTGGTTTTCAGGTATTTTTCATTGTGCGGGTTGCTCGCGCAGTGCAGCGGCACCCGCTCCACCACCTCGACGCCGTTTTCCTCCATCGCCGCCACCTTGCGCGGGTTGTTGGTCATCAGGCGCACGCGGCTGATTTTCAGGTGCCGCAGCATGGGGCCGAGAATGGAGTAATCGCGCATATCGGCGCCAAAACCCAGTTGTTCGTTGGCCTCAACGGTATCGGCGCCTGCATCCTGCAGCTTGTAGGCCTTGATCTTGTTCAGCAGGCCAATACCGCGGCCTTCCTGGCGCAGGTAGAAGATGGCCCCGCACCCAGCCTCAGATACCGCCTTCATGGCCGCCTCCAGCTGGTTGCCACAATCGCAGCGCAGGCTGAACAGGGCATCACCGGTCAGGCATTCGGAGTGGATGCGCGCCAGCACGGGTTCACCGCTGCCCACATCACCCATGGTCAGCACAATATGCTCCTTGTTCGAATCCGGGTCTTCGAACCCGTGGATATCGAACACGCCCCAGGCGGTGGGTAGGCGGGAGGTCTCTACGTAACGTACTGGCACGGGGCAATCCGGTGGCGAAAAAAAGGGGCGTAGTTTAGCACTTAATCGCCGCGGGTGTGGGCACGGGCACTACCATTCACGGGATAGCGACAACACGCCGTTGCGCTCGCGCAGCTCCACGTGCTGCAGGTAGCTCATACCCAGCAGGATGGTGGTCGGGTAGTCACCCACCACCACCGTGGCACGCACCCCCTCCACTGGAATGCCCCCCACCTCTACCCGCTCCAGGTTCAGCACCCAGGCGTCGGACACGCCGCTGGCGGTCTCCACCGTCGAGGGCATGCCGGCTTCATAGTCCAGGCCCAGTGCCGCAGCCTGCCGCGTATTGAGTGCCACCACGTTGGCCCCAGTATCCACCATCACCTGCACGTTGCGGCCGTTGATGAGGGCACCGGTAATGTACTGCATGCGCTCGTTACGCGGGATCTGCACTTCGCGCCGCTCGGGCGCCACGTAGTTGGTGGTGATATTGCGATTCAACCCTACACGCTGGCGCGCGCCGTTGATATCCAGCAGGGCGATAGTGGCATCGGCACTGACCAGCTTCACCCCGTCAAAGCTCTCGCCGGCGCGAAGGGTCTTGCGCTGGCCGTTGATCATCAACACCGCGGTGTTCGGCAGCAGCGCTTCCACGGTCACCGAAGCGGCGAGCAAGCGGCCACTGGCAAGCGCCAGCAACAGGAGCGCCACTGGCACCAACCAGTGCCTGCAGACTGGACCGGAGAGCCGGGATTGCCGGAGACTGGCGCAGCTCACCACGCTACCCGGCCGCCATTAGCCAGAGGGCGATATGCACAGTAATACAGGCCATGATCCCCGCCACAATATCGTCGATCATGATGCCGAAACCGCCGGCGACCTTGCGGTCCAGCGCGCCGATCGGCCAGGGTTTGGCGATGTCATACACACGAAACACCACAAAACCGATTACCACCCACATCCAGCCAGCGGGCATGGCCCACATGGTAATCCAGTAACCGAC
This sequence comes from Haliea salexigens DSM 19537, assembly GCF_000423125.1. Lineage (GTDB taxonomy): Bacteria > Pseudomonadota > Gammaproteobacteria > Pseudomonadales > Halieaceae > Haliea > Haliea salexigens. Next base: position 46,118 of record NZ_AUHJ01000018.1, read on the forward strand.
AAACTCGTCCCAGACAATGCCCGGGTGATCGTGCACCTGCAGCTGTCGGCTGGCGTGCTCACAAATCCAGACGCCAGCGACGGCCGTTGCCAACACAAACAGTGTGTACCACAGCAGCGGGAACGCAGTGCTCGCGAGTGCGGCATCCACCAGCAGGAACAGCGGCACCGCCGCCAGCGTGCCCACCGTACCCGGAGCAACCGGCGACAAGCCACTACCGAAACCGAAGGCAAGCAATTGCACCGGGTTGCGCAGCAATGCAGGGGGCGGTGGAGCGGCAGACTTGGCCATGGGACGTGTATCCATGCGGTCGAGCGCCCAGTTTACTGTGCTTTGACGTTGGAACAACCGGTGATTTCATTCCCGCGCACCGGCAGGCCGCGCGAGGCTACACGGGGCCTGTTTCAGAAATGGTTATAGCCCGGCGCAAGCGGCTCAAAACCGGGGCACACAACACCCTCCCCCGCAGTCACCTGGCCAATGCGGCTGCAGCCCGCTGGCGGCTGCACGGCAGCGGGGAGACAAAAGCACAGTTCGTAGTCATCGCCTCCCGCCAGCGCCCAGGCCAGCGCCTGCGCACGGTCAGGATGGGCCTGCAGAGCCGAAGACAAGGGCAGTGCCTGCGCGTCGATATGCAGCTGCACGCCGCTGGCAGCGGCGATATGCCCCGCGTCCGCCAGCAGGCCGTCGGACAGGTCGATCGCTGCCGTGGCGGTGTTGAGCAGGGTAGCACCCAGCGCCAACCGCGGCGTGGGCCGGAAAAAACGCTGCTCCAGATATTCGGCGGCGTCCAGGCCAGGGCGATACCGGCCCTGCAGCACCGCCAGCCCTGCGGCGGCATCACCCAGGGTACCTGACACATACAGGCCGTCACCCGGCTGCGCGCCGCCGCGGGTCAGTGCCAGCCCGGGGGGCAGCGCACCGAGCACCTGAACCGTAATCGTCAATGGGCCCCGAGTGGTGTCGCCCCCCACCAGCGGCAGCGAGAAGGCGCTCGCCGCGGCGGCGAGGCCCTGACTGAAGCTGTGCAGCCACAGTTCGTCGGCGGCGGGCAGGGTGAGCGCCAGGGTCATGCCGAGTGGGCGCGCACCCATGGCGGCGAGGTCTGAGGCTGCGGCGGCGACGGCGCGGTAGGCCACGTCCTCCGGCAGGCTGTCCGCGGGGAAGTGCACGTCTTCGACCACGGTATCGACCGACGTGGCCAGGCGCTCACCGGCCTGCAGCGCGAGGATCGCGCAGTCATCGCCCACTCCGAGCTCTACAGCCGGGCCGGCACCCAGGGCGGAGAAATAACGGGCGATCAGGGAGAATTCGTCGGCCGGCATCAGGCGCTGGCGTCGGTTTCGGCCTTGCGCAACTGGCGAGCCGCTTTATCGAGAACGCCGTTGATGTATTTGTGGCTGTCCGTGGCACCGAACTTCTTCGCCAGGGAAACGGCTTCGTTGATCACCACTTTCCACGGCACGTCGATGCGCTGCTGCAGCTCGAAAATGCCCATGCGCAAAAGACTGCGCTCGATGGGATCCAGTTCGTCGAGTTTGCGATCGAGCAGCGGCGCGAGTGTTGCCTCCAGCTCATCCACGCAGCCCGGCACACCGTGCAGCAGGGCCTGGAAGTACTCCAGGTCCACGTGATTGAAGTCGTAATCGCTGCGGAACTCCGCCTCGATCTGGCTCACCGGCGCTTCCGCCATATGCCACTGATACAGCGCCTGCATGGCGTAGTGCCGCGCCTTGTGGCGTTCGGCGGCCAGGGTATTGCGGGCTTGTTTGCTCACGGCAGCAATCAGCTCCCGATCCGGCCCAGCAGGCTGACCATTTCCAGCGCCGACAGCGCCGCTTCCGCGCCCTTGTTGCCGGCCTTGGTGCCGGAGCGTTCAACTGCCTGCTCGATGGAATCCACCGTGAGCACGCCGAAGGAAATCGGAATGCCGTGCTCCAGGCTCACCTGCGCGATGCCCTTGGTGCACTCTCCCGCCACATACTCAAAATGCGGTGTGCCACCGCGAATCACGGCACCCAGCGCCACAATGGCGTCAAAGCCGCCCTGTTTGGCTACGCGCTGGCATACCAGCGGTATCTCGAAGGCACCGGGTGCGCGCACCACGGTCATCTGCTCTTCTTTCACGCCGTGACGGCGCAGGGCGTCAATTGCGCCTTCAAGCAGGTGCTCAACCACAAAGCTATTCCAGCGGCCGACCACGAGTGCGTATTGACCATCGGCAGCCGTGAAATCCCCTTCGATCGTCTTGATGTTTGTCATGCGAGTTCCTTGTTCATGTGTGCCCGGGCGTCAAGGCGCCAGGTATTCCAGCACTTCCAGGTCAAAACCGGAAATGGCATTGTACTTGATGGGTGCGCCCATGAGGTGGATTTTTCCCACCCCCAGATCCTTCAGAATCTGCGAGCCCAGGCCCACCTTGGTGTAGGTATCGGGCAGCGCGCGGGCGCTGGAGGACGCCTCGCCCAGCGCCATGTCGATGCTGTCGAGCAACTGCTCGCCGCTTTCATCGCCGGCAAGCAGCACGATGACACCACGCCCGGCCTCCGCCACCCGCGCCATGCAGGCGCCGAACTGCCAGGAGGCGCGGCCGTCGATACGGCTTGCCACCAGGTCGCGCAGGGTGGAGGCCACATGTACCCGCACCAGCGTCGGTTCGTCCGCGGTTATTTCGCCGCAGGTCAGGGCGAGATGCAGCTCTCCCGCGGTGTTGTCACGGTAGGCGAGCAGGCGAAAGCGACCGTAGACGGTGTCAATCTCGCCGTCGCGCACGCGTTCGATGGTGCGTTCGTTAACCATGCGGAAATGGATCAGGTCGGCAATGGTGCCTATTTTCAAATCGTGTTGGCGGGCAAACTCGACCAGCGCGGGACCATCCGCCAGCAGGCCCTCAGGGGTGAGAATATCCGCAATGACCGCAGCCGGCAGCAGGCCCGCCAGCGCCGCGTAGTCGCTGGCGGCCTCGGTGTGGCCGGCACGGGTGAGCACACCGCCGGGCAATGCGGTGAGCGGGAAAATATGCCCGGGCTGGACGATATCCGCGGGCACCGCCTGCGGCGCCACGGCGGCCTGCACGGTGCGTGCGCGATCCGCCGCGGAGATGCCCGTGTCGATGCCTTCCGCCGCCTCGATAGACAGCGTGAAGTTGGATTTCTCGCCGTGGGCAGCGGGCACCATCGGCGGCAGGTCCAGCTGGCGGCAACGCTCCTCGGTGAGCGCCAGGCACACCAGGCCGCGGGCCTGGCGCGCCATGAAGTTGACATGCGCGGCGCTCACATGGTCTGCCGCCACCATCACCACGCCTTCATTGTTGCTGTCGTCATCGTCGTCCATCAGCACCACCATGCGGCCCTGGCGAATGTCGCTGATCAGTTCGTCTACGCTGTTTGTCTGCATGCCTTTGCGATCCTTGTGGGACGGTGCGCGGCTAGCCGCGCAGGTAGCCGTTTTCGGCCAGGGTAGCGAGGGAAACACCCGCCTGGTGGCCCGGCACAGCGGCGGCATCGCCGAGCACCAGCCGCTCGAGATAGCGCGCAATCACGTCCACCTCCAGGTTCACCCGGCTGCCGGGGCGGTATTCGGCGAACACGGTTTCCGCCCGCGTCTGGGGAATAATGTTGAGTTCGAACTCCGCGCCGTTTACGGCGTTCACGGTGAGGCTGGTGCCATCGACACAGATGCTGCCCTTGTGCGCGATGTACTTGGCGAGGCCATCCGGGGCGCGCATCACGTAGCGCCAGGAACGCCCATCTTCTACCGCGCTGACCACCTCACCCACGCCGTCGATATGGCCACTGACGATGTGGCCGCCAAGGCGACTTGCCGGCGTCAGGGCCTTCTCCAGGTTGACCCGGCTGCCGGGCTGCAAACCGCCGAGTGTGGTGAAGTCCAGGGTTTCGCGGGACACATCCGCCCAGTAGCCATCGCCGGGCAACTCGGTCACCGTGAGGCACACGCCATTGGTGGCAATACTGTCGCCGAGCTGCACATCGGCGAGGTCCAGCTTGCCGCTGTGGACCCGCAGGCGCAGGTCGCCGCCCGCCGGCTGCAGCGTGGCAATGGACCCAACGGCCTGGATGATTCCTGTGAACATAGTCTGCCCTGTGTCTTGTGTCGCGCGCCGGTTGCTGGCGCGCGCCTCAGGCGCCTGGTACGGCGGTAAATCGCCAGTCTTCGCCCACCTGCCGCACGTCGCGCAGGTGCAGCGGCACCTTGTCCGCCATGGCCTCCAATGGCAACGCCAGCAACGGCCGTGCGGTGCTGCCCAGCAGTGTGGGCGCCATATATACGATCAATTCGTCCAACAGGCCCAATTGCAACAGCGCACCTGCCAGACGGGGGCCGGATTCTACCAGAATTTCGTTGCACTGCCGCCTGTTGAGTTCGGCAAACAGCGCCTGGAGGTCGAGCCCCCCGTCCGCACAGCCGAGGGGCAGCAGCTGGGTAAAGGCGGACGGCGCGGCTGTCATCGGCGTGTGAGCGCTATCGTGGCACCAGAGTGTTGGCGCGTCCTGGCTGAAGACCCGCGCCCGGACGGGTGCCTGCTGCCGCGAGTCCAACACGACACGCAGCGGTTGGCGCGCAGCGGCGCGGGTCGCCAGTGCGGCGGGCAACCCCAGCTCGGACGCGCGCACAGTGAGCGCACAATCATCGGATAACACCGTGCCGACGCCTGTGACCACGGCACAACTCATCGCCCGCAGGCGCTGCACGTCGCGGCGGGCCGCCGCGCCAGTAATCCACTGGCTCTCGCCGGAGGCCATGGCGGTGCGTCCATCCAGCGACATCGCCAGCTTGGCGCGCACCCGCCCCCGCCCGCGACGCATACGGGCAATAAAACCGGGAATGACCAACTCCGCCTCGGCCTGCAACAAGCCGCATTCAACGGCCACGCCCGCTGCCTCCAGGCGGGCAAGGCCGCTGCCTGCCACTTGCGGGTTGGGGTCCTGCATGGCGGCGACCACACGCACTACCCCGGCTGCCAGCAGCGCCTCGGTACAGGGACCCGTTTTACCGTGGTGGCTACAGGGCTCAAGCGTGACATAGGCGGTGGCACCTCGGGCATCGCCGGCCGCCGCGAGTGCTTCCACCTCGGCATGGTTGCCGCCCGCGGGCTGGGTAAACCCCTCGCCGATCACCTGGCCATCGCGCACCAGCACACAACCCACGTGGGGATTGGGCATAGCGGAATAGCGGCCCTTGCGCGCCAGCTGCAGGGCCCGCGCCATCATGCGGGTATCAAACGCCGTGTCAGCCATGCAGGTGCCTTGCCGCGCCGCTCAGGCGCCGCCCCGCTCAGGCCGCGGCTCGGATTCCAGCAACTCGATAGCGTCCCTGAATTCGGCGATATCCTGGAACTTACGGTAAACGGAAGCAAACCGCACGTAAGCCACCTGGTCCAGCTGCTTGAGGTGCTCCATCACCAGCTCACCGACCACACGCGAGCCCACCTCGCGTTCGCCCGTCGCCCGCAGCGCGTGCTTGATGTGATTAATGGCGGCTTCCACGTCTTCTACCGGCACCGGGCGCTTTTCCAGCGAGCGCTGGAAGCCAACCCGAAGCTTGGCTTCATCAAAAGGTTCGCGGTTGCCGTTGTGCTTGACGATACGCGGCATCACCAGCTCCGCCACTTCATAGGTGGTAAAACGCTCGTGACAACTCAGGCACTCGCGACGCCGGCGAATCTGGTCGCCTTCGGCAACCAGCCGCGAGTCGATCACCTTGGTATCATCGGCAGCGCAAAACGGGCAGTGCATGAACGTTCACCTTCAGGACAAGTGCCTGAAGCGTAACACATTTTGGCTTCGCCTAGCGCAGCAAGAGCGCCGACAGTTGGGGCACGAGGACGGCTGCCACGTTAAGCGCCAGGAGCGCACTGTGCAGGCGCTGAGTGCCTTCTACCTGCGCGAAATGTGCATCCACGCGAGCATCCTGCTGCACCAACCGCGCATCAAGGTGATCGTTGGTCACAAGATTATTCACGTAGAATCCGAATGCTTCAGCCATTAACTCCGCCTGCACTTCCGCTTGTTCGGGGGCAACGCCCGCCGCTTTCAGGCGCCTTGCGTATTGCAACGTATCGAATTGCACTGATGTCATAATAGTCGCCTCTTCGCTTTTTGCCACCCGGTGGACTAATCGTTGGACTGAGCAGTGTTATCCTCAACCCAATGCTAGAGGAGAAACCCATGCACCGTCGCTTTCCAACCCGGCTCACTCAACGCACCCTGGCGCTTACTCTGGCGTTGAGCATCATCTGGCCCACGGCCTCTTTCGCCCAGAAAACGGCCCGCCCGGTGCTGCTGGGCAAGCACTGGGTGGCCGTGACAGGCAAGCCACAGGGCGCCACCGCGGGCGCCATGATGTTCCAGCAGGGTGGCAACGCCATTGATGCCGCGGCGGCAATGCTCGCCGTTACCGCCACGATGTGGGACGTGCTGGGCTGGGGCGGGGAAACCCAGGCACTCATCTACAACCCGAACACCGGCAAGGTGATCGGCCTGAACGCCCTCGGCGTTGCCCCCACCGGCGCAACGCCCGAGTTTTTCCGCCAACAGGGCATGCTTTACCCACCGGAATACGGGCCACTGGCAGCGGTAACCCCCGGCACACCGGGCGGCCTGATGGTGATGGTGGCGGAATTCGGCCGCTTGAGCCTGGCTGACGTGCTGGCGCCCGCCATGGAAATGGCCCGCGGCTATCCGATAGAAGCCACCCAGGCCCGCTTTATCGAAAGCCGCCGGGGTATCCTGGAGCAGTGGCCGGACTCCCAGCGCGTGTTCCTACCCCACTACAACAGCGAGGCCCCGGAGCAGCGCGCAGCGCCCGCACCCGGCGAGGTGTTCCAGCAAGCCGATTTGCTCGCCACACTGCAAAAACTGGTGGAGGCGGAAGCCCGTGCACTGGCGGCGGGGGCCGACCGCAAGGCCGCCATCATGGCCGCCTATGAGCGCTTCTACCGCGGCGACGTTGCCGCCGAAATCGTGCGTAGCAACCGTGCCGCGGGCGGCCTCATCACCACCGAAGACCTCGCCGACTGGGAGGTCATCCTCGAAGAGCCGGTGAGCGTGAACTACCGCGGCATCGACGTCTACAAGCTCACCACCTGGACCCAGGGGCCCGCCCTGCTGCAGGCACTGAACCTGCTTGAGGGTTTCGACCTGCAAGCCATGGGCTACAACAGCACACGCTACATCCATACGCTGTACCAGGCCATGAACCTTGCCTTTGCCGACCGGGATTTCTACTACGGGGACCCCTACACGCCCCCGGAGGAACCAATCACCGGCCTGCTTTCCAAGCGCTATGCCGACGAACGCCGCAAGCTCATGCCCGTTGACCACAACCTCACCGATCTCAAGCCGGGTGACCCCTACCGCCACCAGCGCGGCAAGAACCCGTTCGAGACCCTTCGTCAACAGTGGACCCCGATACCCCCTGCCGCCGATGCCGAGGGGGCAGACAGCTTCCAGCAAGCCGGCGTGATGACACCGGACGAGGCCTTCCTGGCAGGCACCACCTCGATTCAGGCGGCGGATGCCGAGGGCTGGGTAATTTCCGTCACCCCGTCCGGTGGCTGGATACCAGCATTTATCGCCGGCAATACAGGCGTTGGCTTGAGCCAGCGTATGCAAAGCTTTGTGCTGGGTGAGGCCCTGAACCCCTACAACGTGGTGCAGCCCGGCCAGCGCCCAAGGGTCACCCTGACGCCATCGCTGGCACTCAAAGATGGCAAACCATTGATGGCTTTCTCGGTACAGGGCGGCGACACCCAGGAGCAGAATCTGCTGCAGTTCTTCCTCAACATGGTGGAGTTCGACATGAACGTGCAGCAGGCGGCGGAGGCGCACAATATCCTCAGCTACCAGATGCAGAGCTCGTTTGGCGCGCACCAGTCCGAACCCGGGCGCTTGCAGGTTACACCGCTGGTTTCACCGTTTACCCGCGCCGAGCTTGAGCGCATGGGGTACACAGTAGAGGTGGTGGAGCGCACCTACAACCCGACCACGGCGATCTGGTTCGATCATGAGCATGGGGTGATGCAGGGTGGGGCGTCGGACTACGGGGATGACTACGGGATTGCCTGGTAGCAGCTACCGGGGTACCGGGCTGCGGGGTGTGGAGCTTCGTAGCGGCGGGACAGCGTGGGTTATCGCGGCGAGAACGGCCACTCGTTTTCCATCATCTCCGGGCGGCTGCGCAACTCGACCATTTTTGCTGCGCAAAAATTGGGACTCAAACAGTACTCGCCGTAAAGCCCCCTCCGATGATGGAAAACGAAAGCTGTGGCCTGATTGTTCTCGACGCGATAACCCACGCCGTCCCTCATACGGAGCGTATTTCCCAGAGGTGGGCGGCTCGAAAAGTGCGTACTGCTCGGATATGGCCGGCTCGCACAGTGCAGATTGCCCAGAGGTGGCCGGGTTGACGCGCTCCTTGGGTTAATAAGGTGGATTGAGATGAGCCTTTGAGCTTGTTCCATATGTTACCGCGTTGATCCAACGCTTTTGCATTTTACCGCCTGCCATTCCCCCAGTTCCTTTCGCAGGCTCAGCCTTCAGGCCCGATGCGGTGCACGGGTGGGCGAACAATCAGGCCACAGCTTTGGCTCGCGATCACCGTAGGGGGTAGTCCGCGAGCACTGTTCGAGTCCCAATTTTTGCGCAGCAAAAATGGTCGAGTTGCGCAGCGGCCCGGAGGTGATCGCGAGACAGTGGCCGTTCGCCCACCCGTGCACCGCATCGGGCCGCGCTACGAAGTCCCAACCACAGCCCAGCCCAGCCCACAAAAAAGGGGAGCCAAAGCTCCCCTTTCCCGTCAATCAGCCGAATCACCGATACACAGGAAACCGCGCACAGATATCCAGCACCTTACCCTTCACCTCAGCAATGGCAGCGTCGGCGGAACCCTGCTCCAGCGCTTCCAGCACATCACACATCCACCCCGCCAACTCGATAGTCTCCGCTTCCTTGAAACCGCGGGTGGTGATAGCCGGCGTGCCCACGCGCATGCCGGAGGTGATGAACGGTGAGCGCGGGTCGTTCGGTACCGCGTTCTTGTTCACCGTGATGTTCGCATTGCCCAGGGCCTCATCGGCATCCTTGCCCGTGTAGGGCTTGCCGATCAGGTCCACCAGCATCAGGTGGTTGTCGGTGCCACCGGAGACGATGTTGATACCCCGGTCGATGAAGGTCTTGGCCATCGCCCGGGCGTTGGCCACCACCTGCTGCTGGTAGGCAACGAATTCGGGGCTCTGCGCCTCCTTGAAGCTCACTGCTTTTGCCGCAATCACATGCATCAGCGGGCCACCCTGGCCACCCGGGAACACAGCAGACTGGAACTTTTTCTCCAGCTCTTCGTTGGCGCGCGCCAGAATGATGCCGCCGCGCGGCCCGCGCAGGGTTTTGTGGGTTGTGGAGGTCACCACGTCTGCATGCGGTACCGGGTTGGGGTAAACGCCCGCAGCGACAAGCCCGGCCACGTGCGCCATGTCAACGAGCAGGTAGGCGCCCACTTTGTCGGCGATGGTGCGAAAGCGGGCCCAGTCCATCACCCGTGAGTAGGCAGAGAAGCCGGCCACGATCATCTTCGGCTTGTGCTCCAGGGCCAGCGCTTCGACCTGGTCGTAATCCACTTCACCCGTGCCGGCTTTCAGGCCGTACTGCACTGCGTTGTACATCTTGCCGGAAAAGTTGGGCTTGGCGCCGTGGGTGAGGTGGCCCCCGTCCGCCAGGCTCATGCCCAGCACGGTGTCGCCGGCCTGGCACAGCGCCTGGTAGACCGCCGAGTTGGCCTGCGAACCGGAGTGCGGCTGGACGTTGGCGTAATCCGCCCCGAACAGCGCCTTCGCGCGCTCGATCGCCAGTTGCTCGGCCTTGTCCACGAACTCGCAACCACCGTAGTAGCGCTTGCCCGGGTACCCTTCGGCGTACTTGTTGGTCAGGACGGTGCCCTGGGCTTCCATGACCCGTGGGCTGGTGTAGTTTTCGGAGGCAATCAGCTCGATATGCTCTTCCTGACGACGCTCTTCCTCCTTGATAGCGGCGAAAATCTCGTCGTCGAACCCCTCAATGGTCATGTGCTGGTCAAACATCGGTGTCCCCTGGCAGGCGGGGCCGCGGCGGCCCGTGAAATGAGCGGCGCATTTTACCCAAATTCGGCGCTGCATATAAGTGGAGAGTCACCGCCGGACGATTCCTGTATTATTTCTGTCACTGTTATGACATACAGTGGGCGGTCAACCCGCAACGGCAATACAGGAAATCCCGGTAAACGATGAATATCAGTATCTTTGGTAGTGGCTATGTGGGCCTGGTGCAGGCAGCGATTTTTGCCGATGTGGGCCATAAGGTCGTCTGCATGGATATCGACGCGGGCCGCGTCGACAGGCTGCGCGAAGGCGATGTGCCTTTTTATGAGCCGGGCCTGTCGCAGCTTATTCGCAACGGCATCAGCAACGGGCTGCTGTCTTTCACCACGGACGCCAAAGAGGCAGTGCAGGCCAGCGACTTCCTTTTCATTTGCGTTGGCACACCGGCGGGCACTGATGGCTCAGCCGACCTCACCTACGTGATGCAGGTGGCAGACTCCATCGCCCGCTATATGACCAGCCGCAAAGTGATCATCACCAAATCCACTGTGCCAGTCGGCACCACCGATACCGTGCACCGCCACATACTGCAAACGCTGCACAATCAGGGGCGGTCGATTGCGGTCGAAGCGGCGTCCAACCCTGAATTTCTCAAGGAAGGTTCCGCGGTGGCCGACTGCCAGAGCCCGGACCGCATCATCATCGGCACCGAATCGCCGCGTGTGCTGGAAGAACTGCGGCGCATGTACCAGGCGTTCAACCGCAATCACGAAAAAGTGATGCATATGGACCCACGCAGTGCGGAAATGACCAAGCTCGCTGCCAATGCCATGCTTGCCACCAAAATCAGCTTCATGAATGAAATGGCCACCATCGCCGAAGCTGTGGGCGCCGATATCGAACTGGTGCGTCGCGGCATGGGGTCAGATCCGCGCATTGGCTACCAGTTTATTTACCCCGGCTGCGGCTACGGCGGCTCCTGCTTCCCCAAGGACGTACGCGCACTCAAGCATCTGGCGGAGCAGCACGGCCATCGCGCGGGCATTCTCACCGCCGTGCACGACACCAACCAGCGGCAGAAAAACAAGCTGGCGGAACGGGTGATGGAGCGCCTGGGTGCCGACCTGAGCGGCAAGACCATTGCCGTGTGGGGACTGTCCTTCAAACCCAACACCGATGACATGCGCGAGGCCCCCAGCCGCTACCTGATGGAGGGTATCTGGTCCTGCGGGGGCAAAGTGCGCGCCTTCGACCCGCAGGCCATGCAGGCCTGCCGCGAGATCTACGGCGAACGTGACGAGCTGACGCTTTGCGCACACAAAGAAGATGCCCTGCAAGGGGCCGATGCGCTGGTGATCTGCACCGAATGGAAAGCCTTCTGGTCACCCGACTTCGAACTGATCAAGCGCGAACTCAGTACACCCCTGATTTTTGACGGCCGCAACCTGTACAACCCGGCACAGATGGAAGAGCTGGACATCGAGTACTACGGCATCGGCCGCGGCCGCTCCCTGGCAAAGCCGGCATGACCGCGAAGGTTACGCTGGGCTGGCGGGAATGGCTGAGCTTACCCGAGCTCGGTATCACGCAGATCAAGGCCAAAGTGGATACCGGCGCACGCACCAGTGCCCTGCACGCCTTCTACGTTGAACCGTTTGAGCGCGACGGAGAGCCCTGGGTGCGCTTTGGCATACACCCTCAACAGGGCAACACCGCACTGGTGGTCGACTGCGAGGCGCCGGTGGTGGACCAGCGCCAGGTCACCGACTCGGGTGGGCACCGGGAAGTGCGCTACGTCATCCAGACAGCCATCGAACTCGGCGGCGAGCACATCGACGCTGAAATCACCCTCACCGACCGTGAAAACATGCGCTTCCGCATGCTGCTCGGGCGCACCGCCATGCGCGGTCGCTGCCTGGTGGACCCCGGTCAGTCCTACCTGCTTGGCAGGCGGGCACGCACACAGGAATAACGGCAGATGCCGGCAAACGGCAAGGCACTGAAGATAGGCGGCCAGGTTATCCAGCCGGGCGAACGCAAGGTCATCGACATACCCGTCGCGCCCACCTACACCCACGACAACCTGTCCATCAGCGTCCAAGTGGTGCGCGGCAAGCGCCCGGGGCCGGTGCTTTTCGTCTGTGCCGCCGTGCACGGCGACGAGATCAACGGCGTGGAGATCATCCGTCGCATCCTCAAGGACCCACACCTCGACCGCCTGCGCGGCACGCTGGTCGCCATACCCATCGTCAACGTCTACGGGTTCATCAACCACACCCGGTACCTGCCTGATGGGCGCGACCTCAATCGCTCCTTCCCCGGCTCCGCTCGCGGCTCTCTGACCGGGCGCATTGCGCACACATTCCTGCAGGACATTGTCGCCCACTGCACCCACGGCATCGACCTGCACACCGGTGCCCGCCACCGCAGCAACTTCCCCCAGATACGCGCGAACCTGGAAGACCCCACGGTGCTGGGCATGACCGAAGCGTTTGGTGCTCCCATTGCCATCGACGCCAAGATCCGCGACGGTTCCCTGCGCCAGGCGGCCGGGGACCTCGGCGTACCGGTGCTGCTCTATGAGTCCTGCGAGGCGCTGCGCTTCGACGAGATCTACATTCGCGCCGGGGTGAAAGGCGTGCTCAACGTCATGCGCCATATCGGCATGTTGCGCCGCTCCCGCGCCCGCTCACGCCCGCCTACGATCAGCCGCAATACCCGTTGGCTGCGCGCCCCGGAGAGCGGCATCCTGCGGGTGCTGGTACCGCTGGGCGCGGAGGTGCAGCAGGGCCAGACGATCGGTTTCATCGCGGACCCGATGGGTACCAGTGAAACGGATGTGGTGGCGGATACGCACGGCATCGTGATCGGGCGCACCAACCTACCGCTGGCGTATGAGGGGGATGCGCTGTTCCATATTGCGGAGATCGGGGCGAAGGCGAATTGGGAGGTGGACGAATTTCACGAGGCGCATGAGCCGGATGCGTCGGAGCTGGACCCGGAGGATTTGAGTTCGGCGCCGATTGCTGATTGACGGGGGCGGTGCCTGCGTTTGGGGGCGGCCGGGGCGACGGTGGGAACAATTCGGGGCACGCTCAAGGCCATCCATGGCTCGCTTGACCTCGACATCCTGTCTCGGACAGCCCCGAATTGTTCCCACCGCCACCCCGACCTTGGCGCCAACCCTGGAGATTCGGGTGCACTTTGGGGTTGGGGCTGCTGGATTCAGATTTCGGGATTTCGGGGCTTTAGGGCTAGAGAGCTAAGGAGCTAGAGAGCTAGAGAGCTAGAGAGCTTCAGAGCTTCGAGACTGCCCCACAAAATTGAATCCATCACCATCAATCCACATAAAACACCCACCTTGGCACTAACCCAACCTGAAAATGCACCCAAGCCCATCGCCTACTGCTGAGGCGGGGGGCGGTGCAGGGCTGCCGGGACTGTCCGAGACAGGATGTCGAGGTCAAGCGAGCCATGGATGGCCTTGAGCGTGTCCCGGCAGCCCTGCACCGTTCGCCGCCGACACCCGAGCGAAGTGACACCCGAACGGAGCTGCAACCGAACCGAGCGGTAGCCAAACGAAGCGGCAACCAAAACGGAGAGCCGACACGCGCACGGCAGGGCACTGAACCCAGCCCCGATTCCTGCTAGAATCCGCCCACATTTTCGATCACCAAAGGCAACGCAACCAGATGGCTCAGTACGTCTACACCATGAACCGCGTCGGCAAGGTAGTGCCGCCGAAAAAGAAAATCCTCGAAGACATTTCGCTCTCCTTCTTCCCTGGCGCCAAGATCGGTGTGCTCGGGTTGAACGGCTCCGGCAAGTCGACGCTGCTGCGCATCATGGCGGGCATCGATACGGACATTCTGGGCGAGGCGCGCCCGCAGCCGGGTATCAAGATCGGCTACCTGCCGCAGGAGCCGCAGCTCAATCCGGAAAAAGACGTGCGCGGCAATGTCGAGGAGGGCCTGCAGGAGGCGGTGGACGCGCTGGCCGGGCTGGACAAGGTGTATGCCGCCTACGCGGAGCCGGACGCGGATTTTGACGCACTGGCCAAGGAGCAGGCGCGGCTCGAGGACATTATCCAGGCGACCGATGCCCACAATCTGGACCACAAGCTGGAAGTGGCGGCAGATGCTCTGCGCCTGCCACCGTGGGACGCGGATGTCACCACGCTGTCTGGTGGTGAGCGCCGCCGGGTGGCGCTGTGTCGCCTGCTGTTGTCGGCACCTGACATGTTGCTGCTGGACGAGCCGACCAACCACCTGGATGCCGAGAGCGTGGCCTGGCTGGAGAAGTTCCTGCACGACTTCCCGGGCACGGTAGTGGCGATTACGCACGACCGCTATTTCCTCGACAACGCCGCCGGCTGGATTCTGGAACTGGACCGCGGCCGCGGCATCCCCTACGAGGGCAATTACTCGGATTGGCTGGAGACGAAGGAGGCGCGCCTGGAGCAGGAGAAGCGGCAGGAAGCCTCGCATCAGAAGGCGATCAAGGCGGAACTGGAGTGGGTGCGCAGCAACCCCAAAGGTCGCCAGGCGAAAAGCAAAGCGCGCCTGCAGCGTTATGAGGAGCTGCAATCGCAGGAGTTCCAGGCGCGCAACGAGACCAATGAAATCTACATTCCGCCGGGGCCGCGCCTGGGCGACAACGTCGTGGAAGTCACGAACCTGAAGAAAACCTACGGTGAGCGGCTGTTGTTCGACAATATCAGCTTCACTGTACCCAAAGGCAGCATCGTCGGCATCATCGGCGCCAACGGCATGGGCAAGTCGACCCTGTTCCGGATTCTGATGGGCGAGGAGCAGCCGGACGGCGGCGAGGTGAAGGTGGGGGAGACTGTCCAGCTGGGCTATGTCGACCAGTCGCGCGATGACCTGGACGGCAGCAAAACAGTGTGGGAGCAGGTATCGGGCGGTCAGGATGTGATCCGCATCGGCAACTACGAGGTGAATTCGCGCTCTTACCTGGGGCGCTTCAACTTCAAGGGCTCGGACCAGCAGAAGTTCGTCAAGGATCTTTCCGGCGGCGAGCGCAATCGCCTGCACCTGGCCAACCTGCTCAAGCAGGGCGCCAACGTGCTGTTGCTGGACGAACCGACCAACGACCTTGATGTGGAAACCCTGCGCGCGCTGGAGGAGGCGCTGCTCACGTTCCCGGGCAGCGCGCTGGTGATCTCGCACGACCGCTGGTTCCTGGACCGGATTGCCACGCATATCCTGGCCTACGAGGACGATGGCAATGTGGTATTCCACGAGGGCAACTTCACGGAATACGAGGAGGATCGCAAGGCCCGTCTGGGCGCGGCGGCCGCGCAACCGCACCGGGTCAAGTATCGCAAGTTGAAGTAGGCCCGGTGTGGGCTATGATTCCACCAACAGCAAACGCAAGAGACCTGGCATGACTGACACCCCTATTGAACGCCGAGCCTTCACCCGCGTCGCCATCGACCTGCCCGTGGAAGTACAGCAGGGCGGCAGTAGTTGGCATCAGCGCCTGATCGACATTTCCCTGGGGGGCGCGGCCACTGATCAGCCGGATGTGTGGGACGCGCAGTACAACGAACCTTTTACACTACTGATCGACACCGGTGCCGCTGAGCCGCTGGAGTTGTATGCCTATCTTCAGCATGTGGAAAACGGGCGCCTGGGGTTCAAGGTCGACCACGTGGACCGGGAGAATATCGACCCCCTGCGGGGTCTACTGGCCGCCCATCTGAGCAACCCCGATGTGCTGGACGGCGAACTGCGCAGGCTCGACGAGGAAAGCGGCGTCGAGGACGACTAGCGGCGCCCGCGTGCTCGCGGTGCGTCTATTCCACCGCCGCGAGCGCCTCCTCGAGGCGGGACACCGCAATGACCTGCATGCCGCGTATTTCCCCACGCGGCGCATTCGCTTTCGGCACGATGGCCCGGCGGAAACCGTGCTTGGCAGCCTCTGACAAGCGCTCCTGGCCGCTGGGCACGGGGCGGATCTCGCCGGAGAGGCCCACCTCGCCGAAGATCACCATATCCCGCGGCAACTGCCGGTCACGGAAGCTCGACACAATCGCCAGCAACAGTGCGAGGTCGGCACTGGTCTCCAGCACTTTTACGCCGCCAACCACGTTGGCAAATACGTCCTGGTCTCCCACCTGCAGGCCGCCGTGGCGGTGCAGTACTGCCAGCAGCATGGCGAGGCGGTTCTGCTCCAGCCCCACGGCCACGCGGCGCGGGTTGCCCAAGGCGCTGTCGTCCACCAGCGCCTGGATTTCCACCAACAACGGCCTGGTACCCTCCCAGACCACCATCACCGCACTGCCCGAGGCAGGCTCGCTGCTGCGGTCGAGAAAAATGGCCGAAGGGTTGCGCACTTCCCGCAGGCCCTGCTCGGTCATGGCGAATACGCCCAGCTCGTTGACGGCGCCGAAGCGGTTCTTTTGCCCACGGAGGGTACGGAAGCGCGAGTCGTGCCCACCCTCCAGCAGGATGGAGCAGTCGATCATGTGCTCCAGCACTTTGGGGCCGGCCAGGGAGCCGTCCTTGGTAACGTGCCCCACCAGGAACAGCACCGTGCCGGTGCGTTTGGCAAACCGGGTGAGAAACGCCGCGCACTCGCGCACCTGGGACACACTGCCCGGCGCGGAACTCAGGTCGTCGGAGTGCACAACCTGAATCGAGTCCACCACCAACACCCGCGGGCGGTGATTCTCTGCGGCAGCGATAATGGCCTCGACATTGGTTTCGGCCATCAGCCGCAGGCGGTCTGTTGCCAGCCCCAGCCGACGCGCGCGCATGGCCACCTGCTGCAGGGATTCTTCGCCGGTGATGTAAAGGGCATCCATGTTGGCCGCCAGATGGCACATGGTCTGCAGTAGCAGGGTGCTCTTGCCCGCGCCCGGATTGCCGCCGACCAGAATCGCAGACCCCGGTACCAGCCCGCCTCCCAGCACCCGGTCAAACTCCTCCGCACCGCTGCTGAAGCGCGGCAGCTCCTCGAGGTCAATTTCGCCCAGCAGGCGTGCTTCGCTCACGGTGCCGGCAAAACCACCCCGAGCCTTGCCACTGCGGGCCGCACCGGCCCCAGCCGGGCCACCGAGACGCACCTCTGACAGTGAGTTCCAGGCGCCGCAGTCGTTGCACTGACCCTGCCATTTCGCATAATCCGAGCCACACTCGTTACACACGAACGCCGTTTTGCTCTTCGCCATGCCCTGCCCTGCTCAGTTGCCGCGGAAAAAATCAGTCACCCCGCTATCAGCCGCAGGGTCAGGTCGGTATCCTAGTGCACTCGATGGTCACTTGCCCAACACTACCGGAATTTCCATGCCGCACTCCTCCCTGATCCCCGAACCGCCCCTGGTGTTCTCGCCCGGGCTGGCGGCAACGATCGGGCTGGAGGAGGCGATTCTGCTGCAGCAGCTGTCAACACTGTTCACCCACCGCGCCGCACAGCTGCACCGGGGCTATCGCTGGCTGCGGGTCGAGCGTGATTTCCTGCTGCAGCAGCTGCCGTTCTGGGGCCCCGCCGACCTCTACCGCATCTGCCAGAGCCTTGCGGACAAGGGCGTGATTCTGGTGGAGTCACCCCCGCTGCACAGCCACCCCGAACTCCTCTTCGCCATGAATGAGCCGGCCGGCGTCCCGGGGTCCGGCGCTCCGGCGGCCGGCGTCCCGGGGGGCGGCCAACCGCCGGCCGGCGTCCCGGGGTCCGGCGTCCCGCGGTCTGGCGCCCCGAAAGCCCACGCATCGGGCATGCAGGCCGCAACCGGCACACCCACAGCCACATCCGGCCAGGCAGGCCGCCCAGCCCAACACTTCGGCACCGACCCGTCACCTACTCGACGCAGCGCGTCACAACTACCCGGCAGCTGGGGGCCCAGTGAAGACTTGCTGCAGTTGCTGGGCCTGAACCACAACATACCGCGCCAGTTCGCGCTAGACCAACTGGAAGATTTCATCTTTTACTGGCGCGAGCGCGGCGAACCCAGCCACGCCTGGGAGAACAAGTTTCGCCAGCACGTCATCAGCTGCTGGCGACGGGAGCAACAGAGCCGCGCAGAGGCTTTTCGGGCCGACCAGAATCCCCCCCTGGACAACCAATGGCGACCCAGCCGGGACGCCCTGGATATCATGCTGCGCAGCGGCATCGACCCCGAATTCATCGACGAGGCGACCCCGGAGTTCATACTCTACTGGCGCGAGCGCGGCGACGCGCCCCGGGAACTGAACTCGAAATTCATCCAGCACATCCGCATCCAGTGGGCCAAGTACACCTCCAGCATGCGCCACAGTACAGAGCCACGGCGCATTGCCGAGGACTGGCAGCCGGACGACGATGTTTTTGATATTCTGCGCCTGTCGCATATCGATGAGAACTTTGCCCGCGAACTGCTGCCGGAGTTCATCATCTACTGGCGTGACAGCAACCAGGCACACACATCCTGGAACAGCAAATTCCTGCAGCACGTAAAGTTCCATTGGGCCAAACAGCACCGCATTGACCAGGCAGGGCACAACCATGACGGACAGCAAGGATCTCCTCGAACGAGTCGCACGCGGGATTCAAGCCTCGCAGACGACCTCAACGACACCTCCTGGGCCGACTGACGCCCGCCGCCGACCCGCCAGCGATGGCCACATCGAGGCGATCAACCAGGTTTTCGCCCTGTTCCGGCTGAACTACCACAACCAGTACTACGCGGCGTACCCCGACGCCGAGCAGCTCAAGCAGATCAAGAAGCTCTGGCTGGAATCGCTGGCCGATTACCCGGTTGAGCAGATTCTGCGCGGTGCACGCCACGCCATCGAAAACAGCGAGTACTTGCCAACCCTGCACCGCATGCTGGAGTGCTGTCAGGAGAGCATTGCCAGCCTCGGCCTGCCCGATGCCTACAGCGCCTACCGTGAAGCCTGCGATGCGCAAAGCCCGCGCTCGGCACAGCCCTGGAGCCACCCGGCGGTGTACCTGGCGGGCCGTGACAGCGACTGGTTTTTCCTCGCCAACAACCCGGAACGCAGCACCTGGCCGGTGTTTCGCAAGCACTACCAGGCCTGGTGCACACGTGCGCTGCGCGGCGAAGCGCTGGCGGTGCCGCAGGAGCCGGCCCTGGAACAGCACGCCGCCGAGCCACTGTCGACCGAACAGCAACTCGCAGCGCTGGCCAGGTTGCGCCGCGAGACACAACTCTGAGCGGTGAAAGCGCAATGACAGGTGTTTATTGCCGATTCTGCGGCCACCTGTTAATTTCTCCTCTCCCATTGCACGCGCTCAACGCACGTCCCACAATAACAATGGATACTCGGTTATGATTCGATACAGCAACACCTTGATGGCGGCCGCTGTGGCTGCATTCCTGGCCGGCTGCAGTGATGGCAGCGACCAGGTGGCAGAGGTCCTGCCGCCGCCGAACCCCTGCGACGGTACCGAAGTTGCATCCTCCCGCCTGTTCTTGCAGCAGCTCACCAGCAGCAGCGTGATCATCAAGTGGCGCGGCGACGCCACCGCGGCCTGCATCGGCAGTAGCGCCGAGTTGCTGGCCACGCGGTTCACGGCCGAGGAGACTGAAGGCGATCACAAAGAAGTGCGTATCGATGGGCTGGAGGCCGGCTCCACCTACTACTACTCCGTGGGCGGTGCCCCCTCGGCGCCGGCTGGCCAGCAATTCACCACGGCGCCTGAGCGCGGCAATGCTGCGGCCGGTGGCAAAACCCGCCTCTGGGTGATTGGTGATTCGGGCACCGGCGGCGACGACGAACGCGAAGGGCACGAAGGAGAAGCCGCCGAGGTACTGGCCGGTCTGGAAGCCTTTGTGGAGGCTGACGGCAAGGCAGTCGACCTGTTCCTGATGCTCGGCGACAACGCCTACAACGTGGGCAGCGACTTCAATTACCAGCAGGCCGTGTTCGAAACCTACCCCGACCTGCTCAAGTCCGTTTCGCTATGGCCCACGATAGGTAACCACGAAATGGGGCTGGGCTTCCTTTCACCTACGCTCGGCCTGCCGGGCCTGGGGACCAGCGCAGACCCCGACTCGTATCAGGCCACCGCCGACGATGAGCCGGGACGCATGCCCTACCTCGACATCTTCTCCCTGCCGGCCGAGGGCGAAGCGGGTGGCGTGGCCAGCGGCACGGAACAGTACTACTCGTTCGACCACGGCAATGTGCATGTGGTGAGCCTGGATTCACAGCTCTCGGCGCGCGACCCGGAACAGATGGCAACGATGCGCGAGTGGTTGATTGATGACCTGAGCAGCAACGACCTCGACTGGACCGTCGTGATCTTCCACCACCCCCCCTATTCCAAGGGTGCCAACCATGACTCGGATGATGTGGAGAAAGTAAACGGTTTCGATCGCCCACAGCGCGACATGCGTGAGCAGTTCGTGCCCATCTTCGATGCCCACGGGGTGGACCTGGTCTACAACGGTCACTCCCACTCCTACGAACGCAGCTATTACATCACCAGCCACACCGGCACCTCGGATACTTTCTCGACAGCAGAGCATGCCGAATTGCGCAATGGTGACCCGGCGCAGCCCGCTTCCGGCCGCGGCGACATGCCCTACGCCCAGCTCAGCCCGACCAGCGGAGGCGTGGATGACCGGGTGATCTACAGCGTGGTGGGCAATTCGGGGAAAGCCGACGAGGACGCCGGCAGCCTCACCGCTGCAGACGAATGGCTGCGCCATCCGGCACACATCGACCAGCCGGCTGACACCGAGGAGCCCCCGCGCCGCGGTCTGCCAGTGCTTGGTTCCGCCGTGATCGATGCGTCCGACACAGAACTGACACACTCGTTCATTACGGTAGACGGCGAGGTGCTTGACCAGTTCACCATCACCCGTTGACCCCGCAGGGGCCGCGGCGACTCGCCGTGGCCCCCTTCAATCGAGTACTTATGTCATGTCACCGCGACTGCTTTTAACCCTGTTTTTGTGCCTGTCACCAGTGGCTGCCACACCTTCTTTGGCTCACCCCGGCCATGAAGATCAGCTCAAGGCCATCGATCAGGCGCTGGCCAAGGCGCCGGACAATCAGGCGCTGTACTTGCAGCGGGGCTCCGTCTACGGCGAGATCGGTCACTTCACCGAGGCGGAAAACGATTTCGCCCGGGCCCGCGAGCTCGGTCCGGCTGAGCGCGTGGATCTTGCCGAGAGCATCATGCTCTACGGCAAGGGTGACCTCGCCGCAGCCATGGCGCTGGCCAATCGCCACGTGCAGACGTTCCCCAACGACCCGGAAGGGTTCCGGCACAGGGCGTTTATCGCCCGCGATGCCGGCAACCACGCGCGCGCCCTGGCAGACCTGCAAACCTATTTCAGGCTACAGGCACGTCCCAGCCCGGGCCTGTTCGTGTCCGCCGCCAATATGCTGGTAGGGGAGGGGCGCCCCGAGGATGCGCTCGCCGTGCTCGACCAGGGCCTTGAGCAACTCGGCATGGTGCCGCAGCTACAGCGCCAGGCCATCAGCCTGGAGGTCGCCGCAGGCCGACTGCCAGCGGCAATTGCCCGGCAGGAAGCCATGCGCACCACCCTGCGCGACAGTGCGCGCTGGAAACTCGACACCGTTGACCTGCTGCAACAGGCCGGGCGCAAGGCAGATGCCAACAAGCTCCTCCAGCAGGCGCAAGCGCAGCTGGCCGCACAGCGCGACACACCGGCACGACGCGCGCTGGAAGATCGCGCCGTGCGGCTGGCAGAGGCGCTCTCGGGCTGATATAACGGGGGCCCGAACACGCCACGAAGCGGAGCCTCCCATGACTGCCCAGCAAACCACCGCTGAGAGGGCCTCGGCCCTCGCCGACACGCACGTTGTTGAAAACGTCTCCCGTGAACTGGAAAACTACAACCTCTACACGCAGGATCGGGCGCTGCAGGACGCGGTGGCGCGTGAAGGGGCAGACTGGGCCAACGAGAGCCTGGTCGCCTTTGGCCATGCGGTGGGCCGGGCGGACTACCTGCAACTTGGCTTTGCCGCCAACAAGTACACGCCGGAATTCGATACCCACGACCGCTTCGGCAATCGCGTCGACCTGGTCAGCTACCACCCCGCCTACCACACCCTCATGGACAGCGCGGTCAGGCACGGCCTGCATTCGTCGCCCTGGACTGACCCGCGATCGGGTGCACATGTGGCCCGCGCCGCCCACAGCTACCTGCAGGGCCAGGTGGAGGCGGGGCACGGCTGCCCCATTACCATGACCTTCGCCTGCATTCCTTCCATTCGCACAGCGCCCGCCATTGCAGCCCTCTGGGAACCCAAGATCACCGCGCGCACCTACGACCCGCGCAACGTACCCGACACCGAGAAACAGGGTGTCACGATTGGCATGGGCATGACGGAAAAGCAGGGTGGATCCGACGTGCGCAGCAACAGCACGCGTGCGCACCCGCTGGGCGCGCGCGGCACCGGGGAAGCCTACGAACTGGTCGGGCACAAGTTCTTCCTCTCCGCCCCCATGTGCGATGCGTTCCTGGTGCTGGCGCAAACCGAGGCCGGCCCCAGCTGCTTCCTGGTGCCCCGCTGGCGTCCGGATGGCAGCAAGAACCCGCTGCAGGTGCTGCGCCTGAAAAAGAAGCTGAGCAACGCCTCCAACGCCTCCAGTGAAATCGAGCTGCGCGGCGCACTGGGCTGGCTGCTGGGTGAGGAAGGTCGCGGCGTACGCACCATTGTGGAAATGGTCAGCCTGACCCGCTTTGACTGCATGATCGGTTCCGCGGCCGGTATGCGCATGGCCGCCTCTCAGGCACTGCACCACTGCAGCATCCGCGAGGCCTTTGGCCGCGTGCTGAACGCACAGCCGTTGATGCAGAACGTGCTGGCCGACCTGGCCATTGAAAGCGAGGCCGCGCTGGTCCTGGGCATGCGCATGGCGCGCGCTCTGGACAATACCGGCGATGAACGCGAGGCGCTGTTCATGCGCCTGGGCGTTGCCGTGGGCAAGTACTGGGTATGCAAACGCGCGCCCAACCATGCCTACGAGGCCATGGAGTGTATCGGCGGCAGCGGGGTGATGGAGGACAGCATGATGCCGCGGCTCTATCGCGAAGCACCGGTAAACGCCATCTGGGAGGGCAGCGGCAACGTGCAGTGCCTTGACGTCCTGCGTGCCATGCAGAAGTCGCCCCGAGTGGTCGAGGTGTTTCTGGATGAACTGGGTGCTGCGCGCGGTGCCCACGCCACGCTGGACCGCGAAATTACGCGCCTGCAGCAGGATCTGGCCGCTCCCGAGGACTTCGAATACCGCGCTCGGGATGTGGTGGACCGCATGGCGCGGTCGCTGCAGGCCGCACTGTTGCTGCAACACGCACCCACCGGGTTGGCGGAAGCCTTCTGCAACTCCCGCCTGGGCGGCGAGGGCCAACACAACGTGGGCACCCTGCCCCGCGGCGTTGACTGCGCGGCGATTATCGAGCGCGCCACCCCACAGGCCTGAAGCGCCACCGCTCTGGCGGCACGGTAGCCGCTAGTGAAGGCGTTTATTCCTCGTCGTAGTGTCCGCGTGCGAGGTTCTCAAAGCGAGTGAACTGGCCAATAAACGCCAGCCGACAGGTGCCGATGGGGCCGTTCCGCTGCTTGCCCAGGATGATTTCCGCGGTGCCCTTATCGGGCGAATCCTCGTTGTAGACCTCGTCGCGGTAGATGAACATGATCACGTCAGCATCCTGCTCAATGGCGCCTGACTCACGCAGGTCGGAGTTCACCGGACGCTTGTTCGGACGCTGTTCCAGCGAACGGTTGAGCTGCGAGAGTGCCACCATGGGGCAGGCGAACTCCTTGGCGATCGCCTTCAGGCTGCGCGAGATTTCCGAGATCTCGGCGGTGCGGCCCTCGGAGGAACCCGCCACCTGCATCAACTGGATGTAGTCCACCATGATCATGCCGATCTGCCCGTGCTCGCGGGCAATGCGCCGCGCGCGGCTGCGCAGTTCAGTGGGTGTCAGCGCCGGGGTATCATCAATGAACAGCGGCAGGTCCTTGAGCTTGGACACCGCACCGCTGAGTTTGGGCCAATCTTCCTGCTCCAGCTTACCGGTGCGAATCCGCGTTTGATCGATGCGCCCGATAGAGGAGAGCATACGGATAATCAGCTGTTCCGCGGGCATCTCCATACTGAACACCAGCACCGGCTTCGCCTGGGAGAGCACCGCGTTCTCGACCAGGTTCATGGCGAAGCTGGTCTTGCCCATGGACGGCCGGCCTGCAACGATCACCAGGTCAGAGGGCTGCAGGCCCGAGGTTTTACGGTTGAGCTCAATGAAACCGGTATCGAGGCCGGTGATGTCGCCCCCGGAGTGGAACAACTCCTCGATGCGCGCCAGCGCCGACTGCAGCAACGGGTTCACATCACGGGGACCGCCGGCCTTGGGGCCCTGCTCCGAGATCTGCATGATCAGGCGCTCGGCCTCATCAATCAGCTCGTTGGAGCTGCGCCCCTCTGGGCTGAAGCCGCTCTCGGCAATCGTTTGCGCCGCCTCGATCAGCTTGCGCAGGCTGGCGCGCTCATTGACCACCTCCGCGTAGGCTCGGATGTTCGAGGCACTCGGGGTATTGCTGGCCAGCTCCGCGAGGTAGGAGAGGCCGCCCGCGGCGTCCAGCTCCCCATTGGCGGTGAGCCGGTCTGCGACCGTGATCACGTCAATCGGCTGGGTGGCCTCAGCCAGACGGGCGATCTGACGAAAAATAAGGCGGTGGTCGGGGCGATAGAAATCGTCCGCGGTGACGGTTTCCGCAACAGCGTCCCAGCCATCGGCTGACAACAGAAGGCCGCCGAGCACTGACTGTTCGGCCTCGATGGAGTGGGGCTGCATCTTGATGCGCGCGACGTCCCGGTCGAAGTTGCTCCCGCCACCGGCAAACGGTGGTTGGGCGATCATCTCGGAATAGTCGGTCTCGGGCATGAGGGCGTGCTGCGGCCTGAACGGCCACACAGGTTAGCGGATTTTGGCTTGCAGGGTAACCGCGCGTCCGACAGTTTGCCGGACGCGCAGCGCTACAGCGGGATAAACCCCGGCCAGAGCCGGGGCCACGGCAGGCTTACTCGGCAACAACCGCAATCACAACGGTCGCGGTAACGTCACCGTGAACCTGGATATCCACTTCAAACTCGCCCAGTTCACGCAGCGGACCTTCTGGCAGGCGCACTTCGGCCTTGTCCACTTCACAGCCGGCAGCGGTAACCGCTTCGGCGATATCGCGGGTACCCACGGAACCGAACAGTTTGCCTTCTTCACCCGCATTGGCGCCGATGGTGACCGGCTGCAGGGCGTTGATCGCCTCGGCACGTTGCTCGGCGGCAGACCGGGCTGCAGCCGCGGCCGCTTCCAGTTCCGCACGACGGGTTTCGAACTCGGCAATATTGCTGCGTGTAGCAGGCACAGCCTTGCCCTGCGGTACCAGGTAGTTGCGGCCGTAGCCGGCTTTCACGTCAACCTTGTCGCCCAGGCCACCCAGGTTGCCGATGTTTTCCAGCAGAATGACTTCCATTTTGACTTCCTCTTTTCGGGGGCCAGGCCCCTTACGTGTAAATTCTCAACCCCGGTTGTCGCGATCGTCTTCTTCATCGCGCCGGCGAACATCTTGCCCGACAGCCGCCCAGCGCTGGCGGAATCCCCACCAGCTGTCCACCACCGCCAACAGCACCACCAGCAGCTTCACCAGGTCCACCAACAGCCAGCCCACATACAGCGCCGTGAGCAGACCACTGCCGCGGCCCCGCTGCGCCACGCGCGCGTGCGCCAGTGCAAGCCCGGCAGCCGTCAGTGGCACTGCGCACACCGCCGCCCAGGGGCGGAATTCAGGCCCCATGGCCACCAGCGCCGCTGCACCCACTACCAACAGCGTACTCACCGCCGGCGGATAATACAGCGTGCGAAACTCGCCGCCAAAACCGCCCGGATTATACAGTGCTGCCTGCCACCAGCGGGCCAACAGCAGGCACAGTACGCTGAGCATGGCGTTGGCCGCTCCCAGCATGCCGGCCACCTGCAGGGCCGTTGGCCGGGGCAGCGCAACAGCGGCGTTATCCGCCGCCATCTGCTGCTCCAGGCTGGCGAGAAACTGGTCAAAAAACGCCAACATCTGCGCCAATAACTCACCGCCGAATACGCTGATACCGAGCCCGGTCAGCAGTCCTACCGGCACACTGGCGAGTAGCGCCAACGGCAGACTCACGGTCGACCGCAGCACCAGCGCCAGTGCAGTTGTACCCAGCAACAGGGCAAACGGGCCGCTGTCGCCAAACACCAGCATCAAGGCACCGGCGGGCAACACGGCCCACAACAGCAGCCACAGCCCTTGCCCCGGCCCCTGGCGCAGGGCGACCAGCGCAATAGCAGCCGCGCTGATCCAGCAGAACAACAGGCTGCCGGAACCGGCAACGGCCACCAGCAATGCCTGCAAGCGGCCGCGCATGATGAAATTGGCCAGGCCTTTCAATCGGGGCCTCCCGGTTCCTGATGACCGCTCGCGGCCATCACCCTGAGGGATTCCTTACTTGTGGGAATCCGAGTAGGGCAGCAGCGCCAGAAACCGCGCGCGCTTGACCGCGGTAGACAGCTGACGCTGGTACCGTGCCTTGGTGCCCGTGATGCGGCTCGGAACAATCTTGCCGGTTTCGGAAACATACGCCTTCAGCGTTTCCAGATCTTTGTAGTCGATTTCCTTCGTGCCTTCGGCAGTGAAGCGACAGAACTTACGGCGACGGAAAAAACGTGCCATGGTGCTACTCCTCGTAAACTGTACTAAACGTTACAACGCAACAGCCGGCTTATTCGCCGGACTCGTCGTCGCCCTTGTCTGCCGAATCATCATTGCTGTTGCTGCGCGCAGTGCGCTCGGCGTCAGCTGATTGGCGCTCTTCGTAACGGGTCTTGCGCTCGCGGCTTTCTTTCTCTGCCTTCATGATGAAAGATTCATCAGTGACGGCCTCGTCGCGGCGAATAACCAGGTTACGCAGGACGGCATCGTTGAAGCGGAATGTCGTAGTGAGTTCTTCCATCGCTTCGTTGGACGCTTCAACATTCATCAGCACGTAGTGTGCCTTGTGAATCTTGTTGATCGGGTAGGCCAACTGACGACGACCCCAGTCTTCCAGACGGTGCACACTGCCGCCGTCTTTCTGGATGGTGTTGGAGTAGCGCTCGATCATACCGGGCACTTGTTCGGACTGGTCCGGGTGGACCATAAATACTACTTCGTAATGACGCATGGTGGCTCCTTACGGGTTAATGCTACCCACCGGGGCGGTGTAGCAAGGAGGATCGGCTGCCAAAACAGCCGGGCAAAATTCAGGCCGCGGATTCTATAGATTTTCCTCGGTCGCCGCAAGCATTACGCGGCAGGTCAAACGGCACGTTGGCGCACCACCTCGAACAGGCAGATACCGGTCGCGACCGACACATTGAGGCTGCTCACGCTGCCCGCCATCGGCAGCTTGATCAGGTAGTCGCAGAGCTCACGGGTGAGACGGCGCATCCCGTCTCCCTCCGCACCCATCACCAGGGCCACGGCCCCGCGCAGGTCGGTGTCATAGATCGTGGCATCCGCCTCACCGGCCGTGCCGTAAATCCACACACCGCGGGCCTTGAGTGCCTCCAGTGTGCGGGCAATATTGGTCACGCGGGCGAACGGCACCGCCTCGGCGGCACCGCAGGCCACCTTGCTCACCGTGGGGCCCAGGTCAGCGGATTTGTCCTTGGGCACGATTACCGCATCAACACCGGCGGCATCCGCACTGCGCAGGCAGGCGCCCAGATTGTGCGGATCAGTGACTCCATCGAGCACCAGCAGGAGCACGGGATGCGGGCTGTCATCCACCAGCTGCAGCAAGTCCACCTCGTCCAGCAGGTTGTCACCGGCTGACTCCGAGCCCGCCACGGCATCCAGCGTGGCTACCGCGCCCTGGTGGCGCCCGCTGACGCGCTCATCCAGCACCGCGCGCGGGGCGCGCACCACCGCTACCCCCTGATTGCGTGCCAGGGTTTCCAGCGCGGCAATCCGCTTGTCCGACCGGCCCTGCTGCAATGCCAGCTCGCGGATCGACTCGGGTTTGCGCCGCAACAGGCCATCAACGGCATGAATGCCGAACAGATACTGCATGACAGCCGCCTAGCGCCGGCGCCGCCGGGACTTGCCCGCCGGCTTGGCACTGTCCCCCTCGCCACCCTTGCGTGACCCTGCACCAGACTTTGTAGCCGCTTTCGGCTTTGCGGCACCTGCCTTCTTGCGCGGCGGATTGGCAGAGGCTGAGCCTTCAGCTTTGCGCTTGCGCGGCTTGTTGGCCTTGGCCTTGCTGGCGGGAGGTGCGTCGATCAACTCCAGGTCGATTTTCTTGTCGTCCAGGTCCACCCGGGCAACCTGCACGCGCACGCGCCCGCCCAGCCGGTAACTGCGGCCACTGCGCTCACCCACCAGCCGCTGTTTGGACGCATCGAAACTGTAGTAATCGCCGGGCAACGCGCTGATGTGGACGAGGCCTTCTATATAGATGGGCTGTAATTCCACGAACAGGCCAAAGGAGGTTACCGCCGCGATAACGCCGTCGAACTCATCCCCCACATGCTCCTGCAGGAATTCACACTTGAGCCAGGACTCCACATCGCGGGTCGCATCATCCGCACGCCGTTCGGTCATGGAGCAGTGCAGGCCCTGGGCCACCATGTCGCGCTCGTTGTAGGGAAAGATCGCCTCGCGCGGGATCTCCGGGGCACCGCGCTGGCGCTGCACCGTCTTGGTACGGCCCTTGGAGCGGATGATGTGACGAATACCCCGGTGCACCAGCAGGTCCGCATAGCGCCTGATGGGCGAGGTAAAGTGCGCATAGGCGGGATAATGCAGGCCGAAGTGGCCCTCGTTTTCCGGTGTGTAGACGGCCTGGCGCAACGAGCGCAGCAACATGGTCTGGATGACATTCGCGTCGTCGCGCCCTTGCACCGCGTCCAGCAGGTCGCCGTAGTGGGCGGGTGTGGGCTTTTCACCACCGCGCAGGTCCAGGCCGAGCTCGCCGAGGAAGGCGCGCAGGTTTTCGAGCTTCTCGGGCGTGGGGCCCTCGTGCACCCGATACAGCACGGGCAGCTCGTGCTCTTCGTAGAATCGCGCTGCCGCCACATTGGCGCAGAGCATGCATTCTTCAATCAGCTTGTGCGCATCGTTGCGCACCACCGGCACAATGGCGTCGATCTTGCGCTGCTCGTTGAACAGGATCCGGGTTTCTGTCGTTTCGAAATCGATAGCCCCGCGCACATCACGTGCCTTGCGCAAAACCTTGTACAGCGACTGCAGCCGCTTCAGGTCCTTGAGCCGGTTCTTGTCAATCTGCGGATCGCTGCCACCTTCCAGCGCTTCGCCCACCTGGGTATAGGTGAGGCGCGCCTGGGAGTGAATAACCGCCTCGTAGAAACGGAAACCGGTGAGCTTGCCGGAGCCGCTCAACTCCATCTCACAGACCATGGCGAGACGATCCACCTTGGGCTTGAGCGAGCACAGACCGTTGGAGAGCGCCTCGGGCAACATGGGTACTACCTGCTCGGGGAAGTACACCGAGTTCCCGCGCAGCGCCGCCTCTTCGTCCAGCGCGGAACCGGGGCGCACGTAGTGCGACACATCAGCAATAGCCACCCACAGGCGCCAGCCGCGCAGGCGCTTTTCACAGTACACGGCATCGTCAAAATCGCGTGCATCCTCGCCATCGATGGTGACAAACCCGAGGCCGCGCAGGTCAGCGCGATATTTCTTGTCTTCCTCTCGCGGCTCCTCTTCCAGCGAGCCCGCTTCGCGCAGTACCGCCTCGGACCATTCGTGCGGGATGCCGTGGGAGCGGATGGCAACGTCGATTTCCAGACCGGGGTCAAGATGGTCGCCGAGCACTTCCACGATCTGGCCCTTGGCACCGAGGTTGCGCGTGGGGTAGTCGGTGATTTCCGCCGTCACAATCTGGCCGGACTTGGCGCCGCCCTTAAGCTTGGGCGGAATCAACACCCGGTGGTTGACACGGCTGTTGTCCGGCACCACGAAACCAATGCCGCTCTCCTCCTCATACCGGCCGACAACACGCGACGTGCCGCGGTGCAGCACCTCCACCACACGGCCTTCCGGACGCCCGCGGCGATCCAGGCCGATGATGCCCACCAGCACTTCATCGCCGTCAAACACAAACTGCATCTGCCGGGAACTGAGGTAGACGTCATCCCCCTCCTCCAGCGGGATGGCAAAACCGTAGCCGTCACGGTGGCCCTGCACACGGCAACGCAACAGGTTCAGCTTGTCCACCAGGCCATAGGCGCCGCGCCGATTGACCATCAGCTGGCCATCGCGCTCCATGGCGCGCAGCCGTTTGCGCAGCGCCTCAACCTGCTCCTCTTCATGCAGGTCGAGGTCGCGGGCGATATGCGGGTGACTCAAGGGTTTGTCCGCGGCTGTGAGCAGGTCGAGGATGACTTCGCGGCTGGGAATCGGGTTGTCGTAGCGTGCGGCTTCGCGCTCGGCGTGGGGGTCGGCAATCTTGCCTTTTTTAGCCATAGGTAACGGGGCTTCCTGTCGTGATTTAACGTGGTCTAAATTTTAGGTGGCAACAGTATACGCGAGGATTGACAAATCTGCTGCGGAAAAGTAAAGTGCGCGCCCTCGGGTAATCCACCGTGATTGCACGATGCCCAGGTGGTGAAATTGGTAGACACGCTAGCTTCAGGTGCTAGTGCTCGAAAGGGCGTGGAGGTTCAAGTCCTCTCCTGGGCACCACACTACTTCAGTCATTCCCCGTATGACTTCCCCCAGCCGCGAGCCTGTCCTTCAGCGCTTGAAGCGCGATAGACCCAGAAAGCCGTAATCGAAAGCAGGTGTTTCTCCGGTTGCCAGATCGACCAGCATCTCCCCCAGTACCGCAGCGAACTTGAAGCCGTGCCCCGACAATCCAGCGGCAAAAGCGACGTTATCGTTCCCGGGGTAACGGTCAACAATGAAGTGATCATCCGGTGTGCGCGTGTAAAAGCAGGTTTGATGCCCCAAACGCTCGCTCCCTACTCCAGGTAGATGCTGGCGCACGAAAGCTTCTATGCGCTGGCTGTCCACAGAGTCTGGCGCTGTGCTCGCGGCGAGCGGGTTGCTCACCACCTCTCCGCCACTGTGCTCGGCCACCTTCAAACGCCCGTTCATAGCCGGGAAGCCATAGAACTGGCCATGAGGAAGCTCAAAGAAGAAACCGCTTTGGTGGCGCGGATCGTCGCAGGGAAACCAGTGCATATGCTTGCGTTGGACGGTGAGCGGCAACTCGAGCGTTTGCAGCAGCCGCGAGCTCCATGCGCCCCCGGCAACTACCAGAGCATCGGCGCCGTATCGGCCAAGGTCGGTGGTCACGCTCACGCGGCGGTCCGTCGCTTGCCAATCAACCACCGACTCACCCCAGCGGTGCTCTGCCCCGGCCGCGGCCGCCTGCTCCAGGTGTGCCAGCACACAGCGTTCAACCGGCAGCCAACCGGCATCAGCCTCGTATAACGCGGTAAAACCATCCGGTGGAGAGAATTGGGGCATCGCGTTGCCACGCAGCACGTCCACGGCCAACTGGTGCTGACGCGCAGACGCCAGCACGCCCTCAATGATCTCGCTATCTGAGGGACCAAAGTACGCCACACCGCTACGGTGCAGCAAGGTGGGATCGAGCTGATCCCAGAGTACGTAGCTACGCTGCAGCAACGGCACATAATCGGCGTGCTCAAAATAGGACAGGCGAATCAGCCGCGATTCACCGTGTGAGCTACCCCGATCATGCGCCGGTGGAAAACGGTCAAGCCCCAGGCAGCGCAGCCCGCGCCGGGCGGCGTGATAGAGCGCGGCGCTGCCGACACCGCCGGTGCCGAGGACGATCAGGTCGTAGTGCTTCATCGCACGCACAGCCGAGGAGGCAGGCGACTATCCACACTGCCTGCCACGTGCGAACCTTGCCCACAACATGCCACCGTGTCGGGTAATTTTCATCGCCATCACATACCCACCAACATCCACACCCCCGCAAAAATCATGAACACATTCTCTGTGAGGGAAACAAACCCCAGCGGTACCTGGCTGTCACCACCGACGCAGGCACACTTCAGCTCCCGCTTCTCCATATAGACCGCCTTGAACACGGACACCGCACCCACCGTGCCGATAAACAGCGACACCGGCGCGAAAGCCCAGGGCAACACGCCGGCGAGCATACCGATCCCTGCATAGGCCTCCGCGAAG
The DNA here is from genome assembly GCF_000423125.1 of Haliea salexigens DSM 19537. GTDB lineage: Bacteria > Pseudomonadota > Gammaproteobacteria > Pseudomonadales > Halieaceae > Haliea > Haliea salexigens. The sequence goes on from NZ_AUHJ01000018.1 coordinate 78,416, forward strand.
GGGTACACATAGGCGTAAGGCACATAGCGCATGGACAGCAGGTCGTAGGTCACGAATTGATTGGAAAACGCCGTGAGATCCTGCAGTTTCTGTATCGCGAGCACCACCATACTGAGACCGATGAAGGTCGCCAGCAATGCCGACCAATCCAGGGCGCCGCTGCGCCCCCACACCAACGCCAGCGCCGCGAGTGCGCAGGCACCGAATATCGCGATAACCGGTTTGTAGGTGGTGCCTGAATCGCCCTCCTGCTCCAGGCCCAGATGCGACCGCAGTGCTTCGTAACCACCAACGCGTTCGCCCGCGATAAACACCTGTGGCGTTGTCTCCACACCGTGCTCACGCTTGAAGGCGTCGGCCTCCTCCCGCGAGGCGAGTACCCGGTCATCCAGGTCATAGCCCTGGCGCCTGAGCAAGTCGCGGGATTTAAGCCCGAATGGGCAGAGATGATCAGCCGTCTCCATCCGGTACAGAGTCGCTTGTTTGCTCATGGTTTACCTCCCTTCTCGTCTCTCCTCACAAAAAGTGTAGACGCTGTGCGCGTCAACCGCGTGGCAGCTCGCCTGAGCCATGGCGCAAACCCCATCGACGCCAGAGCAAATACACGGTTGGCAGGACCAGCAGGGTGAGCAGCACGGCGCTCGCCATGCCCCCCACCAGCGGCGCCGCGATGCGCTGCATGACCTCGGTGCCCGTTCCGCTGCCGAACATGATCGGCAGCAGGCCCAGGATAATCGTCGCCGAGGTCATCATCACCGGACGTATACGGCGCCCGGCGCCGCTGAGGACAGCCGCGTTCAGTTGCGCGGTGGTTGGCCGCCCGGCCGTCTCTTCCAGCAACCGACGCCATGCCTGGTCAAGGTAGACCAGCATGATGACACCGATCTCCACGGCCACACCCGCCAGCGCGATAAAACCAACCCCGACCGCCACCGAGTAGTTGAAACCCAGCAGGTACATCAACCAGACACTGCCCACCATAGCCAGTGGTAGTGTGCCCAGTATGATCGCCACTTCCGCCACGCTGCGGAAGTTGAGGTACAGCAGCACCACGATGATGCCCAGGGTCAGCGGCAACACGTAGCTGAGCTTTTCCTTGGCCCGCAACATGTATTCGTACTGCCCGGACCACGTCAGCGAATAGCCGGGCGGCAGCTCAACGCGATCGGCGACGACGGTTTGTGCCGCACTCACATAGCCACCCACGTCCACGCCCTCTATATCCACAAGCGTCCAGCCATTCAGCCGCGCGTTCTCGCTCTTGATTGCGGGTGGCCCATCCTCAACGGTCACACCGGCGACATCGGCCAGTACGATATGCTGCCCTCCGGGAGTGACAATGGGTAGCAGCGCCAGCTGTTCAGGCGAGTCACGGTATTTCTGCGGGTAGCGCAGGTTGACCGGATAGCGCTCCTGCCCTTCGATGGTCTGCGTGACGTTCATGCCGCCCACCGCCGTGGCCACCACCTGCTGTATATCCGCGACGTTGAGCCCATAGCGCGCGGCGCGAGCGCGCTCTATATCCACCTTGATATAGCGCCCACCCGCGACACGCTCTGAATAGACCGACGCGGTACCCGTAACCTCCTGCAGCACCTGCTCCAGGCGTTTCCCAATACGCTCAATCTCCTGCAGATCGGGCCCGGCCACCTTGATACCCACCGGCGTTTTGATACCGGTGGCGAGCATGTCGATGCGGGTCTTGATCGGCATCACCCAGGCGTTGGTCACACCCGGCAGCTTCACCAGCGCGTCGAGCTCCTGCTTGAGCTTTGCGGTGGTCATTCCCGCTCGCCATTGCTCACGGGGGTGCAACTGCACGAAGGTTTCGATCATGGTCAGCGGAGCCGGATCGGTCGCCGTCTCTGCCCGACCCACCTTGCCGAACACGCTTTTTACCTCGGGCACGGTGGCGATGAGGCGATCCGTCTGTTGCAAAAGCTCGCGAGCCTTGCCGATGGAAAGCCCCGGATACGTAGTAGGCATGTACATCAGGTCGCCCTCATCCAGCTCGGGGATAAATTCACTGCCAATCCTGCCCAGTGGCCAGAACCCGACCACGGTAACCAACAGTGCGAGCAGCAAGGTCCTTGCGGGGTGGCGCAGCGCCAGCTGCAACACGCGCAGGTAACCGGCGGTGAGGAACCGGTTGACCGGGTTGCGGTCTTCCGCCAGCACCTTGCCGCGAATGAAGTACCCCATGAGCACGGGAACGAGGGTAATGGCGAGCGCGGCACTCGCCGCCATGGCATAGGTTTTGGTGAAAGCCAGGGGGGCGAACATGCGCCCTTCCTGCGCCTCCAGCGTAAACACCGGCACGAAACTCACGGTGATGATCAGCAGAGTAAAGAACAGCGCCGGGCCCACTTCCGCCGCGGAATCCGCCACAATGCGCCAGCGGTTCTCGGGTGTGAGCGGTGTGCGCTCCATGTGCTTGTGCATGTTTTCGATCATCACAATTGCGCCGTCGATCATGGCACCAATGGCAATCGCAATGCCGCCCAGCGACATGATGTTGGCGTTCAGCCCCTGCCAGTGCATGACGGTAAAGGCGGCCAGAATTCCCACCGGCAGGCTGACAATGGCCACCAGTGAGGAGCGCACGTGGAACAGAAAGGCCATGCACACCAGGCCGACGACCAGAAACTCCTCGAACAGCTTGCGCCACAAATTGTCCACCGCGCGCTCAATGAGTGCGGAGCGGTCGTACACGGTGACGATCTCCACCCCGTCCGGCAGACCGAGTGCCAACTGAGCCAAGCGCGCCTTCACCTGCTCTATGGTCTGCTGCGCATTTTCACCGTAGCGCATGACTACAACGCCCCCGACCACTTCACCTTCGCCATTGAGTTCGGCGATACCGCGGCGCATTTGCGGTCCCAGCGTGATATCCGCAACATCCTGCAAGCGCAGCGGTGTGCCGTTGGCATCGAGCCCGAGCGGGATATTGGCGAGATCATCCGGACTTTTTATGTAACCTGTCGCCCGCACCATGTACTCCGCTTCGGCCATTTCCACCACCGAGGCACCTATTTCCTGGTTGCCGCGTTGGATCGCGGTCTGCACCAGTGACAGGGGGATGCCAAATGCGCGCAACCTGGTTGGACTGACCTTCACCTGATACTGCTTCACCATCCCGCCCAGTGCGGCAACCTCGGCGACACCGGGAACGGTCTGCAGCTCATACTTCAGAAACCAGTCCTGCAGGCTGCGCAGCTGACTGATATCGTGTTTGCCACTGCGATCAACCAGCGCATAGAGATACACCCAACCGACCCCGGTGGCGTCCGGGCCAAGCTGTGGCTGCGCGTTATCGGGCAACGTGGGGGCAACCTGCGACAGATATTCCAGAACGCGCGAGCGGGCCCAGTAGAGGTCGGTGTCTTCCTCGAAGATCACGTACACGTAGGAATCCCCGAAGAACGAAAACCCGCGCACGGTGACTGCCCCCGGCACCGCCAACAGCGCAGTGGTGAGAGGATACGTCACCTGGTCCTGTACCACCTGCGGCGCCTGGCCGGGATAGCTGGTCTTGACGATGACCTGCACATCAGAGAGGTCAGGGATGGCGTCGACTGGGGTATTCTTCAGCGACCACGCCCCAGCAGCCAGGAGTAGCACCGTGGACAGCAACACGAAGAAGCGGTTGTGCACCGACCAGCGAATGATGGCGGCAATCATCGCGTGTGCTCCCTGGCGTGGCCGCTGTGATCATCCACCTGTTCGCGCGCCGCACGGGTATGCTCCTCCATGCGCAGGAAGTCCGACGTTTTACTGGACTCGGAATCGATGAGGAATTGCGCCGAGGTCACGATGCGGTCTCCCGCCGCTATGCCGGCGAGAATTTCAGCCTGTTCCCGCCCGACTCGCCCCGCCGCCACCGCCACCGACTTGAAGCGCCCCTCGCCCAATGCCAGCACCAGCCGGGACTGCGACCCGGTGCGAATCAATGCTTCGCGGGGCACCAGTAGCCTTTGCTCGCCCGGCGTGGTCGCAACTTGCAGCTGGGCGAACATGCCGGGGCGCAAGACGTGATCGGGGTTGGCCACCCGCACCCGCACCTGCAGGGTGCGCGTGCGGGTATTCAGGGTGGGGTAAACGTAGTCAATCCTGCCCTCCCATTCTCGTCCTGGAGCGAAGTCCAGCTGTATGCGTACGGTGTCGCCCACCTGCACTTGCGTTGCCTGGCGCTCGAACACTTCACCGATCACCCAGAGGTGATCGAGTGAGGCAATCGACAGGGTCTCCATACCCGGTTTGACGTACATCCCCTGGCGCACCTGCAGTGTGTCGACCACGCCATCCTGCGGCGCCGTGACGGTAACCGTGCGGCTTACTGTGCGGCTGTCCCGAAGCGTGCGTATCGCCTCTGGCGGCACCCGCAGCGCCTCGAGCCGCTCTGACGCGGCCTTGACCAAAGCCGGGTCGTCGCGCCGCCAGGCCAGCAACAGTTCTTCCTGGGCATTGACCAGAATCGGTGAATACAAGGTATACAAGGGCTCGCCGCGGCTGACCGGATCACCGGATGCATTCACGAACAGAGTCTCGATCCAACCCTCTACGCGCGGATGAACATGCCGCAACTGGTCTTCATCGTACTGCACGTAACCCATCGTACTGATGAGAGACGGAAGGCGCCCCATTACGACTTCGGCCGTACGCACACCGAGGTTGTTGGTCACCGCAGGGGTAATACGCACCGTGCCCGTGGCGGCCGCGTCAGCCTTGTCGGCATAAACCGGTATCAGGTCCATGCCCATCGGCGACTTGCCCGGCGCATCGCGGCGGTAGTTCGGGTCCATGGGAGCCACCCAGTAGAGTGGCTTAGCAGCCGTGTCTTCGACCGCCGGCGCCGGTGCTGCGCTGTTCCACCAGAACGTTGCAAGCACGCCAGCCAACGCGCCCAGCGTTGTTGCGGCAACGGTTTTCATCATTGCGTTCATTGCTTCGCTCCTGCGCTATTCACCGTCGGCTGCGACCGGCCGCGGTCGGCCGCAACCAATAGATAATCCACCTGTGCCAAAAGCTGCTGCCGCTCCACCGAGATCGCGAGCGACTCCATACGGGCATCAAGCTCTGCTATCCGCGCCCGCACGGCCTCGGCGAAGTCACCGTCATCATTGTTGTAGGCCGCGAGTGCCGCCTCCGCCTGATCGGCCATCTGCGGCAATAGCTGTTGCGCATACAGTGCCTCACGCTCCTGTACGCGCTGCACACGGGCCAGCGCCGTCTCCAGCTCGGCAAGCAGCTGGCGCGCGAGCAACTGGCGATCTGTACGCAGTGCCTCCGCACGGGCCACGGCTGCCCCGACCTGTCGGTCCTGGCGGTCCGCGGTAAACAGTGGCAGGTCAAATGTCACGCCCACACTGAACAGATCGGCGCGATCGCGACCCAGTGGGTCATCATCGCGGTAGCCATACTGCGCACTGACACCCCAGGCCGGCTTGTACCCCTGCCGGGCAAGCTCCACCTCGGCGGACATGGCCTCTACACGCTTGTCGAGCGCCTGCAGCGCCGGGTGGCGGACAATCAAGTCGCGGTATTGCTGAGTAGCACCCAACGCAGCCGGCGCCTTCACCGAGCCGCTGATGTCAGGCGCGAGCAAGGGCAGCAGAGCACTGTCGCCGATCCACTCGGCCATGCGCCGCTGGGCGGCTGCGCGGCGCTCCTGCAGCGCGACGAGACGATCTTCAAGCCGCGTCAGCTCCAGTTGCGCCCGCACCAGGTCCTGCTGACGGGTAGTCCCCAGTGCCGCCGCGTAGCGGAGTCTGGCGGCGTCATATAGCTGCCTGAAGAGCCCTCGGCTCTGCTCCACCAGCGCGATCGTCTCCTGCGCCAAATACGCCGCGAACCACAGCTGCGTCACGGTGCGTTCTACCTGCGCGGCCCGGTCCGCACGTCGCAGGGGCTCTTGTTCCGCCAGCCGGATTTTCTGTTGCGCCGCTAGTGCGCGGCTGTCACCGCGCGGAAACGCCTGGCTCACGCCGACGGTAAACTGGGTCATCGCCTCCTGGTTGATTGCAAAGGTATCCAGCGGCAAATTCCCGGCCGTCATGTTGATACGGGGGTCTGGCAAGCTGTCAGCGGCGGCGGCCTCGTCAGACAGCGCCTGCTGTCGGTAGGCACTACCCGCAAGCCAGGGGTCGGCTGCAACGGCCAGCGCAACCGCCCGGTCGCGCGTGAGTGCCGCCATGTCTGATTGCGCCAGCGCCGGCGCACACAGCAACAGCAGTGACCAGAGAGCTCTCTTTAAAACATTCATTGTCTTCCCTCGAAACCCTTGCTGCCCCATCACGCCGGGATTTGACCACCCGGAACGCCGTGGGATAGCTCGCGCAACAACAGCTTGCACCTGCGCCGCACGCGCACAGGCAAACGGCGGCTGGCAGGGCGCTGATTACGTTTGGGGAGTAGCGAACTCCCGCCGCAATGGGTGTGAGTGGCCAAATTTCAGGCGCACTAACCCCGCTTCAGCGGAAAATGGGGGGACGAAATAGCGAAACGCCGTCAGCCGACACACACGCGACCGGACTTCCAGCGTTAAAGATAGTGGAGCAGGGGGGAGTTTCGAGTACCAGGGAGTCAACCAGCGCCGCTCCGGAGGACAGGCAGTGCAGCAGGGAACACTGCAGTGCGTCACAGCATGACTGCTCAGGGGCGCCGGCCTCAGCCGCTAACGTGTGCCCGGCGTGATCCATGACCATTGCAAACTGTGCAGACTCGGGCACACTGCCGGTATCCATCATGGTGCAGGGAGCAGACGCAACCGCCCCCAGCCGACCCGCAAAGGCCAGCAGAGCAATGAGCACAACACACATCTTATACTTGCGCTGCAACATACGCCTCGCGGGGCTGGAAACACCCCACTAGTGGGACGCTTGATTAATTAGGTAACGCATTCTTTGCTCTATCAACGGCTGCGAGGATACCCTTCGCATCCTTGGTCCATTTGAACGGTTTGGCCAACGTGCGATTGTGGACTTTAATAAAGTCGAGTAATGCTGCTTTGAGCTCTGGGACGCTGGTGAAAACTCCGCGGTAGAGGGCGCGCCGTTCAAGCTGGGCAAACCAACCCTCTACTGCATTCAGCCAGGAGGCACTGGTCGGCGTGAAATGGAAGTGAATGTAAGGCCTGGCCTCCAGCCAATCTCTGATCTCTTTCGTTTTGTGGGCGCTGTGATTATCGAGAATGATGTGCAGGTC
>NZ_AUHJ01000019.1 GCF_000423125.1 Haliea salexigens DSM 19537
GTAACCGTTCATTCCAGGACGTTCTGCCACCGCGCTGAATTTCTCCCTACAGTAACCTCACATCCACCCACATGAGGTTACCTCCATGAGCAAACATCGTACGGCAGCGCAGTGGCAGGCCTTAGTTGACCAGCAGCATGATAGCGGCTTGTCAACTCTGAAATTTTGTCAGCAGCATGGCATCGGCTATGCCAGCTTTCGCAAGTGGCGCACGCATCTGTCCGGTACGTCGCTGCAGCAGAGATCCGAAGCGTCGAGTGCCAGTGATCCCGGCTTTCTGGACCTGTCTTCATTATTGATGGACGCGCCGAACGCTTCTGGTCCGAGCTGGCACATCGTGCTCAGCCTCGGTAATGGTGTTGAACTGCGATTGAGCCAAGGCGGATGATCGGGCTCGATAGTCAGACCAGGATCTGGCTGTGTACGGAGCCCGCCGACATGCGCAAATCCTTCCGCGGCCTGAGCGCAATGGTGCGCAACCAGCTTCAGCACGATCCGCTCAGCGGCCAGTATTTTGTCTTCGTCAATCGCCGCAAGACCCAGATGAAAATGCTGTACTTTGCTGCCACCGGCTATTGCCTGTGGGCCAAGCGTCTGGAGCAGGGACAGTTCCGGGTTCCCTCGTCCACTTCCGGTCAGCGGGCTTTGACCCTGACAGATTTGCAGCTGCTAATCGATGGTATCGAGGTGCAAAAATATCGTCAGTACAAGCGTTTTCGGCGCGTATAGCGCGTTGGCTTCAGGTATAATATACGCCATGAATTCAACGGCTTACGCACCGCATTCCAACGCGCCTTCCTACTCGGCACTGACCGAAGAGAATGCCGCGCTGCGCGAGCAGTTGGCAGCCCAGTCCGAAGCCCTCCGGCAGTTGACCCGCCAGCTGAGCTGGTTCAAAAAGCAGTTGTTCGGTCCAAAATCCGAGAAGCAGGTGTACGACCTGCCGGGACAAGACAGTCTGTTTCAGCGGGATGAGGCGCCCTTGCCGGAAACGCCGACCGAGAATGAACCGCGCCCGGTGCGTGCGTATCAGCGCGGCACTGGCAAGAAGCAGCGAGACGACGACTGCCTGAATGACACCGGCTTGCGCTTTACCGCCGAGGTGCCGGTTGAAGTTATCCAGCAACTGCCGCCAGAGCTAACCGGACCAGATGCCGACCAGTACGATGTTATCGGTACCAAGACCACCTACCGGCTGGCCCAGCGGAGCTGTTATGTGGTACTCCAGCACGAACGCCCGGTGTTCCGGCGCAAAGGTGCAGACAACAAGCCGGTCACCACACCTGCGCCGTTCAATGTCCTGGACAACAGCCTGGCTGATGTCAGCCTGCTGGCCGGGCTGTTGGTGGACAAGTTCCAGTTCCACCTGCCGCTGTATCGCCAGCACCAGCGCATCCAGCAGGCAGGTATCACCCTCAGCCGAAGCACACTGACCAATCTGGTTAAGCGCGCCATCGACCTGCTGCGGCCGGTGGTTGATTCCCAGACTGATAACGTGCTGCGCAGCCGGGTACTGGCCATGGATGAAACGCCCATCAAGGCCGGCCACCAAGGTCGGGTGGGACCCAGAAAAGGCAAAATGAAATCCGGCTGGTTCTGGCCGCTGTACGGCGATGCCGATGAGGTGGTGTTCACGTACTCGAACAGTCGGGGCCGCGCACACATCGAGCAGATACTGGGCACCCAGTTCACTGGCACACTGCTCAGCGACGGCTATGCCGCCTACGCCCGGTATGCCGAACAGCAGGCCACCATCACCCACGCACAATGCTGGGTGCACAGTCGCCGTTACTTCATTGAGGCCCAGGATGAGCACCCGGAGAAGGCCACCGAAGCCCTTCAGCAGATTGCCAAGCTGTACCAGAACGAAACGGTTATCCGGGATCGGCAGCTGACGGATGAAAAGAAGCGCCAGTATCGGCTCGAACACTCCAAGCCGGTGGTCAGTGGCTTCTTCGACTGGTGCCGGGAGCAGCTGGAAAGTGGTGGCTTACTGCCGAGTGACGCACTGACCAAAGCCCTGAATTATGTGCTCAGTCGCGAAAGCAGCTTGACGGTCTTCCTGGAAGACCCGGATGTCCAGCCGGATACCAACCACCTGGAGCGGGCCCTGCGCCCGATTCCTCTGGGGAGGAAAAATTGGATTTTTTGCTGGACCGAACTCGGTGCCGAGCACCTGGGTATCATCCAGAGTCTGATCAGTACCTGCAGGCTGCATGACGTGAATCCGTATACCTACCTGGTGGATGTACTGCAACGCATCAGCCAGCACCCGGCCAGTGAGGTGGCCGACTTGACGCCACGGCGCTGGAAACTGCGGTTCGCCGACCAGCCACTGAGGTCCCTGGTCGACCCGCGTCACCCACAGAGGCAAGCGAGCGAGCCGGAGGAACTCATCCGTGCGTATTGAAGATATGAGCATCGATCAGTTGCTGGAACTGAACCGCATGATCTGCCGGCGTATTGATGAACTGCAGGACCGAGAAACCCTACAGGCCTTGAGGCAGTTGCGAGTGGGTCAGAAGGTGTCCTTCGAGGCCCAAGAGGGCCCCACCATGGGTATCGTTACCAAGATCAACCGCAAGACCGTGATCGTGCTGGGCGAGGACGGCAGGAAACAGTATAAGATCTCGCCGGGATTACTGCGGCCCCTTCGTGATGTGAGGTGAGTCAACTACGTCTTGGAATGAACGCTAACGCCACATCGACGCGAGCCTTTAGCCGGTGCGCGAGCATAAACAGGCCACCCAACTTGCGATGGAAGTAGATGGCGTCGGTCGGTGGCGCCTGCCAGAAGTCGCGAAACCCTGAAACCGACTGGCCCAGCTCCATCAGCCGCGCCGGCATATCCGAGGCACCAAAGTCATAGGCACCCGGGTGCCGCAGGGGCTCAAGCGCCAGGAGCAGCATGTCCAGCACCAACTCGCGGTAGTGAGAGCCGGGGTCCCCCATGGCATATCCCACCCGCTCAGCCGCCCGCGCCAGACCCTCGCGGTCCTCAGCCATGGCTGCGGCGGCCAATTTGCCGTAGTCGCGCACGAAGCCGGCGCGAAAACGCCGGGTGGCGCCGAAGTCGAGCAGGACGATCGCACCATCGCTGGCGCGGTAGCGGTAATTGGCAAAGTTGGGATCGGTTTGCACCAGGCGCAGGGAGAACAACTCTGTAAGCAGCAGCTCGATCAAAGCCGTCATCACCCGGTCGCGCTCCTCGGCAGGCTGCAACGCCAGGGTCTCGATGGGTTCCCCCGCCACATAGGTCATCGCCAGCACCGTGCGCCGGGTCAACTCGGGTAGCACCTCGGGCAGCACGAAGCGTTCATCGTGCGCCAGGGCCTCGCGGAAACGCTGCAGGAACTTCGCTTCGCGCAGGTAATCCGCCTCTTCCCGCAACTGGGCCCGCACGTCCACCAGCAGCGGTTCGATATCGAGCTGCCGGGGCAGCAGGCCGGTCATGCGCAGCAGGCTCGCCACGTTATCGACATCACTATCGATGCTGTCTGCCACACCCGGATACTGGATCTTGAGTACTGCCTGGCGCCCGTCGGGTGCGCGAATCCGGTGTACCTGCCCGATGGATGCCGCCGCCAGAGGTTGCCATTGGAAATCGTACAGGGCGGGGTCCCAGCGCTTGCCGTAGGCACCCTGCAACGCGGCTTCGAGTTGCTGGCGCGGCATGGCATCCGCATCGGCGCGTAGCCGTGCAAGGATTTCCGCGAGTTCCCGGGGCAGCAAGTCACCGGTATCCATGGACAGAATCTGCCCCAGTTTCATCGCCGCGCCACGCATGCGTGAAAGTTCACGGGTTACGCGGCGCGCGTTGCCCGGCGTCAGTAGCATGTCGCGCACCTTGGGGCGCTTGCCAGCGCGCAGCTGGCGCTCGCCCTCCGCCAGCATGCCACCCGCGACACCGCCGGCGAGACGCGCCATGCCAGCCAGACGGCGCAGGCGGCCCGCTGGCACCGGGCGTTCCTTGTCGCGATCCGTCATGCGACCCCCCGGCGCCAGCGCGCGATATGCGGGGCCACCAGTGCGTGCCCGTTGAACTGTGCGTCGAGCACCGCAATGAACGTAAACACCCCGGTGAGCTTGCGGGCGATGAGGGCAAAATCACGGGAGGGGGTGGCAAAATCCAGCGATGCGGCTGAACTGGCGGCGCGTTTACCCGCGCGGCGCAACAACTGCGAACGACCCCAGCAGTAATCGCCCTCCGCGTTGAGGTACTCCGCGGGGAGTTGGGCGGGGGGGCGCAGCGGCTCCAGCAGGGCAAAACAGAAATCGATAAACGTATCCCGCGCGTAGGCGCTGCTCGCTTCGTTCAAACACCCCAGGCCAATGAGGCTGTCGAGCAAGGCCTCCCGATCCTGCTCCAGACCGGCGGCAATCGCCCCGCCCAGGTGCTGCAGGAAGTGTGCTTCGCACTCCAGCGTGGAGCCGAAGTCCAGCAGCACCAACTGGTCGCTGCGCGCCTCACGGCGAATCAGGTAATTGCCGAAATTCGGGTCGGTCTGTAGCAGGCCCCAGGAATAAAGTTCGCGAAAGAACAGATCAAGCATACCGCGGCCCAGCGCGTTGCGCCGGCTCTGCGACAGCCTGCTCACCGCCGCATCCGTCACCAGATGGCCGTCGATATACTCCAGCGCCAGAACGTCACTGGCGCAGTAACGCGCATGGCGCCGGGGGACATGATAGGGACAACCGCCGGGGGCGGCACCCGTTGCGTTCACATGGCCCGCCATCAGATCGCCCAGGCGGGCTTCGCGCTGGTAGTCAATTTCATGGTGCAGGTGCTGACGCATGGCCTCCAGCCAGTCATCCAGCTGACGTCCCGCCGGTAACCAGCGCGCCAGCAGCAACATGCGCACCACGGTGTCGAAATCGCTGTCGATCACATCGCGCAGGCCGGGATACTGCACCTTGAGGCAGATGCGCTCGCCGCTTGCGCGCACCGTTGCACGATGCACCTGGGCCAGGGAAGCGGCAGCCAGTGCCTCATGCTCGACCTCAAGCTCATCCAGGCGCACACCGAGACTGGCGCGCAGCGCGGGCTCGATCTCAGCCCAGGGCAGCGGTTCGGTGGCAGCATTCAGCTCCTGCAGGGCATCCGTCAGCGCACGGGGCAGAAAGTGCTCCCCCAGCAGTGCGAACATCTGGCCAATCTTCACATAGGTGCCCTTGAGCCGCCCCAGCTCGGCAACAAACCGGCGGGCCTCGCGGCGCAGGAACTCGGAGTCGCCGGCTTCCGCTTGCGCATCACTGCCCGGGCGCAGGCGCGCCAGCGCGCCATCGAGGGCGAAGGCGCCCCCGGCTCGCAACCCCGCCAGCGACATTGCCAGGCCGCGACCCATGCCCCCGCTACGAATTGACGATGTAGGTTTGCGTTTACTCATGGGCGTAATACGTCATACCTGGCCTACCGGACTGCCGGCAACGTTGCGGGCCGCCGCCGGCCTCAGCGGTCAAGCAACAACTCGGCTAGTCTTTTCCGGTGATGCGGGGCGTCACCAAAGGCCTGCTGCACCCATTGTGCGCGGCGCAGGTAGAGCTGGGCATCGCACTCCCAGGTAAACCCCATACCGCCATGAAACTGCACGGCGCGGTCACCGGCGTATTTCAGGGTTTCAGTAGCCTGCGCCTTGGCCATGCGGCAGGCTATTTCCGCGTCAGTATCCAGCGCGTCTTCTCCCAGCAGGGTCGCAGCGTGGTAGACAAAAGACCGCGTTGAATCCACCGCCATCAGAATATCCACACAGGGATGTTTCAGGGCCTGGTAGGACCCGATAAGTTTGCCGAACTGCTTGCGCGTCTTCAGGTAATCGACCGTGGTATCGAGGCAGCTGGCGGCACTGCCACCCGCCTCCGCCGCCAGCAGCAGGGCGCCCATCAGACGCACATCGCGCAGGGCACTGGCAACCGCTGGGCCGCGCAGTACAGCCTCCTCACTCACCTGGATACCGGTGAAATCGATAGACTGGGCGCGGCGCGTGGCATCAATCAGCACGTGATCACGCCGCACGGCCGGCGCGACTGCAGTGGCCGGCACCACTGCCAGCACGGGCGCGTTATGCTCCTGCGCCACCACCACAAACCACTCGGCTGCCGCCGCCTCCAACACCTGCTGCTTAACACCGCGCAGCACACCATCCTGCAGCTCGCAGCGGATACGTTCAGCGCCCCAGTCAGCGCTGTCGAGCAGCGCGATCGTCGCAGGCGCACCGGCGGCAATCGCCAGCAGCGCGTTGTCAGCCGCGTTCCCCACCTGCGCCCGCAGCAGCAGCTGACCTGCCAGCAGGCTCGCCATAAGGGGGCCGCCCAACAGGGAGCGCCCCATTGCCTCGAATACCGGCACGGCGGCCGCAACGCCGAGCCCGGCGCCGCCCAGCGCTTCCGGCAGGGTCATACCGGGCCATCCCATGTCCACCATTTCCTGCCAGACGGCGGGGTCGAAGCCGGCGTCCGACTCCAGTAACGCACGCACGCTGGCCATGGGTGAGCGGTCGGCGCAGAAGGCCCGGGCCACATCCATGATCATCGCCTGGTCTTCGCTGAAACGCAGTGCTGTATTGCCAATCACCGACACCAATCTCTCCTCACTTGGGCAAGCCCAGAATGTGCTCTGCAATGATGTTTGCCTGTACCTGGCTGGTGCCACCGCCAATGGTGGCGGAAAAGCTGTTCAGGTAGGCCCGCTGCCAGAAACCGCCCTCCCGAGCACCCTCGTCGCCCACGTACAAACCGCCATCCGCGCCCTGCAGGTTGATCGCCAGCTGGCGCATGCGCCGGGTGCTCTCGGTAAAACGCAACTTGTTCGACAGTGGCAGCGAGAACGGATAATCCGTCGTCAGGGGCCCGATTGCCGCACGTCGATCACCGAGCACTACCGCTTTCTCTTCCATGATCATCTGTACCAGCTGGTCGCGTATCGCAGGGTCCTGCAGCGCCGGTGCGCCGTCCCGTTCCACATCCGCAAGCCCGGCTATCATGTCGTCGATCGCTATGCGCACAAACGCCAAGCCACCCGCCGCGCCGGCTTCCGCGCCGCGCTCGTATTGCAGGGTCTTCATGGCGATTTTCCAGCCCTGTCCTTCTTCGCCCATCCGGCAGCTGGCCGGTATGCGCGCATCGGTGAAGAAGGTTTCCGTGAAACCGTACTCGCCGGTGAGCTTGCGTATCGGCCGCGGGTCCACACCGGCCACCTGCATAGGGGCAAGGAAAAACGACAAGCCGTCGTACTTGCGCTCCGCTTCCGGATTCGTGCGCGCAAGGAGGATCATGTACTTCGCGAAGTTGCCCATGGTGGTCCAGATCTTGGTGCCGTTGAGCACATACTCTTCACCGTCACGGCGGGCCCGCAGCTGCGCGTTGCCCAGGTCGGAGCCGTGGTCCGGTTCGGAAAATCCCTGGCACCAGATATCCTCACCGGTCAGGATACCTTTCAGATAGCGCGCCTTTTCCGCCTCCGTGCCGATATCGTTGATCAACGGCCCCGCCCAGCCCAGGCCAATTACGTTGAAGCAAATGGGCACGGCGTGGCGGCGCATTTCCTGATCAGCAATGGACTGGAACACAGGGTCTACACCCTGCCCCCCGTATTCACGCGGCCAGGCCATGCCCAGGTAGCCCGCGGACCAGACTTTGTGCTGCCACTCGCGCAGGAAGTCGAGCTGCTGTTCACTGCCCACTTCCATGAACGACTGAGGCAGCAGGAAGCCAGGATCTGCGGGCTTGTTGGCCTGCATCCAGGCTGCCACCTGCTGGCGAAACGCCGCCTTTTCCTCTTCGCTTACCTGACTCACGTAGCACTCCTTGTCATTGTTTGCGCGTCACACAACATCGGGCAGGACCAGCGGTTCGCCGTGTGCATTGGCGCGCTGAAACGCCGGGCGCGCCATCAGCCGCTGCAAATAGGCCGCGGTGGCGGGCTTGTAGTACTTGTCGAGGTGCACCATCTGTCCGAGAAAGAGGGCATAGCCAACTGCGATGTCCGCGATGGTAAAGCGCCCGGCCACCAGGTAGTCCTGCTGCTCAACACACTCATCCAGGCGCCGCAGGCGGGCGCGGAACCACTTGGCGTAGTCATCTGCCACCGTCCGTTTCGCCGGGTCCGGCTCGAAGAAGTAGTAGCGCAGGGCGATGGTCAGCGGGAAGGTGAGCGTGGCATCGCTGTGATGCAGCCAGTTCAGGTAGGCGCCGTACTCCGGATCTTCTGGCCGCAGCCCCAGCCCGTGATTCCCGTAGCGATCCACCAGGTACTGGCAGATGCCGGATGATTCCGTCATCACCGTATCGCCATCGGTAAAGTAGGGAACGGTTCCAAGGCTGTTTGTCTGCAGATAGTCAGGCTGCATCACCCTGGGCGGAAACGGCAGCAACTCCAGTTCGTAGTCCAGCCCCAACTCTTCCAGCGTCCAGAGGGGGCGCAGCGAGCGCGCCCCGCCACAGTGCCACAATTTCATATCAGACTCCGTACTGGCGCGCGGCCAGGTCTCGCATGATTTCTTCCGAGCCGCCACCAATGGCGTTGACCCGCACTTCCCGGTAAATCCGTTCCACGCGGCTACCGCGCATAAAGCCGATGCCACCCAGGATCTGCATCGCCTCACGAGCGCAGAACTCCACGGTCTCGCTGGCCTGCACCTTGAGCAGGGCGATATCGCCCGGGTTTGCCGTGCCCGTCTCTATCGACTCGTAACAGAGGCGAATATAAGCCTGCGTGGCGTTGATTTTCTGCTTCATCTGGGCAATTTTATGCCGGATCACCTGGTGATCCGCCAGCCGCTTGCCAAAGGTGCGCCGCTCTCGCGCCCAGGCCACCGCTTCTTCCAGGCAGACCCGGGCCATGGCTTCCATGCCCGCCGCCATCGCCATGCGCTCGCTGTTGAAATTGGTCATGATGACCCAGAAGCCCTGGTTTTCAGGGCCGATCAACTGGTCGACGGGAACGCGCACATTGTCGAAATACAGCGTCGCCGTATCCGATGCCCACCAACCTTGCTTGCGGGTGAGCGGCGTGCGGCTGAACCCTTCCGCGTCCGTGGGAATCAGCAGCATGGACACCCCCTTGGCGCCTTCACCCCCCGTACGCACCGCCGTCGACACCCAGTTTGCGCGCATGCCGCCGGTGATATAGGTTTTGGAGCCATTGACGATGAACGTGTCGCCGTCCCGCACCGCCGTGGTAGCAAGGCTGGCGACATCCGATCCCCCACCGGGCTCGGTGATGCCGAGGGCGATATGCTTCTCGCCGGCGAGCACCGGTGGCGCCACCCGCTGTTTCATTTCCTCGGAACCCCAGTTCAGTACGGGGGGCAGACCAATGCCGTGCACCATGAGGCTGGCGGGAATCCCCCCCGCGCCGATACGCGCCAGCTCTTCCTGGGTGATCCAGGCGTGCCAGCTGTCGATACTTTCACTGGTGCCGCCATAGGCCTCAGGGTAGCCCAGCCCCAGCAAACCCACCGCCGCCGCCTTGGGCCACAGATCGGCGGGAATCTCACCCGCTTCATCCCAGTCCTCGGCAAAAGGCATGATCTCGTTGTCAATAAAGCGGCGCAGCTGCGTGCGCCAGGCCTCGTGCTCCTCGCCGCAGTGAGGATTGGGCAGTCGCGCGCCATCGAAATCCAGTGGCATCCATTCTCTCCATGCGCAGTGTCTGTGCGAGCCGGTATAGTAAGGGAAGCCCCGCCGGGATGCATGCCTCGCGCACCACACAGGTTTGTCGCTGCGGGCGCAGCGTACTACTGCATCAGAGCGAGCACGTCGTGCAGCTCGTCGCGCCGTGTGCCGAGGGCCTGCAGCTCTCGCTGCGCCCGTGCTGATAATGCGGCAGGCGCCCGTTCGCCGAGGGCCAGCACCTCCACCCGCAGCAGCCAGTCATCCGGCCACTCATCCAGCGCTGCCGCCGCGGCGGCTTCGTTGCCTTGCTGTCCCAGCGCCAACACGGCCTGGTAGGCCGCCTCCAGCGTCGGATCCGTCGCCGCATGCTGCGTGTGCGTACTGGCAACCGGTTGGTATAACGGGTATTTCTCGCGGTCTGCACTGCCGCCGGAAAGGGCTGTGATCGCCCCGCCTACCGCCATGTCATACCGCCCCTGGCCTGGCTCAAACAACACACTGCCCTGGAGATCAGTCACGGCACAGTCGAGGAAGCTCAGGACAAGGTTGCGGTGCTCTTGACGCACCACGTGGTGCAGATGGCCGCGCACGGTAATCCCCGACAGGAACTCCAGACATACCCTTTCACCCACGCGGATATCGTGCGCCTGCAACTCGTCGACCGAATACTCGGACAGGCAGCGGGTGAAATCCTTCAGTTTGCCCACCGGCGAGCCGAAGCCACCACTGTGCGCAGCGGTGCCATGGCCGTAGATTTCCCTGCCGCGGAAGGCCAGCTGGCTCGGCCCTTCACACTGCAGGTAAATCGCCTGGCCGACCGCGTCACAGAGCAACGCGTTGAAGCGGCCGCTGACCTGAACACCACTGTCGTAGGTCGCCGTGCACACGGTACCCGCGGCAATCGCCCGCCGCAGCGCGGCTGCACCACCTACCCGAAAAGCCATGGTAGCGGCAAACTCCTCCAGCACCTGGCTCAAATGCCGGCAACTGCGAGTCACATACAACTGCGGCTGTTCCCGGGTGATGTCGTAAGGGCGAGCAACAGCATCCACCGTGAGCGGTAATTTGCGCACCCGCGCATCGTCCAGACAGTGCCTGCTCTCGCCCAGCGATGACAGCAGGCCCGCACCGAAAATACGGTAGTCCGCAAGGTCGCCCACCAGGCCATACTCCACCGTCCACCAGTGCAGACGCGCCAGCAGGGCAGCCTCTGAAGGGGCCTCTCCAGCCTCCTGAAGCTCTGTCAGCGCCTGCTCGGCGGCAGCGATAGCCGAGGCCGGCACGCCCGGCGTCTCCTTCAGTATCGACAATTTACGGATCGCTTCATACTGGGCGTGATCGCGCTGTGACGCGATCGCCAGCATGCCGACTTCACCAAAACGCTGCAGAAACTCCGCGTAGTCGACATCCACAATAAACGGCGCGTGTCCCGCCGCTTCGTGCACGATGTCCGGCGCCGGGGTGTAGAACACGTGGTCGACACTGCGCATGTCCAGCGCAATCACCAGCACGCGCAGCGCCTGAAATTCCATGAATATCGCGGGCGGGATAAAGCCGTCAACCACCACCGCTCGCCAGCCCAGCTGGGCCAGACATGCATTCATTTCGTCAATCGAGGGGATGTGGTCCAGCGCGATGCCGGTGCGGGCGAGCCCCTCAAGGTAGACCGGGTGGGCCGTGACACGCAGCTGTTGTACCAGATGCCGCATGATGAATCGCCACAGGGCCTGATCCTGTGCCGTATAGCGCTGCGCGTAGTCCTGCACCTGCACAAAGGGCCGCAGATGGGCGGGCAGGCTGGCCACCACCTCCTCTTGTGTCACGGGGACCGCCCGGCGCCGGTCGTTGCATCGCCAACCGGACGCATTTCCTGTAGCCGCAGCTCAAGCCGGTCGATCAGCGTAAACAGCACCTCCTGCTCCGCGGGCTCAAGCGGCGCCAACAACGCCTGCTCCCAGGCCAGGACCTCCGGCTCGATACGGTGGAACAGTGTCTGCCCGGTGTCACTGAGACAGAGCAGCGCTGCCCGACTATCCCGCTCCGAACTGCGCCGCCGCAGCAGGCCGCGCTCACTGAGCCCCGCCACCGCGCGCGACACCTGCACCTTGTCCAGACTCGTGAGCTCCGTGACCTGGCTGGCCTGCAGCTCGCCATACTCTGCCAGCGTAACAAGCACCCGCCACTGCGGGATACTGAGGCCATATTTCTCAGCATAAATACGTGACAGGGAAACGCTGATCTTGCGCGCCAGGCTGTTACAGCGGTAGGGCAGAAATCGCGCCAGGGCAAGAGACTGTGACATGGGTTACCTGCAAGCGAAAACAGACCCCGAGTATACGCCCGGGGCAAAAGGTTTCCAATGCAACCATTTGCCCCGGCGGCTACTGCAGCCTGTGGCCCTACTTGCGGTAATCGAGCGGCGGCTCGCGTTCACCGAGCAGCGGGCGATAGGTGAAGTCGGCGCCCCGGCGCTGCTCGAATTCACTGCGTGCCGCGCGCAGCAGTTCGGGCTGCTGCAGCAGATCCGCAGCAGTGAGCGCGAGGGTCTTCGCCGCCACCATCATGCCCTTGACACCAATGTCAGTGCCGCCAGCGGCAATGGCCTGCCAGGTGTGCGGCGCCGTGCCGGGCACCCAGGTCGCCGCACGCATCTCGGTGGTCGGCACCACCCAGCTGACGTCACCCACATCCGTGGAGCCCATGCTGCGCGATGGCGCGAAGGGCTCTATGCGCGCCGCGGCGGCGGCGAGATCGCCTTCACTGCGGGCAAGCGATTCGGCAAGGGTGTTGGCAAACGCGAGGTCACTCGGACTGTACTGCACACCGCCCACCTGCTGCAGGCGATCATGCATGGCCCGGGCGAGCGTTTCATTGGCAAGCACGCTGTGGTTGCCGTGAATCACCTCGTAGCTCATCTCCGTGCCCGTACCCACGGCGGCACCCTCCGCCGTCGCTACCAGGCGCGCCCACAGTTCCTCCAGGGTCGCGGCGTCGGGATGGCGCAGGTAATAGAATGACTCCGCAAAATCCGGCACCACGTTGGGCGCCGAGCCACCGCTGGTGATCACGTGGTGCATGCGGACTTCCTGCGGCATGTGTTCCCGCAACATATTGGCCATCATATTCATCGCCTCCACACCGTCGAGTGCCGAGCGACCCCGTTCGGGGGCGACTGCAGCGTGGGAAGACACACCACGAAAACGGAATTTGGCCGACTTGTTGGCGAGTGTTGTGGACGGGTTGGCCTGGTTGCGATCAGCCGGGTGCCACACCAGCACCGAATCCACGTCTTCAAACAGGCCGGCACGCACCATATACACCTTGCCGGACCCACCTTCTTCCGCCGGTGTGCCGTAGAGGCGGACGGTGCCGCTCACATTGTTTTCCTCCATCCAGTGGCGCACCGCCACCGCGGCCGCTACCGAACCCGCACCAAACAGGTGGTGGCCGCAGGCGTGGCCGCTGTGTTTGTCGGTTGCCGCTTCCCGCACAGGGGCGGCTGTCTGGGAAATCCCGGGTAGCGCGTCGAACTCCGCCAGCAGGCCAATCACCGGTTTGCCACTGCCGTAGCTGGCCACAAAGGCCGTGGGCAGGCCCGCCACCCCGGTCTCTACGGTGAACCCCTCACGGGCCAGTGTGTCCTGCAGCAACGTGCTGCTGTCGTTCTCCACGTAACCCAGCTCGGCCTTGTCCCAGATCGTAAGCGCCAGCTCCGCATAGCGCGCCTGCTCGCGATCGAGGCGGGTCAGCATGCTGCTCTCCCCTGCGGCTTGCGCCGCGCCGCTGAGCATAATTGTGGTAAGCGCCGCAATGGCCGTTATTCGCTGCATGGCAAGTGCCTCCGTGTGCTGCAGGTCGATTGGCGACACCTTATCATCGCAGGCGCCACAATGCCTGATATGCTTGCGGGCTGAAGAGTGGTGGGCAAGGCTTGTCGACGTGGTAAACCTCAAACTGTGGGCGGCAGCCCTGAACGGCATGCCCGGTGTCACCACCGAGCAGTGGGCGCAACTGGATCCCGTGGCGCGCTGGTTGCTAGCCTGCAGGGCGTCGGTACTGTTCATGACGCTCACCGCCGCCATGCTTGGCGGCTTACTGGCCTGGCGCGCCGGCAGTTTCGATTTACTGTTCTGGTTAACCTGCGCCACCGGGCTGCTGTTTGCCCATGCCAGCAACAACCTGCTCAACGACTACACCGATTCGCGCCGGGGCATTGACCGCGGCAATTACTACCGCAATCAGTACGGCGTACATGTACTCGAAGACGGGCTGATGAGCGAAGCGCAATTCTGGCGTTATTTTGCCTTTACCGCGGGGGTGGCGCTGGCGCTGGGCCTGTGGCTGGTGACTGCGCGCAGCGGCCCCGCGCTTGCGCTGTTCCTCGCCGGTGCCTTTTTCGTCCTGTTCTACACCTGGCCACTCAAGTATATCGGCCTTGGAGAGCCCGCCGTGCTGCTCGTATGGGGCCCACTCATGGTGGGTGGCACCTACTACATCGTCACGGGCGCGTGGAGCAATGAGGTGGCGTGGTTGAGCCTGGTATTTGCGCTTGGGCCCACTACCGTGTTGTTTGGCAAGCACATCGACAAACTCGACGCCGACCGTGAGAAAGGTGTGCACACACTGCCGGTGCTACTGGGCGAACAGCGAGCCCGGCGGGTCACCGCGGCCCTGCTGCTGGCCCAGTACGCACTGACCCTGGGGCTGGTACTGACACAGGCCTTCGGTTGGCCACTGTTATTGGTGTTCGCCAGCCTGCCGCGGCTGCGGCGCACCCTGCGCGCACTGCGATCGGCGAAGCCAGCGGCGCGGCCAACCGCCTATTCCCCTGCGCTGTGGCCCCTGTGGTTCTCAGCTGCCTGCTTCCGGCATACCCGCCAGTTCACGCCGCTGTTTCTGGCCGGTGTCGTGATCGATACGCTGCTGTAAAAAAAAGGGAGCCACCTTGCGGTGACTCCCCGGGACTCCCACCAGGGGTAGCAGGAGTTGAACGACTCAGCGCACCGTGCTGGCAAACCGGCCGGCACCCACCTGGCTCATGGCCTCGGCGAACGCGGATTCGTAGCAGGCACGGTTGTTGGATGCCATGCGCAAACCACCGGCAACACGGTAATCGGTGGAGCCGCACACAGCGCGGGCTGCCTGACTGATCCGGTTGTGCAGCGCTTGCTGACCTTCGGCCGACGCCAGGTTAAGATCTCCAAGCGCAACGTGCGCTGAGGCGGCCTCCATGCCCTGTGCCAGCACCAGCGTATTTTCGGGAGCGTCGGCGGCGTTCGTCGACAGGGCGAGCGTGCTGAATACACCGAAAGCGAATGATACGACGGTCTTGTTGATAAGTGATTGCATGGTTCTTCTCCTGGCCATTGGGGCCTTGTCAGTGGGCTTGAGGACCCGCTGGGTGTCTCCCGCGCTGTCCATGGAACACAGATTAGAGGCACCCGGGTTCGCCCGACAGGGGCTTTCGATGAGCAGTGGCCCGGCAGCGATGAACTGCATCAATCCAGCGACGAATGGTTTGCGTAGAGGACAGCTGAGCCTTGCAGCCGCCAGTGCCGCTTGGCTTTCCGGCACCCCCACAGGATAATGTCACCCTATGCGATACCGCGGACAACACGACTACAACCACGCTCAGGTGCCCCGTATCGGCGTACTGATCACCAACCTTGGCACGCCTGATGCCCCCGAAAAGGGCGCACTCAGGCGCTACCTCAGGGAATTTCTATCCGACCCCCGGGTAGTAGAGGTGCCGCGCCTGCTGTGGTTCTTCATCCTCCACGGCATCATTCTGAACCTGCGCCCGGCCCGCTCCGCCAAAGCCTACCGCACCGTTTGGACCGATGAGGGCTCACCCCTGCTCCTGCACACGCGCGACCAGGCCCGGGCCCTGCACGAAGTCCTGAAGAGAACCCACGGCGACGGCGTCTTGGTGGATTTCGCCATGCGCTATGGCTCGCACCCGATCTCCAGCCAGCTACAGGCATTCTTTGACCGTGGCGTACAGCGACTGGTGGTGTTGCCGCTTTACCCGCAGTACAGCGGACCGACCACCGGGTCCACCTTCGACGCGCTCGCCGCGGATTTTCGTCAGCGGCGCTGGCTGCCTGAACTGCGTTTTGTCGCGCAGTATCACGACCACCCGGCTTACATTGAAGCGCTGGCCGCCAGCGTGCGCGCGCACTGGCAGGCGCATGGTCGTGCGGACCGCCTGATCATGTCCTACCACGGCGAGCCAGAGCGCTACCTCCACAACGGCGACCCCTACCATTGCCACTGCCACAAGACCAGCCGCCTGCTGGCGGAGGCGCTGCGACTGGATGCGGGGGACTACCTGACCTGTTTCCAGTCTCGCTTCGGCCGTGAACCCTGGCTGCAGCCCTATACCGATGAAACGCTCAAGGGACTGCCCGCGCAGGGGGTCAAGTCAGTGCAGGTGATTTGTCCGGGCTTCTCGGCGGACTGCCTGGAGACTATTGAGGAGATCGGTGTAGAGAATCGCCACTACTTCATGGAAGCAGGCGGTGAACGCTACGACTACATTCCCTGCCTTAACAGCGATGCGGGCCACATAGACGCGCTGGCGACGCTGGTAGAAGAACAACTGCAGGGCTGGACAGAAAAGCCCTTCGATGCAGAGGCCACGCAGGCGCGGGCGAAAGCCATGGGTGCCTGAGCAGAAATCGCCTAGATCCAGCGCCGTACGCGCGCGCAGTAGGCGGGATACTCCTCGGGAAAGAGATTCCGGAGCAGGCCTTCTTCAGGCCGGATGTAACGCCATTCGACAATGACCATAAATAGCGGCGGCACCAGCAGCGCCGTTGTCGCGCCCACCGTCACCGCCACGCCCAGGAGGATTGCCGCCATGCCCAGATACATCGGGTTGCGACTGAAGCGATAGACGCCAGTGGTCACCAGCGCGGACACCGTGCGGAACGGGATCAGGTCCGTTCCCGCGCGCTTGAACAGGCCACCGGCGACCACCAGCAGGGCAAGCCCCGCCAGCAGGAGGACACCACCAATCGCCTGGCTGGCATGGCTGGTAAAGCGCGGCCCGGGGTAGAACTCGTTGCAGGCAAAAATGGCGCACACACCAAATACCAGCCACATGGGCGGATAGATTATACGTTTGACCATCCTGTTCTCCTCGCGCGCGTTCAAACCCCGTGCAAATGTACCCCAGCCGGCTCCAGCCCGCCAATGGCGTAAGCCAGTACGATTCCGGCGAGAAAGGCCAGGGTCAGCTTGCCGCGGTCATGGCTGTGGAAGTGCACCTCCGGCAGCAGATCGCTCAATGCGATGCAGATAAACGCCCCGGCCGAGAATGCCAGCGCACCGGCAACGGCATGATGGCGTGCATCGCCCAGCAGGTCGACGCCGAAGAAGAACAGCAGCGCCCCGAGCGGGCACAGCAACGCAAAGCCGAGGTTGGCCAGCGAGCGGGACCGCCTGCTCCAGCCGCCCGCTTCCATGATGGTTGTTATTGACATGGCATCCAGCGGTTTATGCAGGAGGATGGCGAGAAACACACCCACACCCAGTAACCCTGCGCTGCGCCCCACTTCGCCCTGCATCACCGCGCCGAGCGCAACGCCATCAATCAGCGTGTGTACCCCCAGGCCGAGTGCCAGGCCCACCCAGCTCAGGCGATGTGCAGCGGGCAGAGCCTGGGTCGCACTGTGACCGCCATGTGCCAACACATGCCCGTGCTGGTGATCACCACCGCTTGCGGGCTCCAGACCATGAGTATGCTCGGAGCCGTGGTCATGATGCTCGTGCTCATCTTCGCTGAAATCGTGCTGGTGAAAATGAAACATGCGCAACAGCAACAGCATGACGATGAGTCCAATCATCAGCCACCAGACCGAAGCATCGGCACCGTATTCCCGGGGTTGCAAGGCGATGCTGTGCGGCAGCAGGTGGTAGAAAGCAACGCCGAGCATGAGGCCGGACACAAAGCTCATCACCAGCTGCGTGCGCGTATGGGTCATTCTCACCCAGTTGGGCAACAGCCCCCCCGCGAGCGACAGCAGGGCAATGGCCAGGCAGTACAGCAGCAATAGCAGTTCGGGCGTCAGGCTCATCCTTTTCTCCAGTCCCCAGGCCGCCGTGCGCTAGCACAACACCAGATTGTCGCGGTGAATCAGTTCCTCATCACCCTGGTAACCCAGCAACGGTGCTATTTCCAGCGAGGGCCTGCCCATGATTCGACGCGCTTCAGCGGCACTGTAGTTCACCAGGCCACGTGCCACCTCGCGCCCCTCCGGGTCGACACAGAGCACCATGTCACCGCGCTCAAACTCACCGGTCACCGCACACACGCCCACCGGCAACAGGCTGC
Organism: Haliea salexigens DSM 19537; assembly: GCF_000423125.1. Taxonomy (GTDB): domain Bacteria; phylum Pseudomonadota; class Gammaproteobacteria; order Pseudomonadales; family Halieaceae; genus Haliea; species Haliea salexigens. The sequence continues at coordinate 17,951 of NZ_AUHJ01000019.1, forward strand.
GTCCCGACTCCCGGAGCACGCGCACCGCACCGGCGTCGAGCTCCAGGCTACCCGGAATACGCACCATGCCTGCCAGCCACTGTTTGCGCGCATTTTCCGGTTGCCGGCCCGTGCGCAACCAGGTGCCCAGGGCACTGCCGCTGGCCACCTGGGCCACAACATCCGGGTGACGACCACTGGCAATCACCGTCTCGGTGCCGGAGCGGGCCGCCAGTCGCGCCGCCCGCAGCTTGGTAATCATGCCACCCCGGCCAAGTGCACCGCCCTCTCCCGCCATCCGATCCAGTGCCGTATCGTGCACCTCCCGGCTGTCCACCAGCACCGCAAACGGGTTCAGGCGGGGATCCTCTTCATACAGCCCCTGCTGATCGGTGAGCAGCAGCAGCGCATCAGCATCAATGAGGTTGGCCACCAGCGCCGCCAGGGTATCGTTGTCACCGAAACGGATCTCGTCGGTCACCACCGTGTCATTTTCATTGATGACCGGCACCACCCCGAGGCGCAATAGCGTCGTCAGGGTGCTTCGCGCATTGAGGTAACGGTCACGGGCAGTGATGTCGTCATGCCCCAGCAACACCTGGGCAGAAACGATGTCGTAACCGCGAAATGCGGTTTCGTAGCTCTGGATCAGGGCGGACTGGCCGACCGCAGCCGCGGCCTGCAACTCGTGCAGGCGCGTGGGGCGACGCGGCCAACCCAGCCTGACCAGGCCAGCGGCCACAGCGCCGCTGGACACCAGCACAACCTCGGCGCCATCGGCGCGCAAGGTTGCAATCTGCGCCACCAGGCTGCCGATCATTGCCGCGTCCAGGCCGCGCCCGTCATTGGTCAACAGCGCACTGCCCACCTTGATAACCCAGCGTCGGCTGGCGGCAATGGTTTCGCGTTGCGGCTCACTCATCAGTGTACATATTCCACTTCAACATCGTCGCTATCGTCATCGCTGGCATCGTCCTCCGGCCGCCGACGGTGCCGGGCACGCAGGGCCTCGATACGATCGCGGGCTTCCTGCTGCATGCGCGCTTGCTGCTCCGCCTCTGCCTGGGCGACATCCGGGTCGGCAAGTTCAAGTGCCTTCTGCTCCTCCAGCGAAACCATCAAATCCTGGCACAGGCGCCTGGTGCCTTCGGCGCTGATAGCGGCGGTTTCGTAGACAGGCCCCTCCCAGGCCAGCGCTTCGAGCAGGGCCGCGCGCCGCGGCGCCAGCTCGCCCTCGGGCACCAGGTCGACCTTGTTCAGAATCAGCCAGCGCTGGCGCCCGGCCAGTGTCGGGCTGAAACGCTCCAGCTCGCGCACGATGGCGAGCGCCGCATCGGCCGGCTCACTGCCGTCGACCGGAGCCATGTCGACCAGATGCAGGAGGATGCGGTTGCGCGTGAGGTGTTTGAGGAAGCGGATGCCGAGGCCGGCGCCATCGGAGGCGCCCTCAATCAGGCCCGGGATATCGGCCACGACGAAACTGCGATGAGCATCGACCTTGACCACCCCCAGATTCGGCACCAACGTAGTGAAGGGATAATCGGCGACCTTCGGCCGCGCCGCCGACACCGCCCTGATCAGGGTCGACTTGCCCGCATTTGGCAGCCCCAGCAGGCCGACATCCGCCAGCACTTTCAATTCAAGCTTCAGCGCGCGCTGTTCGCCTTCCGTTCCCGGGCTGGTTTGTCGCGGCGCCCGGTTGGTGCTGGATTTGTAGCGCGCGTTACCGAGGCCGTGCCAACCGCCCTGGGCCACAATAAGCCGGTCACCATGGGCCGCCAGGTCGCCGAGCACCTCGGCGCTGTCCTCATCAATGATCGTGGTGCCCACGGGTACCCGAAGAATGAGGTCCTCGCCGCTCTTGCCGGTACAGTTGCGGCTGCGGCCGGACTCGCCATTCTCGGCGCGATAACTGCGCACAAAACGGTAGTCGACCATGGTGTTGAGGTTTTCGTCGGCTTCCAGGATGACACTACCGCCATCGCCGCCATCGCCGCCATCCGGGCCGCCCCGCGGAATATACTTCTCCCTGCGGAAGCTCAGGCAGCCGTTGCCACCGTTGCCCGCAAACACCTTGATGCTTGCTTCATCTACAAATTTCATGGTTCAGCCGTTGCGCCCCTCGGCGGGGTCGCGTTCGCCACTGCGAACATCAGTCACTCAAAAAAAAAAGCCCCGTCAGTTGACGAGGCTTTCTATCTATCCGGCCAGGTTGACCGCCCGATCAGGCGCTCACCACCTGCACGTATTTCCGGTTATTGGGGCCCCGGGTCACAAATTCCACTTTGCCTTCTGCCGTTGCAAAAAGCGTGTGGTCACGGCCGCAACGCACATTGGCGCCGGGGTGGAAACGAGTGCCGCGCTGGCGGATCAGGATGTTGCCTGCCTGCACCAGCTGGCCGCCAAAACGCTTGACGCCAAGGCGTTTACTTTCGGAATCGCGACCGTTACGAGTACTGCCGCCTGCTTTCTTGTGTGCCATAGTCGCTAGCCTCCGTTACGCCGTGATAGCGGTGATTTTAACTTCGGTGAACCACTGGCGATGGCCAGTTTCTCTCCGGTAGTGCTTGCGGCGGTTAAATTTCACAATCTTAACCTTCTTGTGACGACCGTGGCTTACCACTTCAGCGGTCACCTTGCCTCCCGCTACCAGCGGAGTGCCGATCTTGACCTGGTCGCCGCCGACCATCAGCACGCGGTCGAACTCAACCGTCTCGCCTGTGGCCACTTCGATCTTTTCCAGCTTCAGGGTCTCCCCCTCCACCACGCGATGCTGCTTGCCACCGCTCTCAATAACTGCGTACATTGCCGTCTCCGTTCAGTTAGCCTGCTCGCGGTGTAAAAAACCCTTGCAAATCAAGGGGGCAGAGCCAGGCACTAACAGTGCTCATGATTCCGGGGCATGCGTTTCAGGCGCATCTCTCCCGGAGGGCGCGAATTTTACTCAACTCGCCCAATGTGGGCAAGGTTTATTTACAGGCGCCGCACCCGGCCCCAGCCGCGCTTGACACCCCACCCCGACCACCCTAGCATGCGCGAGCATTTTCAACGCCCTCACATTATGCAGCAGATCCGCGCCAGCGTTGCCCGCGAGTTCGATCAGGTCAACCACCTGATAATCCAGCAGCTCGAGTCCAACGTGCCTCTGGTCGAGAATGTCGGCCACTATATTGTGGACGCCGGCGGCAAACGCATGCGGCCCCTGCTCGCACTGCTGACCGCCAGGGCCCTGGGAACCTGCGCCAGCGCCCACATCACTTTTGCCGCTGTCATCGAGTTTATTCACACGGCAACCTTGCTCCACGACGATGTGGTCGACGTGTCACAGCTGCGCCGCGGCCGCCCGACGGCCAACTCCGCCTTTGGCAATGCATCCAGCGTGCTGGTCGGCGACTTTCTCTACACGCGCGCCTTCCAGCTCATGGTACAGCTCGATAACCTCGATATTCTGCGCCACATGGCTGATACCACCAACACCATCGCCGAGGGCGAGGTGCTGCAGCTGACCCGGGCGGGCAACGCGGACACCACCGAGCAGGACTACATCGACATCATCACCCGCAAGACCGCCGTGCTGTTTGCCGCCGCCTGCTACGGCGCCTCAGTATTGAGCGGTAGCGACCGGGCCCAGGCAGAGCGGCTGTCCAGTTTCGGTCTGCACCTCGGGCTGGCGTTCCAGATGATCGATGACATGCTCGACTACGCGGGTGATGCCGCGACCATGGGCAAGAATGTCGGCGACGACCTGCGCGAAGGCAAAGTGACGCTGCCGTTGATTCACATCCTGCGCACCGGCAACGCAGACGAACAGGCACTGGTGAGACGCGCCATTACCGAGCGCTCCGCGGAGGAAATGGAAGCCATCAGTGCCGCGGTAGAACGCTGCGCCGCCATGGAGCATACGCGCATGCGGGCACGCGAACACCACGACCTGGCGGTGGCGGCTCTGGCCGGGCTGCCCCCGGGTCCGGCGCTGGACGCCCTGCAGCAGCTTACACGCCTGTCCATAGAGCGCGACCACTGACGCCACGCGCGAATTGCAGGCCGCGATAGCGCTGCCTATACTGGCCACCTATCCCGGCGGCGCGCACCATGGCACACACTCTGCATCTTTCGGATCTTCCCTCCTGGCATGAACTACAGGCGCTCGCCGAACCGCTGCGCGGCACCGCCGTCAGTGCACTGTTCAACCGCGAGGTCCAGCGTGCCGCGGATTTCACCGCCAGCGCCGCGGGCCTCACACTGGACTACTCACGCCACCTGCTCTGCCGGGATAGCCGCGGCGCGTTACTGCGCCTGGCCGAACAGGCGCAACTCCCCCACCACGCCCGGCAGCTGCTCGCTGGCGCGCCCCTGAACAACACGGAAGCCCGCCCTGCACTGCACACTCTGTTGCGTGCGCGCAGCGCGCCGTCCGGCCTGGAGGCCGAGTTCAGCCGCGTCGAGGATACCCGCCACCGCATGCGTCTGTGGTGTGAACGCATTACGACGGGGGAGCTCACCGGCTATTCCGGCCAGGCCATTCGTCATGTGGTGAACATCGGCATCGGCGGCTCAGACCTCGGGCCGCGGCTGGTGACGGCGGCACTGGCGAACTGGCAGGGTCCGGTGCAATGCCACTATGTCGCCAATGTGGACCCTGCAGACCTGCAGGGCACACTGCGCGGTCTCGACCCCGCGTCCACGCTCTTCATTCTGTGCTCGAAATCGTTTCAGACTCAGGAGACGCTCGCCAACGGCGAAGCGGCCCAGCGCTGGCTGCGCGCGGCGGGTGCCAGCGACGGGGACTGGTCACGGCATTTCCTGGCCATCACCAGCGACCTCGAAGCCGCCGCGGCCTTCGGCATTCCAGCGGACAACTGCCTGCCCCTGTGGGACTGGGTCGGCGGGCGCTTCTCCCTGTGGTCAGCCATTGGACTCAGCATTGCGGTCGCCATTGGCTGGGAGGCTTTCAGCGCCCTGCTTGCCGGTGCCGAAGCCATGGACCGGCACTTTCTCGAGGCCGACAGCGCGCACAACCTGCCTATGCTGATGAGCCTGCTTGAGGTGTGGTACTGCAACTTTTTCCAGGCAGCAAACCATGTGGTACTGCCCTATGACCAGGGCCTGGAAAGGTTGCCCGATTATCTGCAGCAGCTCACCATGGAAAGCAACGGCAAGCGGGTCAGCCGCGATGGGGAAACCCTGGCGTACGACACGGCCCCGGTGCTCTGGGGTGCTGCCGGAACCATGGGACAACACTCGTTCTACCAATTACTGCACCAGGGTACACGCCTGTGCCCGGCCGACATCATTCTGCCGCTGACTACCGCCACCGGTGAAGCCGCGCAACATCGCCTGCTGGTCGCCAATGGCCTCGCGCAGAGCCGGGCCCTGATGGTTGGGCGCAGCACGGAGGATGCAGTCGCCAGCCTGTTAGAGCGCGGCGTGGAGGAAGCCGAGGCACGGCGCCTGGCGCCACACCTGGTGATTCCCGGGAGTCGACCGCACAGTGTCATTACGCTGGACGCCCTCACGCCACACACCCTCGGGGCGCTGCTGGCATTGTACGAACACCGTACATTTTGCAGCAGCCGGCTGTGGGGGGTGAATGCTTTTGACCAATGGGGGGTGGAACTGGGCAAGAGCATCGGCCACAGCATTCTCAAGCGTCTCGACGACCCCGGGGCCGACAAGACCCTGGACCCGGCCACGGAGCGCCTGCTCGCAGAATGGTTCCGGGCACAACGGTCTACCGACGCCCCAGCGGCGACCTAAGCGTCGATCAGGGCCAGCAGCTCGGCTGTTTGCGCCGTCATCAGCGCGGCATCACCGCGGCTTTCCACATTCAGGCGCACCACAGGTTCGGTATTCGACAGGCGCAGATTAAAGCGCCAGTCCGCAAAGGCCATGGACAGCCCGTCAACCGATGATTCCGCCACGGCTTGAGGCCGGTAGCGTGCCGCAACTCTGGCCAGCACCGCAGCCGGGTCCGGTACACTGCGATTGATCTCGCCGCTGCAGGGAAAAGCCGCCATGCATTCGGCTACCAGCGCCGACAGCGGCATCCCGCGTCGGCCCAGCTGGGCCGCAACCAGCAGCCAGGGAATCATGCCACTGTCGCAATAGGCGAAGTCGCGAAAATAGTGGTGAGCACTCATTTCACCACCATAGGCCGCGTTTTCGGCCCGCATCCGCTCCTTGATGAACGCATGGCCGGTTTTGCTTTCTACCGCGCGTCCACCGAGTTGCTCCACGCGGTCGATGGTGTTCCACACCAGCCGCGGGTCGTGGATGATCGCCGACCCCGGGTGCTGCTCCAGCGCCATTTCCGCCAGCAGACCCACCAGATAATAGCCCTCGACAAACTCACCACGCTCGTCAAAGAAGAAACAGCGGTCGAAATCGCCGTCCCAGGCCAATCCCAGATCGGCATTGTGAGAGAGCACCGCCTCGCTGGTGACCGCACGGTTTTCCTCCAGCAACGGATTGGGCACCCCGTTGGGAAAGTGTCCGTCCGGCTCGTGATGCAGGCGGATAAATTCGAACGGCAGGTGCGCTGCCAGCAGATCCACCACGCGCCCTGCACCGCCGTTACCGGCATCGACCACGATGCGCAGAGGCGGCAGTGACGCCACATCCACATAGGAAAGCAAATGCTCGATGTAGGCTTCAGAGGTATCCAGCGGCAGGTAGCGACCGTGCGATCCTGCGCGCGTAAACGCGTTGGCCTCCGCCAGGGCTTGTATATCCGCAAGGCCACTGTCGCCGGAAATGGGCCGCGACTCCTCGCGCACAAACTTCATGCCATTGAAATCTTTCGGGTTGTGGCTGGCTGTTACCACAATGCCTCCATCCATTTCGGCGTGACTGGTCGCGAAATAGATTTCCTCAGTGCCGCACATGCCGATGTCATACACATCCACACCCTGCTCCCGCAGGCCGTCCGCCAGGGCTGCCTTGATCGCTTCACTGGTCAGGCGGATATCGTGACCGACAACCACCTTCTGCGGTTTAACTACCTCTGCATAGGCACGACCTATGCGCCGCGCAATATCCTCATTCAACTGGTCGGGAACGCGTCCACGGACATCGTAGGCCTTGAAACAGTCGAGCTTCTGCATGCTGCCAACCCCCACCTACTGCTGTGAATAAAGATGTTCGTAAACGAAATTGGTGGCCTCGACAAACCCCGGCACACTGCCGCAGTCAAAGCGGCGACCCGAGAACTTGTAGGCCATGACACAGCCCTGCCGCGCCTGTGTCTGTAATGCATCGGTGAGCTGCACCTCGCCGTTGGCCCCGGGCGGGGTTTCGCGCAGGATATCGAAAATGTCCGGCGTCAGGATGTAGCGACCAATGATCGCAAGATTCGAAGGTGCCGAGGCGGCATCAGGTTTCTCCACCATCTTATCCACGCGGAAAATTCCGTCTTTCAGGCTTTCACCGGCAATCACCCCGTACTTGTGTACTTCCTCCATCGGCACTTCCTGAATGGCGACGATGGAACAGCGAAACTGACGATAGAGCTCGGCCATCTGGCTAAGCACACCCGGGCCGTCATTGATGCAGAGATCGTCGGATAACACCACACCAAACGGCTCACTGCCAATCAGCGCTTCGCCGGTCAGAATGGCGTGGCCCAGCCCCTTCATTTCGCGCTGGCGCACCATGGTGAACACACCCTTGTCGAGCACATTGCGAATGCTCTCCAGATACACCTCCTTGCCGGTGCCGGAGATCTGGTGTTCCAGTTCAAAGCTGATGTCGAAGTGATCGGCGATGCTGCGCTTGCCCCGGCCAGTGACCATCGCACAGGTCGTCATGCCTGCGGCAATGGCCTCTTCCACACCGTATTGCACCAGCGGCTTGTTGACGATGGGCAGCATTTCCTTCGGCATGCTCTTGGTCGCCGGCAGGAAGCGGGTGCCATAACCGGCCACGGGGAACAGGCATTTCTTGATCATCAACGACTCTCCTTGTTTACCTTGTTTGCCTGACTGGCCTGCTCGCGGCCGTAGACATCTTCAAACCGAACAATATCATCCTCACCCAGATACGTCCCGGACTGCACTTCAATCAGCTCCAGGGGAATGCGGCCGGGGTTCGCCAGGCGGTGCTTGCGACCGAGCGGGATATAGGTGGATTCGTCTTCACCGAGCATGAACACCTTCTCTTCACAGGTCACCTCCGCCGTCCCATGCACCACAATCCAATGCTCTGCGCGGTGGTGGTGCATTTGCAGCGACAGGGTCTGTCCCGGGTTAACGATGATGCGCTTCACCTGAAAACGGTCGGCGGTAACCAGCGTTTCGTAAGACCCCCAGGGGCGATAGACGCGCGAGTGCAACGATGCCTCGGGCCGCGACTCGGCTTTCAGGCGACTGACAATACGCTTGACGTCCTGCACCTGGTCGCGATCCGCCACCAGTACGGCATCCGCCGTTTCCACCACCACCAGATTATCCACCCCAACTGCAGCCAGCAGACGGGATTCACTACGAAAATAGCTATTTTGACAGTTGTCGAGCATGACATCGCCCTGGCTGACATTACCCTGCACATCGCGCGCCGCGACTTCCCACAGTGCCGACCAGGCGCCGACATCGCTCCAGCCACAGTCCAGGGCGATGACGCCACCTTCGCGCGTGTGTTCCATCACGGCATAGTCGATACTGTCTGCGGGGCAGGCCGCAAAGGCTTCCGCCTCGGGGCGAATGAAATCCATGTCTCGCGTTGCCTCCTGCATCGCACGACGACAGCTTGCCAGCATCGCAGGCTGGAACTCCGCCAGCTGCGCCAGGTAGGTTTCCGCCCGCAGCAGAAACATGCCGCTATTCCAGAGATAACTGCCACTTTCCAGGTAGGCCTGAGCCGTCGCGCTGTCCGGTTTCTCGACAAATGCCTCCAGTGCATAGAGGTCTTCATCCAGAGCGGCTCCACAGCGAATATAACCGTAACCTGTCTCGGGCGTGTGCGGCACCACGCCAAAGGTCATCAGCCGGCCGGCGCGCGCCAGCGGCAGCGCCCTGGCGACTGCTACGGAAAAAGCCTCTACCTGCTGGATAAGATGATCAGCGGGCAACACCAGCAACACGGCCTCGGGGTCACGAGCCTGCTCATGCAGCGCCGCCAGCGCCACCGCCGGAGCCGTGTTTCGCCCCTGTGGCTCAAGAATCAAGGCACCCGCCTTGATCCCGACCTGGCGCAGCTGCTCCGCCACCATGAAACGATGCTCTTCGTTGCAGACCACTACCGGGGCATTGGCTTCCAGTGAACCTGTGCGCTTGAGGGTTTGCTGGAGCATGGTGAGCTCGCCGGCCAGGGGCAGAAACTGCTTCGGGTGAAGCTCCCTGGACACGGGCCACAGGCGGCTTCCGACGCCACCGGAGAGGAGAACGGGTGTCAACATGGTAGGTCCTGTTGCGTTGGGCGAGATTGGCCGCAGGCAGCCGATGCTCGCTGGAGTCCTCTATCTTACTTGAAGGACAAAGTGGGAGGCCAGCGGCTGGCGGGGTTCTGGTGGGTTCTGGAGGTTGGCGGCCCGTTGGGCCGCTGCGTCGCTCCGGAGCACGGGAGTCATTTTGCTCCACTGCGGGCGCATGCGGCGCGCGGTCCTTTGGGTGTTTTTGCGCTGCCGTCTGGCGACGTGCTGGTTGGGGGGATTGGGCATTTGCCAAGGCTGTTGAGCGCTTGGGAGGCGTTTGCGTACTAGCAGGGCTGGAGGTTGGCGGGGTCTAAGGTGGGGTTGTGTTCGCGCCGACGCCCTCCGAGTCCGCAAAAAGACTCCCGCACACCGGATCAACGCGGGTGGAAACCTCGGCTATGAAGCCCCACTCAATACGAAGCACCGCTCCATTCGTCAACGTACCCGCGTTGATTTGTGCGGTGGGTTGTTTCCTGCGGACTTGGAGGGCGTCGGTGCGCCCCCACAACTCTCTTAAACGCACCCCACCCTCAGCGCTGCTAGTGCGTAAAGGCCACCCGAGAAACACCGCCGCCATGACAAGTGACCAAATAACTTCATCAATCGACCGCCAGACGGTAGCGCAAGATCACCCAAAGGACCGCGCGCCGCATGCGCCCGGAATGGAGCAGGAAATAACGCACCGTGCAAAGCGACGCAGCGGCCCAACGGGCCGCCCGCCCACTCAATCCTTAAGGAAACACCCCACAGCCTACATACCTGACCAACCCCCAAATCCCTGCGCACGCCAGCGCTGGACTTGTGCCCTGCAGGGTTTAGAATGACGCCCTGACACACATGCCCTGCTGGAACATTACACGACGGAGATCAGGGCTGACCGCCCCCCCCCAGCCTCCAGGGCCCGACTGGACACACTATGACCGCACAAAGCGCATTCACGAAAGAGGAACTGGTAGCCTGCGGGCACGGTCACCTCTTCGGCCCCGGCAATGCCCAGTTGCCCACCGACAACATGCTGATGCTGGACCGCATCACACATGTGAGCTCTGAAGGCGGACGTTTCGGCAAGGGCGAAATCATCGCCGAGCTGGATATCCATCCGGACCTGTGGTTTTTCCAGTGCCACTTTCCGGGCGACCCGGTGATGCCCGGCTGCCTGGGGCTGGACGCCATGTGGCAACTGGTCGGCTTTTTCCTCGGCTGGCGAGGCAATCCGGGGCGCGGCCGCGCGCTGGGTTCCGGGGACGTGAAGTTCACCGGTCAGGTGGTACCCAGTGCAAAGAAAGTGGGCTATCACATCCACATGAAACGCGTTATCGAGCGCAAACTCATCATGGGCATCGCCGACGGCGTGGTCTCTGTGGATGGCCGCGATATCTACACAGCAAACGATCTGCGTGTCGGGCTGTTCACCTCAACGGAGTCTTTTTAATCCCATGAGCAGACGGGTAGTCATTACAGGGCTCGGTATCGTGTCCTGTCTGGGTAACGATGCCAAAACAGTCACCGACGCGCTGCGTGCAGGGCGCTCTGGCATCAAAATTCGCCAGGAGCAGATCGACATCGGTATGCGCTCACACGTCGCCGGGGCGCCGGAGATTACCGTGGCGGATCACATCGATCGCAAGCAACTGCGTTTCATGGGAGATGCCGCGGCCTACGCGTATATTTCCATGCAGCAGGCCATTGCCGACTCCGGGCTCACGGAAAAGGATGTCTCAAACGTACGCACCGGCATCATCGCCGGATCCGGCGGTGCGTCTTCCGCCAGTCAGACCGAAGCGGCGGATATTCTGCGGGAAAAAGGACTGCGTCGCGTTGGCCCCTATCGTGTCACCCAAACCATGGGCAGTACTGTCTCGGCCTGCCTCGCGACGCCTTTCCACATCAAGGGTGTGAATTACTCGATATCCTCGGCCTGCTCCACCAGCGCACACTGCATCGGCAATGCCATGGAGCAGATTCAGCTCAACAAGCAGGACGTTGTATTTGCCGGCGGCGGTGAGGAACTGCACTGGACGCTGAGCAGCCTGTTCGATGCCATGGGTGCGCTGTCCACCAAATACAACGACACGCCGGAGCGGGCTTCCCGCGCCTACGATGCCAACCGCGATGGCTTTGTTATTGCCGGTGGCGGCGGCATGCTGGTGCTCGAGGAACTGGAGCACGCCCTCGCCAGGGGTGCACACATCTATGCCGAGCTGGTGGGTTACGGTGCAACGTCTGATGGCCACGACATGGTGGCGCCGTCCGGTGAAGGTGCTGTGCGCTGCATGCAGCAGGCGCTTGCCACGGTCACGGGCCCTATCGACTACATCAATGCACACGGCACCAGCACACCCGCTGGCGACATTCAGGAGCTGAAGGCGGTGCGTGAAGCCTACCGCGATCGCGACCACATTCCTGTTGTCGGCTCCACCAAGTCGCTGTCCGGACACTCGCTGGGCGCCGCGGGCGTGCAGGAGGCGATCTACTCACTGCTGATGCAACAAGCCGGCTTCATCGCGGCCTCGGCCAACATCGAAACACTGGACCCGGAAGCGGAAGGGCTGCCAATCGCCATCCAGCGCCACGACAATGTCGATCTGCAGCGCGTCATGTCCAACAGTTTCGGTTTTGGCGGCACCAACGCCTCGCTGGTCTTCCAGAAGTTCACGGGCTGAGTGCCCGCGGGCGCTCAGTTCAGGGAATCCAGCAGGGCCACGTCCAGCCAGTCACCTTCGGCAACCGTCGTCGCCGCCGGTATGCGCGCCAGGGCATTGCTATAACACACGGAACTCAGTACACCGGAGCTCTGGTTGGCAAAGGGCACCACGCGCATGCCGCTCTCGCCTGAACTCAGGGTCACACGCAGATACTCTTCCCGCCGGTCGGCCTTGTCGCGGGTAAACCCGGCCCGGGCGCGCAGCCACAGCGGTTCCACATCATCGACGCCCTGAAAGCGCAGGAGAAACGGCCGGGCGAGCAGGCAGAAGGTAACAAAGCTCGACGTCGGGTTGCCCGGCAGCCCCAGAAGGGGCACACCACCCACTTCCCCAAAAGCCAGCGGTTTTCCGGGCTTGATCGCCAGGCGCCAGAGCGCGAGTGAACCCAGGCGTTCGACCTGACTGCGCACGTGGTCCTCATCACCCACCGAGACCCCGCCAGTGCTGAGCACGCAGTCGGCGCTGCCCGCAGCCTGCAACAGGGCATCCGCGGTTGCGGCGGGCGTGTCGGCAACGCGCCCGCAGTCGACGACTTCCATACCCAGGCTCCGCAGCAGCGCGGCGAGCATAAAACGGTTGCTGTTATAGATCTGCCCGGGCTGCAGGGGCCCGCTACCGGGTTCAACCAGCTCATCACCCGTGGCAAGCAGGGCCACGCGCAGGGCACGGCGCACCCTTACCTGCCCCACGCCTATGGATGCCAGCAGACCCAGATCCTCCGGGCGCAGGCGCCGGCCACGGGCCAACAGGCAGGCGCCTGTGACAATATCCTGGCCGCGAAGCCGGATATTGTCGCCTGCGCGCACCTCACCCCGTACTTCAAGCGCCCCATTCACCTCGGTGCACTGCTCTTGCATGACCACGGTATCCGCACCCGGCGGCACCGGTGCGCCGGTGAAGATGCGCGCTGCAGTTCCCGGCAGCAGGAGCCGTGGTGCCTGCCCCGCCGCAATGCGCTGACTCACGGGCAGCGGTCCGGGCATGTCGACGGCACGCAGTGCATAACCGTCCATGGCACTGTTGTCTTCCGGCGGCACCGCGATATCGGCGACGACGTCGGCGGCCAGCACCGCACCACAGGCGCCATGCAGTGGGCGCAATTCGCTGTGCGGGGGTGGCGGGGCCTTGGACAACAGGGTGTCCAGTGCCTCTGCAACCGGGACTAAAGGGGTCACGAGCCGGAGCGCGCCCGCAGCACACCGACGAAATTACAGGGTCGGTGCTCGCTGTCGAGCTGGTCACGGATAATGCCCGTCCACGCGGTGCGGCAGGCCCCGGTTGAGCCCGGCATGCAGAAGATAACGGTGTTGTTGGCCAGCCCCGCCAGCGCGCGCGACTGCACTGTGGAGGAGCCGATTTCCACCAGGGACAACGCACGGAACACCTCGCCAAACCCCTCAATCGATTTATCGAACAACGGCGCGACCGCCTCGGGAGTGGAGTCCCGCCCGGAGAAGCCGGTACCGCCCGTGACCAGCACAGCCTGTACCGCGGGATCGGCTATCCAGATCGAGAGTAGCGCCCTTATCTGGTAAATATCGTCCGGCACGATTCGGTGATCAAAGCAGCTGTGACCGGCCGCCTCCAGAGACTGCCGCAGGTACTGACCGGAGGTGTCGTTTTCCGGCGTGCGGCTGTCGGACACGGTCAGCACGGCGATAGACAGAGGCACCGGTGTGTCGCTCGCGGGGGATTCTGACATCGGTTCAGAGTTCCTTGCTTGCCTGCTGTTGCTGGCGTTGGTAGAAGTACTGGCGCACTGTGTCGGCAACAAAACTGCGCCAGGATACCTGTTTGATGGCAAAGGCGCTGCGAATGGCGCTGCATTGCAGCGAGCGGTTGAGCGCGCGGCCGGGGCCTTCAAGCAACTGCAACTGCACGCCGTCGGGGGAAAACCGCGAAAACTGGGAAGCGGAAGCCAGCAGCGCCTCGGCGAACTCATAGCAGTTGGTGGCGTCGGTGCTGCAGTAGTGATAGGTACCCCACGCCTCTGCACCTACGCCGAACTGGTCCAGCATGCCGGCCACGACCCGGGCGGCGTCCAGCGACTCCACGGGGCAGCCCCTGAGCTGGTTGTCCAGCAGCAGGCTTCCCCCCGCAATCAACTGCTCAAGCATGTGCGAGAGCACATTGATGCCCGCGGCCGAGAACACCGGCCCCAGGCGGAGCACCACATGCCGCTCACAGGTCTCGCGCGTGCGCTGCTCTGCGGAGGCCAGCAAACGAGCAACGGTTTCCGGGTTGTCGGGAGGGTCCTGCTCACGGTACCCGCGCTCCGCATCGCCGGCAAAAACGCGGGCAGAGGACACCAGGAAATAAGCGGCGCCACTGCGTTGGCACGCCTTGGCGAGCCAATGGCTGCGCTCCACATCCAGCTCGTTGATCAGTTCGCCACTGTCGATAGCGCCCTGCAAACGGGCATCGACCACGATGTCCGCCCGCGCGCGGCGCACTACCTTCTTGGCGTGGCGTTCGCTCTTCCAGCGGGACACCGAGCTGGAAACGCTCTCCAGCTCGTGCCGCCCCCAGCGCTTCAGATGATCAGCCAGCGCCAGACCGAGAGAGCCGTCCGACCCTATCAGCAGGACACGCACGAGTTGCCCCCTACCACGTCGGCACGCAGCGCTTGCCCGCTGGCGGGCCTAGAACGGGATATCGTCGTCAAAGTCGGCAAAATCACCGGGCGGGGGATTGCTCGGCGGCGCGGCGCGGGGCGCCCCGGAAGGCGCCGGCGCCTGTTGCGGTGCCGCGCTCTGGTTGTACTCATCACGCCCGTAATTGTCACCGCCCATCTGGCCGCCGCCCGTGCGGCTGTCGAGCATCTGCATTTCATTGGCGACGATTTCCGTGGTGTAGCGGTCCTGGCCATCCTGACCCTGCCACTTGCGTGTGCGCAACGAGCCCTCAACGTACACCTTGGAGCCCTTTTTCAAATACTCGCCAGCGATCTCGGCCAGACGATTGAAAAAGACAATGCGGTGCCACTCGGTACGTTCCTGTGGCTGGCCTGTTTGCTTGTCTTTCCAGCTCTCAGACGTTGCCAGATTGACGTTGGTGACCGCGCCACCTGAAGGCATGTAGCGCACTTCCGGATCTGCGCCCAGGTTACCGACCAGTATGACTTTGTTGACGCCCCGTGAAGCCATGGTCACTCCTCTTTCGTGGACGATTGGCGATAGGAAAGTAAGTCAGGGACTATAGCAATCCGCCTGTGCAATTGCGACAGCACATCACACCAAAACCCATCAGTTGAGCCCACACCAGGCGGCGGGCACACCCCCGATGGAGTTACGCCCGTCAGGGGGCCGCTTCAGGCAGGCCGGCATGTCCCGGCCGGGGCGCAGGCAGGGCGACGAGCATCCACACGGCCACCACCACCAGGCAGAGCTCCGTGATACCCACGATGCCATAGTGCTGCAGTACCCAGCCGCCGGCCACGCCGCCGGCGAATATACCCAGGAACTGCGCGGTGGAGAAAATACCCAGCGCAGTGCCCTTGGCCTCCGGCGCCACCGCCTTGCTTACCATGGAGGGCAGCACCGCCTCCATATAATTGAAGCCTACGAAGAACAGCCATAATGCCATGCAGAACAGCCAGGGACTTGTCGCCAGGCCGAGCAGCGCGAGCGCCACCATCAACACCGCGATGGCTATCAGGAACACCAGATGGTGTCGCCCTCCGCGCTCTGCGAGCCGCATCAGGGGCAGGATTCCCAGCACCGATAGCAGGACAGCTGGCAGGTAGACCTGCCAATGATCCTCCCGAGCAACGCCGACGACCGACTCCAGCGCACCGGGCACAATCTGGAAGCTCGCCATCAGCACAAAGTGCAGGGCAAAAATACCCACATCAAGGCGCAGCAGCGCGCGGTTGCGCAGGCTCGTCCGCAGCAGACGTGGCCGCGCGCCGACTTCAGCATGGGCGATCCCGCTGCGGGGCGGGTCGGGGACTTGCCACAGCACCACCACAATGCCCACCAGAGCCAGCGCGGCGGTGACGCCGAACACTGCTTCCAGGCCGCCAAACCCGGCGAGCAGTGGGCCCAGCACCAACGCCAGCGCAAACGCCAGCCCGATGCTGGCGCCCACCACGGCCATGGCCTTGGTGCGCTGCTCTTGCGACGTGAGGTCCGCCACCAGCGCCATGACACTACTGGCAATGGCACCGGCGCCCTGCAGCGCACGGCCGAGAATGATGCCCTGAATACTGTCGGCCATGGCCGCCACCACACTACCGGCGGCAAATACCAGCAGGCCACCCACAATCACGGGCTTGCGACCAATGCGGTCAGACAACCAGCCGAAGGGGATCTGCAGGCAGGCCTGCGTCAGCCCGTAAGCGCCCAGTGCCACGCCGATCAGCGCCGGCGTAGACCCGGCAACGTCCACGGCATACAACGCGAGCAAGGGCAGCACCATGAACAGGCCGAGCATGCGCACGTTATACAGCAGGGCCAGCGCCGCCACGGAACGCCGCTCAACGGCCGACATAGGGTTCTTGGTAATCACAACAGGGCAGGCACTATGCAAAAGTGCGGTATGGTAACAGCTTCCCCTTCCCCGTGGCATCCACCCGGCGGGCAACTGCGTAACAGCCCTGTATACTTTTGCCTCGACGCAACAACACCACCTATACTGTCGGGTTCGACCGACAGCCCCTGACCGGAGACACATGGACACTATTCACGTCCGCGGTGCGCGCACCCACAACCTGAAGAACATCGACCTCGATATCCCGCGCGACAAGCTGGTAGTGATCACCGGCCTCTCGGGTTCGGGCAAGTCATCGCTGGCTTTCGACACGCTGTACGCCGAGGGGCAACGTCGCTACGTGGAGTCCCTGTCCACCTATGCGCGACAGTTTCTATCGATGATGGAAAAACCCGATATGGACCATATCGAAGGTCTTTCTCCGGCCATTTCCATCGAGCAGAAGTCCACCTCACACAACCCCCGCTCTACCGTGGGCACCATTACCGAGATCTATGACTATTTGCGCCTGCTCTATGCGCGGGTCGGCGAGCCACGCTGCCCCGAGCACGGCGAAAGCCTGCAGGCGCAGACAGTGAGCCAGATGGTGGATTCGGTACTGGCCATGCCGGAGGGCAGCAAGCTGATGTTGCTGGCGCCGGTGGTGCGTGCGCGCAAGGGCGAACACCTGCATGTTTTCGAGGAACTGCGCGCCGCCGGCTTCGTGCGCGCCCGCGTCGATGGCATCATCACCGAGCTCGACGACCTTCCCGACCTCGACAAGAAGCGCAAGCACGATATCGAGGTTGTGGTGGATCGATTCAAGGTACGCGCCGACCTCAGCCTGCGTCTCGCGGAATCGTTCGAAACAGCCCTGGGACTGACCGATGGCCTGGCCACGATCAGCCCGATGGAAGGCGGCGGTGAGGACATCATGTTTTCAGCGCGTTTTGCCTGCCCCGTGTGCGGTCACAGTATTGACGAGCTGGAGCCCCGACTGTTCTCGTTCAACAACCCCGCCGGCGCCTGTTCCAGCTGCGACGGCCTGGGAGTGAAGCAGTATTTCGATGCGGCGCGGGTCGTACTGCACCCGGAGGCCAGCCTGGCAGAAGGGGCCATTCGCGGCTGGGACCGGCGCAATGTCTATTACTTCCACATGCTGACCAGCCTGGCTAACCACTACGGCTTCTCCATCGACACCCCGTTCATGAAACTCAAGAAGGCGCAACAGCAAGCCATCCTCCACGGCAGTGGCGAGGAAGAGGTCAGTTTCTCCTACATGAACGACCGCGGGGACGTATACAAGCGCAAGCACCCCTTCGAGGGTATATTGCCCAATATGGAGCGACGCTACCGCGACACTGAGTCACAGTCGGTGCGCGAAGAGCTGTTCAAGTTCATGTCCACTCAGCCCTGCCCGGACTGTGGTGGCACGCGCCTGTGCCAGGATGCCCGCCACGTATTTGTGGATGATCGCAACCTGCCAAGCATCGCCGAGATGCCGGTTGGCGAGGCAGAGCTGTATTTCGGCGGCCTTGAGCTGCCGGGGCGCAAGGGTGAAATCGCCAGCAAGATTCTCAAGGAGTTGCGCGCACGCTACCGCTTCCTGGTGGATGTGGGCCTCAACTACCTCACACTCAGCCGCAGCGCAGAAACACTCTCCGGCGGCGAGGCACAGCGCATCCGTCTGGCCTCGCAGATTGGGGCCGGGCTGGTCGGCGTTATGTACATTCTGGATGAGCCCTCAATCGGGCTGCACCAGCGCGACAACGAGCGATTGCTGGGTACCCTTACGCACCTGCGCGATCTCGGCAATACGGTACTGGTGGTGGAACACGACGAGGATGCCATTCGCAGCGCCGATCACATTATCGACATCGGGCCGGGCGCCGGGGTGCACGGTGGGCGCATTGTCGCCCAGGGCAAGCTTGCCGATATCGTCGCCAATGAGGACTCGCTGACGGGCGCGTACCTGTCGGGCAAGCGCGAGATCGCCGTACCGGCGGCCCGCACAGCGGTTGACCCGAAGAAAATGCTGAAACTGTCGGGGGCCAGGGGCAACAATCTGCAGAACGTCACGCTGGAGCTGCCCCTGGGCCTGTTGACCTGCGTTACCGGCGTGTCCGGCTCGGGTAAATCAACCCTGGTCAACAATACGCTGTACCCGCTGGCGGCAACCGAGCTCAACGGCGCGACAACCCTCACACCGGCCCCTTATACCGCGATCGCCGGGATGCAGCACATCGACAAGTGTATCGACATCGACCAGAGCCCGATTGGTCGCACACCCCGCTCCAACCCCGCCACCTACACTGGCATCTTCACGCCGGTACGTGAGCTGTTCTCGGGCACGCAGGAGGCTCGCTCGCGTGGCTACAAACCGGGACGTTTCAGCTTCAATGTGAAGGGTGGACGCTGCGAGGCCTGTCAGGGCGATGGTGTCACCAAGGTGGAGATGCACTTCCTGCCGGATATCTATGTGCCCTGTGATGTGTGTAAGGGCAAGCGCTACAACCGCGAAACGCTGGAGGTGCGCTACAAGGGCAGGAACATCCACGAGGTGCTGGAGATGACAGTGGAAGACGCGCTGACGTTCTTCGAGCCGGTGCCGAGCATCGCGCGCAAGCTGCAGACGCTGATGGATGTGGGGTTATCCTATATCCGCTTGGGGCAGGCGGCTACGACCCTGTCCGGGGGTGAGGCGCAGCGGGTGAAGCTGTCGCGGGAGCTGTCCAAGCGCGATACCGGGAAAACGCTGTACATCCTCGATGAGCCCACAACCGGGCTGCATTTCGAGGACATCCGCCAGCTGCTGGAGGTGCTGCACCGTCTGCGTGATCACGGCAATACGGTGGTGATTATCGAGCACAACCTGGATGTGATCAAAACGGCAGACTGGCTGGTGGACCTGGGACCGGAGGGCGGCTCGGGGGGCGGTCAGATTATCGCGACGGGTACGCCGGAAGAGGTTGCGGAAGCTCCCGGCTCCTATACCGGGATGTTCCTCAAACCGCTGTTGACGCATGCAGCTGGCGGGCGCAGCAAGAAGGGGGCTGTGCGAAAGGGGAAGAAGAAGGCGGCTGCCTAGGCTGCTGCGGCCCGATGGTGCGGGCGCCGCGTAGCGGCACCCCAGGCACTAGGCACTGAGGACACGCCGTGAACCCGTTCATGGGGGACCGGCAGTCTCCGAGGCAGCGCCCCATAGCGTCGCCCCGGCCACCGCGGACACGCCGTGAACCCATCCATGGGGGCTCGGCGACGGCCGTCCTGGCCGTCGACGGTCCGCTGTGGCCGGGGCGACGCTATGGGGCTTGTCGTCTTGGGGTGGTTGGCTGTGACGACTGGAACTGGGCTCGTAAGTGCGTAAACTTGGGCAGTGGTAGGAGCGAGTTTATGCCATTATCGCGCCGAATTACGGGCACAAAAAAGCCGGGCATTGCCCGGCTTTTTAATAAGAGACTTTATGCCTCTTCGCTTGCCACGTCATCCGAAGCGGGGCGATCAACCAGCTCGACGTAGGCCATGGGGGCCTTGTCTCCGGCGCGGTAGCCACACTTCATGATGCGAATGTAACCGCCCGGGCGCGCCTGGTAGCGCGGTCCGAGTTCGGCAAACAGTTTGCCCACTGCGGCTTTGTCGCGCATGCGATCAAAGGCGAGGCGGCGATTCGCCACGCTGTCGCTCTTGGCCAGGGTGATCAGCGGCTCAGCGTAGCTGCGCAGCTCTTTCGCCTTGGGCAAGGTGGTTTTGATCAACTCGTGCTCTACCAGAGACACGGTCATGTTCCGGAACATGGCCTTGCGGTGGGAGGCATTCCGGTTCAACTGACGTCCGCTATGACGGTGACGCATTTTTCCTTTCCTATACTCTCTGTGCTATCTCAGCACTGCCAACTGGTAACTCGTGTGTTTAGATGCTCAACACCCGGTCGTCGTTTCGGAGGCTGGCCGGTGGCCAGTTGTCCAGGCGCATACCCAGCGACAAGCCGCGAGACGCCAGTACATCCTTGATTTCTGTCAGAGACTTCTTGCCCAGGTTCGGGGTTTTCAGCAGCTCCACTTCGGTGCGCTGAACGAGGTCGCCGATGTAGTAAATATTCTCTGCCTTCAGGCAGTTGGCCGAACGTACGGTCAGTTCGAGGTCGTCGACCGGGCGCAGCAGGATCGGGTCGACTTCGTCTTCCTCGATCACGGACTCGCTCTGGCTTTCGCTTTCGAGGTCAACGAACACCGCGAGCTGTTGCTGCAGGATTGTTGCCGCGCGGCGAATGGCTTCCTCTGGATCGATGGTGCCGTTGGTCTCGAGGTCCAGTACAAGTTTGTCGAGGTCGGTGCGCTGCTCTACGCGCGCTGCCTCTACAACGTAGGCTACGCGGTTGATCGGCGAAAACGTCGCGTCGAGGTGCAGGCGGCCAATGGCGCGTGTTTCCTCTTCGGGGTTTTCCCGGGAATCAGCCGGTGAGTAGCCGCGGCCGCGAGCTACAGTCAGCTTCATGCTGATGTCTGAGCTGCCGTTGAGGTGACAAATCACGTGATCGGGGTTGCGGATCTCGATGTCGTGATCAACCTGAATGTCACCCGCCGTCACCACACCCGGGCCTTTACGGCTCAGGGTCAGCTCGGCTTCTTCCTTGCCGTTCATGACCAGGGCTACACCCTTGAGGTTCAACAGGATTTCGATGACATCTTCCTGCACGCCCTCGATTGCGCTGTACTCATGCTCAACACCATCGATTTCCACTTCGGTGATGGCGCAGCCGGGCATGGAAGACAGCAGTATGCGACGCAGGGCGTTGCCGAGCGTGTGGCCAAAGCCCCGCTCCAGCGGCTCCAGGGTGACCTGCGCGCGAGTGCTCGTCTTCTCTTCGACGTTGATGACCCGCGGAGTCAAAAATTCGTTTACTGCTGTCTGCATTCTGGCACCTGTATGAGTAGGTTAGTCCTAAGTCCGGATTACTTGGAGTACAGTTCCACGATCAGGTTTTCATTGATCTCGGAAGACAGGTCCTGACGCTCAGGCGCTGACTTGAATACTCCTTCCAGCTTATCGCTATTGAAATCGATCCACTCGGAATCCCCGCGCTGGGCGGCAAGCGCCAGGGCGGACTGCACACGCAGCTGCTTTTTGGCCTTTTCGCGCAGGGAAACGATATCCCCTGCTTTCACCTGGTAGGACGCTACGTTGACCACTGCGCCGTTGACCAGAATGCCCTTGTGAGACACCAGCTGGCGCGCTTCGGCACGCGTGGAGCCAAAACCCATGCGGTATACGACGTTGTCGAGACGGCTTTCCAGCAACTGCAGCAGGTTTTCGCCGGTCGCGCCTTTCAGGCGTGCAGCTTCCTTGTAGTAGTTGCGGAACTGCTTCTCCAGTATGCCGTAGATACGGCGTACTTTCTGCTTTTCACGCAACTGTACGCCGTAGTCGGACAGACGGCCGCGGCGCGCGCCGTGCTGCCCTGGGGCGGATTCGGGTTTGCACTTACTTTCGAGTGCACGCACGCCGCTCTTGAGGAACAGATCTGTTCCCTCCCGGCGGGCCAGCTTGCACTTGGGTCCAATGTATCGAGCCATGTCAGTTGTTCCTGCTAAGCGCTTGTCTTGATATTAGACGCGACGTTTCTTGGGCGGACGGCAGCCATTGTGCGGAATCGGCGTCACGTCGGTGATGTTGGTGATTTTGTAACCACAGGCATTGAGAGCGCGCACGGCGGACTCGCGACCTGGGCCGGGGCCTTTCACCTGAACATCGAGGTTCTTCAGCCCGTATTCCTTGGCAGCCTCACCAGCGCGCTCGGCGGCGACCTGGGCCGCGAAGGGCGTGCTCTTGCGTGAACCGCGGAAACCGGAACCACCAGACGTCGCCCAGCTCAGGGTGTTGCCCTGGCGGTCGGTGATGGTGATGATCGTGTTGTTGAACGATGCGTGCACGTGCGCAATGCCGTCCACCACGGTCTTGGTTATCTTCTTGCGAGTGGTCTTGCCACCTGGCTTGGCCATACTGTTTTTCCTGCTTTAATATCGACACTGCACCCGGTGCAGCTACACTAAAAAGGATTCGCGGGTACGAGTCCCTTACTTGCGAATCGGCTTGCGCGGGCCCTTGCGGGTACGTGCATTGGTCTTGGTGCGCTGACCGCGCAGCGGCAGGCTGCGGCGGTGACGCAGGCCACGGTTGCAGCCCAGGTCCATCAAACGCTTGATGTTCATGGACACTTCCCGGCGCAGGTCACCCTCAACCGTCATCTCGCCGACTTTGGTGCGCAGTGCATCCATCTGTCCTTCGTCGAGATCACCAATCTTCGCGTCCTCGGCAACACCGGCCTCGACGCACAGGCGGCGTGCCTGTGTACGACCCACGCCAAAAATGTAGGTCAGGGCGATAACAGTGTGCTTGTTATCAGGTATGTTGACGCCGGCAATACGAGCCATCCAACTTTCTCCAAATACTCAAATCGTCGCTTTGCACTGGGCAGAAACACCTGACCCCTCAATCGACAAGATTGAGGGTGTGTGGCGCGAAAGGCGCAGCATTCTAGCGATATGTTTACTAAAAATCAACAGTCAGTAACCGGGGCCGATCAGCCCTGGCGCTGCTTGTGACGCGGATCGGTATTGCAGATAACGCGGACGACGCCCTTACGACGAACGACCTTGCAATTTCTGCAGACCTTCTTTACTGATGCACGTACTTTCATTTCACTTCTCTCCAATGACCGGCCAGCACTATCAGCGGCCGGAAGCACCATAGTTGTTCAGCTTCGCTTTCTTCATCACCGAGTCATACTGGTGAGACATCAAGTGGCTCTGCACCTGCGCCATGAAGTCCATCACCACGACGACCACGATCAGCAGGGAGGTACCACCCAGGTAAAACGGCACATTCCACATCACCACCAGGAACTGGGGCATGAGGCACACCAGCGCGATGTAGGCGGAGCCAAATACCGTCAACCGGGTCAACACGCCATCAATGTAGTTCGCTGTCTGCTGACCGGGGCGAATACCGGGGACGAATGCGCCGGATCGCTTGAGATTGTCAGCCACTTCCTGCGGGTTGAACATCAACGCCGTGTAGAAGAAGCAGAAGAACACCACAAACGCCGTAAACAGCAAGATGTTCAGGGGCTGCCCCGGACCAATCGCCAGAGCCAGGTCCTGCAGCCAGTCTGCCGAGCCACTGGACCCGAACCACTGGGCAATAGAGGCCGGGAACAGCAGGATGCTGCTGGCGAAAATAGCCGGTATCACGCCCGCCATATTCACTTTCAACGGCAGGTGCGAGCTCTGCGCCTGCATCATCTTGCGCCCCTGCTGCCGCTTGGCGTAGTTGACGGTAATACGCCGCTGGCCACGCTCGATAAACACGATCATGTAGATGACTGCGATCGCCAGCGTCAGGATGAACAGCAGTACCAGAATGTTCAATTCGCCCTGGCGCGCCTGTTCCAGCGACTGACCGATCGCAGCCGGCAGGCCGGCGACAATACCGGCAAAAATCAGCAGCGATATCCCGTTACCAACGCCCTTTTCGGTGATCTGCTCACCCAACCACATCATGAACACGGCGCCGGTAACCAGCGACGTGATCGCTATCACGTAAAACACCACCGACACGTCATACGACATGCCCTGGTTAGCCATACCCACGGTCATGCCCGTGGCCTGGATAATCGCGAGCACCACGGTCAGGTAGCGGGTGTACTGGCTGATTTTGCGCCGCCCGGACTCACCTTCTTTCTTCAGCGCTTCCAGCTGCGGTGTCACGGCGGACATCAGCTGCATGATAATCGACGCGGAAATATACGGCATGATGCCCAGCGCGAGGATACTCATCCGCTCCAGTGCACCACCCGAGAACATGTTCGCCAGACCAAGAATGGTGCCCTGATTCTGGTTGAACAAGGCTGCCAGCTGGGCAGGGTCAATTCCCGGAACCGGTATGTGCGTACCGATCCGGTAAACAATAATGGCCAACAATACAAAACGAAGGCGAGCAAAGAGCTCGCCCAGTCCTGCTTTATTCGACCCTGGCAGCTGACCTGTCGCCATTTATTCCTCGACCTTCCCGCCGGCCTGTTCGATCGCCGCTCGCGCGCCTTTGGTAACTACGAGGCCCTTGACGGTAACAGGCTTGCTGACTTCACCTGACAAGAACACACGCACGCGCAGTACGTCCTGGCGGATAACATCAGCCGCTTTCAACGCGTCGATATCGACCACATCGCCGTCCACGGCATTCAGTTCACCCAGGCGCACCTGTGCAGTAGTACGCGACACACGTGAAGTGAAGCCATACTTCGGCAGGCGCTTCTGCAGCGGCATCTGGCCGCCTTCGAAACCCGGACGCACTTTGCCACCGGAGCGGGACTTCTGCCCCTTGTGACCGCGGCCTGCGGTCTTGCCCAGGCCACTCCCGATACCACGGCCAACGCGCTTGCCTTCTTTGCGCGCGCCGGGGTTCGGCCCCAGGTTGTTCAGTCGCATAACGTCTGACATGATTTACTCCTCGATCCGAACCATATAGTTCACTTTATTGATCATGCCGCGAACAGAGGGGGTATCTTCCACCTCAACGGTATGACCAATTCGGCGCAGACCCAGGCCCGCGATACAGGCGCGGTGGTTCTTCAACCGACCGTGGACGCTTTTGGTCTGCGTCACTTTGATAGTAGCTTTAGCCATGACTCGCCAACCCAATAATTAGTTCAGAATTTCTTCGACGGTTTTGCCGCGCTTCGCCGCCACATCATCCGGGGAACACATGTCGCGCAGGCCATTGAAGGTTGCGCGTACCACATTGACCGGGTTGGTGGAGCCATAGCACTTGGCCAGTACGTTGTGTACGCCGGCAATTTCCAGCACAGCACGCATTGCACCACCCGCGATAACACCGGTACCTTCGGATGCCGGCTGCATGTACACCTTGGATGCACCGTGGCTGGCTTTCACCGGGTATTGAATTGTGCCCTGGCTCAATTCGACCTGGATCATGTTGCGACGAGCGGCTTCCATCGCCTTCTGGATCGCAACAGGCACTTCGCGCGCCTTGCCGCGGCCGAAGCCGACCTTGCCATTGCCATCGCCCACAACCGTCAGCGCGGTAAAGCTGAAGATACGGCCACCCTTGACCACTTTGGCAACACGGTTGACCTGCACCAGTTTTTCCTGGAGGTCGCCGTCCTGCTGCTGCTTCTTCTGATCGTTAAACGCCATAACCTTACCCTAGAATTCCAGTCCACTTTCACGGGCAGCGTCGGCAAGCGCCTTGACACGTCCGTGGTACTTGTAGCCTGCGCGGTCAAACGCAACCTTCTCGATTCCGGCGGCCTTGGCGCGTTCCGCGACCAGCTTGCCTACAGCGGCTGCAGCCTCCTGGTTGCCGGTGCTGCCTGCGCGCAGGCTGCTGTCCAGCGTCGACGCGCTGGCCAGAACCCGATCACCTGCGGGCGCGAGAACCTGGGCGTAGATGTGCCGTGGCGTACGGTGCACGCTGAGACGGTTGACGCCCTGCTCACACATACGGTTGCGAGCGCGACGTGCGCGACGCAGCCTTGAATCATTCTTTGCACTCATCTCAACCTACCTACTTCTTCTTGGCTTCTTTACGCCGCACGTTCTCGTTGGCGTAGCGAATACCCTTGCCCTTGTAAGGCTCTGGCGGACGGAAGCTGCGAATCTCGGCAGCCGCCTGGCCTACAGCCTGCTTGTCGATACCCTTGACCACAACTTCAGTCTGGGTTGGCGTTTCGGCGCTCACGCCTTCTGGCAGCTGGTAATCCACCGGGTGCGACAGGCCCACGGTGAGGTTCACCGACTTGCCGTCCGCCTTGGCGCGATAACCTACGCCGTTGAGAACCAGTTTCTTTTCCCAGCCAGCACTGACGCCGACCACCATGTTATTCAGCAGCGCGCGTGTGGTACCTGCCAGCGCCTTGAACTTGTCACCGTCATAGGCGATGTTGAGCGCACCGTCCTCTTCGTTGATGGCGATACCCAGGCCCAGTTCGAGCGCCAGCGTACCTTTGCCACCTTTGACGGTCACATCGCGACCGCTCTGGGTCACGGTGACCCCCTGCGGCAGCTGTACCGGATTTTTTGCGACTCTAGACATGTTGAATGCCCTTCTTCAGTAATTCTAGAAAACGGTGCAGAGCACTTCGCCACCAACGCCCGCAGCTCGCGCTGCGCGGTCGGTCATCACGCCCTTGGAGGTGGACACGATCGCCACTCCCAAGCCGTTGCGAATAGTCGGCAGTTCGCCCTTGGCTGCGTAGCTACGCAGGCCAGGACGGCTAACGCGGTCGATCTCGGCGATAACGGGCTTGCCTTCGTAATACTTCAGCTCAATGCTGAGGCGCGGCTTGCCCGACTCGGCGGAGGCCGCAAAGTCGTTGATGTAACCTTCGTGCTTGAGCACCTCGGCAACAGCGGCCTTGAGCTTGGAACCGGGCATTTCTACACGGGCCTTGCCAGCCATCTGGGCGTTACGGATGCGGGTCAGCATATCTGACAGCGGATCTTGCATACTCATGATCGAATCTCTCCGTTACCAGCTGGCTTTAACCAGACCCGGTACATCGCCGCGCATCGCTGCTTCACGCAGCTTGTTGCGGCACAGGCCAAATTTACGATAGACACCGTGAGGACGGCCGGTCAGCTGGCAACGACGCTGCTTGCGTACCGGGCTGGCATCGCGGGGGAGCTTTTGCAGCGCAATCTGCGCGTCCCACTTGGCGTCATCGGATGCGTTCTGATCGTTCAGGACAGCCTTCAGCGCGGCACGCTTGCCGGCATACTTGACCACCATCTGCGCGCGCTTCTTCTCACGTGCGATCATCGATTTTTTAGCCATTACTTGCCTCTTAACCTTTCAGGGGGAAGTTGAAAGCGCGCATGAGAGCGCGGCCTTCATCATCCGTACGAGCCGTGGTGGTGATGGTGATGTCCATACCGCGCAGCGTATCCACCTGGTCGTACTCGATTTCCGGGAAAATAATCTGCTCGCTGACACCCATGGCGAAGTTGCCGCGGCCGTCAAACGACTTCGGGCTGACACCGCGGAAGTCACGGATACGCGGGATCGCAATCGTGATCAGGCGCTCCAGGAATTCGTACATGCGATCTGAACGCAGCGTCACCTTGCAGCCGATCGGCCAGCCATCACGGATCTTGAAACCCGCGATGGAGCGCCGGGCCAATGTAATGACGGGCTTCTGGCCGGAAATCTTCTCCATGTCGGCGACGGCATTCTCCAGCACTTTCTTGTCGCCCACCGCCTCGCCAACACCCATGTTCAGGGTGATTTTGGTGATGCGCGGGATTTCCATCACATTACCCAGACCCAGCTCTTCGCGCAGCTGGGGAGCGATCTCGCTCTTGTACTTTTCTTTCAACGTTGCCATGTCTTTTACCCTTGACCCCCTACTCAGGCGTCAATCGCCTCGCCACTGGATTTGAAGATACGCATCTTGGTATCCCCATCAACTTTGTAACCGACCCGGTCGGCCTTGCTGGTCGACGGGTTGTAAATTGCCACGTTGGACACCTGGATCGGCGCTTCGCGCTCGACAATGCCCCCGGCGACACCCATTTGCGGGTTGGGCCGTGTGTGTTTTTTCACCATGTTGATGCCAGAGACAACCACGCGATTGTCAGTGAGCACCTTGCGAACCTTGCCGCGCTTACCCTTGTCCTTGCCGGCCAGGATAATCACTTCGTCATCGCGCTTGATCTTGGACATTACGGTTTCCTCTCCTCCTGGCCGAATCAGATAACTTCCGGAGCCAGAGAAATAATCTTCATAAACTTCTCGCCACGCAGCTCACGAGTCACGGGGCCAAAAATACGGGTGCCGATGGGCGCCTGCTGGTTGTTCAGCAGCACAGCGGCGTTGTCGTCAAACTTGATCAGCGAGCCATCGGGGCGACGCACACCTTTACGGGTGCGCACCACAACCGCCGTCATGACCTGGCCCTTCTTGACCTTGCCGCGCGGA
Source organism: Haliea salexigens DSM 19537 (assembly GCF_000423125.1). GTDB lineage: Bacteria > Pseudomonadota > Gammaproteobacteria > Pseudomonadales > Halieaceae > Haliea > Haliea salexigens. The sequence goes on from NZ_AUHJ01000019.1 coordinate 46,508, forward strand.
ATCGCTTCCTTCACGGTGACCTTGATGAGGTCGCCAACGCGCGCGTAGCGACGCTTGGAGCCACCCAGCACCTTGATGCACATCACCCGACGGGCACCGCTGTTGTCAGCGACTTCCAAATACGACTCTGTCTGAATCATCTCTTACTCCAAACTGCGGCGGGGCCGCAAAAAACAGCGCTTATACCTGTTGGGCGTTTACCACGACTTCGAGCAACTTCCAGGTCTTGCTCTTGGAAATGGGCCGGGACTCAGTCACTTTCACGGTGTCACCAATGCTGCAGACGTTGTTCTCGTCGTGCGCGTGGATCTTGGATGAGCGCGTGATGTACTTGCCGTACACCGGGTGCTTGACGCGACGCTCAATCAGGACCGTGATGGTCTTGTCCATTTTGTTGCTGACAACCTTGCCAGTTGCCGTCCGTATACGCTTCTCTGCACCAGACATGTTCAGTTACCCGCCTTTTCGTTCAGCAAAGTCTTGACGCGTGCGATGTCGCGCTGGTTCTGCTGCAGCAGATGCGTCTGCCCCAGCTGACCAGTGGACTTCTGCATGCGCAGCTTGAACTGCTCTTCACGCAGGGTGAGCAGCTGCTTGTTGAGGTCCTCAGGGGACTTGTCACGCAATTCGCTAGCTTTCATCACATCACCGACCGTTTAACAAATGTAGTGGCTACCGGAATCTTCGCGGCGGCCAGGGCAAACGCTTCCCGCGCCAGCTCCTCGGAAACACCCTGCACTTCGTACAGAACCTTGCCGGGCTGAATCTGGGCTACCCAGTATTCAACGTTACCCTTACCTTTACCCTGACGAACTTCCAGCGGCTTGCCGGTAATCGGCTTGTCGGGGAAGACCCGGATCCAGATTTTCCCGCCACGTTTGATATGACGGGTCATCGCACGACGGGCGGCTTCGATCTGGCGCGCCGTAATGCGGCCGCGGCCGGTCGCCTTGAGGCCGAACTCGCCAAAGCTGACCTTGCTGCCGCGCTCTGCCAGGCCGCGGTTGCGACCCTTCATCATCTTGCGGAATTTAGTACGCTTAGGTTGAAGCATCTGCGTAACCCTTAATTAGTTGCTGTCTTCTTGGCGCTGTCGGAATTATGCTCCGTGCCAATCACTTCACCCTTGAAGATCCACACTTTCACGCCGATGATGCCGTACGTGGTAGATGCCTCGTAGGTTGCATAGTCGATGTCTGCGCGCAGTGTGTGCAGCGGTACACGACCTTCACGATACCATTCGGTACGCGCTATCTCGGCGCCACCCAGACGGCCACCCACCTGGATCTTGATGCCTTCGGCGCCCTGGCGCATCGCGTTCTGCACCACACGCTTCATGGCACGACGGAACATGACACGACGCTCCAGCTGCTGCGCAACGTTCTGCGCAACCAGCTTCGCATCCAGGTCGGGCTTGCGGATTTCCTCGATGTTGATGTGCACGGGCACACCCATCTTTTCCGCGAGCGTCTTGCGCAGGCCGTCAACGTCCTCACCTTTCTTGCCAATCACAATACCCGGGCGGGCGGTGTGAATGGTGATACGTGCCGTTTGCGCGGGGCGCTCGATTACAACGCGGCTCACGGAAGCGTGCTCCAGCGTTTTCTCGATGTACTTGCGTACTTCAAGATCGGTAATCAGCGTCTTCGCATAGTTTTTGCTATCTGCATACCAGATCGAGTTGTGATCTTTGACGATACCTAAACGTATGCCGACCGGATGTACTTTCTGACCCATGTGGTCTTCTCCTGAACTTAGCCTTGGCCGTCTGCAACTTTCACTGTGATATGACAGGAACGCTTGAAAATGCGATCCGCACGACCCTTGGCACGTGGCCGCAGACGCTTCATGGTCATACCTTCGTCGACAAAGATGCTGGACACTTTAAGCTCATCCACATCCGCGCCTTCATTGTTCTCAGCATTGGCAATCGCAGAGTCGAGAATTTTCTTGACGATCTGAGCTGCCTTTTTGGTGCTGAATTCGAGCAGGCTCAGAGCCTCCTCGACAGGCTTGCCGCGCACCTGGTCTGCAACCAGGCGGGCCTTCTGGGCCGAGATCCGCGCACCTTTCAGTCTTGCTGCAACTTCCATTTTCCTAAACCTCGCTATAGACCAGCGCTTAGCGCTTCGCCTTCTTGTCCACAATGTGCCCTTTGAAAGTGCGTGTTACCGCAAACTCTCCAAGCTTGTGACCAACCATGTCTTCATTGATCAAAACCGGCACATGCTGACGGCCATTGTGGATGGCGATTGTCAGACCAACCATATCCGGCGATATCATGGAACGGCGCGACCAGGTCTTGATCGGGCGACGGTCGTTGCTTTCAATCGCTGCTTCAACTTTCTTCATCAAGTGAAGGTCGATAAAGGGACCTTTTTTCAGTGAACGCGGCACAGTGTCTTCCTCTAATCTCTTGGCTCTATCGACCGAACTTATTTCTTGCCACGACGGCGCACGATAAGGCCGTCAGTGCGTTTGTTCGAGCGCGTCTTGTAGCCCTTGGTCGGGGTACCCCACGGGCTGACCGGGTGCCGGCCACCTGAAGTGCGGCCTTCACCACCACCATGCGGGTGATCAACCGGGTTCATCGCCACACCGCGCACGGTCGGGCGCACACCGCGCCAGCGAGCAGCACCGGCCTTGCCGAGCTTGCGCAGGCTGTGCTCGGAATTCGACACCTCGCCAATAGTGGCGCGGCAGTCGGAAAGCACCTTGCGCATTTCACCCGAGCGCAGACGCAGCGTTGCGTACTGCCCTTCGCGAGCGACCAGCTGCACCGAAGCGCCTGCAGAGCGCGCCACCTGGGCACCTTTGCCCGGCTTCAGCTCGACCGCGTGGATAACTGAACCCACAGGGATGTTGCGCAACGGCAGGCAGTTACCAATCTTGATTGACGCTGCGGAGCCGGACTGCAGAACATCGCCCGCCTTCACGCCCTTGGGCGCGATGATGTAACGACGCTCACCGTCTGCGAACAACAACAGGGCGATATTCGCCGTGCGGTTGGGATCGTACTCGAGGCGCTCAACCTTGGCCGGAATACCGTCCTTGGAACGCTTGAAATCGATAATGCGGTAGTGCTGCTTGTGGCCACCACCAACGTGACGCACGGTAATGCGACCGTTGTTGTTGCGACCGCCGCGACGGCTCTGCTTTTCCAGCAGGGGAGCGTGAGGCGCACCTTTGTGCAGGCCCTCGCTCACCACGCGGACGACGTGACGACGTCCTGGCGATGTCGGTTTACTTGTTAAAACTGCCATCTCGCACCTACTCCTTATTCAGCCACGGCAAAGTCGATGTCCTGACCCTGCTCCAGACGAACATATGCCTTCTTCCAGGTCGGCCGCGCGCTCAGGCCATACTTGTTACGCTTGACCTTGCCTTTGACCTTGAGGGTCTGCACGGCATCGACCTTGACCTTGAACAGCTGCTCGACCGACTTCTTGATTTCGGCCTTGGTTGCATTCACAGCCACCTTGAAAACGTACTGGTTGTTGGCGTCCGCCAGTACCGCAGCCTTCTCGGATACGTGTGGCGCCACCAATACCTGGAAAATCCGCTCCTGGTTCATGCGAGCATCTCCTCAATCTTCTTCACGGCACCCACAGTGACCATCACCTTGTCGTAGGCGATGAGACTCACCGGATCAACACCGTCAACATCGCGCACATCAACCTTGTGCAGGTTGCGCGCTGCGAGGTACAGGTTCTCGGCCAGCTCCGCGGTCACGATCAGCACGTTGTCCAGACCGTATTCACCCAGTTGCTTGACCAGCAGCTTGGTCTTCGGCGCCTCAAGATCCATACTCTCGACGACCAGCAGACGATCCTGGCGTGCCAGCTCCGACATGATGGAGCGCATGGCCGCGCGGTACATCTTGCGGTTCACTTTTTGCGAGTGATCCTGTGGACGCGCTGCAAACGTGACGCCACCGGTGCGCCAGATCGGCGAACGGATGGTGCCAGCACGGGCGCGGCCGGTACCTTTCTGGCGCCAGGGCTTCTTGCCACCGCCACTGACTTCGGAGCGCGTCTTCTGGGCACGGGTGCCCTGGCGCGCGCCAGCCAGATAAGCGGTAACCACCTGGTGCACGAGATCTTCATTGTATTCGCGGGCAAAGGCGACATCAGACACTGAAACCGTGCCCGCTGCGGCGTTACCTGGCTTGACTACACTCAATTCCACGTTAGAGACCCCCTAACCTTAAGCCTTGACCGCGGGACGCACGATAACGTCTCCGCCGGGTGCACCGGGGACAGCGCCCTTGATGAGAAGCAGGTTACGCTCCGCATCAACACGCACGATCTCCAGACCCTGGGTGGTCACTGTTTCAGCGCCCATGTGCCCGGACATCTTCTTGCCCTTGAACACACGACCAGGCGTCTGGCACTGACCAATTGAACCCGGGGCACGGTGCGACAGCGAGTTACCGTGCGTCGCGTCCTGCATGGAGAAGTTCCAGCGCTTGATCACGCCCTGGAAACCCTTACCCTTGGACTTGCCGGCCACATCCACTTTCTGGCCAGCAGCAAAATGTGCAACCGTCAGCTCGGAGCCCACCGCAGGCGTCTCATCGCTTTCCGCTAGGCGGAACTCCCAGAGACCCGTGCCGGCTTCCACACCCGCCTTGGCGAAGTGACCCGCTGCTGATTTACTCACTTTCGAGGCCTTGCGGTTACCCGCAGTGACCTGGATTGCCCGATAGCCATCGCTCTCGAGCTCTTTGATCTGAGTAACGCGGTTTGGAGAAACCTCCACTACGGTTACTGGAATGGACGCGCCGTCCTCGGTAAAAACACGAGTCATACCGGACTTACGGCCGACTAAGCCAATAGTCATCTTACTAACCTCTCAGTGTACGGGGCTTACCCTCTATGGCCGCCCCGCCTTGCTTCAAAGAACCGGGCGTTACACACCCGCAGACCATGTGGGCCTACGGGCTGGTCTTGCTACGAGTTATCGTTAACCAAGACTGATCTGTACTTCTACACCTGCTGCCAGGTCCAGTTTCATCAGGGCGTCTACCGTCTTCTCGGTAGGCTCCACGATGTCGAGCAGACGCTTGTGGGTACGAATTTCGTACTGGTCACGAGCATCTTTGTTCACGTGCGGGGAAACCAGCACGGTGTACTTCTCTTTGCGAGTCGGGAGCGGGATCGGCCCCTTGACCTGCGCGCCAGTGCGGCGAGCGGTTTCCACGATTTCCTGGGTAGACGTGTCTATCAGGCGATGGTCGAAAGCCTTGAGGCGAATACGAATGCGTTGGTTCTGCACCAGACCTAACTCCAATCAATAAAAAACCAGGGGTCCGCAATGGAGCCCCCCGAAAAAGGAACGCGAATTCTAAAGACCACCCCGCGAACTGTCAAGCAGGGTACGGGATTATTTTAGTGGTGAGAGGGCCGCTTTACTCTGCACAATTCACACAATGGGCGGCGGTTGGCAGTGCCTCCAGACGCGCTGCGCCAACGGCCTCGCCGCAGCGAACGCAGTGGCCGTAAGTGCCGGCATCCAGGCGAGCGAGCGCCGCGCGGGTGTCAGCAATCGACTGCGTGGTTTCCAGACCGATAGCGTCCTCGACCTCGTCATTTTCCCGCTCTTGGGCCTGCTCAGCCCAGTCTCCGGAATGGCTTCGGGTCACATCGCGCTTGATGCTGCCCAGACGATGTTCAAGCTCGGCAAGGCTTGCCGACAACCGGGCGCGTACTTCTGCATTACTCATGGGTGCCATGTTACACCGCAGCGTTGAGCATGCAATAGAGGGCGTCCTTTAAGTGCAGGCGACGCATTTTCGCCTGCTCTTCGGTATGTGTCGCCACCGGCGTCACTTCGTTCTCCATATTCTCCACCTCCCTGGTCAGTTCGTGGTATTCATCGAACAGTTTGCGAAAATGCGCATCGTTCATCTTCAGGGCGTGAATCCGGTCGCGGAATTCGGGGAACTCGTGTACGAGATCGTGATGCTCTACTGACATGGTGTCTCCTTGTTTATTAATGGCCCGGCCAGGACAATGCTGCTCTCAGCCAGCGGCGGCCCTTCAGCGTAGTTCATGCAGCGGGCCTGGTGCCATGATCCAGATCATGGCCAGGATACCCGTTAACCGACATCGGACCTTGACGTTAATCCGCGCAGCGGTAACGATGCCACTACTGGCTTCAGGAGAAAAGCACATGCGCAACGACAACGAAACCCATTCGGTACTCATCGGCTATCTGTTGTGGATCTTTGGCTTTATTGGTGCCCACCGCTTCTACTATGGCCGCCAGATCACCGGTGTTATCTGGTTCTTCACCCTAGGCCTGTTCTTCATCGGCTGGATTATCGACCTGTTGCTCATACCGGGTATGGCACGGGATGCCGATCGGCGCTACGTAGAGGGCCCAACCGACTACAGCCTTGCCTGGATCCTCCTCACCTTCCTCGGCGTCTTCGGAGTGCACCGGTTGTACATGGGTAAGATCGTCACCGGCCTTGTCTACCTGCTTACGCTGGGGCTTTTCGGGCTGGGTGTTCTGTACGACTTCCTCACACTGAACAGCCAGATTTCAGAAAAGAACCTGCAGCGCCAGTAACACACGGCCTGCAACGAAAAAGCCCGGCACATGGCCGGGCTTTTTGTCTAGCGAGCGCCAGTTTACTCGAGGATCTTGGCGACGACGCCAGCACCCACGGTGCGGCCGCCTTCACGGATCGCAAAGCGCAGACCATCTTCCATCGCGATCGGCGCAATCAGCGTCACAACCATCTGGATGTTGTCGCCCGGCATGACCATCTCAACGCCTTCCGGCAGCTCACACGCACCCGTCACGTCCGTGGTACGGAAGTAGAACTGCGGACGGTAGCCCTTGAAGAACGGCGTGTGACGGCCACCTTCGTCCTTCGACAGCACATACACCTCTGCCTCGAACTTGGTGTGCGGCTTCACTGAACCCGGCTTCGCCAGTACCTGGCCACGCTCAACGTCTTCACGCTTGGTGCCACGCAGCAGTACGCCAACGTTCTCGCCCGCACGGCCTTCGTCCAGCAGCTTGCGGAACATCTCAACGCCCGTACAGGTCGTCTTCACGGTGTCGCGGATACCGACAATCTCGATTTCCTCGCCTACCTTGATCACGCCACGCTCAACACG
>NZ_AUHJ01000020.1 GCF_000423125.1 Haliea salexigens DSM 19537
ATCTCGCCACACAAAATAAGGTAGAACTGCGCGAGCTACCCCTGCCACAAGTCCTGGCCACTGCATATCCTGTGGTTCAATTGGCGCTTACGTAGTAGTAGCTGTAGGCAGGCTGGTAGAGCCAGTACCAACCACCGTTCAAGGTGGCGAGTTCTTCGCTGCTCAGGGCGCTGTTGGTGTTCAGGTCGTTTACAGTGATTGTGCTCATGGTCTATCTCCCCGGGTGTCTGTTTGGTTGGGAGTCGCTGTTTGCTGCTCCTTGCCATGGGTATTGCAGAAACAATGCCAACTTTTCAGATACCGCCAAGAAAACTTATAACCCATTGATATTATTGAAAAAATAAAATATGGCGGCGCCCGGAATCAATTTTTCAGGAGACCTGAGCCCCCATACATCTGTTACGAAAATCACAACAGTTTTTAATTATGTTGCTAAAATCACCACTTTCTGACACCCAGCCCACGCTGAATCACTGAACACGCTGCTTGCGCAGATACCCTTCAATCCTTGCTGCCTTCCATGTTTGCCTTCAAATCCGCAAACGGCTGGTGGGTGGCCGCTTTGCTCTTGCTTGCCTTACTGCCGCCGTAGCGTACATAAGCCTCAAACTTGCTGTGCTCTTCGTCATGACAATAGAGACAAAGTAGCTCCCAGTTACTGCCGTCGCTCGGGTTGTTGTCGTGATTGTGGTCGACATGGTGCACGGTGAGTTCCGACAGGTTTCTGCGGTCGAACTCCCTGGCGCAACGGCCACAGATCCAGGGGTAGAGTTTCAACGCGCGTTCGCGGTAGCCCGACTCACGTTTTGCGTTGTACTCCAGCTGTTCGGCACGCACTTGCTCAAAGCTTTTTGCAGAGGACATGACGACGCTCCCGTAAACTCTGCTTAAGGTCGCGCTGCCGCGCTGCTCTCGCGCACCGCCCTGAACTCCGATTCGGCACGCCAATCCGGCCAGCGCGTGGAATTCCCCAGGTCCTCCAGCAACACGCGGAACAACTCGATGTCCTGCACGGCGCCTGTGAGGTCCCAGTCAGGTGACCAGGCATCACAGGGTTTGTGATAGCAGTTGCCTACGTAGTCCGCTATCCACTGGTTGCCGGCGGCGCGGCCCCCCTCCACCAGGTCGGCGCCCCCGGCAATGCCCATCAGCAACAATACCGGCACACCGGCTCGCGCCAGGGAGAAGTGGTCTGCACGGTAGAACAGGCCATTCTCGGGGAGGTTTTCCGGCGTTACATAGCGGCCCTGCTGCGCGGCAACACGCGCCAGGTCGTCTTCCAGGCTGCTCTGGCCTTCGCCCACCAGAATCACATCCCGCGCCGCACCCGCCGTCTGCAGGATATCCAGGGTAAAGTTGGCCACCGTCGTCTCCAGCGGGTACACCGGGTCCACCGCATAGGCCCTGGACCCCACCAGGCCCGATTCCTCGGCCGTCCATAAGGCGAATACCACGCTGCGCTCCAACGGCGGGCCGGCTTTCAGTACACGGGCAATTTCCAGCACGCCGGCGGTGCCGAGTGCATCGTCATTGGCACCCGCACGCACCGTTCTGCCCTGCGCATCGGCGGGGCCTTCACCGTAGGCATCCCAGTGGGCCGAGACCATCAGCACTTCATCTGGCCGCGCGTGGCCCGGCAGCAAACCCAGTACATTGCGGCTGTCAAAGCGGGTGATTTTGACGCGTGATTGCGCGCTGAAGCGCACGCCATCCAACTCAAAAGCGCGGAAGCCTGGTTGGCGCGCCTCGCTGCGGAGTGTGGCCAGGTCGTGACCGGCCATGGCGAGCAGCTGGGTAGCGGCGCCCTCGTGGAGCCAGCCTTGCAGAGCGACCGGCACCGGGCCGCTGGTATTGCCCGCCAGCGCTACGCGTTCGCCGGCGCCAGCAGCCGCCACACTCCAATCGTAACCGGCGGCCTCGGTCTCATGAATGACCAGGGCACCCAGCGCACCGCGCCGCGCCGCCTCTTCGTACTTGTAGGCCCAGCGCCCGTAATAGGTCATGCGACGGTTGCCGAAACGCCCGGCAACGGGCTCATCGGGCGCAGCCGCGAAGTCCGGGTCGTTCACCAGGAACACAGCAATCTTGCCGGTCAGGTCGATGTCGCCATAGTCGTCCCAGTCGCGCTCAGGCGCCGTCACCCCGAAGCCGACAAACACCAGTGGGATATCCCGGGCATCAATACGTTGCGTAGCGCGTACCGTGCTTACCTCAATGTCTTCACCTTGCATCAGCTTTTCCTGACCCTGGGGGTAAGTGAACGCCAACTGCGGTGATTCCAGGAAGGTGCGCATCATCGGCACGGCCTGAGTCCATTGCCCATCCGCGCCGCCGGGCTCCACACCCATGGCCTCGAACTGCTCGATGAGGTAGGACACGGTTTTGTCCTCGCCGGCAGTGCCGGGGGCACGGCCGCCAAACTCGTCCGACGCCAGTACCTTGACGATTCCATGGAGACGATCTGCTTCAATTGCCTCCCTGGCGGAGGTAGCAGAACCCGTAGTTGTGGAACAGGCCACAAGCAAGCCAAGGGCAAGTAACGCGAACAGTGCGGTGCGAGCTAACATGAAAAACCTCAACGCCTTTGTGGAACATACGCGGTCAGCATGAAGCACACCTGCCATAAGCGCAATCTGGCTCCTCGGCTGACGCGCGATGCGCGGAAATGATCTTCACCCTAAAATCCGCTATCTTGGCCTGCAAACTACGCTTGGCAATACAGATGATTCAGCCCTGCCGGCAACGCCAGAATAGTTGGGCCACTGGAAGCCGGCACAGGCTCACAACCTGGCTCGCGCTTCACCCCGCCTGCCACCCGGGGGAACAGTTATTCCATCGACAGAGCACCCGGAGCAGCGACACATGAGCACCAGCAAAAACCGCGCACTGATAGCACAATACTTCGATGTCATTCTCGGCCACGACACATCGCGAGAACTCGCCGATTTCTTTACCGCGGATGTCACCTGGCAAGTACCGGGCAGCAACCCGCACATTACGCCCAACCCCCGCGTGGGCCATGCGGCGGTGATGGACCTGCTGCACAGTGGGGTGGGGGTCTACGAAGCGGGCAGCATGACCCTGGACCTCCAGCCCCTGATCGTCGCCGACGCGCATGTGGTGGCCCAGTTCACCCTGCATGCGCGTCTGGCCAACGGCGACCCATACACCAACACCTATTGCTTTGTGTTCGCCCTGCGCGCGGGCCGGATCTGCGCGGTGACGGAGTATCTGGACACCCTTGCACAGGCACAACAGGGCACCTGGGATGCGCTGACAACCTAGGCAGCGACAAGCTCACTCCTCCATCGTATCAGCCTGTGGGAGGCTACGACTTCCCAAACAGGCCCGCTGCCGCCTTGCCTATAGACGAATGGGCTGGCTGAACATCAGTGTGCTGTCTCGCGAATGGCTGCGGGGATGCTATGTTTACCTTTACGCGCAAGCCCGCGCCCATTCCGGAGATGCCCATGCCTCGCCTTGCCATCAGATACCTGGCCTGCCTCCTCACCTTGCTGGCCAGCCTGCATGCCGCCGCTGATCCGGCGGCATTGCGCTCCTGGGAAGACTGGGTACTCGAAAAGCACCCGGACCACACCTGCCCCTGGGTGGTCGCGAAGAATTCTGAACGCGTGTGCATCTGGCCCGGCCAGCTGGCGCTGGACCTGCGTGCAGACGGAATGTCCTTCAATTACCAGGTGGAGGTATTCCGCGACGACGCTTTGGTGCCGCTGCCAGGGGGCGCAGGCAACTGGCCGCTGAGGGTGATCGTGAACGGGAGCCGGGCAGCCGTTCTGGACCGCGCCGGCACCCCTCATGCTCTGCTCCCCCGGGGCAAACACGAGATTGGCGGCCAGTTCCGTTGGCAGCGCCGGCCCGCGAGCCTGCCGCTGCCGGAGAGCATCGCCCTGCTCAAAGTCACCGAGGCCGGGCAGCCGGCAAACACGGAACGCCGGGGGGCGCAGCTTATTCTGGGGCGCGACAGCGCCGTCGCTCCGGTGAAACAGAGTAATTCGCTGCAGGTAGAGGTATTCCGCAAACTGGCAGACGGTGTGCCGATGACGCTGGAGACGCGCGTGGTCATGACCGTGAGCGGCGAACCGCGAGAAGTTCAGTTGGGGCAGCTCGCCTGGCCGAACACGGCGCTGATGGGTATCGACTCCCCTTTGCCCGCCCGCATTGAAGACAACGGTGACCTGCGCATTCAGTTGAGCGCCGGGCGCCACACGCTGATCGCACAAGCGCGTTTTTTACAGGTCGTGGAGCAGCTGACCACTAACCGGCATGACGATGACTGGCCCGCTGTGGAATACCTGAGTTTCGCCGCCGACAGCAACCTGCGACAGGTCACACTTTCCGGGGCTCCAGGAATCGACACCTCGCAGGCACCCGTACCAGAGGAATGGAAAGCGCTTCCCACCTGGCGCCTGGGCGCGGACACTACGATGCAGATCAACACCGAGTATCGCGGCGACCAGTCGCCCGGGAACAATACCCTGTCGGTGACCCGAAACCTGTGGCTGGATTTTGACGGCGATGCGCTTACCGGTGTGGAATCCATCACAGGCGCGATGCGCAGCGAGTGGCGCCTGAACGCACAAGCCGACACCCGACTCGGCAGCGCGCAAGTGTCCGGCCATCCGGTGTTGGTGACACAGCACGCCGGCGGTGAAGGCGTGGAAATTCGCAGCCCTGAAATTGCACTGGAGGCTGTTACCCGTATCGCATCCCCCACGCAGTTCTCGGCAACGGGCTGGGAAAGCCGCGCTGACACCTTCAGCGCCACTCTGCACATCCCCCCCGGCTGGCGCGTACTGCACGCGGCCGGCGTTGAGGACATACGCGGCACATGGCTGAGCGCCTGGGACCTCTGGGACATCTTCCTGCTGCTGGTGCTGGTGGCCGCTACGCGCAAGCTCCTCGGCTTGAAGGCGGCAGCTCTGGCGATTGCCGCCCTGCTCACCGCCTACCACGAGCCGGGCATGCCCACCGCACTGCTGGCGACTCTGCTGCTGTTGCTGCCGCTCGCCGCCATCGCGCGCGGGCGAATCCGGCGCGGCGTTGCCGTCGCAACCACCCTCACCTGCATCGCCGCAGTCCTCGCCCTGGTGGCCTTTTCCATCAGCAATTTCCGCCTGGCCATCTACCCTTCTCTCGAGCGTAGTTCCGTGGGCGTCTATGATTACGCCTCTCAGTTTGACCACAACGCGCGCTCCGTGGCCAGCGACGCTATATTGGAGAGCACTGCAGCCATGGCCCCGCGTGCGGCCGTGGAAGGGAAGATGCTCGCGGCCGAAGCCCCCCCGCGCACCCAGCAGAACGCCTACCTGCTGGGCGAGACAGACCGCGTACAAACCGGGCCGGGGGCACCGAACTGGCTCTGGAACAGTGTGACGCTACAATCTGCCAGCCCGGTGCCGCAGGCCGCATCACTCTCCGTCATGTACAGCCCGCCATGGCTGACACGGCTTTGGCGCGTGCTCGGCGTGTTGCTCTCCCTCGCGTATGCCGGGGTGCTGATGAGCGCGCTGGTGCGCACCCTGCGCAATCCACCGGCGGCCACGGCACCGACAGCAAGCGGCGCAATGGCGGTGCCCGCAGCCAGTGCGGTGACCCTTGCGTTGACAGCCGGCCTGGTGCTTTCGGGCCTGCCACAGCCGGCCGCGGCACAAGCGTTCCCCTCGCCGCAATTACTCAACGAGCTGGAGCAGCGGCTGCTGCAGCCGCCGGCCTGTGCCCCGCACTGTGTAGCGCTCGACGAAGGGTTGATTTCAACCACGCGCCAAACCCTGAGCATAGGCTTCAGCGCCTATGCCGCAGCCGATGTGCTCCTGCAGCTTCCCACACCGCGGGAGGGGTGGCAGGTGTCCAGCCTGCAGGTAGACGGCGCTGAGGCCACCGCACGCCTGCACGAGGGCTACCTGTCCGTGCGCCTGACCCGGGGCCCCCACGTGGTCAGCCTCAGTGGAGCGCTGGAGGGCGACATGGCCAGCGTCAGCCTGCCGCTGGCGATTCACAACCTCAACACCAGCACAACCGACTGGCAACTGAGCGGCCTGGTGGATGGGCGGGTGCCGTCCGGCACGCTGTCATTGCGCGCTCTCTCGGCGGCACGCCAGGAAGCCGGCAACCGCATCAAGCCCGACCCCATAGCCCCCTTCTTCGTTGTACACCGTGAGTTTGATATCGGGCTGCAATGGCGCGTGGTCACACGAGTCACGCGGCTCGCACCCACAGCCGGGCCCGTGGCCGTGGAAGTACCGCTGTTGGCGTTTGAGCGCCCCCTGTCGGATGCCGTGAACTTCTCCAATGGACGCGCGCGGCTGCAGTTCAGCGACCGTCAGCGAGAAATACGCTGGGAGTCCAGCATCAGCCCGCTGGGCCAGTTGCAACTGCAAGCGGCAGCGGGAGAGCACTATGTCGAAACCTGGCGTGTGCGGCCTTCGGCTCTGTGGCGCGTGAGTCACGAGGGGCTGCCACACACGCGCCCGTTCGGCGGCGCCGACAGCCTGCAACCGCTCTGGAAACCCTGGCCGGGTGAATCGCTCACTCTGAACTTCAGCCGACCCGAGGGTAGCGCCGGGCCCACATTCACAACAGAAGCGGTTAATCTGTCCTTCCAGCACGGTGCCGCACTGCGCCAGAGTCAGCTCAGCCTGAACGTCAAGGCCAGCATGGGGCAGGACTACCGCTTCACCTTGCCCACCGGGAGCCGCGTGACCGCCCTGAGTCACAACGGCAACGAATTGAGCCTGCCCGAAGGGAATACCATCAGCGTGTCGCTGCAACCCGGAGACCAGCTGATTGGCGTCACCTTCGAGGAGGACGGCGGCAGCGGCTGGCTGAGTGAGTCGCCCCGGGTGGAGCTGCCCGATGGCGCCAGTAATATCTCGCTCACCTACACCCTGCCGCAGGACCGCTGGCCGCTCTACCTGAATGGTCCACCCATCGGGCCAGCCATGTTGTACTGGGGGGTCTTCTGCGTCATCGTGCTCGGCGCCCTGCTGCTGAACTGGCTGAACAAACGCCTCACGACCGGCATTCCCATCGGCCTGCCCGGTTGGCTGCTGCTGGGTATTGGGCTCTCCACGGTGAACAGCTATGGCGTACTCGTGGTTGCCGGCTTCCTGTTCCTGCTGGCGTTCAGGCAGCGTATCGACAGCGCTGCCATGAGCCGGCTGACATTCAACCTGATGCAGGTGGCCCTGGGTATTGGCGCCTTTATCGCGCTGGCTACCCTGGTCTCGGCGATTCCGCTGGGCCTGCTGTCCAGCCCCGACATGCTGGTGACCGGCAACAACAGTTGGTCACACCTGTATAACTTCTTCCAGGACCGGGCGGCAGAGGAGCAGTTCCCCACGGCCACCGTGGTCAGCGTGAGCCTGATGGTGTACCGCGCAGTGATGCTTGCCTGGGCACTGTGGCTGGCCAACAAACTGTTGCGCTGGGTCGCGTGGGGATGGCAGGCCTACAGCAAGAACGGTGTGTGGGCGGCGAAGGCAAAGACCTGAGCTGCCGCTGCAAACCAACGACGACCAGAATATCGGCCCGCTGGACGACGGTGACACCTGGGGCGCCGGCCCCGTGGCACTGAAGCTGGTGGGTCCCTGGACTTCGGTGCGCTGGTCAACCACGTCACCGATATCACCGGCGACAATGACCACCTGAACACCAGTTTCATACAGCCGTTTCTCGTCTACACCACCGCCAGCGCCACCAGCTTTGCCCTGAATATGGAAACCATTTACGACGGGGACGCGAAAGAAACGGCGATGCCTATCAACAGGCAGGTCAACCCTTCAATTTCGTGCTGCTGTTTCCGAAATAGCGGCGTGCGGCAAGCTGTCGTATAGCGCGCTCCGCCGCCTACTCCAATTGCAACAGGGTGGCCAGCCCGGAATCTCGGTGTACACGCTGCGTTACGGCAGCAGACCATACGGACTCGCTCGCGACGACCTCCAGCGCATTGCGTGCACGGGTGATCGCTGTATACAGCAATTCACGTGTCAGGCCTGCACTCGCCTGCTCAGGCAACACGAGAGCCACACGATCAAATTCAGACCCCTGCGTTTTGTGAATGGTCATCGCGTACACCAACTCGTGCTCGGGCAGCCGCCCCGGCGCCATGGGCCGAAACCCCCCGGCCACGGGAAACCAGGCCAGCAGCTGTCCGTCATCGTCTGGCCAGAGCAGACCAACATCGCCGTTGTACAAACCAAGGTCGTGGTGGTTGCGAGTGATCATGATGGGCTTGCCGCGGTAGTGCGCCAACCCCCCCGGGTTCATGCGCGCCAGTGCCAGGCGGTTGATCGCCTCCACGCCCCAGGGGCCGCCGCGCGCCGGGCACAGAATACGGAACCGCTGCAGGGCCTGGAAGGCCTCATCAAGGCAGCGTGCTTCCGCAATCGGCCTGTAGTGGGTATCGAGCCAGCGCGTGACAGCTGCCGCGCTGCGCGTCCTGTCCTGCAAGGCCAGCACGTCGCCGGCTGTGGCGAGCGTCTGTAAACTCCCGGCGCCGTCACCGGCGAGTACCTGCCGCGCCAGCTCGCCGATGCCGCCGCTGGCGTCGAACCGACGGCTCTGGCGCAGCGTGGTCAGGTAGTCCGCTTCCACGGCACCCGGCTCCGCGGCATCCAGCGTGACGCCAAGCCCGGCGAGCGCCGCCAGGCGTTGCGCGCTGTAATCACAAGGAGCAAGCGCGGCCAGGTCGGCCAGCACGGAGCCGGCCGCCACGGAAGGCAGCTGGTCGGGGTCGCCCAACAGTATGACGCGACAGCGCGCAGGCAGCGCCTGAAACAGACGGGTCATCAGTGGCAGGTCGACCATGGAAGCCTCGTCCACCACCAGAATATCCAGTTGCAGCGGGTTGCTGGCATTGTGCCGAAAGCCCGGGCTGTTGCGCATAACGCCCAACAGACGGTGCAGGGTGATGCCGCTATCTGGGATGGCACTTAACACGGCCGCAGGCACCAGGCCCGCGAGTTCGATACGCGCCGCCGCGATGGACTCGGCGAGCCGCTGTGCAGCCTTGCCGGTCGGCGCCGCCATGCGAATGACCAGAGGCAGGTCGTGCTCTGTGGACAGGCAGGTGATCAGACAGGCAAGCAGCCGGGTCACGGTGTAGGTTTTGCCGGTACCCGGCCCACCCGCAACCACCGTGAACGCCTGCAACAGGGCATTTGCCGCCGCCACCTTCTGCCAGTCCGGTGGCTCGCCGGCTGTGCGCCGAGGAAACAGCGTGTCCAGCACCGCGCGAGCCCGTTCCAGATCCGCCACCGGCGACGGCTGCAGGCGCGGACGCAGGGCCTCCGCCAGGTTCTGCTCGAACTGCCAGTAGCGGCGCAGGTACAAGCGCTGCCCGTCCAGCACCAGCGGCGTGTTGCGGCCCGGCTCCAGCGGCAGCGCCGCCAGCTGCTGTAACCAGTCATCCAGTGACGGCAAGGTCCCGCCCGCGGCTGAACCAGCCACGCCGCGCCCCGCCCAATCCGGCAGGAACAGGCAGCTGTGCCCTTCCTGCAAAGCCTGGCTAATGGCCATGACGGTGAGCGTGAACCAGTCGGCCTCGCAGCCATAAAATCGGCACAGCGCCTGCGCCAGGGCGCGGTCGAGGCCAGCGCCTTCACCAGAGACATTCATGCGCTGGTCTCCCGCGCCTGGAAAAACGCATCGAGGGCCGCCAGCGCCTCCAGGTCCACAGCGCTGTGGTAAACCCCGGTATCGCCCTGCGGGTGCAAACCGCGCAGATAGAGATAGTGCACCCCGCCCAAATGCTGTGCCGGGTCGTAGTCCGGCAGGCGGGTACGCAGATAACGGTGCAGCGCCAGCGTGTACAGGAGGTACTGCAGGTCGTAGACGTTTTGCTGCACATCCGCCGCGAGCGCAGCCGCGCCGTAGTCACCGAGGCGGTTACCCAGGAACGTCGACTTGTAGTCGACCACGTAATAGCGATTCTCCCAGGCATACACGAGGTCGATGTAGCCGTGCATCATGCCCTTGAGCCGAACCGGGGCCGGCAGCGGCGCCTCGCTACCCTTGCGGTGGCGCGTGAGGATGCGCCCCAGCGCATCGGGGTCGTCAGAACCCTGCATGGGAAAGTAGAATTCCACTTCACGCAGGGTGGTGTGGTGCGCAAGGTCCGCAAGGCGCGCGCCACTGGGCAGCGGTGCCGTGAGCTGCTGCGTCAACCACTGCGTTAGCGCCGTGCGCCAATCGGCCTGCCCGAGCAACAAATTGGGGTAGCGGCGCTCCGCCTGGTCCAGTGCCTGCTCGAAGTCCGGATGCTGAAAATCCAGGTGCTCCAGCACGTCATGCAACAGGTTGCCCGCCTCCGCACCGCGGCGCAGCGCAAAGCGCAGCTCGCCAGCAGCTGGCACTGAAGGGTCTGCTAGCGGGGCCGCGGCACCGTCACGATCCGGTGTCGATAACCCGCCGTGGCGCACATTGCGAGTCAGCGCCGAGAATGACGACAGCCACCAGTCGCGCTCAATGCGCCCGGTAAAGCGCGCCGGCGTCAGGACCGCTGCCGGTGCGGCTGTTGCGGCAACCGCGGGCGCTGACCCGGGCGCGTCCAGCAGCAGGCTCGTGCAGTCACCGGCGGCAGCCATGTCCTCCACCTGGTTTTGCAACGCTTCCCAACTCACGGCGCTGAGGCAACGCGCCAGCGGCGAAGTGCGCAGGCTGGTAAATGCCGCCGCCATCAGGTAAACCCGGCGCACGCCGCGCGTCGCCCCGACATACAGCAAGCGTATATCCTCTGCGGCCTGTTCTTCCCGGTAATACGCCAGTTCCTGCTCCGTGGGTTCGAGCGCGTGCCGGGCACTGAAGTCATCCCGCTGGTGGTAGCGTACAATACCCGGTCGCTGGCGCCCTTCGTCCCGCCCATAACTGACAAAGGGCAGGAACACGACCGGGTACTCCAACCCCTTGGCGCCGTGCAGCGTAACCAGGCGAATCAGCTTGCCATCACTCTCCAGGCGCAGCTGCTGGATTTCCGTTCCGCTACTGCCGTCGGCCTCCAGCCGCGCAGTTGCAAACCAGTGCAGCAGTGCTTCCGGTTGGCGGTGATGCTGACTGGCCGCCTGCAGCAACTCCAGCAGGTGCAGACTGTTGGTGAGCGTGCGTTCATGCCGGGCAGGCAACGGCTGCAGGTGGCGCTGGTACAACCCGAGGGCCATTTTCATGAAACCCTGGCCAAACCACTGTTGGCGCAGAGCCGCCAACTCGGCACAGGCCGCAGCCCAGAGGTGCTCGTCCTGGCGCAGCGCATACAGTGCCGCGGTGTCGTAACCCAGCCAGGGCGTAGCGAGCGCAGCGACCAGCAGCTGATCGTCTTCCAGGTGCAGAATGCCCTGCAGCGCCTGTTGCAGGCTAGCCGCCTCCTCGCTGTTGAACACATTGTCCGAGGCGCTGAGGTACACGGCGTCCAGCCCCACCTCGCGCAGCGCGTTCTGCATCGCCGTTGCTTCAAAGCGGTCGCGCACCAGAATGGCAATATCCGCCGGCGACAGTGCCACGCCGTCCACACACGCCTCACCCAGCAGGCGCGCAATTTCCCGCGCGGACCAGCGCGCCAGATGTTGCTGCCCTGCCCGGGTATAGCCTGTACCTCGCTTGTCGGTACCGGCCAGGGCCGGGTCCGGGGGCAACAGGCACCATTGGAAACTGCCCCGCGGGGCCGGGTCCTGCAGGCCCGCAAGCTCGGCACGCCCCGCCTGTACCGGGTGGTAGTCGATACCGAAGCCGAACACGTCAGCTCCCGTTGCTGCGGACAGCTCGCGACCGTAGAAGAGGCGGTTATAGCCGCGGATGACGCCTGCCGTGGAGCGGTAGTTGGTGTCCATCACCCACTGCGTATCGGCATCCTCGCGCGCCTGCAGATAGGCAAACACGTCGCCGCCCCGAAAGCCGTAAATGGCCTGCTTCGGGTCACCGATCATGCACAGCAAGGGTGCCGGCTGCAGGTCGCTGCGATAGATCGCATTGAGGATGTCGTATTGCTCGGGGTCCGTGTCCTGAAACTCATCCACCAGCGCCACGGGGTACTGCTGCAGCAGAGCCGCCGCCAGTGCCGGGCCTTGCTGCACATCCTGCAGCCGCAGCCGCAGCCGCGACACCAGGTCGCTGAAATCCAGCTGGTCCAGTCGATCCTTGGCCTCGGCCAGGTGTTTGCGGGCGTAGTCGATCCCGGCCTGCGCCAGGGCGGCCCGATGCGCGCGCAGCGCTGCGGGCAGCTGCTGCATCAGCGCGTAGAGCGCCGGCATACGCGTCTGCTTGGCGTCGGTATTCACGTAGGTTTTTGGCGCCAGTATCGACGCCAGCTGCGCCACTGGCGCTGCCTGCCAATCGGCTTCCAGTGCCATGCTGAGCGCATCCAGCACGGACTCGGCCTCCGCCCGCATATGTGCCGAACGCCGTTTGGCAACATCAAGGTCGTGAAAGGCCTTTGACTCTTCGGGCCAGGCCGCACGCAGGTCACGCCAGACGGTGCCCAGGTCCGGCATCGCCGGCGCCTGCACCGGCTCCGTGCCGGCAATGACGCGCCCCCAGCTGGCAAAGAACGCCTCCGGACCACTCCACAACGCGTAAAGGTCCACAAACCCGGCCTCCTGACTTTGCTGCCGGTACCAGTCCTGCAGTGCCTCCAGAATCAGGCTGCGTGTCTGGGCCTCCATATCCGCGTGAAAGCTGATACCGCTGCGAAACGCCTGCTGTGTCAATGCGCGTTTGCAGAAGCCGTGGATGGTGAATATCGCTGCTTCGTCCATATCCAGCAGGGCACGGCGCAGCAGCGCTCGCGCTCTGGCAGCGGGCTGTTGCGCATGCAGGTGAGTAAAGAAAGGCTCTGTGCTGCCGGCATCCCAGCCCTCGAGCGCGCTGTTGATCGCCTGAGCGAGACGCCCCTTCAACTCCGCCGTGGCCGCGCGGGTAAAGGTCATGACCAGAATCTGCTGCACGGGCAGTTCCCGCTCCACCAGCAAGCGCAGGAAAAGACGGGCGATATTGAACGTCTTGCCGGTACCGGCGCTGGCTTCGATCAGCTGGCGCCCGTGCAGCGGCAGCGTATGGGCGCACAAGGGCTCAGTCACCGGCGGCCTCCAGCGCAATCTCGTTGTGCTCGATGTGTTCGAGCATGGGCCCATACAAGGGCAGCAGTTGCGCCTGTAGCGTTTGTGCGTCCGGCGGCTCGGGCCAGAACCAGGCGTGCCAGGGATCTTCACTCAAGCCGGCGCGATGGTAGTCGCCCAGCCACAGCGCGGGGAAGCGAGCCTGAACGAAATCGTCCTCCGCTGCCGCCATACCCAGGCTGCCATGCAGCGGCAGGGGTGTGGTCAAACTCTGCTGCCACAACGCGCACCAGTCAGCCAGCAGCGCCTGGGCCTGCTCCCGGGGCAGCGACGCCGCATGCAGTTCCAGCACGCCACCGTCCTTGCCGCGAAAGCAGCCCAGAGTGTCGGCGGGGGCCAGGCTGTTGGCCAGCAGATGATGCAACCAGAGGGTGAGGTAGTCCCTGGCCTTCGGGTTCGCCAGGCGGGCAAACAGAAGGTCTCCCTGCACCCCGCGGGGCAAGGAGGCCGTGAGCTGCAGGCCGTGCATGTCCAATGCCACGGCTTCGCCCGCGGGCGGTGCCGAGTGCGCTTGCAAATACTGCACGAAACCACCTGCCTGTTCGCGCCATGTGTCGATCTGTGCCGCGGTCATTGTGTGTGCCGGCAGGCGACCGGACAACCGTTCCCGCCGCAACGCTTCATCCAGCCCCGCATGATCGCCGGCCCACAGGCGTTCAACAATAAGCTGTTGCACGCGGTAACGGTCCAGGTGGCTGCTGACAAAGGGTTCACTGTCGCTGAGTTCGGCTGTGGCCGCGCGGCCCGGTGCAAGGCCCAGGCGCTGTTCGGCAAAATAGCGTGCGGGGTGTTCCAGCGCTTTTACCAGCGCGAGGAGTGGCAGCACCTCGGGACGTGTCTCCGGCGGCGGCAAGGTCACTGTGCGCACGGGCGCCGCCAGCGGTGCGGCGAGGCGCTGCCAGTGGGGATCGAAGGTGCGCAACGCCCCTGCATAATTCTGTGCGCTGAAAGGCTGCAGCGGCAGCGTCCACAGGTCTTCACGCTCCCAGGCAGACGATGCCTCCAGGTAGCGGCACAGTTCTTCGAGCACCAGCGACGGCTGGCGTTCGCTGTTGTTGCGCACATCCCGGCCCTGGTAGCTGAGGTAGAGGGCATCGCGGGCGGAAACCAGCGCTTCCAGAAACAGGTAGCGATCGTCGCCGCGGCGCGAACGGTCTCCGGCACGCGGGCGGTCCTGCGCCATCAGGTCGAAGCCCAGAGGCGGACGCTGGCGGGGGAAATCGCCATCGTTCAGGCCCAGCACCGCCACCAGGCGAAAAGGAATAGAGCGCATGGGCACCATGGAGCATACGGTCACCTGCCCGGTGAGAAACTGACGCCCGGTGCGCGTGGGGCTCTGCAGGTTGCGCTGTAGCACATGGCGCACCACCACCAGCGGCAGCTCATCGGCGAAGCCCGCCGCCCGGGCCTGCTCACCCAATTCTTTGATGACGGCAATCAAATCCTCGTGCGCCGCGTCCAGCGCGCCGCCCTGGGCGAACAGGGCAAGCCGCAGGCGCTCGTGCAGAAATGCCTGCCAGTCGGCGATACCGCGCGCCTGAGCGAGGTCATCGCGCAGCGCTTGCAAGGCACCGATAAACGCACAAAGGCGCCCCAGCAGCAGGGCATCCGCGCCCTCCACCTGCGGCAGCAGCAAGCGCTCGGCGAGCACCACTTCCTCGTCGCCCCAGGCGAAGCCCAGTAACAGGCGCTCCAGGCCCTGGGCCCAGGTGAAATCATCACCCGCCACACCGGGCGCCCACGCCTGCCGATGCGCCCCATCCAGGCCCCAGTGCACGGCGGCGGTCTGCAGCCAGTGGCCGATACGCACCAGCTCCGCTGGCGTGACACCCACACACTGCTGGATTGCCGGCACCTGCAACCAGCCCAGCACCTGGCTTACCTGCAGGCGCGCGTCGGGCAGCTCCAGCAGGGCCAGGAAGGCGGCAATCGTGGGGTCGGCGTCCCCCGGATTACGGTCGGCAATCGAGCAGGGAAGCGGCGGTACATCGTCGCCCAGCCCTTCATAGCGGCCCGCGAATACAGCCTCCACAAAGGGCGCGTAGTCCTCCACGTTCGGGCACAGCACCACCACATCGCGGGGCTTGAGGCTGGGGTCAGCGTTGAACCGGTGCAACAGCCAGTCGTGTAGCCCCTGCACTTCGCGCAGTGCGCTGTGCGAGGTGGCGATGGTAATCGAGTCATCGGAGGGCGCCGCCGGGTCCGCAGAGTCCTCGCTGACATGGCGGCCATCGCGTCCATCGACAAACTGCAGCATGTCGCGCTGCAGCTCCGCGAGCACCGTGCTGCCTTCAGGTTCCGCAAACAGCGCGGTCTCACTGTCGGCCCAGTCCGCCAGCAGGCGCACGAACTGCTGGCCCTGCTGCCCCAGGCTGGTGACCAGCGGGTTGCCCTCCTCCTCGAGAAAACCGGCATCGCTGTCGTGTGCATCCAGCCACTGGGCGCGACGACGGGCGACCTGGCGCTCACTCGCCGCCTCTTGCCAGAACTCGTTGCTGGGGTTCAGGTACAGGAGAAAAATATCGACACCCTGCTGGGCGGAAAGCGCCTGCAAAAACTCCAGCCACAGCGGTGCCAGGGAATTGACGCCGAACACGAAGAACCGTGCGGGCAGCCCCGGCACCGGCCGGGCGAGACGCCGCATGGCCTCGCGCAATAACGCCACCGGGTGGCCCGGCACCTCACGGGCCAGCATCCGCCACAGCAGGCCCTGCCAGTGCAGCGGCTCATTCGCGGCAGGCTCGCGCGTGCCGCGGGCACCGCGGTCCCACGCCTCAATCCAGTCCGGGCGGTACATCAGGTACTGCTCGTACAGGTCCGCGAGCTCTTCCGCCAATTGATAGCGGCGCAAGGGCTGTTGCCGCTCTGACTGCTGTTGCCAGTAGCGCGTGGGCTCAGCGAATGCCGGCTCCGCTGTCACTGCCGCGCGACCCAAGAGCTCGTGGATCCGCCAAACCAGCACCTCGCGCTGGTAGGGCGAGGTTTCGGGCACGACGTGCTCTCCCAGCACCGTGCGGATGAGCGTCCACATGAAGCGCACCGGCAGCGGAAACTGCAGGTTCATGGCGATGCCGCGCTGCGGATGCTGCGCCAGCTGCATGCTCAGCCAGTGTTGCATGCCCCGGTGCTGTACCAGAATGTGTTCGGGCGCCAGTGGCGCGGCAGCGGGCACGTTCAGCAGGGTGGCCAGCGCGCCGGCCAGGTGCTCAAGACGGTTGGAGGGGAAAACGTGGATCATGCCCGCCCGAACCCTCAGCTTTCACGCGCCACGGGCGCCACAAACCCCGGCTCTAGCGCCCGTCGCGGGTGGTACGCGGTCACCTGCCCCATGAACGGGGGGTGGATGGAATACCCCAGCAGCGACTGCAGCTGCGGCGACATGTCGCGTACCTGGACAGGCGGAACGCCGAGAAAGAAATTCTCCTGGGGCCGCGCCCAGGGCTGGCAATACTGGTTGGAAAAGGCCCGGCGCGTTCCCGGGCTCACGTTGGCACCACCGCGATGCAACAGCGTACCGGCAAACACCAGGCAGCTGCCAGCGCGCAGGGTTACGCTGCGCGCCTGGGCCGCAACGCGCTGCTCCAGCGCCTGCCCCGTCTGCTCATCACCCTGCAGATAAGCCCCCGCCAATTCTTCGTCCGACCAGCGGTGGCTGCCGGGAATCACCTGGGTGCCACCATTTTCGACAGTGAAGTCCTCCACCGCAACGATCGTGGACAGGCTGATCATGGGCCTGGGGCGCGGCACCGTGTAGAAGGCATCATCCGTGTGCCAGGGCTGTGCGGTTTCTCCCGGGCCGATGACAATCGCCTGACTGGCGGTCAGCAGGTAGTTCGGCAGCAGATGTGCCGCGCACAGCGCGAGAACACGCGGGTCTTCGACGATGTCCTGGAACACCTTGTCCCGCGCAACGAGTGTGTAGATGCGCTCGGTGGACTGCCCCTCAAACGTATTGCGCCCCCGATGGCCACCCAGCCACTGGTCAAAGAGGCCATTGACGCGCTGCAACTGGGCCGCGGACAGGAAGTCCGGCAGGAGGGTGTACCCTTGCTGTGCCAGCTCGGCACAATGCAGTTTGAGGGCGGCGGAATCCATGGTCGGGGGGCTCGCTTGACAGGGAGTTGACCCGCCAGCGTAGCCGCGTTAGCGGCATTTGCAAAGGCATGTGATGCGCGACTACCCATTCCCGCCCCGCTTGCTTACCATGTACGGTCCGGCTGACGAGCAACACCGCCTTCATGGACAATTTCCTGCTGATCCTCGCCTACCTCGGCATCGGCCTGTGCCTGCGCCGGGTGCGGGGCATGCCCGAGAACACCGCTGTGGCATTGAACGCCTACGCGCTGAACGTGGCCTTGCCGGCGGTCATCCTGAGCAATGTGCCCCTGCTGACCTTCTCCAGCGCGCTGCTGATCCCAACCATCACTCCCTGGCTGCTGATGCTGCTGGTGGTGCCGCTAGTGATTGTGCTGGGCCGCCTGCTGCACTGGCCGCGCGAGGTGGTGGGCGCGCTGTTGATCGTGCTGCCCCTGGGCAACACCTCCTACCTCGGCTTTCCGCTGGTGCAGTCCTTCTTTGGCGCTGCGGGCATGCCCTACGCCATGGTCTACGACCAGCTGGGCTCGTTTCTTGCGCTGTCCAGCTATGCCGTGGTGATTGCCGCCCTCTACAGCCCCCAGGTCGACACGCCCTCAGCCGGCGCCATCGCCAGGCGCATCCTCAGCTTTCCCCCCTTCCTGGCCCTGCTCGCCGGTCTCGCACTGCGCGGCGTTTCCCTGCCGCCTCTTGCCGGACAGCTCATCACCAGTATCGCCGCGACGCTGGTGCCCCTGGTCATGGTGGCGGTGGGTTTCCAGATCAGCATACGCCTGGCGCGCAGCGAGCGGCTGACCCTGGCCATTGCCCTGGGCATCAAGTTGCTGTTGATGCCTTTGTGCACCTATCTGCTGTGGCACGCCTGGGGCCAGCGTGGGCTGGCCACGCAGGTCGCCGTCTTCCAGGCCGCTATGCCACCGATGATTTCCGCCGGCACCATCGCCATCATGGCGGGCCTCGCACCACGCCTGGTCACGGGCCTGATTGGGATCGGCATCCTGATCTCGCTGGCTAGCCTGCCAACCCTGTACTGGTTGCTCAGCCACAGCACCTGACACCACTCTCGCCCCATGGAGGCAAGCATGCCTGCCGCGGGGTGGGGAAATGCTCTACCCTAAGTTGAGTTCCACAGCCGACACGGAGTACTCCCATGGCCCAGCGCACCCCACAGGACCCCGACGGCATTCGCCTGCCGATAAAACTCGACACCACATCCAACGGCGAGTTCATGCCCATCCCGCTGGAGGCGATCCACCACCATGCCAACCGGCTGGCACGCAACGCCGCAGATGCCGCCGCGCGACACAGCGGACTCAGGCGGCGCGCCTTTCTCACCAGCGCCTGCGGTGCCGCCACCACGCTGCTGGCCTTCAATCGGGCCTATGCCAGCGGCGGCGAGCGCGGTGGCTATTTCGAGCTGGAGCCCGACGCGCAGTGGGATCAGCAACTGGCCGCCGCACAGGTGGGCGGCAACGAGTTCATTTTTGATGTGCAGGGCCACTTCGTGAATCCCACCGGCGCCTGGACGGAAAAACTGCCGGACGCTGCCCGCCCGCTGAGTGGGCTACCCAACGCCAGTTGTGCTGCGGGAGAAGGGCCGGGACGCGCCTACCTCGACTGCTTCAACGCCGAGCGGTTCGTGCAGGATGTTTTCCTCGACTCGGATACCGACCTGATGGTGCTCTCCTTCGTGCCTTCACGCTCCGATGCCGAGCCCCTGACCATCGAGGAAGCCGCCGCCACGGCGGAGATCGTCGAGCAGATGCAGGGCACACACCGCCTGCTTCTGCACGGCCGGGTAAACCCCAACCAGGACGGCGACCTGGACGCCATGGACGAGCTGGCCGAACACTGGGGCGTTGCCGCGTGGAAAACCTACACCCAGTGGGGCCCGGATGGGAAAGGCTTCTGGCTCGACGATGAAGACACCGGCATCCCCTTTCTGGAAAAAGCGCGCAAGCTGGGGGTAAAGATCGTTGCCATTCACAAGGGCCTGCCCTTCGGCAAAGAATCCTATGAGCACTCCACCTGCGCCGACATCGGCCGCGTGGCCCGGCGCTACCCGGACATCAGCTTTCTGGTTTATCACTCCGGCTACGTTGCGGGCAGTGCCGAGGGGCCTTATGACCCCAACCGTGAAGACGGGGTGGACGCCCTGGTCACGTCCCTGCGCGACAACAACATCCCACCCAACAGCAATGTGTATGCGGAGATGGGCAGCACCTGGCGCTACCTGATGCGCGACCCGGACAGCGCCGCACACACCCTGGGCAAGCTGCTCACCTACGTCGGCGAAGACAACGTGCTCTGGGGCACCGACTCCATCTGGTACGGATCGCCGCAGGACCAGATACAGGCGTTTCGCACCTTCCAGATTGCCGACAAGCTGCAAGCCATGTACGGCTACCCGCAGATGACTGCCGCCCTGCGTGCCAAGGTTTTCGGGCTCAATGCACTGCAGCCCTACGGCCAGCACGTAAGGGACCTGATGCCGCGCTTCAACCTCGATTCCGTGGCGCTGCAGCGCGCCGCCTACCGCAGCGCGCCCGACCCGCACTTTCAGACCTACGGGCCGAAAACCCGGCGGGAGTTCCTCAACCTGATGCGGTGGCAGGGCGACCCGTCGTGACCCTGTGCCGGTAAACGTGAGTCGCATCACATCCTGGCAACGTGCATTGCGGAAATCATCGTCAAACCCGGCGCTATCGTGTATCTAGGATTCTGAGAACAAGACACCCAGCGGGGTACACTCAGATGACTCGCCAATCACGCACTGCTACGCCCCACCGTTTCAAGCTGCTCGACCGATTGCTTGCCGTCGTTTTTCTGGCGATGCTGGCGATACCGGTCACTCTGGCCCTACCCGCCTACCAGGATCGCTCTGCCGGCGAAAACCGCTCGAACGCCAAGGCCGCACTGCTGGCCCTGGCGGGCGCGATGGAGCAACACCTTGCGCTTGGCGGCACCTACGCCGGCGCCACAGAGCACGGTGCGCCCACGCCAGCGGCACCCTCCGCCGAACTCTTTCGCCGCGAAGCGCTGTTCAACAGGGCAGCCCACTATGAGCTGACCATCGAGTCGGCCGATGCCAAGGGCTATGTGCTGCAGGCGAGGCCCATTACAGGAAGCCGCCAGGAAGACGACGGCGTACTACGGCTCAACCATCTGGGCCAGAAGTCCTGGGACCGCAATAACGATGGGGCTATTGTCTGGGCTGAACAGACCTGGGACGCCTGAGTAGGCGCAAGCCGCGACGCGCAACGCTGAGCGAAGGCGCCCCGCGGTCCCTGGCCTCAGTTTTTCTGCTCGAGCAGGGTGAGCACACTGGAGAAATCCTGCTGTCCCATGCCTGCTCCCTGCAGACGGGTATACAGGTCCCGCGCCAGCTGCCCCATCTGGTTGTCCACACCACTCTGGCTGGCAATATCCATCGCCAGGCCGAGATCCTTGGCCATCAGGTCAACCATGAAGCCCGGCTTGTAGCCATTGCTGGCCGGCGCTTTCTCCATCACGCCCGGATAGGGGTTGTAGACTTCCAGCGACCAGTTGCGACCTGAACTCGCCAGCATGATCTCCGACAGCACCGCCGGGTCCAGACCATTGCGCACCCCCATTTCCAGCGCCTCACAGGTGCCTATCATGTGAATCGCCAGCAGCATGTTGTTACAGCCCTTGGCCACCTGGCCGGCTCCGGCAGGGCCGGCGTGGAAAATATTCTTGCCCATGCCAGCCAGAATCACCCGCGCTTTCTCGAACGTCGCCGCTTCGCCGCCACACATGAAGGCCAGCGTGCCCGCAGCTGCGGCCGCAACGCCACCGGAGACCGGCGCATCCATGAAACCGATGCCCAGGGCCGCCGCTGCCTTGCCGACTTCACGTGAGGTTTCAGCGTCTATCGTGCTGCAATCGAGTACGGTGGTCTCTGTGCCCAGGCGCGCCAGCAGACCGTCCTCTCCGAGGTACACACTGGCCACATGCTTGCCCGCCGGCAGCATGGAAATCACGTAATCGGCACCCGCCACCGCATCGGCGGCCGACGCGGCCACCAGCGCCCCCGCCTCCGACAGCTGCTGGCAGGCCGCCTCCGACAGGTCGAATACGGTAACGCTGTGCCCCGCGTGGATCAGATTGGTGGCCATCGGCCCACCCATATTGCCGAGGCCGATAAATGCAACTTGCGCCATGGTGAATCTCTCCTGTGCGATTAGAGGTCGGCCAGCGGGTTGTTTGCCCAGGGGGCCGTGAAGAAGCCGTCGATCAGCGCCTGGGGCACCTCGCGCGTGCTCTTGAAGGCCCAGGCCGGGTTGCGGTCCTTGTCCAGCAGCAGGGCGCGCACGCCCTCGGCGAATTCCGGGTAGCGCACCACATTGGTGGCGAGCTGCAGCTCCGCCTGAAACACCTCCCGCAGTGAGCTGTGCCGGGTTTCCTGCAGCTGACGGCTTATCCACAGTGCCGCCAACGGCGACCCGTGTGCCAGGCCGTCGCGCGCCCGAGACAGCCACTGGTCGGTGGTTTGTTGATTGACGATATTGTCCACTACCTGGTGTACATCGTCGCCGTCACAGAGGGAATTGATCCGGCTCAGGTGCGGCTCCACCTGCCCGCCCGGCATACTGGCGATACTCTGTTCGGTAAGCGGTCGCAGAATATGCCGCACGCGCGCATGGTTGGCCGCACAATCATCCGCCCAGTTGCTGCGTCGCAACTGCTCCAGCACCGCGCCTTTATGCTCGCTGGCAATGAAGCGATCCGCCAGGCCGGTGAACACCGCGTCCGCCGCGTTGATGGACGCGCCAGTAAGGGCGAGGAACTGCCCCGACTTGCCGGGCATATGGTTGAGGAACCAGCTGCCGCCCACATCCGGGAACAGCGCGATGGTGACTTCCGGCATGGCGATGCGCGTGGCCTCGGTGACCACGCGGTGCGAACAGCCGGCCATTACCCCGAGGCCACCGCCCATGACAATACCGTGTCCCCAGCAGATGATCGGTTTGGGGTAGGTGTGCAGGGTGTAGTTCATGCGGTATTCCCGCGCGAAAAAGGCCTCTGCCTCCTCGCAGGGGCCACCCGGGGTCGCGGTAGCGGAACGGTGCAGGGCCTGCACATCGCCGCCAGCACAGAAAGCCTTCTCGCCGCTGCCGTCAATCAGGATGGCACCAATCTCCGGGTCGTCGCGCCACACGTCCAGTTGTTCCTGTAGCGTGTCGACCATCGGCAGGGTCAGTGAATTGAGGGTTTTCGGCACGTTGAGGGTGAGGTGGCCAAGCTTGCGCCCGGCACATTCCACTACCTCAACGATGACAGGGGCATCTGACATGCTTGAATCCTTAGCGGTTTTTCCATTCGGGTTTACGCTTCTCGAGAAACGCGTTCACGCCCTCGCGCTGGTCTTCGGTGGAGAACAGCTCGACGAACAGTTCGCGCTCCGCCGCCAGGCCATCGCCGATCGCCTTGTCGCGAGCCGAGTGAATCAGCTGCTTGCAGCGCCCGATGGAGCTGGGGCTCTGTTCGCAGACCTGCTCCGCCAGGGCCAGGGCGCGCTCCAGTGCTTCACCGGTACCGACCACTTCTTCCGCCAGGCCGATGCGCTCCGCCGTGGCTGCATTGATGCGCTCGCCACAGAGAATCATGCGCTTGGCCCAGCCTTCGCCGGCCAACCAGGCCAGGCGCTGGGTGCCGCCGGCACAGGGCAGCAGGCCGACCCGGGCCTCGGGCAGCGCCAGTTGCGCCTGTTCTTCGACAATGCGCAGGTCGCAGGCCAGCGCCACTTCCAGCCCGCCGCCCATGGCAAAGCCGTTCACTGCCGCAATGGAAACGCCACGGAAGTCCGCCAGCGCTTCAAAGGCCTCGCCAAAAAAGCAGGCCATGCGGTCGGCTGTTTTCGGGTCGCCATCGGCAAACAGCTTGAGGTCCGCCCCGGCGGAGAAGAACTTGCTGCCGGCGCCGGTCAGCACCAGCGCGTAGATATCCAGGTTGCTGTTCAGGGACGCGACCAGATCGCGCAGGGCGGGCAGGCTCTCGGTATCCCAGGTGTTGGCCGCCGGGTTATCGATGGTAACCAGCGCGGTGTGACCGCGAATCTCGACTTTCAGTTTCTCCGATGTACTCAGGCTCATTTGATGACCTCCAGTGCGCCTTCCATTAACAGTTTGCGCCCTACAATGACGCGCATGATTTCATTGGTACCCTCGAGTATCTGGTGCACTCGCGTGTCGCGCACGTGGCGCTCCATGGGGTATTCGCGGATATAACCGTAGCCGCCGAACAACTGCAGCGCATCGTTGCAGACCTGGAAACCCACATCGGTCGCGAAGCGCTTGGCCATTGCACAGTAGGTGGTCGCCTGCGGGTCCTTGTTGTCCAGCTTGCTGGCGGCGAGACGTATCATCTGCCGCGCCGCAACCAGTTCGGTGAGCATATCCGCGAGTTTGAACTGGGTGTGCTGGAAGTCGGCGATGGCCGTGTCGAACTGGCGCCGCTCCTGCACATAGGCCGTGGCCTCTTCCAGCGCCTGCTGCGCCGTACCCACACTGCAGGTGGCAATATTGATGCGCCCCCCATCCAACCCCATCATGGCGATGGAGAAACCCTGGCCCTCGGCACCCAGGCGGTTTGCCACCGGCACCCGCACGTCGTCAAAGGTGACCATGCGGGTAGGCTGGGCGTTCCAGCCCATCTTGGCTTCCTTCTTGCCGTAGCTGATGCCCTCGGCGTCCGCCGGCACCAGAACCGCGGTAATGCCGCGCGCGCCATCGTCGCTGGTACGCAGCATCACCACCAGCACGTCGGTCTCACCGGCACCGGAAATGAACACCTTGCTGCCGTTGATCACGTAGTCATCGCCGTCGCGCCGGGCGGAGGTGCGCAGGGAGGCGGCGTCGGAACCGGCGCCGGGCTCTGTGAGGCAATAGGAGGCCAGCTTCTCGCCGCTAACCAACTCGGGGCACCAGGCTTCGATCACAGCATCGCTGCAGTAATGCCCGATCATGCTGGTCGCCATGTTGTGAATGGTGAGGAAGGCGGCGGTGGTGGTGCAACCGCGCGCCAGCTCCTCGACAATCAGGCTCGCATCCAGGCGCCCCATGCCAAGGCCACCCGCGCTTTCGGGCGTGTACATGCCCATGAAGCCCAGCTCTCCGGCCTGGCGCAGCACGTCCTTGGGGAAGAAGGATTCTTCGTCCCACTGCGCCGCCTGCGGCGCCAGCACACCATCGGAGAACGCACGGGCGCTGTCGACAAAAGCCTGCTGCTCTTCAGAGATGGAAAAATCCATGGTCAACCCTCCTCAGAAGCGGTCCATCACTTTGCCGAACAGCTCTGCGTCAGGCGGTATCACCTTGGTTTGCGCCAGCGGTTTGGACACCCAGGTTTCATTGATGAGGTCGCGCCAGGTAATGTTGTGGTTGATGCTGTTGCCGCCCCAGGAGCCGCAGCCCAGCGAGAAGGTCTGGCGCATGCCGTTCCACAGGTTGCCGCTGTTGGACGCAGACTGTGGCTGGTTCACCATCACCCGCGAGGTGCGCGTGGCGAGGGCCAGCTTCAGAATGTTGTCGTCGTTGTTGGAGTAGATACCGCAGCTGTGACCCTGGCCCTGATAGGCCTGGATGCGGTTGGTCAGCTCGATGGCCTCGTCGATGTCGCGCACCTTGTACAGGGCCATCGTCACCGTGAGCTTTTCACCGGAGAAGGGGTAATCCGGGCCCGCCCCCACTTCGGGCACGATAAAGAACTGCTTGCCCTCAGGCAGGTCAATGCCGGCACGCCCGGCGATGGTGGTGGCGTGCTGCGCCACGATGGCTGCATTCAGGTGCCCGTCCTGCCAGATCACGCTCTGCAGCTTCGATTTGTCGTCACCGTCGACAATAAAACCGCCCTCGTGCTTGAGCTTCTCCAGAAACTCGTCGTAGATGGATTCAAACACCAGCACGGAGTTGTCCGACGAGCAGGAGGCCGCCAGGTCCAGTGTTTTGGAGATGCGAATTTTCTCTGCGGCTTCCTCGAGATTGGCCGTGTCATCGACCGTGATCACCGCGTTGCCCACGCCCACGCCAAGCGCCGGTGTGCCGGACGAGTACGCCGCCGACACCATGGCTTCACCGCCGGTAGCAAGAATGCGGTCGCACTGGCGCATCAGTTCGTTGGTCTTGTCCAGCGAAGGCACATCGATACTTTGCACCAGATCCGCCGGCGCGCCCATGGCAACGATGGCCTCGCGCATGTAATCGCAGATCATCTTGTTGGTCAGTTTGGCGCGCGGATGCGGAGCAATGATGATGGCGTTGCGGCCTTTCACCGCCGAAATCGCCTTGATCACCGGGGTGGCCTCCGGGTTGGTGGAAGGCGACAGTGCACCGATCACGCCCACCGGCTTGGCAATCTTTATGATATTGCGCACCGGGTCTTCCTCGATCACGCCCACGGATTTGTCGTGGAGGATATCCATAAGCGTTGCTCGGGTTTTGCGGTGGATTTTGAGGAATTTGCCGTCGTAGTTACCGAGCTGGGTTTCCTCCACCGTGAAGCGGGCAATCTTCTCTGATACACCTTCACGCGCCACGGACCAGACCATGGCGGTAATCAGCTCGTCCACCTGCTCCTGGGTGTAATGCTCGATCGCTGCCTGGGCCGCGCGAGCGCGTTCCATCATCGCCGCAATTTCCTGCTGCACGGCATTGGGTTCCTGGGATTGCTGGGTTGTCGCCATGGGGCGTACTCCTGTCGAACACGTGATTGCGGGGTTCCGGCTGCTGTGCGCGGCCGGAACTCTTATAGTAGCCGAGCAGCGTACGCTCGCCGTGCCACCCGTCAAAGGGAGAAAATTGCGATATATATGGATTATATTGCTGCCTTATTGCGCCATTATGAGCTATTTAAGTAACCAGAGGCACTACACACCCCGCTGCCCGCGCACCGACGGCATGCCCGGTCGCGTGCGCATCATGCAAATTGGCCCCACCAGCGCTAGACTGCGCTCGTCACTCCAGCAACCGGACGAGCCCGGCCATGCCACGCAGAACCATCACCCTGCCCGAACACTTTCTCTTCGCAACGCACTATGACGTGCTCTACAGCGACGTGAACGCTGCCAACCACCTGGGCGCCGACCGCCTGCTGTCCATCGCCATGGAGGCGCAGTTGCGCTTTATCCGCCAGCTCGGCCACAGCAAGGCGATCGCCTTCGAGGAGGCAGGGCTGATCATGGCGCACGCGGAAACCGCCTACCTGGCGGAAGCGGACTATGGCGACCGGCTGCGGGTGGAGCTGGGGGCGCGTGAGGTTGAGCAGAAAAGCTTCCAGTTCGTCTACCGCATCAGCAAGGACGACAGCGGCGAGGAGGTGGCGCGGGTTGCAACCACCCTGCTGTTCTTCGACTACCAGACCCGCCGGGTGGTGGCCGTGCCCGATGATTTCCGCGCCCAGGTCACAGCGCCCGCCGTGAGCCCACCATGGCCTGGATGACACTGACCCTGTCCCTCGGGGGGCTGGGGCTGCTGCTGCTGGGCATGTCCATGATGACCGACGGTCTCAAAGCCGCCGCCGGCAACGCACTGCAGGGATTTCTGGAGCGCTCCACCCGTACACGCTTGCGCGCGGCGCTCGCCGGCTTCGGCATTACCGCCGTCGTACAGTCTTCCAGCGCCGTCATCGTCGCCACCCTGGGGTTTACCAACGCCGGTATGCTGCGACTGAAACAGGCTGCCTGGGTGGTCTTCGGCAGCAACGTGGGCACCACCATGACGGCCTGGATCGTCGCCCTCATCGGCCTGCGCATCAAGGTTGAGGTGGTGGCATTACCGCTGATTGGCCTCGGCATGTTGCTCAAATTGTTTGGCAACAACCGTCGCGCAGCACATATCGGCATCGCCCTCGCGGGCTTTGGCCTGCTGTTCCTCGGCCTGGGCATGCTGCGTGATGCCTTCATTGACGTTGCCGACTGGATACCCATTGAACGCCTGGGAACCTCCGGGGCCAGCGGCATTGTGCTCGGTGTGCTGTTCGGCGCCCTGCTCACCGCCCTGATTCAGTCGTCCTCCGCAGCGCTGGCCATTGTGCTCACCGCATCGGTTACGGGGGTGCTAACGCCGTTGCTGGGCGCCTCACTCGTCATCGGCGCCAACATCGGCACCACCGCCACCAGCCTGCTGGCCAGCATGGGTGCCACGGCAAACGCGCGCCGCCTGGCGCTGGTGCATGTCGCGGAAAAAATGTTCACGGGCCTGATTGCGCTGATCCTGCTGGGCCCGCTGTGGTGGGTGTCCGAGCAGCTCTCCGGCGGGGGCGCCGGGCGCACCAACATCAGCACCGGGCTGGCGCTTTTCCACACACTGTTCAACCTGCTCGGCCTGCTGCTGATGTGGCTGCTTGCGGACCGGTTGCTGCGCCTGGTGGAGCGCTGGGTGAAGCAACCCGAACTGACGTCGGAACGGCTGCGTTACCTCGACGATACGGTGCTGGCCCTGCCGGCGATGGGCGTCAATGCCATGCACTCCGAAATCAAGCGCGTGTTCAAGCAGTTGCTCTCGCGCGGGGGGATAATCATCGATCCGGACCGGGAACCGGCGGCAGAAGAAACACTGCACACCGGTGTGCTGCTGGCGGCAATCGCCGAATACGGCAACCGCATTGGTGCCCAGCACCTCGACAACGGCCTGTCCGAGCAGTTTCTCAACCTGAACTGGGTGCGCGAGGAATGCATGCAACTGCGCGACCTGTTCCTGGAACTGGCGGAAATTCCGCAAGCGGACATCACCGCAGCGCTGACACCGGCTCTGCAGGAGGCACTGCTGGGCCTCATGCGCAGCGGCGAACTCAAGCAATTGACCCTGGAGGCGCGCCTGGAGCGCAAACAGCTACTGAAACGACTGCGCCGACAGCGGCGGGCCGAGTTGCTGGAGCAGATCGGCTCTGGCCTGCTGAGCGCACCAGAGGCCACACGCAGGCTGCATGTGGTGGCCCTGCTTGAAGACAGCGCCAAGCGTATTCTCCACATCGCCGAGGTGATCCATCCGCAGGCGGCCTCGGGGGAAAACAATGAACCCGCGCCCGCGGAGGCGCGGTGACCCCGCACCCGGGAAAGTTCAAGTATTTACGCCACGCCCGGGGCGCTGCCGGGAAGCATGGCCACAACCGGGTTTTTCCGGCCCAATAGGTCAGAATTGACCCCGACGATAATCCGCAAGAGTGCCTGATCGCATGCGTTTCCTCGCTATACCCTTTATTTCCGCCTGCCTGATTGCCAGCCTGGCAAGCGCTGAACCTGTTACCGAAGCGCGCCTGCTCGCCGCCGGCAACGACGTGGACAACTGGTTGAGCTACGGCCGCGACTACAGCGAACAACGCTTCACACCCTTGGAGCAGATCGATGCCGGCAACGTGTCGGAACTGGGCATGGCCTGGTACTTTGAAACCGACACGCACCTTGGCCTGCAGTCCACGCCACTGGCAATCGACGGTATCCTGTACTTCAGCGGCGCCTGGAATACCGTGTATGCGGTGGACGGCGCCAGCGGCAACATGCTTTGGTCCTTCGATCCCGAGGTGCCGCGCAGTAAAAGCATTACCGCCTGTTGCGGTGTGCTCAACCGCGGCCTCGCCGCCTGGGATGACCTGCTGTATATCGGCACGCTGGACGGCCGACTCATCGCCATCGACCGCGCCACCGGCACCCTGCGCTGGTCGGCACAGACCACCGACCCGAACCAGGCCTACTCCATCACCGGCGCGCCGCGTGTGGCCCGGGGCAAGGTATTCATTGGCAATGGCGGCTCCGAGTTTGGCACTCGCGGTTTCGTCAGCGCCTACGATGCCGCCAGCGGGGAACTGGCCTGGCGCTTTTACACCGTGCCCGGTAACCCTGCCGACGGTTTCGAGAATGCCGCCATGGAGCGCGCGGCTGAAACCTGGAATGGCGAGTGGTGGAAGTATGGCGGCGGCGGCACGGTGTGGGACAGCATCGTCTACGACCCCGAGTTCAACCAGCTCTACCTCGGCGTAGGCAACGGTGCGCCGCACAACCGACGCATCCGCAGCCCGGGCGGCGGAGACAACCTGTATCTCACCTCCATCGTAGCCCTGAACCCCGATACCGGCGAATACCTCTGGCACTACCAACAAGTGCCAGGCGACAACTGGGATTACACTGCCAGCCAGCAGATGACACTCGCGGAAATCCCCTGGGAAGGGCAGCAGCGCAAAGTGATACTGCATGCGCCCAAGGCCGGCTTTGTATACATCGTGGACCGCGAAACGGGCAAACTGCTCTCCGCAGAGCCCTACACCACCGTAACCTGGGCCAGTGGCTACGACCTTGATACCGGCCGTCCCCAGGAAAACCCGGGGCAGGACTACGATGGTGAGCCCGCCATGGTGTTCCCTTCTGCCATGGGCGGGCACAACTGGCACCCCATGGCCTACAGCCCGGATACCGGTTTACTGTACATCCCGGAGCTGGACATGGGCATGGAGTTCAACGAGATCGATGCCGTTGACTACAAGCACCTGCGGCGCCACTACAACACCGGCTACGAGCTTTCCGGTGAGGCCTACTCCCAGGCCTTCACCCAGGCCATGCTCACGCACCTGCCCAAAGCCAGCCTGCTGGCCTGGGACCCGGTACGCCAGCAAGCGGCCTGGAAGCTGCCCCACCCCTACACGCACAATGGCGGGGTACTGGCCACCGGCGGCAACCTGGTGTTCCAGGGCACCTCGGACGGGCGCTTTATCGCCGTACGCGCCGATAATGGCGAGCTGCTCTGGACCTTCCCGATGGAGACCAGTGTCATGGCCGGGCCGATCAGCTATCGGGTCAACGGCGAGCAATACATCGCGGTCACGGCAGGGCGCGGCGGGGCGCTGATGATGAACATGGGCAAGACTTACCCCACCGGCAACCCCAACAACCGGCTGGTCGCCTTCAAACTCGGCGCATCCGGCGCACTGCCCGTGACACCCACCGTCGAACGCCCCTCGCCACCGTCCATGCCCGAAGCGAGCGAGGACCAGATCGCCGAAGGGCGCAACCTGTTCAACCGCTTCTGTGCCCGCTGCCACGGCGCCGACGTGGTGGGTGACGGCTCAATACCCGACCTGCGCTATCTGGCACCGGTTTGGCACGAGAACTTTGCCGCTGTGGTCCGGGAAGGACTGATGGAACAGGCCGGCATGCCGCGCTTTGATGATGTGCTCGATGCCGCGCAGGTAGACAACGTCCACGCCTACGTGATTTCACGCGCTCACGAGGACTACGCGTTGCGCACGGAGCAGGGCTGGCTGGCCCGCGCGCGCAACTACCTCACAGACAAGGCAGCACAACTCGCCGCATGGCTGGTACGCAGGGACGCGACCACGGACTGACCCTGTCAGGACGCGAACCGGGTCACACCAGCTTGTGTAACAAGTTGTGACCTGTGCGCCGCTGACGTATCCTGCCTCGCTTGGCAAGATGGTGGCTCCATCCTGAACGCTTCACGCACAACAACCCGGTTATTGCGCAACTGGCTAACCCCCTCGTGGTTGCTGCTGGCGAGCCTGCTATCGCCTTCCGGCTTTGCGCTGAACCCGGACCGCCTGCCCAGCCAGTACCTCTTTGACCGCTTCGGCCGCGAGGAGGGCCTGCCCTCCGATACCGTCTGGATAGCCCGGTCTGACCTGAATGGATTCCTCTGGCTGGGGACCAAGAACGGCCTGGCGCGCTTCGACGGCGTCAGCTTCACGCTCTTCAACAAGCAGAATCAACCGGCTTTTCGCTCCAACGATATCCGCGACATCGAAATCCTCGATGACGGCAGCATGTGGCTCGCCACCTACGGCGGAGGCGTCCTGCATTATGTCGACGGGGAGTTCACTGCGTATACAACAGCGGAGGGGCTCAGCGACGACATCGTGCACGATGTGCTGCCAGCCGCCGACGGCACACTGTGGTTCGCGACCAGTCAGGGCCTGTCGCGACTGCGCGGCAAGGAGATGCGCAGCTGGACGCAGGATGATGGCCTGGTGGACAACCGTACTTTCCGCCTGCTGGAAGAACCAGGCGGCGCCATTTGGGTAAGTACCCTGACCAATGGACTCAGTCGCTTCGATGGCGCCCACTTCACCAACTTCACCGAAGGCAGTGGCCTGGATTCGACCCAGGTACACCTGCTCCACAATGACCCCGAACTCGGGCCGATGGCGGCGACGGCGGCAGGCACCACCTACCGCCTGACCGAGTCCGGGCCGATAGTCCATGAGAGTGCGGCGCTGCAGACGGGGATGACTCTGCATTCGGCGCTGCGCGACCGTCACGGCAATCTGTGGTTGGGTACGTATGGCGATGGCCTCTGGCGGGTGAGCAAGAATGGCAGTCTGCAGGCCTTCCCGCTCGCCACCAAGCAGCCAGGTTATGTTTTCGAGCTGGCCGAGGATGCCGAGGGCAACGTCTGGGCGGCGACCATGCACGGTGTTCACCGCCTGCGCGACAGCGACTTCCTGCAATTCGGCCCGGCGGAGGGCCTTGGTGCCGCCACCTTCGTAGTAACGCAAGCCCCGGACGACAGCATCTGGACGGGCACCGAGGGCAGCGGACTGTTCCGCCTGAGCACCGATCATGAGGTTACCCAATTCACCCGCGAACAGGGGCTGTCCAGCAACGACATCTCATCATTGCTCGCGGAGCCCGATGGCTCACTCTGGGTTGGCACCTTTGGCGGCGGGCTGAACCACCTGCACACTGACGGCTCAGTCACGCAGTACGGCAAGGAAAAGGGCCTGATCAATAGCCACGTCATGGGGCTGCAACGCGATGCCAGCGGTCGCCTCTGGGTCGTCACCGATGGCGGGCTCGTATGGTTTGATGCGCGCAGGAAGCGCTTTGTTGAGGAAACAAGCCTGCCGGCCACCTTGCTCCGGGAGATCCGCAGCGATGCGCTGGGGCGCCTCTGGCTCACCAGCAACGGTGGCCTGATGCAACTCACAGGAGACGGCTACACGCTCTGGACCGAAGAAGAAGGCCTGGGCAGTAACCTGGTTAGCACAACGTATACCGATGCTGAAGGTGTGGTCTGGATAGGTAGCAGGGAATCGGGTCTGTCGCGGCTGGAGGGAGACCAGCTGTTTCAGTTCACGCTGGGGCACGGCCTGCCGCAGCTCTCCGTGCTGGCTATTCTCGAGGATGACACCGGGCGATTGTGGATGAGCGGTGCGGACGGGCTGGTCTCGGTGGAGCGCGCGGCGCTGAACGCGGTGGCGCGCGGCGAGTCGAAACGCTTCCGGGCCAGGCTGTACGATGAAACCGACGGCCTGCGCTCCGCACAGTTCCTCGGTGGCTTTCAGCCCGCGGGCTGGAAGGCACGGGATGGGCGGCTCTGGTTCCCGACCAACCAGGGGCTGGTGGCTGTCGTGCCGGGAGATTTCAGCACCCTGCCGCCACCGCCGCCGCCGCTGATTGAGGCGGTGCGTGTGAACGGCGA
Organism: Haliea salexigens DSM 19537; assembly: GCF_000423125.1. GTDB lineage: Bacteria > Pseudomonadota > Gammaproteobacteria > Pseudomonadales > Halieaceae > Haliea > Haliea salexigens. The sequence continues at coordinate 32,666 of NZ_AUHJ01000020.1, forward strand.
GCGTATCCCACTCGCGGACCCGTTGCTGCTGCCCGCCGATGCCTCCACCCTGGAAGTGGACTACACGGTGCCGCGACTGGGTGCGCCACACACACTGCGCTTCGAATACCTGCTGGAAGGCTTTGACCGCGACTGGCACCGGGTGGGCAGCCGGCGCACCGCATACTTCACCGGCCTGCCCCCTGGGTCGCTCTCCCTGCGGGTTGCCGCATCCAACCACGACGCCGCCCAGGACGCATCACCGCGCGGCGCGGAGGTGAACCTGGACATATACCGGGCGCCTTTCTGGTACCAGACGTGGTGGTTCCGGATCATCGCCGGCTTGCTTGCAGTGCTGCTCGCCCATCGCCTCTACCTCCTGGCCATTCGTCGCGCCATGCTGCGCGAGAGACAGCTTGAGCTTCTGGTCAACCGGCGTACGCGCGAACTACAGATTGCCCTATCAAAGGTGCAGGAAATCTCCCGCATCGACAGCCTCACCGGGCTTGCCAACCGACGCTTTCTGGATGAGAACCTGGATAGTACCTGGGCGCAGTGCGGCGAGCAGCACGCACCGGTCAGCATCATCATGCTGGATATCGACTGCTTCAAACAGTACAACGACGCGGTCGGCCACATCGCCGGAGATGAATGCCTGCGCAAGGTAGCCGAGGCGCTGCAGTCCGGCGTGTTGCGCGACGAAGACCTCGTGGCGCGCTACGGCGGCGAGGAGTTTCTGGCGCTGCTGCCCGGTGCGGATGTCGGCGCTGTGACGCAGGTGGCTCAGCGTATCCGCTCACTGGTGAAGGACTTGAGAATCCCCCATCCCAACAGTCCGGTTTCAGACTACCTGACCGTCAGTGTCGGTGGCGCTACTGCCTGGCCTGCGGAGAAAGGCACACCGGACGAACTGATCCAGCGCGCTGACCAGGCGCTCTATGCCGCCAAGGCCGCCGGCCGCGACCGGGTGCGTATCGAGGAAAACAACGGTCAAATGCGGTAGCAGGGCTGATAGTCGAACTCACCCTCACCCAGCTTCATGCGCTTCTCCTTGACCAGCAGGCGCAGCAGGCGGTCCATGTGCTGCAGTAACGCGACGTCGCCGTGCAATTGATAAGGCCCGTGACGCGCCACCTGCTCAATGCCGAAGGTCTTTACATTCCCCGCCACCAGGCCTGAAAACGCACAGCGCAACTGACTGGCAAGCTCGTGACCGGGCAGCGCCGAGCGCAGGTCCAGCGCCGCCATGTTCTTGTGGGTGGGCAGGAAAGGCCGCTGCAGCGCCGGGGCAATCGCCAGTTCCCAGTTGAAATAGTAGGCCTGCTGCAATTTGCGTCGCCGCACGTGCTGGGTCTGCACCGCCTTGCGCACGGCGGCGCCCACTTCATCGGGGGCACCCAGTATGATCCGGTAGTGATCGCGTACGCCCTCTCCCAGGCAGCCGACAAGGAACCGCTCCAACTCGCTGAAGTACTCGGCACAGCGCCTTGGCCCGGCGAATACCAGCGGCAGACTCTGCGCGTTGTCGGGGTGCATCAGAATCGACAGCAGGTAGAGGATTTCCTCCACCGTGCCGACACCCCCGGGAAACACCACAATCGCGTGCGCCAGCCGCACGAAGGCTTCCAGCCGCTTTTCGATATCGGGCATGATCACCAGTTCGTTAACGATCGCGTTGGGGGACTCTGAGGCGATAATGCCGGGTTCACTGATACCGATATAGCGGCCGCTCTTGATCTGCTGTTTGGCATGGCCGACGGCGGCGCCCTTCATCGGGCCCTTCATGGCACCAATGCCGCAGCCGGTGACGATATCCAGGCCGCGCAAGCCCAGCGCGTAACCTACGGCCTTGGCGTAGTCGTACTCGTCGCGCGGAATGGCATGACCGCCCCAGCACACTACAAGGCGGGGCTCCTGGTTGGGGCGCACAACATCGGCGTTGCGCAGAATACGAAACACCTGGTCTGTGGGGTCTGCCGCGCCGGCTACCGGCTGAGCCGAGTGGCGAATCTCCGTGTAGACGATGTCACGCAGCGCGGCGAACAGGTGTTCCCGCAGGCCACGAATCATGCGCCCATCGACAAAGGCCTGCGCCGGGGCATTGAACACCTCCAGCCGCAAGCCGCGTGGCTGCGGCACAAACTGCAGATCGAAGTCCGAGAAGTCGGCGTAGATCTTCGCCGCGTCGTCCTTGTTGCTGTCAGTGTTGAGAATAGCCAGTGCACAGCGCCGGTAGAGGTCGAACAGCTCGCCGCGGGTGGTGGTAAAGGCCTCAATTTCCGCCTGGGACAGCAAGTTCAGTGAATGAATGGGGTTGACGATGGCATGTGCGCGCTTGTCCATTGTCACTGGCCTTCCGGGAAATCGCCCCAATCGCGCGCGAGCGGCACCTCCAGGCTGTTGTCGCCGACGCGCACCGGCTGCCCCACCATTTCATCGTAGGCGCTCTGGTGGCGCAGAAACAGGGCCGGGACTGGCACCGCTGCCAGGCGCTGCTTCATCGCGGTAATGTTGTGCGTGCGCAACGGCTTGCCATCGGCCTCGGTGACCAACAACGGGTCACCCCCGAAATCGGCGTAGGCCAGGTAAATGCTGAAATCCAGCGAGTGAATGACAACGCGAGTTAAACCCACACTGTGCTGCAGTTGTTGAAGCGTGATTTTCACCGGCTTTTCCTTTGCGACCAAAAAAAGTTGCCAAGTTGCTACGGTAACCTGATTGTGCATAAACTTGAACCAACCCGCGCAGGGCCAGCATAACTTGACACCAATAATGATAAATCAGGAGCTGGAATGAAAAACGCTGTTTGCACCACATTGCGCCGCTTGTGGCCGGCGCTGATTGCCGTCGGCGCCAGCGCGCTGCCGACTGTTGCACAGGCACAGCTGGAAGAGGTCATCGTCACGGCACAGAAACGGGCCGAATCGGTACAGGATGTGCCCATTGCCATCACCGCGTTCGACGAAGAGGCCCTGCGCAACAAGCAGATCAACGGCTTTGCAGACATGCGTTTCACCGCGCCCAACGTGTCATACACCAAGGGCAACTTCACCGGTAATAACTTCCAGATTCGCGGCGTAGGCACCAACCTCGTTGCGGCGTCCGCTGACAGCGGTGTGGGCGTTCACGTCAATGAAATCCCGTTGATTTCGCCGCGCCTGTTCGAAACAGAATATTACGATATCGAGCAGGTGGCCGTGCTGCGCGGCCCGCAGGGTACGCTCTATGGCCGCAACTCAACCGGCGGCGCCGCCAACATGATCACCCGTCCGGCGAACCTCGATGGCCGGAACGGGAACCTTGAGGGACAGTACGGTAACTTCGATCACAAGAAACTCAGTGGCGCCATCAACCTGCCGCTGACCGACAGCCTGGCACTGCGCTTCGCGGGACTGTGGCTGGACCGCGAGGGCTACACGGAGAACGTGTACAACGGCAGCGATGTCGATGGCCGCGACCAGGTATCGCTGCGGGCATCCCTGCGCTGGTTACCGACCGACACCACCCAGGTCGACCTGATGCTGTCCTGGTTCGATGAAGACAGCACCCGCACGCGCAGCCAGAAAACCCTGTGCCACAATGACCCCAGTGGTGTCATGGGCTGCTTGCCGGACCGTCTCGATTTCGATGTTCCCAACCCCTCCTCGCAGCTGTCCAACATCCTGGCGTCCAACGCCCTGCTCGGTCCGCTCGGCGCTTTCACACTCGGCTCCAACGTGCGCGGCGAGGTGCCTCGGGACCTGCGCAAGGTAGCCAGCGAACGAGCGCCCCTCTACCGCGCCGACGAGACGCTGGTTACCCTGAACATCGCCCAGGAGATCGGCGATTACACGCTGGCCTTTGTCGGCGGCTACCAGGACACCACCGTGCTCTCGCAAATGGACTACCAGTGGACCGTGGCGGACCCGTTTCCCATTCCGGCACTGCTGCCGGTGGTCGCCCCCACCGCCGCTGGCACGCTGTATGCCGACGGACTGTGGCCCATCTCCGCGCCTTCAGCCAATTCCACCGGCAGTGTTGGCGGCCATATCGACTCCTTCAGTCCGGGCCTTGAAGCTTACGATCAATCCAACCAGTCCTCGGAGCAGGTATCCGCGGAGCTGCGCCTGCAGTCCGATTTTGCCGGGCCGCTGAACTTTCTCGTCGGCGGTTTCTGGATGGATGTTGAACTGGACAACCAGTACTGGGTGTTCTCATCCGGCTTTGACTACTTCGCCAGTGTGTTTCCCGCAGCAGCCCTGGGCCTCGACGGGATGGGCTGGGTAGGCCCCCAGTTCAACAATGAAACCGGTGACTACGGCATTCGCTCACAGGCGCTGTTCGGTGAAATCTACTACGAGCTGACCGACACACTGAAACTCACCGTCGGCGCGCGCTACACACAGGACCGCAAAACCATCGAAGACCGGCAGATCCTGTTCAACAACGACCCGGTGACTGGCGCCCCCGTACTACAGCCCCTGGGCGCAGACCTGCCCATTCCCACCGCCACGCGGCGCGCCAGCAAAGATTGGCGGGAAACCACCGGGCGCATCGTTATCGACTGGTCCGTAACGGCTGACACACTGGCCTACGCCTCACTGTCCCGAGGGTACAAGGGCGGCGGCTTCAACCCGCCCTTCGACCCCGTGCAGTTCCCCAGCCAGAAGCCCGACTTCGCGCCGGAGTTCGTCGACGCGCTGGAGATCGGCACCAAGAACACGCTGCTCGACAACACCCTGCAGGCAAACTTCAGCGCCTTCCTGTACGACTACACCGACATGCAGGTATCCAAGATCGTCAACCGCACTTCGTTCAACGAAAACACCGATGCGCAGATCTGGGGCGGCGAGGCGGAGCTGGTGTTTGCCCCGAATGCAAGCTGGGTTGTAAACGCCAACCTCGCCTACCTGAACACCGAAGTGAAGGACTTTGAGAGCTTTGATACCCGCGATCCCACCGCGGGTCGCAGCGACGTCACCCTGCTCAAGGACCTGTCCAACGCCTCCAATTGTGTAGCCCTGCTGGCGCCGGACGTCTACGCCGCGCAGTTTGGCTCACCGTTCACCAGCTGCAGTGCGCTGGCGGCGGCCGGTGTGCCGATTACCGATGGTATTGCGCAGAACCTGGATGGCAACCAACTGCAGAACGCCCCGGAGTGGTCACTGAGTCTGGGCGCGCAGTACAACCTGTCGTTTGCCGATAGCAGCGCACTGTCACTGCGTGTGGACTACTACTGGCAGGACGCCATGTATGCGCGAATGTTCAACCGCCCCATCGACCGCATTGATGCCTGGGACATCTGGAATGCACAGGCTACCTACACCTCGGCAGACGGGCAGTGGTACGCCCGTGCCTACATCAAGAACATTGCTGATGACGACCATCTGGTGGCCATGTATGTCACCGATCCGTCTTCCGGCCTGTTCACCAATGTCTTCTCGATCGAGCCGAGAACCTACGGCCTGGCGCTGGGCTACAACTTCTAGCGCGGGGCGCGACGCGCGGATTCACGGCGATTTCTGCTACCATCGTGAGACAGGTTTTTCACGATGGTTGCTCTCATGCCCAGACTACTGATTTACATCGTTGCCATTCCGCTGGTGCTGGTGCTGGCGGTCGCAGCGCTCCTGCCGCTGCTTCTGGACGAAGCGCGGCTGATACAGATCGCGACGGAAACGCTGGAAGAGCGCAGTGGCGCCAAACTGCGGGTAAACGGCGATGCCGGGCTGTCGCTGCTGCCCCGCCTGTCGCTGCGCCTGGAGGATACCGAGCTGCAACTCCCGGGCGAGCAACAGCCGGACGTCAGCGTGCAGCGACTGTCGGTGGAAGTTTTCCTGCTGCCATTGCTGTCGAAGGAAGTGGCCATCAAGGGCATTGAGCTGGCCGGCCTTGAGGTGACCGTGCCCGCGGCCGAAGCCGCACCCGCTAGCACCACCGCCGGCCTCAGCGATGCCGAATTGAAGGCCTTCTATGAGCAGCGCCGGCAAGCCCTGCGCGCTGGCGCCGCGGCCGGCGCGGGCGCGGCACTGGGCCTGCCGCTGGCCCTGAATATCGCCAATGTCACCGTGAGTGAAGCCCGCGTGCGCCTGCTACAGCCCAACGGCGCAGCACCGCAGGTCATCGAAATTCCCTCACTCCAGGCGAATGACATCAACCTTGAGGGCCGGCCTGCCGAACTCAGTGCGAGCGTGGAGATCGCCGGCGAGCAAGCGCTCGCTATCACGCTGCAAACCCGCTTTACGGTCAGTGCCGACCAGAGCAAGGCCACAGTTGAAGCACTCAATGTCACCATCACCGGGGCCACCCCGGAACCGGTGGAACTCCTGGCCAGCGGCACGATCGGTATCAACACCCAGCGGGCCGAACTGGCCCTGGAGCTGGCAAGCGGTGAAATCACCGGCCAGGGCACACTGGCCTACAGCAGTTTCGAAAGCCCGCAAATTGATGCGGAGCTGCGCCTGAACCTGCTGGACCCCGCGCTGCTGCTACTGGCCGGGCCAGATGCTGCCGCTACCGCAAGCACGGACACTGACGGCGAAGACACCGCACTGCCGCTGGACGCCATCCGCCTCGCCGACACCCGTGCCGACCTGCGGGTTGAGCGCGCCGTGTTCGGGCCGCACACGATCAATAACCTGCGCCTGCGCCTGCGGGCGCTGGAAGGCGTACTGAAAATCGACACCATCACCGGCACTTTGCATGGCGGGGCGTTGAACGCCAGCGCCAGCATGGATGCACACCGCGCCACCGCCGTATTGTCATCCCGCGGTGAACTCATCGGGTTGGATAGCGCAGCACTGCTCGCGGCGCTGGAGTCGGAGCCGCTGCTTACCGGCCTCGCGGACGCCCGCTGGGAACTGCAGAGCCGTGGCAACACCAGCGACACACTGGTGCACAACCTGCAGGGCCCGCTGAACCTGACAACCCGTGACATGGTGCTGCAGCAGTTCGGGGTTGAGCGCATGCTCTGTGAGGTGGTTGCACAGGTCAATCAGGCATCGTTGAGCGCGCAACTGCCACAGCAGAGCACCTTCGAAGACTTGAGTGCGAGTGTGACCCTGGGCGAAGGCAAGGCGCGGCTCGACCCGCTGCAGGCCAATCTGGCGCACATGGGCTTGCGCGGGACCGGCAGCCTGGATATCGACAGCAATGCTTTCAACGCGAAATTCAGTGCGCGGCTTGCGCCCACCCTCGGCGAACTCGACCCGGCCTGTCGAGTGAATGAACGCCTCACCGCTATCAGCTGGCCCGTGCTATGCAGTGGCACCCTCGATGGCAGCCCGGCAAGCTGGTGCCGCGTCGACAGCAAGGACATCATCGCTTCCCTGACCCGCAATGAACTCGAGCGCAAGGCGAAGGAGGAAGGCGGCCGCTTCCTGCAGCGCTTGTTTAAAGGCAAAGACTCCGACGGCAATTAGGCTGCAGCGGTCAGGCAGCCCGCAACGCCCGCCCCAGGCGGCGGCTACCCAGCACCTCGGTGAAGTCGCCCTCCTGCCACACCGGCTCGCCCTTGATGAGCACTCGCGTCACCACGCCGTCGGAACGATTCACCATCTGCTTGTGGTCGAAGAGCTCCCGATGAATGAGGGTACGATGGTCGTTGCTGTCCCATGTCTGCAGCGCCTCCGGGTCGACCATGGTGATGTCTGCCTGCGCACCGATTTCGAGGCTGCCTACATCCAGGCCAAAGAAGGCAGCAGGCTCACGGGTCAGGCGCCGAACCATGGTGGCAACCGTCGCCATGCCCTCAGCCTGCGCCAGCTTCAGTGACATCAGGTTGCCATCAAAAAATGCCATGTTGGTGAGGTGTGCCCCGGAGTCGTTGAAACCCGGCAAGGCGCTGGGGTGCAGCAAGTAGCCAAGAGTCGCGCGGTTGTCCTTGTTGCCCACATCCACCCACCAGCGAAACGACTTGTCGTACTCGCGCAGCAGGTGCAGCATGAAATCGACGTCGTCGGTAGTGGGTGCGGGGAATTTGGCAAAGGCTGCGGCCTCGGCTTCCGAACGCGCCTCGCCAGATTGCCCGCGCTGCACACGCTGCAGCCGGTCAAACACCTGTTGCATGCTCTCGCCGTCCCAGTCCTGCACCGGGGCACCGTCAAAGATCATGCGGTCGAGATCCCGAATAACCAGCTTGTCCGGCAAGCCCAGCTTCGCCTTCAGGTGCGCCAGGTTGCGCCCCTTGCGGCCATGCTCCCAGTCGCGGCGGAACTCGGCGACGAAATCCGGATCGTCGAGCAGCGCGCGCCGGCCGGCAACGTCATCGTATTCTTTCGCGATGAGCTTGCAGGTGGAGGGCAACTCTTCAAATACCGGGCTGACAATGCCGTCCGACCAGAGACGGAAATTGGTACCCAGAGCCTGGAAGTGAATACGCCCCTTCAGTAACGCACTGTTGATCAACTTCGATAGGCCAAGAAACGCATTGGACGCCTTGGGAGCAAGCACGAACTCCATCACCGACAAGGCCGACGTTTTCAGTGGTTTGCCGAACAGCCGGCCGCTACTGAAGAGAAAATAGAGCATGCCCTTGGCACGGTTTTCGATCAGCGGCGTCGTTTGCCATACCCGATCGCGCCGGCGCACCACTCCAAGCAAACGCTTGAGCTCCGTGTAACCGGCAAACTGGGTGGGAATACGCTGGTCTGTATGCGGCTCGTTGGCGAGATAGTGGAAGGGCAAGCCATCGGTACTCAAACCCAGGTAACCCTGCTCCATCGCCTGGTCCAGCAGGGTTTCCATGCGGGTCAGCTCGGCATCGGTGGGTTTGCGACTGATGCTGTCGCGCAGGCCCATCACCTCAACGCGCAGCATGGAGTGCGGCACGAAAGCGCCGATATTCGGCCCCAGGGCGAGGCCGTCAAAGTGGTCCATGTAGTCGCCAGTATTGTCCCAGGTAATCGCCTCGACACATTTGCTCAGCACCTTTTTCGGGATGTTCTCCACGCGGGTAAAGCAGTCAACGATCGGATTCTGCTCACCTTCCACCTGCTGGCCGAAGCAGGTGCCCAGGCTGCAGTTGCCCACCAGAACGGTTGTGGTGCCGTGACGCACCACTTCCGGCAGGCGGGGGTCCAGGTCCACCTCCAGGTCGAGGTGTGTGTGAATATCCAACAGGCCAGGCATCAGCCATTGGCCACTGCCGTCGATCACACGGGCCGCCGCGCTGCGGGGGAGCCCCGCGCCGCGAGCCGCCACCTTGCCGTCCCGGATGGCGATATCGACCGTGGCGGGTGCCTCGCCGCTGCCATCAAAGACCAGTGCGTCGGTGATCAGGGTGTCCCAGGTTGTGCTCATGTTGTGTTGGCTCCGTGCCCGATCGCGGGGGCTGTTGTTATCAGTAGCGACAATCTGCCATTGGCGAGGGGTGTAGTAAAGCGCTCCGCCGGCGGGAAGTTACGCCAGCCCTATACCAGAACCAATGTACACAGCGTTGGTCATCAGGCCCTCCCGCTTGCCATTTTAATAAGCATGCTTATAATAAGTCACTCTACGACCATGAGGGCAGGCACGTGAGCCGCGCGCGCAACGACGCCACCGACCAGCTCAGCTTCGAACTGCACACCACGGCACGTCTGCTGCGGCGCAACTACGACCGTCGCGCCCGGGCCCACGGCCTGACCCGCTCAAAGTGGCAGGTACTGTGGTCCCTGGCCAGGGAAGAAGGCGTGAAGCAGGCGGAGCTTGCCGAGCGACTGGATGTGGCGCCCATCAGCCTGACCCGGCAGCTGGACATACTGGAGCAGGAGGGCCTGCTGGTGCGCCGCCGCGACGAACAGGACCGACGCTGTTTCCGCATCTACCTGACGGCAGCGGCGCAGCCGGCGCTCACCACGCTGCGCGAGCTGGCGGAGCTCACCCGAGGCGAAGCCCTGGCGGGCCTGTCCTTCGAGGAAATCGTGCAGTTGAAATCACTGCTGGAACGCATTCGCCTGAACTTGGGCAAAGAGGAGTAATACGACCATGTCACAGCTGCTGCAAAGGCGCCTGCTGATGGGCGCAGGCCTGGTTGCCGGTGCCCTGGCCGTTGCCTGGTTCGCGCTGGGCGGGCAAGGCAGCATCAGCACCGAGAACGCCTACGTGAAAGCCAACAAGCTGGCGCTGTCCAGCGAGGTGAATGCCATAGTCAAGGCGGTGCTGGTGCAGCCCAATCAGCCGGTTACCGCAGGACAGCTACTGGTGCAGCTGGAGGACGAGCCGTTCCAGCTCGCCGTGGCGGAGGCCGAAGCGCACCTGGCGCAGGTACAGAACCAGATCATGGTGCGCCGGGCCGACTACGCCGAAGTGGAAGCCGAGATTCGCCAGGCCGAGGAAGACGCCGCGTTTTATCAGCGCCAGCTGACACGGAATCAGCGTATGGGGCCTTCAGCGATATCCGAGGCGGATCTTGATGATTCGCGGCAGCAGCTGGCGCGTTCACAGGCACAAATCGCCATCAACCGGCAGAAGCTCGCCGGCCTGCGTGCCGCTTTGGGCGGCAGCCCCGACGTGCCGCTGGAAGCCCAGGCCGACATCCAGGTGGCACAGGCGCAGCTGGACCGGGCCCGCTACCAGCTGTCGCGCACCCGCATCACGGCACCGGCGGCCGGCACTGTGGCCAATGAAGTACCCCAGCTCGGCGAGATGACTGTGGCCGGTTTTGCCGTCGTCACCCTCATGGCGACGGACGATATCTGGATTGAGGCCAACCTCAAGGAAACGCAGCTGACAGATGTGCGCCCGGGGCAAATGGCCGAGGTGACCATAGACGCCTATCCAGGTCAGGTTCTGAGCGCGCGCGTGGATACACTGAGCCCCGCCAGCGGCTCCGAGTTCGCCATGATTCCGGCACAGAACGCCAGCGGTAACTGGGTCAAGGTCGTGCAGCGCATTCCCGTGCGCCTGCGACTGGAGAGCAAACCTGAAGACGCAGTACTGCGCGCCGGCATGAGTGCTCAAGTGCGCATTGCCACGGAGCCGCCCCAATCGCTGGCGAGTGCGCAAGCGCAGCCCGCACCCGGCGGTAATCAGGTGGCTGCCAGCCCGCTGTGAGCCCGCGCACCGTAGCGCCGTGGCTGGTGGCCGCCAGCGTCATGCCGGCCACCATTATCCAGGTCGTCGACACCACCATCGCCAACGTCGCCCTGCCGCATATGCAGGGCAGCCTCGGTGCGAGCAGCGATCAGGTTATCTGGATTCTCACCTCCTACATCGTCACCGCCGCCATCATGACCCTGCCTGTCGGCTACATGGCGCAGCGTTTCGGCCGCCGTTCGGTTCTACTGTGGTCGGTGGCCGGGTTCACCCTTACGTCCATGCTTTGCGGTCAGGCCGACAGCCTGAATGAAATGGTGATGTGGCGTATTGCACAGGGTGCTTTCGGGGCATCACTCGCGCCGCTGTCACAATCCATTCTGCTGGACACCTTCCCCAAGGAAAAACACGCCTCTGCCATGAGTATCTGGGGCATGGGCATCATGATCGGGCCCATTCTCGGCCCCACGCTGGGCGGCTGGCTGACCGATGCCTATTCCTGGCGTTATGTCTTCTACATCAACGTACCACTCGGGGTGGCCTCGCTCGTCGGCATCTACTGGTTCGTACCGAAAACCGCGACCGTGGAAAAGCGTTTCGACCTGCTCGGTTTCGGCTTGCTGGCGGTGGCCGTGGGCGCACTGCAATTGCTGCTCGATCGCGGCGAGCATGTGCTCTGGTTCGAGTCGCTCGAAATACAGCTGTATGCAGTCCTGATCTGTCTCGGGCTGTATCTCTTTACCGTGCACACCCTCACCAGCGACCAGCGCTTCGTGTCGCCGGAGCTGTTTCGCGACCGCAATTACGTCACCGGCGTCCTGTTCATCTTTCTCGTCGGCATCGTGCTACTGGCAACCATGGCCCTGCTGCCGCCCTTCCTGCAAGTATCGAAGGGCTACCCGGCGGTCACCACCGGCCTGGTGTTGATGCCCCGTGGCGTTGGGACCATGCTCGGCATGATGGTGGTCGCACGATTGATGCAGCGTATCGACCCGCGCCTGCTGATCATCACAGGTATGTGCACGGCCAGCCTCACGCTGGCGGAAATGGCCCGCTTTACCATGGAGGTGGGGCAGACAACGCTGGCGATTACTGGATTTGTACAGGGCCTGGGCCTCGGGCTGGTGTTCATTCCAACAACAACCCTGGCCTACGCTACACTCGCGCCGCATTTGCGCGATGAGGGCGCAGCACTGTTCAGCCTGTCGCGCAACCTGGGCAGCAGTATCGGTGTCTCCATGATCATGGCATTATTGACCCGCAATATGTGGATCAACCAGCAGGAGCTGGCCGCGCGGCTGACACCGGAGTCCGGACTGCCGCGCGGCATGCACGACCCCGGGATACTGACTGCGCTGCCCGGGGAGGTGGTGGCCGTAGTGAGCCGCCAGGCGGCGGAGATCGCCTACGTGAACGACTTCCACCTGCTGATGTGGGTAAACCTGGCGGCCATTCCCATGGTTCTGCTGCTGCGCGTTCCAAAACACATGCGTCAGGCCAGCGCTGCAGACGTAGAGGCCTGATCCGGAGAGAGTTCCCTCATGCCCACCCCTGGCACACCACCCACCCTGGAACACACGTTCGCCGAGCTACCCGAGCGTTTCTATCAGCGCCTCGAGCCCACTCCGGTTGCAGCGCCTGCGCCGATACACGTCAACCGTGCGTTGGCGCAGCGACTCGGTCTGGATGCCGACTGGCTATCCTCGTCCGCGGGCACCGAATGGCTCGCCGGCAACACGATAACGCCGGGCTCCCGTCCGCTGGCAGCGGCCTATGCGGGGCACCAGTTCGGCGGCTTCAACCCGCAACTCGGTGATGGCCGCGCCATTCTGCTGGGCGAACTGCGCGATGGCGAGGGGCGGCTGTTCGACCTGCAATTGAAAGGCGCCGGCCCCACCCGCTGGTCGCGCGGCGGGGACGGGCGCTCACCGCTGGGCCCGGTGCTGCGGGAGTACATCGTCAGTGAGGCCATGGCCGCACTGGGTGTCCCCACCACCCGGGCTCTGGCTGCTGTGGCCAGTGGGGAGCCGGTGATGCGAGATCGCATGCTGCCCGGCGCCATTCTGGCGCGCGTTGCCAGCAGCCATCTGCGTATCGGCAGCGTCGAGTATTTCTCCTCACGCAAGGACACCGAGGGGCTTCATCTGCTGGTGGACTATGTCCTGCAGCGCCATTTCCCGGCGGAAGCCAACGCCGAAAACCCTGCCCTGGCACTGCTGAACGCCGTGATACAGGCGCAGGCGCGGCTGGTTTCCCAATGGCAGTTGCTGGGCTTTATCCACGGCGTCATGAACACCGATAACATGCTGCTCTGCGGAGAAACCATTGACTACGGCCCCTGTGCCTTCATGGACGCCTTCAACCCGGACACCGTATTCAGCTCCATCGACCACTCGGGGCGCTATGCCTACCGCAACCAGCCCGGCATCGCCCACTGGAACCTGGCGTCCCTGGCGCAGGCTCTGGTACCGGTACTGCACAACGATGCCGAGCAGGCTGTGGCCCTGGCGCAGGCTGCCGTCGATACCTTCAGCGACCACTTCCTCCAGGCACACACCGAGGGCCTGAACGCCAAGCTGGGGCTGGGCGAACCACAGGCCGATGACGCGGCGCTGATTGAGCAGCTCTATACCCTGATGGCGGAGCACGCCACTGACTTCACCCTGACCTTCCGCCGCCTGGCTGACCTGGCGCACCCCATTCCCGGCAACCCGCAGGATATCGGCGAGGTGTATACACTGCCCAATGCCTTCGACCCCTGGCTGGCACAGTGGCGGGAACGGTTGGCGCGAGAAGCGTGCGAGCCGGAACAACGCCAGGCCGCGATGTACCGCGCGAACCCGGTGTTCATAGCCCGCAACCACCTGGTCGAGGCGGCGTTGGCAGCGGCCACCGACAACGCCGACTTCGCGCCCTTCCACGCCCTTGTCGAGCGCCTGGCGGCACCCACGGAGTGGCAGCCAGGGAGCCGTGCGCTGGCCCTGCCCCCCGAGGAGGGGCAGCGTGTCTACCAGACGTTCTGCGGTACCTGAGCGGCCGGTGCGCGCAACTGACGCCCCGCTCGGGGCCCGCAGCGCACCGTGTTTCGACTCGACTGGGGCAAGGCAGTATAATGCCGACTTCGCCCAGCCCATGCTTCGAGTGACACCTTGACTACGCAATTTTTCGGCAAGACCCTTTCCGGGCCCTTCACGATTCCGTCCGGTATCGTGACCACGGCGACATCGATCATCCAGTATGTTTTCGACCACATGCCCGAAGTGGGCGTCGTCACCACCAAGAGCATCGGCTTGAAGCCGCGCCTGGGCAATCGTGAACCCGTGCTCAGCCAGTACGCGCCGGGCTGTTTTGTGAACGCCGTGGGGCTGACCAACCCCGGCGCCGAGGAGTCCGTGGCACTGTTGGGCCAGCTGCGCGTGCCGCATGACCGCTTCCTGCTGACCTCTATTTTCGGCGGTAGCCTCGAGGAATTCGTCGAGGTGGCAAAGCTGCTCGCACCGGTGTCCGACGGCCTGGAGTTGAACCTGTCCTGCCCGCACGCCACGGGTTACGGCATGGCCATGGGCCAGGACCCGGAAATGGTGCGCGCCATCACCGCCGCGGTGAAAGCCGTGGTAGACATCCCGGTCATACCCAAGCTCACCCCCAACACGCCGAATATTGCTGAAATTGCGCGGGCTGCCGCCGAGGGCGGCGCCGACGCACTCTGTGCCATCAACACCCTGGGGCCCGGTTACACGTCTGCACACGGTCACCCCGTGCTCAGCAATGGTGCCGGCGGCATGTCCGGCAAGGGCGTGCTGCCCATCGCCCTGAAATGCGTCAGGGAAGTTATCGCCGCCACGGGGCTGCCCGTGATCGGCTGTGGCGGTGCCAGCAGCGCGGCCGATGTGCGCGCCTTCTTTGACGCCGGTGCCAGCGTGGTGGGTGTCGGCTCAGCACTGGTGGGCATGACCACCGCCGACATGCAGGCCTACTTCCACACGCTGCAGCTGGACCTGGACCACACACAGGACCGCGCCGAAAGCCTGGTACGCTACGACATCGACATGCAGTTCCGCCCAGTGTCGCTGGTCAGTAACCAGCGGGTCTGCGACGATATCGCCATCCTCACCTTCGACCGCAAAATCAATGTGCAGGCCGGGGAGTTTATCTTCCTGTGGATTCCTGGCCTGGGCGAAAAGCCCTTCTCGGCGCTGACCGACGACCCCTTCTCACTGGTTGTCATCGACCTGGGTGAGTTCACCCACACGCTCATGGACCTGCCCGTGGGTACCGAAGCCTATGTGCGCGGGCCACACGGCGTGCCAGTCGAGCCGCCGGATGACGCCCGCATCATGGCGGTTGCAGGGGGCACGGGGCTCGCGGCGGTATACCAGATTGCGCGGGATTTCGGCAATGCAGACATCTTTGTTGGCGCACGCAGTGAAAACCGGCTTTACTTTCTCGACGAGTGCGCGCAAATCGCCGACCTGCACGTGGCAACAGACGATGGCAGTAGCGGCTTCCACGGCCGCGTGACCGAGCTGCTGCGGGAACGGCTGAGCAACATGAGCGAAACTGAACGGAGCGCGCTGGTGTTCTACAACTGTGGGCCGGAGCCCATGGTACACGCCGCGGAAGCCGTACAGCGCGAGTTCTGCAAGCCGGAGCAGATCTTCAGCGCCATCGACTACCTCACCAAATGCGGCGTGGGCATTTGCGGCGCCTGTGCCGCGCCCGATGGACGCCGCGGCTGCGTTGATGGACCATTTCTCTAGGAGATCACCGTGTATCAGTACCAGACACTCACTACCCACATTGAAGACCGGGTCTGCACCCTCACCCTGAGTCGCCCGGACCAGTTGAATGCCTTCACCGTGGAAATGGCCCACGAACTCATCGACTTCTTCGGCCGGGCCAGCAACGACGATTCCATCGGCGCCATTGTGGTCACCGGCGCCGGACGCGCTTTCTGCGCCGGCATGGACCTGTCTGAGAACGGCAGCCCGTTCGGCCTCGACGAGTCGCTCGCGCCCACCATCGACGATGTGCGCGAGCGCGGTGAGGACCCCGAAATCCTCGATGGCGTACGCGACACGGGCGGCCGCGTGACACTGGCTATCTTTGACTGTACGAAGCCCGTCATCGCTGCCATCAACGGGCCCGCAGTGGGCATTGGCGCCACCATGACGCTGGCAATGGATATTCGCCTGGCCTCCGACCGCGCCCGCATCGGCTTCGTGTTCGGCAAGCTCGGCATTGTGCCCGAGGCCTGCTCCAGCTGGTTCCTGCCACGTATCGTCGGCATTCAGCAGGCACTGGAGTGGGTGTACACGGCCGACATCTTCGATGCACAGGAAGCCCTTACCGGTCGCCTGGTGAAAGCCGTATACACACCCGATGAATTGCTACCGGCAGCCCGAGCGCTCGCACTGCGCATTATCAGCAACCGTTCGCCGGTGGCGACGGCGCTGGCCCGGCAGATGCTCTACCGCAACGCGGCCGCCGAGCACCCCCGCACGGCGCACGAGGTAGACTCTATTGCCATGTTCTACACCAGCCTGGGTGATGGCAAGGAAGGCGTCGCCAGCTTCCGCGAAAAGCGCGAGCCGGCCTTCACCGGCAAGGCATCCGCCATGCCTGACTTCTACCCCTGGTGGTAACGCCAAGCGCCCCGGCGCCACTGGGCCTGATCATCGACCCCGACGGGGACACGGTCCAGTCACTTTCTACCTTGCTCACGGACAAGGGCTTTGAGGTGCTGCACTGCAGTTCCATCGCCGAGAGCCGGGCGGCCCTCAAGGACAAGGCCAGCACTACCGCAGTAGCCTTCGTTGCGCTGGACCTGCCGGATGGTGACGGGCTTGAACTGCTGGGCGAAGAAAGCCTGCTGCAGGATCACACCGATGTCGCCCTGATGCATCACGACGACGACCCGGCGCGGGCGCAGCGCGGCATACGCGAGCAGGCGAGCTACTTTTTCCGCAAACCACTGGACACCGAGTTCGTCTCGGAACTGCTGGAGGACATCAGTCAGGAATATGAACAGCAGCGCACGAAGGCCGGTGTCGACGACAGTGTCGCCATCGACCAGTTCGGCATGATGCGCGGCAACTCCCCGGCCATGCGCAAGCTCTATCGCGTGGTACGCAAAGTGGCACCCTCCAACGCCACCGTGCTGGTCGTTGGCGAGAGCGGCACCGGGAAAGAGCTGGCCGCGCAAACGCTGCACCAGATGTCCGGCTCCAGCGGCCCCTTCGTGGCCATGAACTGTGGCGCCATTGCCAGCGAGCTCGCCGAAAGTGAACTCTTTGGCCACGAAAAGGGCAGCTTCAGCGGCGCCGAACGACGCCACGCGGGCTACTTCGAAAGGGCCGAAGGAGGCACGCTGCTGCTGGATGAAGTGGGTGAAATGCCGCTGGACCTGCAGGTCAAGTTGCTGCGCGTTCTGGAAACCGGCAAGTTCCGCCGTGTGGGTGGCACACAGGACCTGACCATGAATGTGCGCTTCCTCGCCGCCACTAACCGCGACCCGGAAACGGCCATTCGCGACGGCCTGCTGCGCGAGGACCTCTACTTCCGTATCGCCCAGTTCTGTCTGCGCATGCCGCCTTTGCGCGAACGTGAGCGCGACGTTGCCGGCCTCGCACATGCGTTTTTACATGAGCTTAACGCCGAACACGACAGCGCGAAGCGTTTCTCGCATGATGCCATCGAAGCGATTGTCGCCTACCCGTGGCCGGGCAATGTGCGCGAACTGAAAAGTGCTGTGGAACGGGCCTACATCCTAGCGGAACAGACGCTGGAGCCGGAGCATCTGCCTGAGGGGCAGATTGAGCAGGCCGGCGAGTATCTGCGCATCTCGGTGGGTGAATCTCTGCATCAAACCGAAAAGCAGCAAATCCTGGCCACCATCGACGCCTGCGACGGCAACAAGAAGGAGGCGGCCGAGGCACTCGGCATTGCTCTGAAAACGCTGTACAACAAACTCAAGGAATACGACGAAGACGACTGACCGGGAGGCCCCGGACACCGCTCGTGAGGATTGCTGGCTAACCCTTGTTTTGCTGCAACAACTCCTCGCCCCGGTGGGTCAACACGAAGCCGCGCTTGTGCTTCACCCTGAACATTGCCGCCCAGGGCATAAGCACGGCGTCCCGCTCGGGTCGCGTTATGCACGCAAACCTGACGATCCCTGCCGCGGGATCAATCTGCAATTCCGAGATAACTCCAATCTCCACGCCGTCAGCGGTGTAAACCTGGGCTCCCAGCAGATTGGAGGATGGCATTCCCTGGTCCACATCGACACCCTCTTGAAACTTCTATCTCCCTTCGCCATGCAGGTTTCGCACCAACCCACCCCGGCCGCCCTCAGGCGGGCGGTTGCGCCGGACGCACGCGATGCCGGCCAGTGAACGCAGCACATTTTGTAAAAAGATCTCCTGCGAGCAGTCATTTTTTCAAACCCGCTTGCCCTCTCTTCAACCGGGCCGCAGCGGGTTCTCCCACAAACCCATCCGCTTTGTCACACCTGCCAACAGGCGCCTCATGTGGCCCGTACACCCCGCCAGAAAGCCCGTTGTGCGCGGCTTTCCGGCCGCATCGGGCATGTGAGCGAAGGGTTCCGCGAGGTGTGTGGCGGCTGCCGACCCGGGTTGTGATATGCATCGCTGGCACGGTTCTCGCATCACCCTCCGCAACTGCCGCACGTATCGCCAAAGACAACGCCAGCGATACATCAGGCGCAACACAGGAGAAACACACGATGGATACACGCAAAACTACCCGATTGCTCTGTGCCAGCGTTGCCATGGGCTCGCTGCTATCGATGCCTTTGCATGCCAGCCAGCATGGAGACGACCACGCGTCGAAAGCCGCTACGCCGACCGACAAGCAGGACACAGCGGTAATGAGCGGCGCAGACATTGAACAGCAGGCGAAGGACGCCTGGCTCGAAGGCAAGCTCGAAACCGTCTACCTGTTCAACCGGCACCTGAACAACTTCACCATTGACCCTGAAGTTGCCCATGGCGCGGTCGTCCTTACCGGGACGGTGGATTCTACGGTCAGCAAGGAATTGGCCGGTGAACTCGCCCAAGGCGTGGAAGGAATCACGGACGTGACCAACCGCCTGACAGTGGCCGACGACACCCGTGGGAACGACAACGGACGCGATTTCTCCGAACGCGTTGAAGACGCGACCCTCACGGCGGAGGTGAAAACCCTGCTGCTTGCCAACAGCGAAACCAGCGGCCTGCAGATCAACGTCGATACGACCGGCAGTGAAGTTACCCTCAGCGGTCGTATCGATAGCTCTGCAGAGAAAGACCTCGCCGGCGAGATTGCCAGTCAAGTTGACGGCGTGAAGGGCGTGAACAACGAACTGCAAGTAAACAGCTGATAAACAGCGCAGCACCGGTGGCGCTACTGGCGCTGCCGCTTATCACCAAAAGAACCACTAAAAAAGGAGAACTACCATGCTGTATTGGGCACTTATATTCCTGGTTATCGGCCTCGTTGCCGGCCTGCTCGGCGCATCCGGCATCGCCTCAATCGCCGGGCAGATATCCTGGGTACTGTTTGTGATCGGTATCATTCTGCTGGTCATCCACCTGGTGTCCGGCCGCAAACCGCCGGCGCCGTAAACATGCTGCCGGGGTCTGGAACGACCCCGGCTTCACTTTGCCAACTTCACGGAGAGATACGTATGTCACTACTGGATTCTGCTACCGAAATGATTGAAAAGCGCATTGAGCAACTGAATCACAAGATCGATGCGGAGCAAGCCGAGGCGGAACGCAAGATGGCCGAGGCGGAGAGCGAGAAGGCGCGTGCCGACCTGCAGACGGAGATGAAGAGCCGCACGCAGGCGCTGCAGGATAAGGTCGATGGGGCCGGTAAACAGCTGGCAGACGCAAAAAACGCCAGTGAATCGCGTTTGCAGGCGATTGTCGACAGCTTCAAGAATACTGTAGTACCTGAGACATAACTTACAGCATATACCGGAGCGCCGGCCGCCGGAGACATGGTTTACACCTTTAGGTATTTGGGAGACGCCCAAATGCCCTGGAAAGAGTGTAAGCCAATGGATGAACGCCTTAAGTTTGTAGCGAGGCTCCTGGATGGCGAGAAGATGTCATCTCTTTGCCGCGAGTTCGGTATCTCCAGACCCACTGGTTACAAGATCTTCAGTCGATACAAGGATTGTGGCCTTGATGGATTGCAGGATCGTAGCCGTAGGCCTTACCGCCACGCCAATCAACTGCCTTTCCAGATCGAGCGCACAATCTTGCAGCTCAAGCGCGAATATCCCAGCTGGGGTGCCCCCAAGATCCGCGATA
>NZ_AUHJ01000021.1 GCF_000423125.1 Haliea salexigens DSM 19537
CTATCCCCGCAAGCCGTTCGAGAGTATCGAAGCAGCGCGCGCCTGGGTCTATGAGTTCGTTACCTGGTACAACAATGAGCATCGTCACAGTGCGATTAAATACGTGACGCCGGCACAGCGCCATGCTGGTCTCGATAGTGAGTTACTGCGGCAGAGGAAAGCAGTTTACGAAGCGGCGAAAGCCGCACATCCACAACGGTGGTCTGGCCCGACACGTGATTGGGAAAGGACCGACGAGGTCTGGCTGAACCCACCGAAAGAATTGTGCACTGAGAAACCATCATTGGCTAAGGCTGCATAATCAATGAACGCGACATCTTTGTTGACAAACACCGAGCATCCAGGCGCCAAGCCCACGGATCCCCTTTTCATCACCCAGAAAGATGTCCCCTACTCCCCAAATACCCTACAGGAACACATGGCGCTGATTTTGAGGGGCTGGGCCGGCATCGAAAAGGCCAGCTCTCACAGCGGCCGACGCTCCGTGATCACGGACATTATCCACAAGCAGAAGAAATCGTTGAAGGTGGCCCAGAAGGTCGCTGGTCACAAATCAGCCAGTACAACTGTTATCTACGATGAGCCCCCGGAAGAAGCCATCAGCGATGCGTTGAAGAATCTTTCGTAGTTGATGTCTGGCGGAAACCTGATAGATCAAACCCATGATCACTGGATAGCTTTACTGCCGCTAGTGCTGAGTGTGTGGCCCCATAACTAGTTCCATGCACAGCTTAGAGATCGCCAACAGGCGATATGCCAAGTGTGCAATCCCAGACGAAGGGGTTGAATATCCATAAACCCGCTATGCAAGCCAACATTATCAGGCAGATCCAGAATGAAAGAGGAACTTTGTCTCTGAAAAATTTGAAGCGCAACTCTTCTTCCAACCATCCAATTTGCAGTTCCCAGTAGAATTTGTAATGTGCATACCAATTACTAAAAAGAATCTGCTTACTAATGCAGTCTGAAAAAAACCGGCTCTCTATATCAAGCAGTTGCCTTTCACATTTAGAAATTTCTTCTCGGCCTTCCGCCCCTTTAAGAGTCAAGTACAACATCTTAAGCTCGTAGTAAAGTTTGGTAAGAGATGCGCCAGCTTCATTATATCGATGTTTGTCATGTGCATAGAAACCCACATATAAGCTAACTACACCTAAAACCACGAATGTGGCTGACGTAAACTGCGTGGCGAGATCTGTATATGCGAGCGAAAATATACCGAAAGCTATTGATGTAAACCCAATCCAACCTGGAATTTTTTCAATAATATCGTATGTGGCGAAGTGCTTTTTTGCACCGAAACCAACGTCATACCCACGTTCGGCAATTGCCTTAAGCAAATCAGATTTATTCATGGCTTTCTCACAAAATGGGGACTTTTATGCTATCTCTGGCCACCACTACCCCGCCCTTGAGGGCGTAGCATTCGACGAAATGGTTTCCTTGAAAATCTGCAGATTCTTTCCTCGAGTTATTGCCATTATTTGAGTGCTCAATTTGCCCTCGAATACAGTCTCGGCTCTTAGCCTCGACGCCTCGATTTAGTATTTTCCACCTCACTTCAAAGTCACCTTCGATATCGTGCTCTACAATATTGAAGATAAGCTTCCTGTTGTTACTAATGCCAAAACCCTTTTCGAGCATCAAAAGCAAGCTCCTTGGCAATCCCTGTCTTTGATGCACAGCACAGTCTATTTTCAGGCTATAGCGAACATCGACCGGGTAGAAATCCTCTATGAACTGCTCCGTATTACGCCATGCTTGCTCCGATAGGGCGGACCTATTTTCAGCATCGGAAGCCGGGAAGTTACGGCCATAGACCATTTTCCACTTATCATTCACAGAGTCGTCTTTCTCAGCCTCGATGGCTTTCAAACATAACTCATAAGCATCACTAGCTTTACTTTGAAACCGTTTTTTTACTTTTACATTCTGATTGCTACCAGGAGCTTTGTAGTGGTCTTGGTCAGGCTGGTCTGCCATATACTTGAAGAAATCCCTACTAAGCCAATCGAAGTAGAGAAAACTTTTATCATCGAATTCTACTGTTGAGTTCATAAAATTGTACGCTAGGGTGTCGATCAACAAACCGCCCATTACAACACCGTGTTTGTTCTTCCATGCCCTAGCCATTTTGCATAAAAGCCTCAAATTACGATTTTTGGCTTCATTCAGTTCTTTTATCGCCTGCATTTCCTGTCGCGGTTTAGTTATCTTCCAGCTTCCGCCATTATAAGAGTCTGGGTATTTAAAATAGCTATTGCCATCCTCGTCTGCTTCTTCAAAAACTGGCTGAACTTCTACATGAAAATTTGAGTAGGTAACTGTGACTACTAGACGATCAACACGGATGTCTGTTTTTGGGTACCTTACTTTAATTGCATCTTTTACATCAGTCAGAAGCTGTGACTGCTTTCCGTCTTTGTAATTTTCCCACTGCGCTTTTGGCATGATGTAGATCATGTCTAAATCAGATATACCTTTTATGCCCGTATACCGTCCATACGATCCAACTTGGATTGTGTTCGCCTCTTTAGACTCTGTATCTCTAAACTTTTTATTCAAGCTGGACGTGATCTCGCCATATCGGAGACTAATTTGTTCAGCGTTGTCGACTTTCAAGTTGTCCAGGAACATTTGGAACATATCTGAAACTGACATTGATATCCTTACCTTTCGATTCTGAAGCTGTTGTCCGTTAACAAAATTGCCGTCAGTTCAATCTTCTCTCAAGCGTTCAAGTACAACTCCGACATCCCATCCAGGTTAGCCTTCACCTTTTCCCAGTCCGGCATGGCTCGGTTCAGCAGCTGGTAGAACTGTACGCTGTGATTGTGTTCTTTCAGGTGACACAGCTCGTGAATAATGACGTAGTCGATACAGCGGGTAGGCGCTTTCACCAGCTGGGGATTCAGCGCAACGCGCCCATTGGGGGAGCAGCTACCCCACTGTGTTTTCATCGGACGGATGGACAGGGGCGGCACCTGCTTAATCCAGGGCAGTCGGTCAGTGACTAACTGTAGTCGACGGGATAGCACAATCTTCGCCCGGTTCTGATACCAGCTATCCAATGCGGCTTTTACTGTCTTTTTGTTCGGTGACGCGAGGTCGATGCAGATCCGTCCCCGCAGCAACTTCACCGGTTCCTGCTCGTCGCTCTGCTTCACTTTCAGGGTATAGCGTCGCCCCAGATAGAAGGCGGTCTCGCCGCTGACATATTCCCGCTCCAGGACATCGGCGTTGCGGGTTTCGATATCGCGCAGATGTTTACTGACCCACTGGGCGCGCTTCAGGAGTGCCTGCTTGGCCTCGGACAGGGTGGTCTCCGGCGGTGTTTCCACCTCTACCAGTCCGTTGGGATGGACGTGGATGCGCGCCTTGCGGACACCCGTGGCCGGCCGCTTTGTGCGCTGGCGCCAGAGGAACGCCAGGCGCCGTCCGCCATACTGCACGCTGTGCGTTGGTTCCAGAGTGGCGATATCAGTCATGATTCAGGCCCACGCGGACAATGTGCACGATCTGGTCGAGTAGCCCATTGGCTTTGTCCAAGCCAAAGCGCTGGAAGAGCGTGGGCAACAGGGCCTTGCGGATACCCTTGTCCACCCCAGTGGGATTCAGGGTATTCTGGGCTACGACTGTATGTACCGTCTCGTGGATCTGACGTGCCAGGCTGATCAGGGTCTCTGGCTCGGCGGCCATACCGGCATCCACAGCCTCGTCGCCGGCGATCAGCCGGAAGAGCCCGAAATACGCCTTGGCGTGGGGATTGTCTGCCAGCTCATCGGGAATGCCGGGTGTTTTGCGAGCCCTCACTGCCTCCTCGAACCCTTGGAACAGTGCGTACTGCTTGGTCGGGTGATCAAACAGAGCCTCGGCTTCCTCAATGGCTTTCTTCAGCAGTTCGGAAAATACCTTCTTGGCATAGGGGTCGTCCTCGAGGTCCTGTTCTATGGTTCTCCGGGTACGGGTACGAATAGTGTCCGCCTCGTTGCGGGTCTTTTCGTCGTCCCAGTCTTCCGGGTCCCCGCCCAGCCTGGAGACGTCGTAGGTACCCTCCCCTCGCGTGATTTCTACGCCCACCACATCGCGATCGACCAGTTTGCGGATCTGCTTCTCGTAGGCGCTGTAATCTACTGTTTCTTGGGCATCCTGCCGGGCGATTTTGCGCAGCTCTATAAACCACTTCAGGTCGCGCTTGTAGGTATTGACCATCTCTTCGGTGAAAGACTTGTCCTCGAAAAACGATCTTGAGGACCTGGCCACCTGCAGGCACATGCCGAACTCTGTGAGGGCAGCATAGAAGTTCTCGCGGATCTCCTGCCGGGTGTCGTACTCGACCCCGTCCGGATCAGTGTCGTATTTGGGCATCAGGACCTTGCGATAGGCTTCCACATCCTGGCGGTTCTTCACCTCACTGAAAAACGCCCAGACCCGCTTGTGCAGCTGCGGCAGTTGCTTGTATTCGGTCGCCACATTGGCATACAGGCCATCGATATCATCGATATCGAATCCTCCCTGGGTGTGCTCCTCCAGATTCCGGTAAGTCTCTATGGCTGTGTCCAGCTCCTTGAGGATGCCGCGATAGTCGATCAGCAGACCGAAGGCCTTTTCCTCGTGAAGTCGGTTCACCCGAGCGATTGCCTGGATCAAGTTATGGCCCTTGAGTGGCTTGTCGATATACAGCACCGCATTGCGTGGCTCGTCGAAGCCGGTAAGCAGCTTGTCCACCACGATCAGCAGGTCCGGATCTCCGTCCATCCCGAAATGCTCGATGGTCTCCCGCTCGTACTCACGGGGATCACCCGGCATGTTGTCCTTCCACCACTGCTGCACCTCGGGCAGTTCAGCTTCATCCACCTCACTGTGGCCCTCGCGGGTATCCGGTGCAGAAATCACGATACGCGATGAGACCAGCCCGGTTTCATCCAGGAAACGCTTGTAGCGGATGGCGGATAGTTTGCTGTCACAGGCCACCTGTCCCTTGAGGGGCTTATCCAGCTTCTTGAAGTTCTCGCTGAAATGCAGAGCGATGTCCCAGGCGAGCAGGCGAATGCGATTCTCAGCGCCGTAGACGGCGCCGCGCTTGGTGTACTTGCGCTTCAGGTCCGCCTTCTGATCATCAGTCAGGCCGCGGGTGATGGTCTCGAACCACTTGTCGATGGCCTGCTGATTCACGTCCAGCGCAGGACGGCGCTCCTCGTAGAGCAGCGGTGCCACGGTGCCGTCATCCACCGCTCGGCGCATAGTGTAGGCATGAACAATTGGGCCGAAGGTCTCCTCCGTCTCCCGCCGGTCTTTCCTCATCAGCGGCGTGCCGGTAAAGGCGATATAGGCGGCATTTGGCAGCGCCCTGCGCATGCGCTGGTGATTCTCACCACCGTGGCTGCGGTGACCTTCGTCCACCAGTACCAGGAGATTCTCACTGGGATTGTGGCAAGCCTTCATCTTGATGGCGGACAGGAATTTCTGCACCAGTGTGAAGATGACCCGTTGCTCACCATGGCCGATCTGGTTGGCCAGGTCCTTGCCGGAGCCCATGCGGGCCTGGCCAGCCTCTCCGCTACTTGCGGAGGTCAGGCCGAGAGCGCCCGACGCGGCGAAGGTTTGGGATAGCTGTTTCTCCAGATCCACCCGGTCAGTGACCACAATAACCCGGCACTGGCGAAGGGATTCGTGGAGCACCAGTAATTTACTCAGGAACACCATGGTGAAGGACTTGCCGGACCCTGTGGTATGCCAGATCACTCCGCCCTTTCGTGCCCCCTTGTCGTCCACGCCGGTAATCTGGCGCAACAGGGCCTCGATGCCGAAGAACTGCTGGTAACGGGCAATGATCTTGTCGTGCTTGTAATACAGGATGTAAAAGCGCAGAAGAGACAGCAGCCGCTGGGGGCTAAGGACGCCGATCAGCAGCTCATCCTGCTCGGTGGGCAACACCGGGTTGGCCCAGAGCTGCTCAAAATAATGCCGCACCTTGGTGGGCTTGTCGGCAAACAGCGCGTCGATTTGCCCAGGGCTCAATGGCCGGTTCTTGATGGCCTCGCGCTCGGTCTCGCTGATTACCTCCTCTTCCCACTTGGACCAGAATTTGCGCGGTGTCTTGGTGGTGCCATAACGCCCTTCAGTCTGGCTGACAGCCACCAACACCTGGGAGAAAGCGAACAGGTAGGGAATCTCCTGCACACCCTGGTTACGGATCATCTGGCTTACGCTTTCGTCGATCATGGACTTATTGGGATTCCCCGAGGCTGCCCGTTTGGCTTCGATGACTACCACCGGAATGCCATTCAGAAAACCCACCAGATCCGGACGGCGGTGGCCGGTGGCCGCGGCGTTCTGGACTTCCAATTCCTCGGTGACGATATAGCTGTTCTGTTCGATGTCCTGCCAGTTCACCAGTGGAACGGTAGTTGCGTGACGCTTCCCATCCGGCATGAACTCGTTGACGGTGATACCCAGGGTGATCATGTCGTGCACCGCCTCATTGGCGGGCATCAAACCCTCGGCCAGACCGGGTGACGCCAGTGTTGTAAGAATCTGCTGGATACCCTCGTTGGACAGCGGATAACTCTTGCCCTTGTACTCGAAGCGGTGCTGACGCAGAAATTCAATAAGCACCGGACGCAACAGTACCTCCCGGGTAGAGTTGTCGCGTAGCTTCAATACATCGGTCGATGAGCGATACTCCCATCCCAGGCGCACCAGCATCGCCAGCGCCGGAATATGAGAGGCGTAGAGTTCGCTGGTGTTAGGTGTGTATGTGTTCATGGACTTGGCTTCATTTCCTGGCTCGCAACCGCCTCAGGCGGTGATCGCTTCGGCCTCTTCTTCATTTTTTACGCGGCGCTTGCCGGTCAGGAGTTGTTGCATAAGGGCCTTCTTTTCGGACTTAAAATACACAAGTTCCTTTTTTAGGGCCTGGATAACTTTATCTTGTTCGGAAATCACGGTGGCTATCGCTTTCTGCTCTTCCAGTCTGGGAACAACGACTGTGATTTTGGCGAAGTGGTTGTACTTCAGATTCCAAGTATCAGAAACCAGCCCCTGTGAGTGTCGAAAAAACAAGTGGATTATCGGAGGCAGCTTGAAGAGATAAGCAGCGAACCTAGAATCTACCAATTTGCTCGGCTTTAGTACTGTGTAAGCAGGGCTAACGATCCCTTCAAGCCCTGACAGGGCTGAGACGCCCTGCCACATTCGCATTGTGTTGTAGGCAATATCCCCTGGACATACTTTTAAATACTTTGACTTGTCCTCGCTTGACGTGTCTTTTCGACCAACATCGTCACGATAGATAATTCCTTGGTCCTGTGTAACCGATAATAGTGGGTAGTCCGACAGGCCGCTTTCTTTCCTTTCCTTGAAGAGATCGCCAAGCTTTTCGGACTGCCACTCCCCTTCAAACCTCGGCAACCGCTTCTTCCCTATCAACAACTGCTGCATCAGTGCTTTTTTCTGCTGCTCACTGTTGGCCAGAAAATGCTCTGTGGTGGCGATGGCTTCATCCCAGGTGGAGAGGATTTTGGCGATTTTTCGTTGTTCAGTGATTGGAGGACACAGAACCTGGATTTTTCTAAGCTCTTCTAATGATATCTCCTTAAAAGTACTGCCTTTGCTAAGTGCATTAATGCGGGAAATGATTGGAAAAGTCTGTAACTGATAGTAGTGAAAATAGCTATTATGATCTTTTGAAACAGATATTCTTGCGGTACCCTGCGTCAAATTTGCTTCTGGCAAATCATCAGGAACTATAGCTAATTCACCTATATTCCCCCTAAGAGAAAATACAATATCTCCGGGATGGACCGAGGATCGGCGATATTTAAAGTGGATATCTTTACTTGTCTTTTGAAGTTTCTCCGGATCAATTTTGCCGCGAACATCGGAACTCTTAATATACGGCACCCCGTCAGTTATATGGGGTCCTGCTTGTACAATGCCGTACGATATTTTCTCCTTGACCACCTCGGATAGCATTTTTCTATCCCAACCGCCAGGCACGTTCACGTTTTACCTCCGACACCAGCCGCTCCCGGCTTCCTGCCTCCCGCGGCACTAGCACCTCCCTGTGTGTCGTAACCCAGCTCCTTAAGGTAGCCATCCATTTCCAGCTCCAGTGCTTCCAGCTTTGCCTTGAGTTGCACTCGTTCTTCACGTACTGCCAACAGGTCAATTTCTTCTTCTTCCTCGAAGGTATCCACATAGCGGGGGATATTCAGGTTGAAATCGTTTTCCTTGATTTCTTCCGGGCTGGCGACATGGGCATATTTGTCTACGTCTTGTCTTTGTTTGTAGGTGTCGACGATCTTCTTAAGATTGTCTTCCGACAGGGCGTTCTGGTTCTTGCCCGCCTGATATTCACGGCTGGCGTCGATGAACAATACGTTGTTGTCTTGCTTATCCTGCCGAAAAACCAAGATGGCGGCGGGGATGCCGGTGCCGTAGAAGAGTTTCTCCGGGAGGCCGACGACAGCGTCCAGCAGGTTTTCTTCGATCAGTTTCTGCCGGATCTTGCCTTCGGAGGAACCACGGAACAGCACGCCGTGGGGGACGACCACGCCCATGCGGCCGGTACCGGGTTTCAGGGTCTCGACCATGTGGGAAATGAACGCGTAATCCCCCTTGGTTTTCGGGGGAATGCCGCGGCGGAAGCGCCCATGAGGATCATCACCGGCGCCGTCGTGGCCCCACTTGTCCAGGGAGAACGGCGGGTTGGCCGCTACGATGTCGAACAGCTTAAGCCTGCCGTCCTTGTCCAGCAGCTTGGGATTGCGAATGGTGTCGCCCCACTCGATACGGTGGTTATCCACGCCATGCAGGAACATGTTCATCTTGGACAAAGCCCAGGTGCTGCCGATGGCTTCCTGACCGTAGAGCGCAAAGCGCTTGGAACCGTCAAAAGCGTTCTTGATCAGGTTGGCGCATTTCAGCAGCAGTGAACCGGAGCCACAGGCGGGGTCACAGATCTCATCGCCCTCCTTCGGCGTCAGCAGCTCGGCAATGAGTTCGGAGACTTCCGGCGGGGTATAGAATTCCCCGGCTTTCTTGCCGGAGCTGGCAGCGAATTGTTTGATCAGAAATTCGTAGGCGTTACCGATAATATCCAGGCGACCGATACGGCTAGGACGCAGGTTGAGTTCGGTTTTATGGAAATCCTCCAGGAGGGACTTGAGGATCTCATTCTTTTGCTTCTCATCACCCAGCTTGTTGGAGTTGAAACTGATGTCCTGAAACACGTCGCTGAGCTTCTGGATGTTGGTTTCTTCTATAGCATGCAGGGCCTTGTCGATACGCTCGCCATTACCCGGTTCATGCCGGTGTTCATACAGGGCGTAGAAGTTGGCATCCGGTGGCAGGACGAAGCGCTCGTTTTTCATCAGCTCCCGGATCAGTTCGGGGTGATCGCCGTGCTCGGTCTGGTACTGCTCCCAGTGGTCCTGCCAGACGTCGGACAGGTACTTTACGAACAGCATGGTCAGGACGTAGTCCTTGTAAATGCTGGGGTCCACCGTGCCGCGGAAGGTATCGCAAGCCCGCCAGACGGCCTGGTTGATTTCTCGTTGGTTCACACTGTCGTTCATCTGAGTTCCTATATTTCCTTGAACCTATTGAATCAGTCCGCGCGCGACCAGCGTTAACTGCTGTTCACGGTTACGGATCAGTTGTTCTGTGAGCTGTTTCTCGCGCCGCGCGGTGTCCACAAGGTTCACGATTAACTGTTGCCGCTGCAGATCCGGTATGGGGAGTGGCAGGGCTTCGAGGATCTGGCGGCGGATGCTGGTGACGACGCTGCCCTCTGCCGATTGCTCAAAGTAACGCTGTGCAGGGCCTTCATTGAGGTACCAGGCCAGGTACGCCGGCAATACGAGATCCCCCCTTACCCGCAACAGATAGAACTGCGGCGCGCACACGGCTCGGGCCGGCACCTGATCTAGATGAACAGCCACGTTTCGGTTGCCTCGTGCAATGAAAAGCACATCGCCGCTCCGCAGCCAGTCTGGAGACTTACGGCCGGCTGGAGTGGTGCTGACCAGTGCCCCCCAGTCGACTCCCTGCTCAGGATCAGCGTTCTTGATCTGGACCACCGCCAACTCCCCGCCGGGAACCGATTTGATCGCGCCACGGAACGGGTAGCCAGGGCGAGCCTCCGCTACATCGCCAAGCTGAGCCATTGTTACTGCATCATTCGACATGCTGCATATTCAAGACCAGCAAACGACGCATGTCAAGCGCTCTAAATGCATCATTACATATGCTGCAGTTTTCTTCATTGAAGCTTCATGGCTTGAGGTGGACATCAAACCGGACATTTTAGTGCTACACTCCGTCCAATGAAGCTCCCTAACATTCTGTTATTCATGAAAATATGAGCAGTGAAGAACCGGACATAAAAGCGGACATCGAACCGGCGGAGGACCGTGGCGAGGATATCGCGGCGATGGAGCCGCTGCTGCTCAGTGATAATGTCCCTCGACGAGAAGCCCTGACGGAGCTTGCCATGGAGCTGGCCGCGAAATCCGCCGGATTCAGCCGTAGCCTGCCAGACGGGGTGGTCAGCGCCCTGGCCGAACTGGTCCGTTCCATGAACTGTTATTACTCCAACCTGATTGAGGGGCATGACACCCATCCGATCGACATCGAGCGCGCCCTGCAGAATGATTACAGCGACGAACCGCGCAGACGTGATCTCCAGCTTGAGGCGCGTGCCCACGTCGCCGTCCAGCAATGGATTGATGAGGGTGGATTGTCCGGTCGTGCCACCACGCTTGACGGCATCTGCGAGATACATCGACGGTTTGGCGGCGAGCTCCCGGGTGAACTGCTCTGGGTCGAGGATCCCGAGAGCGGCGAGCGGGCTCGTATGACACCCGGTGAACTTCGTGATCGAGACGTGATCGTCGGCGCCCATGTGCCCGTCAGCCCGGGCGCCCTGCCCCGCTTTCTCCGTCGTTTCGAGCAGGTCTATGGTCGACTCGGCAAGGCACAGACAACGATCTCCGCTGCAGCTGCCCATCACCGCCTCCTCTGGATACACCCCTTTCTGGATGGTAATGGCCGTGTCGCCCGCCTCATGTCCTACGCCATGTTAAGAGAAGCGCTCGACACCGGCGGTATCTGGTCCATCGCCCGTGGTCTGGCCCGGCAGGAGGCACGCTATAAACAGCACTTGATTTCCTGCGACCAACCTCGTCGTGGTGACCTTGATGGCCGCGGCAGTCGCAGTGAGGCGGCACTTGCAGAATTCACCGAGTTTTTTCTGCAGACCTGTATTGATCAGGTGGACTTCATGGAGCAACTCGTCCAGCCCAACAAACTGCGCGAACGCATTCGACTCTGGGTCGAGGAAGAAATCCGTACAGATAGTCTACCGCCAAAAGCCGGCCACATACTGGAAGCCGTCCTCTATCGCGGAGAGCTTCCTCGCGGTGACGTTCCCAACATTGTCGGGACTGGCGATCGCCAAGCCAGGCGCATTGTTTCAGCGCTCCTGCAAAAGGGTGTATTGCAATCAGCCAGTCCCAGAGCGCCTCTGCAGATTGCCTTCCCGGCACGACTGGCCGGACGCTGGATGCCAGGGCTGTTCCCTGAAGCGGCCAGTTGACTACCATCTATATCCTCCGAAAAAGCGGCAGGCTGCGGGAACATACCCTTCTTACAACAAGCTGGCATTACAATTCGGGCGATGGAGGTGTAGGCTAGGTGTCCTTTAGGACGCCTAGCCTACACCTCCGGCCCCTCTATATTTTCCGGCCCTGCAGGCAATCCGCACGCAGACCGTTTTGGATTTTCAGTAGACGTCGCTACTCCCCTGACATGTCAGCCCGATTCTTCGTGTTCCGCCTCGAGTTCTTGGGAAATTTCCTGGTGCGCCGTTACTTTTGGCACTCTCCCGGATACAGCATTTCCATCAGGATACCCTCCCCTTCTTTCATCTCCAGCGTCTCGCACACCGTTTCAAAATGCTCATGCTGGAAATTGGATGTCAGAAAGTCTTTGTAGGAGGCGACTTCTGCCCGCACCCGCTGACTGGCCCAGTGGCCCAGTGGCCCGAATCATCCTGCCTGTCAATGAACTCCACCATCTGTTCAAGACGGTGAATAGTGCTCAATACATCGCCCAACTCATTAATATGGTTGCGCAGGGATTTCGCATTTTTCTTCCGCTGCCGGATGCGTGCCTGTCGTTCGGCTTCTTTCTCTTGACGACGTTCTTCTTCCTCAATAAGCAGGCGTTTCTCCTTGGCTTCCACCGCCGCTGCCTGCAACCACACGAAAATATCCAGAGCGCGCTCTTCTAGAGTAGTGGCTTTGGTATCCCGCCAGCGTCGCTCGTTCTTGGAAAGATCCAGACGCCAGTCAGACTGATTATCACTGATATGGAAGATCAATCGCCCAGAGGGATAGTAGTCCCAGGTTCGATAGGACTTTCTATCACTGTTGCCCGACCACCTCAGCCGGCGCGCCTCGTACTCCAGCTCTTCCTTGGTCGGCGTATGGGGTTTCTGATCTCGGGTTTCATACAGCGTGAACTCGAAAATCTCCTCGCCCACTTTCCAGAAGCAGTTGCTCTTCTCAAGATACAGCTCATGGCCCAGTTTGCTTGCAAGAGCGGCCATTGACTGAAGAAGGCGGAAGGCCCGGGCTTTGCTGGAATCACTCAAACAGGTCTTTTTCCAGTAAGAGTCGCCCAGGTCCCGAAACCCGCACTGATCTTTCTCAGTTTCCTCCAGCAAAGTACGCAGAGCATCCACAAAAGGATGGAGGGTGCGTGGCAAGCGCTCGACCAACCTGAAATCGGCGGCAATTTGTTCGCGGTAGCTAAGCGCCTGCGATTCGATGGCCGTCACCGCTGGGGAGCGTGTCTTCACCGGCCTGGGCTGGATATTCACAAGGGCATCAGCGGGCTCCAGACTGGTACGCAATCTGGGTTTTGACACTTTCTTGCCGCTCTTGAGCTTTGCCCAGTAACCCCTGGAGGGCGTAGGAATGTGATGTTTCCGGCAGTGATTCTTCACTGCAACGTCAGAAACTCCGAGAGACTCCGCTACCCGGGTCACCGGCTGTGACCACACCAGGTCAAACAATTCCTGTCGTGTCATTCGTATACTCCGTCGGACTTTCGCTCTACAAGCCACTGCAACTTACACATTGGCATCCGTGTTTTGTGGTATTTCCGCTGCACCATTAGATTGGTGAGTTTATATGTAGTCAGGCTACGCAAATCGCGACATTCTTGATGAGCGGAGCGGATACAGTTGTGACAGGCTCTTTTTATGGGATGACAAACGTCCTCCTGTATGGGGGCAGACTAGCTGCTTCTGTCGACTTTCCGCCTTATCCAGATTGAGAGGGCGCGATTGATCAGTGACCAATGCCCTATAAGTGACTTTGCAGTTGTACACTCCAGGGAGCCGCACACATATAGTGTACGCCTTCATTTTGTGTACATTATCCGGGCGAGTATCTATGGCATCCGGTAACCTTATGTATTTATTAGATAAATATACAGACAAGGGGTAGGTGTACACCACTAGACACCGCACACTATTATTGTACAATTGCATTTAGTGTACGAGGCTGGCGCAGAAGATGGAGAATCAGATTCTTGAGAGGGCGATCACTGCACTCACCGCAGAGGTCCCTCTACAGGTCGCAATCAGAGACCGTGAGGTTGCTATTGGGAGATATCGCGCGGATGCGCTTATCGAACTTGGCGATGATGCCGTGCCCTATGTGGTTGAAATAAAGCCCCGAGCCGCTCAGGCGAACCTGGGTGCGCTTGTCGAACAATTGCGCCTCATACAAGAGCACCACGGCGTAGATAGGGGCATGCTCGTCACCGACTATGTAAACCCGAACCTTGCCGCGCGACTGAAAAAGCTGGAGCTCCAGTTTATCGATACCGCGGGTAATGCCTACATCAACGCACCCAGAAATTTCATCTATGTCCGGGGAAATAAGCTGCTTCAGGAATTCACAGCGACGGAGACAAATCGGGCTTTTGAGCCTACCGGCCTGAAAGTTGTATATGCATTCCTGAAAAATCCGGAGCTGGTGAACCGGCCCTATCGCCATATCGCGGAGGTCACCGGCGTCGCCAACGGCACCATCGGGTGGGTGATGAATGGCCTGAAAGAAGCGGGATATTTAAGGGATCTTGGCCGGGACAAGGGAAAACGCCTGATCGACCTCGAAGGCCTGTTTCGACGCTGGGTCGATGCCTATCCCCTGAAGTTACAGAAAAAGCTGAACCTGGGCACGTGGACCGCCGGAAATCCCATTTGGTGGGTCGATGTTGTGATAGAAGAATTTGGTGCAGTTTGGGGTGGAGAGCTCGCCGCAGACAAACTGACCCATTACATCAAGCCGAAGGACGTGACTGTCTACCTCCCGAAAAAGCGCTTAAACGAGTTTGTAAATGGTGCACGCTTGCGAAGAACGGGAAAAGATCAGCGCACCGAGGAAGGTGTTGTCAGAATATTCGACATGTTCTGGACGCCAGATAACCAATGGACAGAAACCACTGACCCCATACTCACCTACGCGGACTTAACAAGCACCGGTGATCCGCGCAACCTGGAGACAGCGAAGCTTGTTTACGAAAAGTACATCGATAGATATCTCCGGGGAACTGCACCCGGGCGAGATTGAGCTTTATCGCGCTATCGATAAGGCTGCCTCCCAGCTAAACATCCCTTATCTCATTGTCGGAGCCATGGCCAGAGACATTGTGATGGCGTATGGCTTCGGTGCTGCGATTGAGCGCGCTACCCGGGATATTGACTTTGGCATCCAGGTGGCTTCCTGGCCAGACTTTGACCGACTGCGAAAGCTGCTTCTTGATCAAGGCTTCTCCCCGTCCAAAGAGCCACAACGCCTGGTCAGCCCCGAGGATTGGGACCTGGATATTGGATATATCGATCTGGTTCCCTTCGGCGCGTTGAGTGAGACCGGCGATCGAATTGCCTGGCCTCCAAAAGGTGATATCAAAATGAGCGTGTTGGGCTTTGTTGAGGCACTTGATAACGCGACCCAGGTAAGGATCGACGCCAATCCCGAGCTGATCGTGCCAGTGGCATCCCCGCCGGGAATGGCACTTCTTAAATTGGTCGCATGGGGAGACCGGGACATTGCCGAGCGCCCAAAGGATGCGCAAGACCTACTCTACCTCATGAGTACATACCTCAAAATCGATGCAATAGTGAACGAGGCCTATGAGTCCGGGGCCATGGACCGGTTTGACCACGAATTTGATCCGGTGGGAGCTTACCTGTTGTCTCTCCATGCAAAACACATCGCTGCGCCTGCCACGGCTCATCGTATTGCGGAAATTCTGCAAGATGAGGAAAGCTCTGAAGCTTTATTGTTAGACATGGCCAGAGGGCGCGATGCAGATTTAGTGGGCGCGCAACTGGATGCGTTCAGGCAGGGATTCTGCTCGCTGTGATGAACACTATCGACCTTAGCGACCGCAATCGGCGGCACGTAGGTACCGACGACCGGGAGTGCAGGATAAATCCACCGGGCAATTTCGCAAGTGCCTGCCCCACGTCATATGGCTGTGACCAGCCTCCCAAATTTCACGCTGTCGAGTACTGCTATTGCGACTGATCGCTAAAATTGTAGGCTGAGATGCTGGAAAGGAAATCCTGATGGGACGCAAGAAGCAGTCAGTACTCGATGATCTAATGATCGCGCCATGGTGGGTAAGCCCCATGGTGGCGGCCGCTGCCTATATTGGACTCAAGTATCTGGTCCCCATCTTCATCCCGGATAACCCGTTTTTCGTGGGCATGAAGACTGCTGGCCCCACCGTTGCGCCCTACGTGGCAATCCTGTTCCTGGTCCCCATGCCCTTCGCGTACCTGAATGGTCGCCGCAGACGAAGGCTGGTAGACACGCACAGACGACTCAGTGATATCCGCGGTTTGTCCTGGCGCGAGTTTGAAGAATACGTTGCTGAAATCTACCGTCGCCGCGGATACACAGTAAAGGAGAATCTGGCCGACGGCCCCGACGGTGGGGTCGATATTCGCCTTGAGCGAGACGGCAAGCCCCACATCGTCCAGTGCAAGCAATGGAAGTCCAATAAAGTCGGCGTCACCGTCGTACGTGAGCTCTACGGTGTCATGGTCAGCGAGGGAGCGCTGAGTGCCTCGGTCGTCACGACTGGCATGTTTACCGAAGAGGCGCGTCATTTTGCTGCCGACAAGGCCATTGATCTGATCGATGGTGCTCAGTTGGAAGGCCTAATAGGACAGCCCGCGACCAAGCATGCCCAACCGACACAAGCCGACGCAACCGTCCTCGACTGCCCCCGCTGCGGCTCTGCCCTTGTGAGGCGTAGGGCGCGACGCGGCAAGATGGCCGGCAAGGAATTCTGGGGATGCTCTTCATTTCCAAAATGCCGGCACACCCAGAATGAATAAATCGAGGAGCCTCCGCTCACATATGCAATATAATCTGGATACCACGACTTACTGCACTTAGATTCTCACTCCTGAACCTGCTTTTCAGTCAAAATATAGGAATAGTGGCGAAACGCGCCAATGCTCCGAATTGGCTCAACGGAACGTTGGCTCGACGATATCCACTTTCTCCTCTTCTTCGATTTGGTCAACAATTTGACTCTCATCAGCCCACCAAAGGAAAACCATAAAAGAATCTCTACTGATGGGCCAAATTACTTCCATGACCTCGTATTTTTCTGCTCCCAATGCGTCAATCCAAATGTCTGAATCAACCTCGTGTGCTTCATATTTCTCATTATTAGATAGTATTCTACAAAAGCCAGGAGACTCATGACTAATGACTCTCACGGGGTAGAAATACTGGGGAACCTGCTTGGACTTATGGTACCAACGTCGTCCATTCGGTCCATAACATGCAAGTATTACTGGATAATCACAAGAGTTAACAAATCGAATTGCAGCAGCTGTCAAGCTAACACCAAACGCCTCTTTGATCGACTGAATAACATCAAATGAAATATCGGCTCCTCGGATAAAACGAGCGAACAGATACTCTGGCATAAGTAACTCTGATGCATATTCGTTCGCAATTTTTTCGCGACCAAGTAGATTTCTACTATTAGACGTACGATTCGCAGTTATCAGCTCCTTCTTGCAAAGGTTCCCCACCGTCCCTCTATGCTTTATCCAGTGTCCTAACTCATGACCAATGGAGAATCGCCTGCGTTCAGTCATCGATGCCGAGTTGACACTAATAACAGCTCGATCGCCATATCCAATGATGCGAGCCTCACACCCACGTAAAGGTCTAACCTTGACCATCGCTCCCTTATAGTAAGCTATAGCTTCTATGTCTATTTCACTGGCTGCGCTGATTGACAGTTCATCTCGATAGAGACTTTCAATGTATCGCCTACTCATCGCCTATATCAAAACCAAGCTCACGAAGATCTTCGATAATTGATTCAATTTCACTATCTGGTATGTCTTCACCTTCTCGAAATGCCAAAGTAAATTCGTTTGGCAGGCGACCGCTCGCCATCAAGCTGATTATGAATGCTTTAGCGTCCTCAATTTTCGACCTACGAGTACTATCGTCCTCTCTCTCACGTAAAGCATCTAGTTCCTGCCTAGCGAGCTGTAGCCTGTTCACTTTACGAGCTGATAGAACGCTATCGACCAGTGATCTGGTGGACTTGAAGTCATCTGTAGTCCTTAGATCCTCGCACTGATACCGGATCTTTAACTCCTCCGAGGACAACCCCAGAACCTCCTCTTGAATGAGGTCGAGAAGGCCGTTCTCAAAATCCCTAGTTCTATTAATCATATCTGGCCTTTCTCCTGCATTTGTACCAACTTTCTAAATATGCGCTTTCGAGCGGCGCCATACTCCTTCTCTGACATCCTGGTTCTCGCCAATGTCTCTCGTCGTTTCTCGCCATCGAAAAGCCCTTGAATTAACACAGTGGCATGATCATCTTCCTCGAAGGCCTTAAATATTATAGATATCGACTGTTCTGACTCTAGGATAGCGCTCGCGTCGGGATAGATCGTCTCAAATACATTTTCAGTCTGGCTTTCCACATCCTCCGCGAATATCTCGGCTTTGACCTGTTTTGTGCGCCGCTGATCGGTAGCAATGCTCCTCATCGTTCCAATTAAATGCTCTAGAATTCCGAGATCCTTGTTCCAGCGTCGGGCTCCTTCTAATGTGCGTGTCAATGCCTCACTAATCAGCTCATCTTCCGTTAATTCGAGCGACTTGAAGACCAACCTGGATCTTGCAAACAGTCTAAGCTTAATTAGATCTTCTGGCTCTAGACCGGAAATCGCACTTTCGGCATCTACTAGAGAATAAAAATTATCCCCTGTATCCGTCATAGACATCCCCTCCTTGATGTAATAGGCGGCACGCTGCCCAGAACTAGACGGCGAAAAAAATTTTAGTTCTACGGCCAGAAATGCAATGGCGCCCGCCTATATCCATAAGCGATGTGTAATCGTAAAACTGAAACCCCATCAATCTGTGAGAAGGTATCAAAAATGCCAAGGTACATCATCAACAAGAACGCCCAACCCACCGGCGAGCATGAAGTACATCAGGAAACGTGTACTTGCTCCTATATGCCGCTCCCATCAAACCGAATTGACCTCGGAATTCACGCCACATGCCAAAGTGCAGTTGCGGAAGCAAAGCGCCGATTTCCAGGAAAATCTATTGATGGGTGCTACTACTGCGCCAATGCATGCCATACAAGGTAGGAGAACGAATATGGCCAAAATTCGTGGCCTTCGCGATGGGAAGGGAGGAAGGAATGAGCACTACGACATTGGGGCACGCAAGTCAGTACCTCGGGGCACAGTGGTTCGTGAAATTGAAGCCGGCAAACACCCCGAAGCCCATACCTACAAAAGGAATGGGAAAAAGTACGCTCGAGACAATCCAGACCCCTCAAAGGGTGACAACGTGAACCGTTGAACTGCCGAGTAGCCTTCGTTCTGTCGAGAAGTTCTAATAATCGAATCTCGGCCAACACTACTTCAGGTAGTACCCCCAGCGATCCCGGATCTCACGCTCCGAGGGTCGTTCTATTGTCTGGAATTCCGGCAATCGCCCATCCGTGTAGACGTAGAGATAACCCCAGTCGTATTCCTCCAGCTTCGAGTCTTCCCGGAGCCCTGTCGCCGGCCAGGCACACTTCTCGTAACTCGAGGGCTTATTGATCAAATCATCGTCCTCCGAGGGTGCTAAGCCTTAGCTGAGGCCCTGGCTGGTTTTCCCCGAATGTCTTTGAGGGTCTCTCGACAGCCCTGGCGATAGTTGGAGCATCCCCAGAAAAACCTGTGTTTGCCTTTGATCCGGCGTAGCTGACCGTTGCAGCCTTCGCGAGTGCAAGGGTGAGTAGTGGCGGTCTTTATACCATTCCCTGACGTCCGCTTCCGGGTCGTTTTCCGGAGTGGCGCGCGTTTGCCCTTCAGCGCCTCCGGGATTACCAATCCACCGGCACCCTCCTCCACCAGGCCTTCCACGTGCCCTTGGATGCTGCTCATAAAATGAGCAAGCATCTCGTCGCCTTCCACGATCTGGTTCAGATTGAGCTCCCACAACGCAGTCATATCGGGGAGGGTCACAAACTCAGGCAGTGCATCAATCAGCGCCTTGCCCAGATCCGTGGACACCACCGTCTTGCGCTGCTTCTCGAGATAATCCCGCTTGAATAGCGTCTCAAGTATCGTTGCTTGGGTGGCCGGCGTACCAAGGCCATCCGTTTCCCGCAGCACCTTTCTGATCAACGGATCCTCCACAAACCGGGCTACCCCGGTCATGGCGTCCAGTAGCATCGCTTCGGTGAAGGGCTTCGGTGGCGTGGTCATCTTTTCCTGCAGGTGTGTGTCGGTCACCTCAATGCGCTGCCCCGGTTTCAGGATAGGCAGCGGCGCTCCGCCCTCCTCCTCCGGCTCATCGGTTGCCTTGTCAGCTACGTCTACGACCGCCAGCGCGTGTCTCCAGGCATACCAGCCCGCATCGACCTCCAGGGCCTGCTTCGCCTGCAGTCTCTCATCGCCGACCGAGGTCGGCACTACGATGTCAACCGCGGTTTTCTGCAATTCCCGGGGCGGAAGAAACTGCAGCAGGTAGCGGTGCGCCACCAGGCTGTAGATGAAGTGTTCATCGGGTGACAGGCTTGCTGACGACAGGGCTCTCGTGGTCGGGATAATGGCATGGTGCGCCGTCACCTTACTGTCGTTCCAGCAG
The DNA here is from genome assembly GCF_000423125.1 of Haliea salexigens DSM 19537. Lineage (GTDB taxonomy): Bacteria > Pseudomonadota > Gammaproteobacteria > Pseudomonadales > Halieaceae > Haliea > Haliea salexigens. The sequence continues at coordinate 20,229 of NZ_AUHJ01000021.1, forward strand.
CGGCCATGCCGGGTCAGATCCACCGCATCCGTCAGAGGCGCCAGGTGATGGTCCAGGCCCAAGGTCCGGGCGATCGCTTCGCGTACTTCACTGGCCTCAGCGTGGTGGTCCTGGGGCAGGTAGGGACAATCCGAGCGCGGGTAGGTCAGCAGTTGGTGCTTTTCATAGAGAGACTGGGCCAGATCGAGGGTTCGCCGGGGAGAGAGACCCTTCAGTTTGGCGGCCAACTTCTGCAACTCGGGCAGGGAAAATGGCAAGGGCGGTGTAATTTTCTCCGGCTTGCGAGCGAATGCCATGACCTGGCCCGCCTGCCCGGTCAGTGCGGATGCAACGGATTGCGCATAGGCCCTGTCGATCACACGCCCGTCGGGGTCAAGGTAGGGTTCTGCTCGCTCGCCTGGTCTCCACTGGGCGGTGAAATCGGCGCCATCGGCCGTCACACTGGCCTCTACCGCATAGAACGGGTGCGCCTGAAAATCGGCGATCTCGCGGTCCCGACGCACGACCAGGCCCAACACCGGGGTCTGCACTCGACCGACACTCAGCACACCGGAAAGACCCGCGCTCCGTCCCTTCAGGGTGTAGAGTCTCGTCAAATTGAGTCCGTAGAGCCAATCCGCCCGTGCGCGGCCCACCGCGGCATCACGCAAACCGCGGTACTGGGCGTTGTCCGGCATCGCGCGCAAGGCCTTGCGCACCGCCGGCGGATTCATGTCACTGATCAGGACGCGCTTAACCGGGGTGTTGCCGATGCCAATCTGCTCGAGTACCGCATCGACAACCCACTGCCCTTCCCGATCCGGATCCCCAGCATGAACAATCACTGTGGCCTGTTTCACATAGCGCTTGATGGTGTTGTAGAGCTCGCGGGCCTTCGGGGCCAGCTTGAGCCGCCAATCATCGGGGACAATGGGCAGGTGCTCGAGTTCCCACTTCTCGTGGGCGGGGTTGTAGTCCTCCGGCATGCACTGGGCCAGGAGATGACCGGCGCACCAGACCACCACGTTACCCTCGCCTGAGAGAATGTGTGTCTTGTGCCGCTCCTGGGGACCCGGCAACACCGCCGCGATGGCCCGCCCCAGCGAGGGCTTTTCCGCAACAAAGACCCTCATCGGTCTCGGCTGGAGCTCAGGCCAAGGACGGGCCGATCGGCTGGCCTGCCATCTGCCCGCACCGTCCGTGTTGCCTGGTCACTCTGCACCTTGATCCTGACCTTCCCGTTTTCGAGTGCTTCAACCACAATTGCCGTGTGGTCACCAATGTGGAGGGTTTCTCCCACCCTGCGTGTCAGAGTCAGCATCCCGGTTTCTCCCATCATCCATATCTCGACATCAGTTCCAGGGCCTCGCGGTCGCCCGAGGATGCCAGCTGCCAATGGAATTCTTCCAGCGCACTGATCACCGCCTCCGGGTCGACGTCCTCGCCCAGCAGACGCTTTACCTCGTCTCGCGACACCTGCCGGGTAAAGGCCAGCAACGCCTTCACCTGGCGCGGCTCCAGTTCAAGCATGAGTGTTGTTCGCTGCATAGACCAACCTCCTGGCGGCATTTGATGAAACAAACTACTGAGCCCACTGATCAGGCCAATGCGTCCGCGTATCACGCCTATTTTGCGGGATCAGCCGTGACGGGCACACCCTGAATCCACCACCCTCCCCTGCCGGATGTCGTGCTATGCTTGAAAAGACGACACACCGGCTCGGAGGGCGGTGAGATGACGATGAAAGACATTTTCTTTGGACTGACGCGCGCCAGTACCAATCTCTTGAGCGGGATCGGTTCTGCTGCAGTCGAAGTCCTGCGTCAGGGTGATTTTCAGAATCGCGAGGAGTCAGACTTGGATCGCGCCGTCCGCGAATCTGATGAATATTTCTTCCGTGACTCGCCCACTGGGGATGGCCGCTACGACCTCGACCCGAACCACGTACGCGATTCACTCTAGGTCCTCCCCTTCGTGGCGGCTTTTGTCGCCACCTGTCCCGCAAACTGTCCACCTGTGGCACCGATAGAGCCAACATTCCCACTAAACGTCGTTAGTTGACCCACCACATTTCCTGACTGGAAGCCAACCCATCCAACCGCAGTGAGATAGAGTATGGGAAACACGATGTACAAAAACCGGGATATATAAAGCAGGATCAACGACTGGGTGACGCTGGTACCCGAGGCAAACACGCTCAGGCCGCCGGCACTGGTCAGCAGGTGCATCAGGTTGTTATCGACCCAGAAGGCGACGGCCCAGATGAAGGTCAGGAAATGGAACCCGAAGTAGATCACGCTGAGTGTGACCAGTGCACGCAGGCCATAGCGCCCGAATATCAACAAGAACGGTAGCGCTATGATCATCATCATGAGCGCCAGGGGCTGGAAGAGGCTGATACCGTTGCGCATGGCATAGCCTTCCCCCATCGCCGCGGGGGCCTTCAGGGCCGAGCCGATCAGGGCCACGCCCACCTCGCCGGCATCCCGCGCCGCCTCTCCCAGGATCAGGTAGGCACCGGTATTGAGGACGTTTCCGGCGCTCTGGAGCAGCAGATTCTCGCTGTTACGCCAATCGGCGAACCGCCCCTGGCGAACCTGCTCAGCGCCATCGCCGTAGGTCACCGCCAGGGGCATGTCAGAACCCACTGCCTCCGCGGTACGCTTCACGGCCAGGTATTTGCGCAGGAACACGTCCTCCCGCTCCGATGCGCTGAGCGTCACCGTCGAGGTTTCCTGGATCAGGTTGTCCGCGTTGTAGATCATTTCGTTGCGCAGATCGGCCGGGATATTGTCCAGCACCCGACGGCGCAGCCCCACAGCGCCATCGCTCCACCAATCCCGGCAATCCGGAAAGCCGCCTTCCACCTGATAGGACTCATAGCCCGCATCACGGGTCGCATCAAACGCAAATTGCGGGTTGGGCACGGTGCTGTAGTAGCGGTCATACAGTCCCGAGCCCAATAGGTACTCGGAGCCCAGCCAAGTGGCGTCGTGCTTCTCCGCCTGGGTCAGGCTGGCCAGGTTGGTCCGACTGAGGCGGGAGTATGCCGGCTGCCAACAGTCGTTCTTGAACTGCTCCAGCTCCTGGTTGAGCACAGGATCTTCCAGGTTCGCTTCGGCCAGGCGGTACTCAACGCTCGCCACATCGTAGGAGCAGGGAATCGCCGCGACCGACGCGGCGGTCACCGCCTTGGACAGCCAATGCAGCATCGCCCACCACAGGGGGATAGACCCGGTCTGGTCGGCCATGGTGGCCAGCGTCGCATCGTAGGTGGTCCCGGTCGCCGTGCCGGGAATGGTTTCCGGGGTGTCGGTACAGCGCAGGGCCGGCTTGTGGTACTCCATGTCGGTCAGCTCGACATCGAGCATGGGGATCGCCGCGAAAATCAGCACGCCGAGCATGGCGATGAAGTCGGCCTCAATCTTCTTGAGCGACTGGATCGCGGCGGAGCCCTCATCATCCCCGCCCTTGTGACTTTCCAGGACATGACCGAGCACCATGGCGATGATGGGGATAAACACGATGCCGGTATCCACCAGCACCGCCCAGATGCCCTGGTACAGAATCCATCCGAACAGGGTCGTCACAAATTCAAAGTAACTCGCTACGCCCATCGCCCTGTTCCTTATCCCGCGCCCAGGAGCCGACTGAGCACGATCAGTCCCTCGAGGATGAGCAACCCGCCAATGACGGTACGCCGCAGTCGCATCCACTGCCGTAGCTGATCCGGTGTCAACCTGAGCCGGCGCTGGCCGAGGGTTTCCCAGTAATACCCTGCCAGACACCAGAGGATGACTCGCAGCACCTGCAGTACCGTGCGCCAGGGCGCAATCGCGGTGTTCAACTCACCGACCCGTTCTCCCGGCGCACGGGGGTCCATGCCCCACCACCACAGGACCAGGGTCATCCCCACGAGGACCGCCCCAGTGAGAGCCAACCAGCCCAGGCCTTTGCCGGCCCAGCGCCAGCTCATGGCGTATTCGCCCCGTCGCGGAAGGTGGAGGGCGGTACCGGTTCCACCTGCATGACCTGGTTGCGCGCGGCCTGCCGCTGCAACAGGGCCGCGGGCATGCTGGTCGCCACTCGCTGGCGGATGTCGATCTCGTAGAGCAGGTTGTCAATATCCTGCTCCAGTTCACCGATGTAGCGCTCGATTTCCTCGACGCCCACGGCGACATTCGCCACATTGGGCTCATCGCGGCCGGCGAGCAGAGCACGGCGCGCAATCATGGCCCGCTCCATTGTCCGGGCCAGCGCCATTTCCCCGGCCAGGCGGGTAATCAGTTGCGGCTGCAGGTTCACGTTTTCCTCGCGCAGCGCCTCGATTACTGGGCGGGAGATACGCAGGTTGGGGCCACCGGACACGGCCTCCAGTTCAGCGGCGGTGGGGGCACCGGCCGCCGCCACCAGCGCGGTCAGCTCGATGTCGATGTCCTCGGAGAGCCGGGCGACCTCATGGGCCAGGCCCATCCCGGCCTGCACTTCGATCTTGTCGCAGCCGTTACAGGTGCGGATGGATTTATCGCCTACCACTCGCACCGTCCAGTCGCCGAAGGCCTGCGGGGTCTCCCACTCCTCGCAGATCGCCGCCCCGGCGCAGGTTGCAGTGGCACTGGTGGTGTTGGTGGCCGTGCGGTTGAGCAGCAGGTTGTAGCCGGCCCTGGCCGCATCCTCGACGGGTTCTATCGGCGGCTGGTTGCGGCCGCCACGGCGACCGCCGCCGACCCACACCACACCCCGGTCCACACCATCAGAATCAGCATCCTCCTTGGTCTGCAGGATCTCCGCGCCACCCACGGATTGCTCGCCCCACCAGCCGCCCTTGGCCACGGTTTCCCAGCGGTCATTGCCGATCACCTCTTCCATCTTGCCCACCAGCTCCTCGCAGGAGGTTCGGGCGATCTGAAATTCTTCGGAGGCCTGCAGCACCCCGTTTTGGAGCAGATCGTAGAGGGCCGGGTTCACCCGCTGGATGACCAGGGCCGGCAGGGAAGCCACCGCGCCGGTGGCCGCGCTGATGACATTGTCCATGAGGTCGGAGAACGAGCCCTTGATGCCCGCCAGCTGCTCACTGACCGAGACCGACATATCGAAATTCCCGCACATCAGGTCGGTGTTCCAAGCCACATCGCCACCGACCCGCACCGTGCTGTTGCGATTGCTCGCCGGTCTGGAAATCGGCTCGCCGCCACCGATGCCGTAATAGAACGTCTGGTCAGTGGCCTGTACCACGACGCTGGAAAACACGGTCCCGAGCACCATGGAGAGCGTCAGGAGTGTTCGGGTCATGCGAGCCATCGGCGCCTCCTAGAGCGTAAAAATCAGTACGGCCCCGGCGGGCTCGCAGCAACGGTAGGGGCGCCACACCTGCCAGGCGTTGCCACGGGTCTGGTTCAGCCGCCCCGCATAGGGGTCATGGGGATTGAGGGTGTCGTCGATATCGGGCAGTACGGCGCAGGCCTCGAGGGTCGGCGTCAGTTGCTGATACCGCGCCTCAGCCAAACCCTGCGGTGGCCACTGGCCCTGCCCCGGGGTGCCGTACGCATCGAGCGGCACATAAACATGGGGCTGGTAGTTCTGGCTGACGATATCCATCGCCCGGATCGCCGCGGTCAGCGCACTTTTATAGTCGTGGCCCTGGGTGACGAAGCCATGCCGCGGGTACAGGCTGGCAAAGGTGGCGGCGCCCCGCCCTACCCGCTCGAAAACATGGAGCAGCGACAGGCCCGCCTCGACCGTGGGCTCGCGCCAGGCCGGGTCAAAGCTGCTCACAAAATAGGGCGTCATCGGGTATGTGAGGGGTGTACAGAAGGGCAACGCCTCGGTGCTGGCCGCCGCGAGCAGCCAGTAATCGGCCACGCCCGGCGAGCCAATCACATCGCTGTTTTTGAATTTGAGCGCCTGCTCGCGCACGGTCGCGCCACCTTCGTCGCTGGCACCGCCGTCCTCCGCAAACTCGGTGGGTCGGGCAAAGCCATTGGATTCTGGCCAGCTGGTGTTGCCGAGAAAGGGGTAGGCGGTCACCACCACCTCGGGGATGTAGTGCTCCGCCCGCACCGAGAAGTCGAACTCACACCCCAGTGGGGTACAGGTCATCCAGATACAGATGCCGATGGGCTGGTAAGCCTGGCAGGTAAGGTCCAAGGCCGCGGTGACAATCTCGGTGGTGCTGACGGTGGCATTACCACCAGTAATCTGCGCGCTGGCCGGTCCGGCTCCCCACCACAGCGCCAGGCACAGCAGGCACGCGCTAGGGAGTCGCACGGTAGGCCTCCACTTTACGCAGGGCCTCGGCCACATCGTAGATGCCGTACACCACATAGCCCGGCGATACCAGCACCGCGGGCAAGCGCTCGATTTGCAGCAGTTGCGCCATCGCCGCCGCGGTGGCTTTGTCGCGCACGGCCTCCAGGACCGCCCGGCCGGTCGGCGAGCTCAGCCGGTCCAGCGCCTCGCGCTTCGCCTGTTCAGTATCGCCAGGGTTGGCAAACGTCAGCCGCGCCAATGGCATCCGGGGGTCACCCAGGGTATAGACCGCCGTGGCCTGTTCGAGCCCACGCAGCGGCGGCAGATCCTCAGCGGTGAAGACCGTGACCTCCAGCCCGTGGGCCGGGGCCATATAAAGAAGAAGGAACAGTCGGTGCAGCACACTACGCATGACCGATCCCCCGGGCCCGGTCGATCTGCGCCGCCACTTTCAACGCCGCCTCCAGTTCGGAACAGCCATGCTCGCGCATCAGGGCGTTGCGCGTGGCTTTTTCGTGCTTCTCGGTCTGGGCGAGGGCCAACATCAGTGACGGCGGCACATTGCGGGCCAGGTACTCATGACGCTCGGTCATCAACACCCCTTCAGTGTATTTGCCGGGGGCCTTGCTGGCGGAGAGCAACATCGCGCGCTGGCCATCATCGAGCTGGCGGTATTCGCCCAGGGCCTCGACCTCCTCCTTGGGCATCACCAGGCACAGCCACCACTCGACCATGTTCAACATCTTCTTGGCGGCCGCCGGGTAATCCTCCATGTTCTGGGTGGCGCTCCACAGCCAGGCGCCGAGCTTGCGCCACATCTTCACGATTTTCACCAGAAACGGCGCCAGCAGCGGGTTGGTGGTGATCACGTGGGCCTCGTCGATGGTCACGACGATCTCCCGGTCCGTGAACTGATCGCGCTCCGCGATGTGGTTGATCCGGTTAAGGCAGCTGATCACGGCGATGGCGAGGTTGGCCTCGTAGCCCTCCCGGGCGAAGGTGGCCAGATCGATGATGGTGACATCCGCCTCCTGCCAGGGGGTTCCGGCCGAATTGAACACCTCGCCGTTGAATGCGTGGGTGTACATATCAATGGCCTGGCCCATGTTGCGCAGTTTGTTCGCTTCCATGTCGGTCTGGGCCTGTTCTGCGAGGGTAAAAAACGCATCGCGCACATACTGGGTCAGGGTCGGCCGGTCCTCTGCGTGGGCGGCCCGTGCCGCCTCGAGAATCGCCCGGCGGATCATGCTGCGGTCGGCCCGGCGGATCTCCCGCGCCTCACGCTCCTCGCCGCCGGTAATCATCAGTAGGGCCACGATCTCCAGTTCGCCCATGATGTCCCGGGGCTCGTCTTCGTCGTCCTCCGCCGGCGCGGCCTCCAATGTATCGAAGACCGGGCCATCGATATCGAGCAAGAGATGGGCGTCAGCGAAGGGGCTCAGGGTTACACCGCTGCCGGGTTTCAATGACACCTGGTTGACCGACAGGCCGAGGGAGGCAAACCACTGCCCGAGCAGCCCGAAGGAATTGCCGGCCTCGATCACGAACAGCCGCGGCCGGTGGATCGCCATCACATGGGCCAGCATGGCAATCACCGAGGCGGACTTGCCCGCCCCGGTGGGCCCCAGGATCAACATATGGGCATTTTTCTGGCGGTCGGCGGGATTCAGGGGATCGAAGAACATCGGCTCGCCACCCCGGTTGAACAGCGCAATCCCGGGATGGCCGGTCCCCCGGGCACGCCCGAAGAAGCACGACAGGTTGGCCATGTGCTGCACCAGGGTGATCTGGGCGCCCCGCCAGCCCTCCCTGGCATCCTGCGCGGGGTCGTAGACCATCGGCAGGTTGCGGATCGCCGCGTCCAGCGCCGTGAAATCATCCCGCGGCGCGATGGCCCGGAAGCCGTAATTCAGCAAGCGTGCGCGCAGGGCCGTGGTGCGCTCGTTGAGCTCGGCCACTGAGTGACCACGCAGGTACACGGCGTACTGGGCCCGGTAGAACTTCTGCCGGGAGGCCAGAATCTCCCGCGCCGTCTCGCAGTCCTTGCGTACCTGGGCCGACTCGCTGTTCTCGCCAATGGCCGAAGCGTCAATGGCCTGGATGTGGCTCTCCACCGTGTCCTGGGGGATCACCACCAGGGTACTCACGAACACGCTGCCAGGCGGCAGGAAGTCGATCAGGGTGTTGTGGGCATCTCCCCGCCGGGTCTCCCCGGTGACCTGCCCGACCGCGGGGCGCCGGCGCAAGCCATCGATCGACAGGCAGCGCAAGGCGGACGGGCCGAACCACCAGCACTGGTTGTCCTGGTCACTGCGCGGGTGAGTATAGAACAGGGTTTCGGCGAACCGGTCCCCGTAGGGCAGCGTCTCGTCATCGCAGCGGGTTTCCCGCATAAAGGCCTTCAGGTCGCCGCCAAACAAGTCCGTGCCGTGGTTGAAAAACCCCAGCAGCCAGTCGTGGAATTCGGAGCCACTGAGCCGCCGCACCTGGACCCCGGCGGGCTGCAGGGCATGGGTGAACTTGTCCACCGCATCGGACAAATCCAGTAGCGCCATGTCGCGATCCATCAAGGGCTCGTGCTTGCCCCGTCGGCGCTTGTGGGCCGGGAACTTGCGGTACAGCACCAGCAGGTTGCGTCGCACCGCGCCGCGCCAGGGACTGTGGGTCACCACGGTGTCCGTAAACAGACCACCGGGCTTGCTGATCCCGCGGTAGTGGCGGTTGAGCAGGGCCAGGTAGGCCTCGGTATAGTCAGACCCGCGGGCGGCGGGACGCACATAGTTCGCCACCGCGGTCGCGGGCCCATCGAGGTCTGGCTCATCGAAGGTGTAGGTCTGGATCACCCAGGGCGCGGTATCGTGTTCATCGAAACTGTCCTGCAGGGCATCCTGCAGCGTGTCGCGCACCTGACCCAGGTAGTCCGCGGTACGCCCCTCGGTCCCAATCGGGGTCACTTCCAGGACGGCTCCGACACTGACCCCATCAGCCAACAGGATCGCCTTGTGCTCGGGCAGCACCTCAACCCAGGGCAGGAAGTCCACGAAGGAGCGCTGGCGCCGGTAGAGGCCCTGCTGCGCGGATTTCGAGAGCGGCCGCTTGCGCACCACGTCCGCACGCCGGGGTGTCGGTTCCGAGGCGGTCATTGCTCGCCCTCCACAATGGCGTCGCCGGGCCGTTCCCCGGCAGCGTCATCCCGCGCGGTGTCTGGCGCTGCTTCGGGTGCCAGGGGGCGCCCCTCAAGGTGACTGCTCTTGTGATAGCGCTCCTCGGAGGAACGGGTGTTGGGCGCACGCTGGCCGGTGCCCGCCGGGGTGTCCTGGGGGGTGCCCGTCGTCACGGCGGCGCCGGCCAGCGCGGTCGGCGTGGTGCGTTGTGACTCGCCCGGCAGGCGGTAATGCACCTGGTCATACAGGGGGATCACGGTGCTGTAGCCAGGGATCGGCGCGCGGGTGCGGGTCGCCAGGTGCGGGTAGATGTAAATGACGATGTCGGGGTTGTCGAGGCGCGGGAACAGGTTGTCGATTTCGGTAGCGACCTCCCGGGTGTAGGGCAGGTAATCGAGATCCTCGCCGGCCGGTTGCGCGTCGATGTGCCGGTACAGGGCCGCGGCGTGCTCGCGCACGGTGTCCTCGCAATCCTCGATAGACGTTGCCGCGTCCGCCAGGGCGAGCTCTTTACAAACATCCACCGCCTGCGGGGGATCGAGGTCGCTCTGCCCTTGAGCCGTCATTGCCCCGCGATAGATGTCCAGCATGGTGTCCTCCGTCTCCGGGAGGATAGTGTCCTGGGTAGCGCAACCACCCAGTGCCAGCACGGCGGTCAACACAGCGGGTTTAGTCCAGTGCACGGTAGTCTCCTTGGCGGGCACTCACATGGTTGGTGCGCCGACCGTTGGGGTCGTAATCGATTTCCAGTTGCTCGGTGATGTGCAGGCTGACCCGGGCGCCGGGATCGACATAAATGGCGTCGAACTGCTGGGCCTGACGTTCATCCAGCCAGCGGGCGATTTCCAGGCTGCCGTCGGCGATCGCCTGACCGAGGATGTACTCGCCCATGTCGCCGGTGACGATGGTGCCCACCCCGGCGCCACCGCCATCGAAGGTGGTGATCTGCGTGGTCTGGCTGGCAGCCGCCGCTTCCGCCGCCGCCGCGGCACTGACCACTCCGATGCGCTGGGCGAGGTAGGTGGAGGCGTTGGAGATACGCTGCCCCACCACGCAGGGGTTGCCGTATTCGTCGGAGAGCTCACCGATGACGATGTTCCGCTGCTGGGTGTTGCCCTCGTAGACGTTCTCCGCTTTCGGCACCGTCCGGATGGTCCCGTCCTCAAATACGAAGGTGATGGAGTGCAGATCCCCGCGCACGCAACCGAGAGTCCAGTCCCCCACCGCCTTGCCGCTGGCAATGGCGTAGGCCACTTCGGGGACCTCGATACCATTGGCGGCCAGGTTGTCGGTCCCGATGATGACCTTGAAGCTGTAGGGGTCGGTCACCTGCGCCCCGATGGGTACCCGGCCCACCAGGGCGGTCATGGCGGTGGCATTCATCAGGGTCGCGTTACGCGGCACCGTGTACCAGGGCACCGGGGCTTCCTCGGCGGTGGAGCCACTCGCAGCCGTCGGCAGGCCCAGGCCTTGCCCGCTTCGGCCGGTCACCCGGTTCAGGTGATCGCTCAGGCTGTTCCCCGCGCCGCCAATCCCGCTGCCCAGCGGCGCCACCCAGGTGATGGCGTCCGGGGCGACCGCCGCGCCGGTACCGCTGCCGGCAAAGCCGCCGGCGGATAGACCACCACTGGCCAGGCGGCCCTCGACGTCCCGCGCGTGTTCCTCGAGTTCGCGCAGTTGCTGTCGCACCCGCTGCACATCGTCGTCCAGCTGAGCCTGTACTTCGCGGCGGGTATTGTTGAGCTCGGTATTGAGGCCTCGCCCCAGCCGGGATTCCATCTTGCGCAGCTCGGCGTTGTCCTTGCGTAACGCGACATTGGAGTCACGCAGGGCATCCGCTTCATCGCGCAGGTTTTTCACTTCCGCCACCAGGGTTTTCACCGTGTCCGCTTCGGTGTCGCCTTCGACGCCCAGATCAACGGCCAGCCCCCGTGACACCGGAGCGCCACCGGCCACCCGCAGGGCCTCCTCCGTGGTGCGGTGCTCCCGGCCGCAGCCCCGAAACAGCAGGAGCATCACCAGAAGCAGCAGCGCCGCGCTGCCGACCTGCACCCAGCGATTCGCCCCGATCGCACTCATTGGCCTGCCCCCCGGATCACGTTGCGGATGGGCCGGTCCGTGACCACGAACAAGGTGGTGCGGTTGTCGCCCGTGGTCCCGGTGTTGCGACCTGGCAGGCTCCGGGTATAGAAGGCGCTGGCGATAAAGTGGGGATCAACCCCGGTGCGGTGGGCGTTGGGTGTATGCATCACCTTGCGGTTATCCAGCGCCACCGGGTGACTCGCCTCGTTGGTCACCACGAAGGCCGTGACGAAGAAGTCGCCCGCGGACCAGGCCTGATAGGGCTGGATCACCAGTGGATGACGGCCCGCGTCATAGAGGCGGCCCTGGTTGCCCGCCAGTCCCACCGGGACTTTTTTGACGCCCGGCAGCGGTGCGATCAGGCGCTGGGGCGCATAGATCGACTGGGCGGCATAGCGCAACAACTCGAACAGATTGGCCTCGCCCGGCAGCGGGCCGCCGGCGTTTAAACCCGGCTCACCCAGGAAGGTCTCGCTCCCCGCCAGCACCACCTGCAGGGTGTCCACGGTCGCTGGCGGTTGCTTGAGGGTGCGGGCGCTGACATCGAATAACAGGAACTCACCGCTCTCCAGGCGCAGCTGCACCCGCTGCGTGTCGAAGGGCTCCAGCGCTGTCCAGTAGGCCGCGCCACCGGTGACCAGGGTCCGGAACACATTGGGATTGGTCAGTGCTGGCGGCAAGCCAACCTCGGCATTGCTCGGCAATATCAGCAGTTGTTCCACACCCACCACCAGCTCCAGCGCGATGGGTGTCTTGCGCCACACCACCGTTTCCGCGTGCGCCGCGCCACTGAGTACGCTGCCAGCCGCCAGGCACAGCAGCACCAGGCATTGCAGCCCTTGTCGCATCCGTCTCATGTGGCACCCTCCCCTTCCGGTTCGTTGATCTCGATGACTCGCGGCACATCGGCCAGGCAATCCAGCGCCAGTCCCCAGGGATTGGCCTGCGGATCGACGTCATAGGCCACCACGCGCAGGGGATAATGAATCAGGCGATCCTTGACCCGCTCTCCCCGGTAGGTTTCCTGCACGTGCAGGTCAAGGCCGACCACCCACTGGTTGGGAGCCACCACCTGCACCCGGGCATTGGAGAAACCCCGGCCGGGGATTTCCCAGACGGAACGCTGGCGACCGTTGATCTCGCGCTCGCGCTCGTCCAGGTCCTGCAATCGCTCCTCAAAACAGGCGGGCGTAAAGAACGCCCGCAGGCTGTGAATCTGGTTGTAGTAGTCCTCCTTGCCGTCCGCAGGCCAGCGATTGAGCTGCTGGAACACGTAGTGGGCAAAGACATAGATGCTGGCCTTCGGGATGTCGCCGAGCTGCTGCACCGCACCGCGGCTCAAATCCGGTGGATAGTGCAGGCGGATGTTGTCGGGCGCCCGGCTCCAGCCGACCAGGGCGACCAGCAGGAGCAGGCTGAGGATCGCGAGCACACCCAGCAGCAGGCGGATCATCGCGTCCTTGGAATGGACCAGGCTGTCGTATCGGCTCATGGCGTTCTCCAGCGGTGGATGTCCCAGCTGCGGCTTTCCCGAACCAGGGTGCGCGGCGCCAGACCGCGATCCTGCAGCCAGGCCTGGATCGCGATGACGTGGTACTGCCGGGGTTTGCCGCGCTTGACGATCCGCAGGCGCTTGCCGATCAACCACAGGCTGCCGAACACGAAGGCCAGAGACAGCGCGAAGCCCATCAGGGCAAATCCCAGCAGCGCACCCACCAGCGTCGACACCGGCACCCAGACGCCCAGGCACAGTAGGGCGGCGTACTTGATCTCCGAGTTGGTCATCGACAGGAAGACGACCGGCTCCTCATTGAGCCGGTCGGGCAAAAAGTCGATGTCGCGGCGTGCACTCATCAGAGAATCGTCGCCGCCTCGGTCAGCAGAAAGACGATGAACACCAACAGCAGTACGCCGGCGCCAAAGTTGATGCCCAGTTGTCCCCAGGTGCCCTTGCCGTCCTGCACCTCGGAATACGCGCCCATGGTGTTTTTCACCACGACGATCATGGCCAGCGTGGCCAGCGCCAGGCCGATGAAGACGCCAATATCGAAGGCGTAGTCCTGCATCAGCCCGATATAGTCACCGTCCGTGCTGCCCCGGGACGGCGGCGCCGTGGTCGGCAGGCCCTGGGCCAGTGCGCCGCTAGTACCGGCGCCCAGCACGAGACCGGTAACGTACAGCCCCAGGCGCTGCCGGCTGGCGCGCCAGCGCGCCTGGATGCCTTGATAGGCGGTGATCAAGATGTTCACTCGTTGCATGGTCAGGTCCTCTCAGGTTCCCCACACGATGTTGGCGACGGCCATAATGACCATCGCGATGAATGCCGCGCGGACAACCTTGCCGGCGGCCTCCGGGGTCTTGACCCCTGGAGTCTTGAGGAGCTGGTAGGCACTGATCGCGACCCAGGCGAGCCATACCAACATCAGAACAATCAGCACCGATACCACCAGGGTGTGCACATCCGCCGCGCTGTGACCGCTGCCATTGGCACCGTTGAAGGCGGTCTGCTGTGCGGGGCTCATCAGTGGCATGGCGTCCCTGTCTCCTACACGAACTTCTTGAACCGGCTGGCGGCGATGTAGACCATCCCGGCGGTCAGCAACATGGTCGGCGCGAACAGCAGCGCCGGGGGCACCGACCAAGGCAGCATCAGGTACAGCGTCACGGTGACCATCACGCTCGGGGCGATCCAGCGTTTGGCTTTATGGAACACGTAGGCGCTCTCATGGCCGCCGGTGAACTTGCGGATGTCCCGTGCCACCAGGCCTTCGAACAGGCCGGCCACGATCGCCAGTACGTAACCGGGCAGGGCCAGCACCACGATCACCAGACGCAGCAACAAGAGCTTCACGGTGTTGATCGCTGCCACCCCATACACGCCCGCCGACGCCGTGAGTCCGACAAAAGACAGGCCCCGGTCGAATTGGCCCCAGGCCATGGCGGTGAGCTCCGTGGGCCGTAGAGGTGACAGCGGGTAGTCGTCGATAGCCTCGACATAGTTGCGCTCGGTGATGAGCAGGCCACGGCTGTGGGTGCCCGGCCACCAACCCAGCGCGATCCCGGCCCATTCCAGCAGCACCGAGAGCAGCGAAGCGGTCAGTGCCGCACCGATCAGGGCACCCAGGATGGCCAGCGTCATGCCGATCGGACCGCGCTTGACCGGTCTTGCCGGTGCGTCATCCCGCGCAGTGTGGGCGGTTGCATTGCGGCTCATGATTGCCAGCCCAGGGGCGTCGGGGTCGCCCAGTCGGTGCTCGCGGTATAGCTGTGCTGGTAGTCCCGGCGCATGGCCTCGACCATGGCCTGCAGGCCGCTGGGCAGCTCCGCGTCGTCGGAAAACAACGGCAGGCGCAGCTTGTAGAGTCGGCCGGCGATCAGGGCGAAGGCATGGCCTTTGGGTAGCGCATCCAGGTCCCCGGCGTGAATCATCGGCACCCGCTGGCTGGAGATCCGCTGGCGGGTGCTCGAGGTGAAGTGCACATCATTGGTGGGGTCGGCGCTGTCAGTGCTGCCCGAGTCCAACATGAGATGGTTGATCTCGACGTCCTTCAGGCGTGTGGTCAGCAGTTCCGCGGTGGCTTTTTCCTTGACCCGCAGCATGATGATGGTACCGAGGTTGCCCACCACCTGCCCCGCCCGCGCCGGGTTATCGAAGCGGGCGATGATGTCGGAAAGCGTTTGGGTGTAGACCGTCAACTGGAAGCCGGCGCCACCGGCCTTGTTGGCCAGTGGAATGAACTCCCTGCCCACCAGCTCATTGAACTCATCCGCGTGGACGCAGACTTTTTTCAGGGGAGCGCCGCGCTGGGCGTCCTTATAGAGACTGCCAGCAACTGACGTGAGGTCCGCGAACATGGCGTTACCCACGGCACTGGCGACATCCGGGTCAGAGAGGGCATCGAGGCCCACATAGACAATGCCGCCGCGCTCGATCACCCGTTTCCACGACAGCCGCTCGGTGGTGTCCTCGGGATTACTCTCCGGGGAGAGCAGGCGCGCCACCGGTCCCGAAGTGAGTTTTTCCAGCAGGGGATAGAGGCTGGCCACCAGCTTGTCGAAGTGGCTCTTGTCGTGCTCGAAGGTTTTGATCAGCGAGGTGGCCGTGGGGTCACTCAGACCATGGCGTCGGAAAAGCTCGACACTGGCCCAGGCGGTGCGATCCCGGCCTTTATATTGCGTCGGCATTTTCGCCTCGCTCTCGACCAGATCCGCTAGCTGTTCGGCCCAGTCCTCGAATTGCTGTTGCCGGGCCACGCAGGCGAGGTAGCGCACCACCAGGGCGTCGATATCCGTACTGCACTCCAGCAGCACCTGGTAGTTGATGGGCTCGCCAAGGACATCGAGTACCTTCGCCAGCACATTGACGTAGCGCCAGGCGAACTCCCTGAAAGCTGCGGAATTACCTTCATTGGGCAGTTGCCCGGCGATGCGGCTCGCGACTTCCGTCACCCGGGAAAACGAGCCCACCGGGTTATAGGCCACCGACTGTTCGGTAAAGCCCAGGTGAAACACCTGGAACTCCCCGGCCCTGCCCGCCCGGCGGGCCTCGGTATACAGGCGCGCCAGCAGATCACCGTCCCCTTTGGGATCAAAGACGATGACCACGTCGCCACTGCGGATATCCTGACTGGCGATCACTTCCAGCAGACGGGTTTTGCCGACCCGGGTGGTGCCGACGACAAAGGTGTGGGCGACTCGTTCGGCCTGCTGCAGGGTGACGTCCTGCTCCTTCTCGAACAGGCCGACCCCGTGCAGTTCCGGGCTGCCCTCGACATAGGGCCGCGGTGGAAAGGGGTTCAGCAGCCACTGGCTGTTCAGTGGTGCCATCAGCGGTTTCAGGGGTGTGGTGCTGACGGCGCCCACCGTCGCCCGTACGCTCCGATAGAACAGACCGCGGCGGTCGAAATGGTAGTGCTCGGTGCGCTGGGTATCGGCGTAGCGCTGGGTATGCCGCGCATCCCACAGAAAACCCCGGCCCAGAAACAGCTCGCCTTGCGGGGCACGGAGTTTTTTAGGGTGGATGCGGTAACTCGGCAACACCCGTAAGCGACGCTGGTAGCGCAGCAAGCGGGTCATGCGCCGGAACAGCCACAGGGCGCGCACGGCACAGGCAGCGGCCAGGCCATAACCGACGCCGCCCGGCAACAACAGCACCTGGGGCGCGCCCACGCCCAGCAGGGCCAGCGCAATGTGTGTCGCTATGGCAGACTGTTCCACCGGGGGACGCAGCAGGGCTTCGATCGGTGCGCTCATGGCCCGCCCTCCCCTGCCCTATCCAGTTCCAAGATACCCTGCGGTACCACCAGCACGGGGTAGGTCGTGATGCCGTAGGCTTCCGTCAAGCCGGTGTCGGGATACAGCGCCAGTGACAGACCGGCGGCCTGCGCCTTCTTTTGCAGTAGCAGCCAATCGTCCCGGTTCGCCGCCTGCACCACCATGCCGGTGGCATTGATAGACAGTAGGGTCGGGAGTGTCCTGGCCAGCCAGTCGAGGCTGGCGCGATCCATGCCCATAACAAAGAAGGGCTGTACCGGTGCCTCGGTCCGCCGCAGCGCCGGCGATCCGGGCCGTAGTTGTCGGGGCATGAGGGGCAAACGCTTTTCAAGGGGCATCACACCCGGCTTTGGCGTAGGGTTCACGCGGCTGTCGCTTTGCGACCGTGTTTGGGCGAGCGATTGAATATAAGGTGCCGCGGGAACCGCCTGTGCTCCGCTGTAAACCACCACCGGTGCCCTGACGGGTTGTACGGCCTGCGCCGGCGCAAACGCCAACCCGATGAGTAACGGCAGGCAGTGAAGCGACCTAATGCGCATCGGCCACCTCCAGTGTAATGGGCTCGCTCCGCCCGGCGGACTTCTCGGCGTAGCGCGTATGCAGGGACATCACCCGTTCGCGATAGGCCGCTGCTGTTGCCCGATCCACGTCGGTGGTCTCACTGGGGCGGTGATAGTGCCCCACCGCCAACCACCAATCACCGGACCGCTCAAAGTGTTCCTTAAGGAACGCGGCGGCGAGCTTGGCATTCACCACGGGGTCGGTAAGCCGCCAGGGCGAGTCAATTCGCTCGAACTGCCAATACCAGTTGAGTTGCAGCGGCCCCACATCGACGCGCAACTGACCGTTTTGCAACGCCGTCATCAGGGCGGCGAACATCGCGTCGCGATCGGGGTAGAAATGGGCCTCGCCCGCGATGTTCAGAGTCCAGGGCCACGGCGCGAACTGCCCGTTCCGCTCCCGCCCGGTCTCTGCCAACGCCATCGCATAGAAAATATCCCTGGGGACGCCGACGTAGTCGGCGACCACGTCATAGCGCGCGCGGTCGGCGATCGCGCACGTTGCAAGACCTCCCAGGACTGCACCGACCAGCGCGTGCATCACTCGACGCGCGCCCATTGCCCTGCCCCATCCCTGCGGTAGATGGCCGGCAGATCGACTTCCGTGCGGAATTGATCGCCGTGATTGAGTGTTGCCCTACCCTCGGCGAGGGCCTGTTCCAGCCGTGGGACGTCCGCGGCCCAGTCACGCAGCGCGGCGTCATCGCCGCGAGCGCCGACCACGTGCACATCGAGTTGGCCCGGATGACCCTGGAGCAGCTTAATCAAACGGTTGCGGCCCGTCGTACTGCCCAGCCTGAGAATCAACGCGGTGCGTTGAATGAATTGGCCCACCGTTGGCGTCTGTTGAGGTAGACCGTGGGTCGCGAGGCGCGGCGTCTGTGGGTAAAGACGTTGCCAAGCGGCATCGACGGCGGCTTGAAAGGCGAGCTCCTTGCGAGTGCGTTCAAACTCGGCCTTGACGAACAGCTCGGCAAAACGCCGGCGTTCCGCGGCCGAATCCGTGCTCACCCCAAGCGCTGTGATGGGATCGAGACCCGGCGACCATTGCCCGCGCCGGCCCGCCATAAGGCGTTGATAGCGCCGAAATTCGGCTTCACTGAGGCCCCAGGTCTGGGCGCTTTCAACCAAAGGAATCTCGCTGGTGATGACGACCTCGGGCGATTCCGCCACCACGCCCGCGGACAGCACAGCCAGACCTGCCAACCATCGCCACCTCATGGCGCTAACGTCCGCCCCATCGCCAGGTAGTCGACGTCGGGGTCAAACCCATCGGCCTTGAGGGCGCCGCGGGTTTTCAGGTGAAGTTCGTACTGCCGGCCCCGCGGCACCTGACCTTCTCGCCGCCAGCGGTAAATGTTATGCGGGGTAGTATTTAGGGCCCGTGCCGCCGCCGAGGCGTTGTTCCCGAAATAACGAATCACTTCATCCACGGACATACCCGAAGCTCCCTGTCTGAGGACGCGGCCACCACCGCCGGTAGCCGCCACAGAAACTACTGCATCATCGGCAGAGACCGGTTCTCCATGGTGTGCCCCTGCCACCCTCTTCCCAGAGCAGAGACTGTGCCAACTCACTCAGCAACGGATGAAACGAGTTTATCTCATTGATTTTGCAGTGTTTTTTACACCCAATGACGTTATACCCCAGCGCGCTGGCAAAAGGGCGCGGCGTAGACGATCACCCGCGGACGCGTCCGGACGTGTCCGCGGGTCGCGATCAGCCTCATCGTACTCACCCCACCCGAGCCCGGTAGCGTTACCAGGCCCGCTCACGCATAATCACGATGTCCCCCCTAGGGACCCCACGAGAACAACACAAGCCGGAGTGCGATTTATGGCAGGCAAATTCGACCTGAAGAAAAGCCCCAGTGGTAAGTTCATGTTCAACCTCAAGGCCGGTAACGGCCAGATCATCCTGACCAGCGAGCTCTATGAAAGTAAGGCAGCTGCAGAAAATGGCATCGAATCGGTGAAGAAGAACGCGGCAGACGATAGCCGCTACGAGCGCAAAACCTCTAAAGCAAATGAGCCCTACTTCACTCTGAAAGCCGGCAATGGCCAGGTCATTGGCAAAAGTGAGATGTACTCCGGAGCAACCGCGATGGAGAACGGCATCACCTCGGTGAAGACCAACGGGCCAACCGCGGAGGTTGTCGACAACACCTGATGTCGACAGCGCTGTCAGGCAACAACGTGCGCTGTGGGAGCTCTTTTGCTCAACAAGTCTGACGGCGCCTACAGACTTGCATGCAGTCCCAAGAACCCTGTTCTTGGGATCCGGCAAAGCCTGATACCGACAAATTCAATAATCCGATCGCCTGGTTCGAGACGGACTCAAAGATGCTGAAGCTGGTATTGGAGTATCTACGGGGTGGCGGTTCCGACTTCCTGCCGTATCTATATCCAGCCCGCCTCAGCAAAAGCTCAATCTCTATCGGGTTTCAGACCGTTACCCGCTCTGGATCGAGTTTCGCCTCTAAGGGTGATCCGGTACTGCCCCAAGGTAAAGTTACCACTCCCATCCGCGCCTGATACCTGAGCGCCGAATCAAACACAGGCCTTTTCGGTCAGGACGTTACCGGTGTCAGCTCCAATCGTCGCCGTAGTGATGCGTGAGCTCTTCGCCCGCCTGGATGTCTCGCAGCGCCACTACCGAGAGATCCGCGTAATACGATACATTCGGGTCGTTGCTGTGATTAAGGCATCTCTGATTAATTCAGGCATTCGTTCATAATAGACGGCATCTTCAATTCAGGTTGAACCCCATGCGTCAGGACTCTTTTTCTGGAAGCGGCTTCGAGAAGTACCGCAAGAAAACCCGCAAGGAACAGTTCCTTGAGGAAATGGAAACCATCATTCCCTGGAAAGAACTCTGTGACGCTATTGAGCCGTACTATCCCAAGCCGGAGGGCGCCGGTCGCAGACCCGTCGGTATCGAGAGGATGCTGAGAATCCACTTCCTGCAGCACTGGTTCAACCTCTCCGATCCGGCTGCCGAAGAAGCTCTGTACGATTCCCAGGCGCTGCGTAACTTTGTAGGCATCGACCTGGGGCGCGAACCTGCACCGGATGAGACCACGATTTGCAAGTTCCGCCATCTGATGGAGAAGCACAATCTGGGCGACCAATTGTTCCACTTGGTGAACCAGTACCTCAAGGACAACGGGATGAAGGTATCCCGCGGCACCATCGTCGATGCCAGCATCATCAGCGCACCGAGTTCCACCAAGAACAAGAAGAAAGAGCGCGATCCGGAAATGAAGCAGACGAAAAAGGGTAACCAGTGGTATTTCGGCATGAAGGCGCATATTGGCGTCGACAGTAAAACCCGGCTCATTCACTCGGTGGTCGCGACAGCGGCCAACGTACACGACTCCCAGGTCCTGCCTGACCTGCTTCACGGCGAAGAAACCCGGGTTTGGGGCGACTCCGCCTACACCGGCCAAAAGCAGACGATCACCGATTACGCCCCCCTTGCTCAAGACTTTACCCAGGCCAAAGGCAGCCGCAACCGAAAGCTGACTGAAGACCAGCGCGCGAAAAACCGGAACAAGTCGCGCGTCCGGGCACGTGTGGAGCATCAGTTCGGGATTATCAAGCGGCAGTTTGGCTTTAACAAAGTCCGCTACCGTGGGCTGGCGAAAAACGCTCATCGCCTGTTCGTCGCCTGCGCCCTGAGTAACCTTGTTGTTGCAAAGAAGGCGCTGTTGGGTAGAAGCCGAATGTAATTGCAGGGAAGTTGCGCCTGATGCGCAGCTATTCGGGGCCATATTGCCCCGAACGACAAAATAGACCGGCGATTCCGCATGACGTTTCCGCGGAGATGCCCCAGAAATGATGGGAAGTGGAAGATACTGGATCGGTCCGCTATTCATCGGCAATTAATCAGATGATCCTTAATGTATTTAAGGTTGCAGGTAACCTCCACCGGGTCGCCCGCCTCCGGCCACAAGGTATAGGGGGAAGCACCCCGGGAGGGTTTGGTTTTGCACATGCCCAGCAGCTGCCCGGCCTTCAAATCCACGCTCGTGAACAGGCCCTTACCGTGAATACCGCTGTCCCTGACCTGGAGTTTTCGTTTCATCTGGCTCCCTGTTCCCAATCAGTCTATTCAAACGCACAGGGTATCGCTTGAAATACCGTGTCGTTTGCTTCATGGCGAAATTATTAACCCGGCATTCAAATAGATATCAAGCGGCATAGCGGATGAACTCAGCTTCGAAGTATTTGGCAACTCGCCCGGGCAGCTTTTGCAATTTCCGCAGGTGGTTCAATGCCTTCGCCTTGAGTTCCTTCTTGTTGCGTGCCGGCTGCCCCTTGTGAACGCCTGCCTTCAAATCACAGTTCAGATATTCGTCGGGATTCAGTTCCGGGGAGTAGGCCGGC
>NZ_AUHJ01000022.1 GCF_000423125.1 Haliea salexigens DSM 19537
GGTTCATCGCGCTTTACCGGGAAATGCTGCTTTTATCTTCAGAAAGAAGTAGTCGTTATCCCGGTAGCCGTAGGCCACCCGCTTGATCACCTTGATCTTGTTGTTCATTCCCTCCAACACACTGGTGTTCAACCGGTAGACCGCGCTGGCGATAATGCCGTCGACGTAGCCCTTGAGGCGCCTGGCAAACTGCTGCACGGGGGCCAGCCCACTACTCATAGCCAGATTTAGCCAGTCTTGCCAGCGTTGTCTGGCATCGGCCTCTGAGGGAGCGTACCAGAGCTCTTTGAGCTGGTCTTTCAGGACGTAGACAGTCATCAGGGGCTGGTTGGCTTGCAGCAGTTCTTCGAGCTTCAGAGCCTGCTCATCCTTGAGGTTGCCTCGGTTTCTGAGCAACAGCCAGCGACTTCGTTTCACTACTTTGCGAGCCGGCTTGTCGTGTCGAAGCTGATTGGCCTGATCGACCCGGACACGGTCAATCACTTCCCGTCCGAACTTTGCTACAACGTGGAACAGGTCATAGACCACCCGTGCTTGTGGGCAGTGGTGCTGAACTTCCAGGTCCATGGCGGTATTCATATCCATCGCCACGGCTTCGATCTGGCCACAGGTTTCCGGCCCCAGCCATTCAAAGAAGGGGCGTACCGCTGCTCGACTGCGACCTTCTCCAACCCAGAGGACTTGTTGAGTATCCGCATCAATCGCCACGGTGGCGTAGCGGTGTCCCTTGAACAAGGCGAACTCATCCATGATCAGTCGACGAATCCGGCGTTTATCTGGCTCAGTCACTTCTCGTTTGAGGCGCCGATGGTCGATGGCCTTGACCGTATGCCAATGCAACCCTAGCAGCGTTGCCACATGTTGGATCGGCATCAGTCGTACCAGGGATTCAATCCAACTGACCATGCCTGCCGTCAGACGCTGTCGCCCTGGTAACCAGCGAATCTGTTCAAGCTTGGGGCCACAGGTCGTACAACGAACTCGGCGAACTGGCACGTCCAGCCAGACGCGGTATTGGAACAGGTCGCGTTCTCGGACTCGTCGGGTGCTGATGTCATGGATGGCAAGCGTGTGCTGATTACAACCACTGCAGCATGGCAAGTAATCGTCGGCAGGTTGCAGTCGGATGAGCAGAGATTGAGCGTCAATCTGGGCATACGATTCTATCGTGAATCCTTCCCAGAACAGGGCAAGAGGATTAGCATTCATAGGGACGGCGGTGAGTCGGTCAGGTTTGTTGTTTTGGCGAACTCAAAACTAACCGGTTTTACCGCCGTCTCCTACTTTTTCACGCTAACCCGCGATGAACCAAATATAAGGGCACTCACTCTTGTGGCTTAAAACCTGATTTTGTAGGTTCTTATGTAGGCAAGGAATTAGGCTTATTTTCAACTCCTTGAAGTATAAGCCTTTTTCACAAAGTATGGCGGTGGGCCAGGGATTCGAACCCCGGGAGGGGATAAACCCTCAACGGTTTTCAAGACCGCCGCTTTCGACCACTCAGCCAGCCCACCGTGTTTGAAATTCCGTCTTCGACGGAAGAGCGCGATTATACAGTGCCTGCACATGCGCACAAGTCCCGGAGGCCGTGTGCGCATGAATTTGCAGTGCTTTTAGCCCTCTGATGCACCGCCAGCATTGGCGCCTGCGCGCGGCCCGCGCGGATCATTGCTGGCGCGCGGTGCAATATTGCCGCTAGCTGCGACCGGAGGAAGCTGCTCTTCGCGGAACAGTTGCAGGTGGTCCGTGGTGATTGCCACTTCGCCTACTGCCTTCGGCGCTACGCGGGGATCATTGGCTGCACGTCCGTCTGGGGTGAGGCCCTTGGCTGCAACCGGAGCCGCTGGTGGCTCTGCGGCGGCTACCGCAGGCACTTCCGGCTTCGCGACGGGCTCTTCTGCAGGTGCTTCTGCTGCAGGTTCTACTGCAGCGGGTTCTACCACAGGTACGCTGGGTGCCGGCTCTGCCGTAGCCGGGGCTGGGGTTTCCTCGGCAATCGCGTTTTCTGCGCTGTCGCTGGTATCCGCGGGGCTGCTCGCAGCCGGTGCTTCCGCCGGCGTGGCTTCGACAACCTCAGTGGCGGTTACCGGTTCGGTGGCGGCCGCGTCCACAGGTGTGCGTTGCGCTTTTTCCACTGCGGCTTCTCCCGCAGCGACCTCAGCGGTCTCGGCGGTGATTGCACCAGCGTCGCTGGCGGGCTGCGTGGTTTCCGCATTGTCAGCGTCAACCTGCGGACGGTTGCGGCGACGACGGCGGGGTTCGCCGCGCTTCATGTCACTTGGGCGCTTGCGCGGCTTGTCGCCATCGTCGGCTTGCTGCTCGCGTTGCTCTTCCTGCTGGCGACGCGCATAGGCTTCAAGGCTGTCGTCGTCGGAAGCATCGGCGTCGATGTCGGTCTGGTCTTCAACCGGCTCGTTGCGGCGCTCGGCATCGGGGCGTCTACGGCCTTTGCCACCGCGGCGGCGGGGCCGCGAATTGCCGCTGGACTGGCGCTCTTCCGAGGAGTCATCCTGCGAACGGTTGCGGTCATCGGCCTTTTCAGCTTTCCCGGACTGCTCGCCCTTGTCGCCAGCATCATCGCGATCACCGCGCGGCTGGTCTGCATTGCGTGCACTGTTGTTGCCGCTGTTGTTGCCATTGCGACGGCGACCGCCGCGGCTGCGTTTGCGACCGCTGCGCTCGCCACTCTTTTCACCGCTTTCGGCGTCCTGCTCGGCAGGGGCTGCTTTGCGCGCCTTCGGTTTGGGCGCCGGTTCCTCGATTTTCGCCGGTTCGCCAAATAGCATGCCCATCAGGCGGCTCACCAGACCGGTCTTGACCGGTGGCGCCACGGGTTCTGCTGCCTTGCGTGCGTTGCCCTTGCCGCCACGCTTGCGCTTGGGTGCCTCGGCTGCAGCCGGGGCGTCGTTCACTTCCGCCGGCTGGGGTGCGGCCATTTGCGGTGCAATGCGCTGTACGGCAGCTTCCTGCTGGGGAATATTGGCGGCATGGGCGTCGCTGATGATGTCGGTATCCGGCACCGCAATGTCGATGGAATAACTGGCAGTGCGGTCTTCGCTGACTTCGTCATCGCGTAGGCGCTGCACTTCAAAGTGCGGCGTTTCCAGGTTCGGGTTGGGAATCACCAGCAGCCGTGTGCGACTGATGATTTCGATATCTGAAAGGGCCGAGCGTTTCTCATTCAGCAGGTAGGCCGCCACATCAACCGGCACGATGGCGCGTACTTCGGCGCTACGGTCCTTGATGGCCTCTTCTTCCATCAGGCGCAGGATCGAGAGTGCGAGGGATTTGGTGTCGCGGATGGTGCCCTGGCCGGTGCAGCGCGGGCAGACAATGGCGCTGGTTTCGCCGAGCGACGGGCGCAAGCGCTGACGTGACATCTCCAGCAGGCCAAACCGCGAGATGCGCCCAACCTGGACACGGGCGCGATCCAGCTCGAGCGCATCGCGCATGCGATTCTCCACGGCGCGCTGGTTGCGCGCCGCGAGCATATCGATGAAGTCGATGACCACCAGACCGCCCATATCGCGCAGGCGCAGCTGTCGGGCAATCTCGTCGGCTGCCTCGAGGTTGGTTTGCAGGGCGGTGTCCTCGATGTCGCTACCCTTGGTGGCGCGGGCGGAGTTGATATCGATGGAAACCAGTGCTTCTGTGGGGTCGATAACAATGGACCCACCAGAAGGAAGCCTAACCTCGCGCTGGAATGCGGTCTCGATCTGGCTTTCGATCTGGAAGCGGTTGAACAGCGGAATGGTGTCCTCGTAGCGGCGAATGCGGTTCTTGTATTTCGGCATGACCATACTGACGAATTCGAAGGCTTCCGCGTAGGCGTCGTCCGAGTCGATAACCACCTGGTCGATGTCGTCGCGCAGGTAGTCGCGCACCGCGCGAATGATGACGTTGCTCTCCTGGAACAACAGGGCAGGCGCTTTCACTTCGGTGTTGGCGGTTGTGATGGATTCCCACAGTTGCAGGAGGTAGTTGAGGTCCCACTGCAGTTCTTCGGTGGTGCGCCCAACGCCGGCTGTGCGGATGATGACGCCCATGCCGTTGGGGATTTCCAGGCCGCTCAGGGCCTCGCGCAAATCGCTGCGGTCATCGCCCTCGATGCGACGCGAAATGCCGCCGGCCTTGGGGTTGTTGGGCATCAGTACCATGTAGCGCCCGGCGAGGCTGATGAAGGTGGTGAGGGCGGCGCCCTTGTTGCCGCGCTCTTCTTTGTCGACCTGCACGATGATTTCCGTGCCTTCCTTGACCACTTCCTTGATTTTCAGGCGCCCTTCGCCGTTGCCGGGATCTTTGCAGAAGTACTCGCGGGCGATTTCCTTGAGTGGCAGAAAGCCGTGACGCTCCGCGCCGAACTCGACAAATGCCGCTTCGAGGCTGGGTTCAACCCGGGTGATTTTGCCTTTATAGATGTTTGATTTCTTTTGCAGACGAGTGCGGTTTTCGATATCCAGATCGTACAGACGCTGGCCGTCAACGAGCGCAACGCGCAGCTCTTCGGGCTGTGTTGCATTGATAAGCATTTTTTTCATGATGTGCCATTCTACCTGGTGCGCGCAGGCCTGGCGGGGCGGGAATCAGCCATACAGCCGGCCAGAGAGGCCGGACATAGCCGAGTAAGGGTCCTGACACTGACGCGATGGCTGGGCCGTGTGCGCAGTGGTGAGGTACTACTCAGTACGCTCAGGTGAACTGTACAGGGCGAGAGGTGTTTTGCGCCTCTGGCCGGGTAGCACTGCCGGCGGTGCCTGCACGCTGCAAGCCCTTGTCCGGTGGCGGCCGCATCACCTGACGAATACGGCCTTACTACCCAAAGCTTTCACTGATTCGGAGTCCCGGCAGTTATACTGCGCGGTTCATACTGTATCGGCGCGGCTCAGCCTGAAACCCGGGCATGGCCCTGTGGGTGGCGGGCGCGTCGACATCCGTTGTGTGCCTGCACGCGCAAGTGCGGGTATGATGTCTCCAGTGGGGCGCTGCGGTTATTTCGGCAGGCTCTGCTGTCACCGGAGTGGTTGCGTCGTGCGTCAGGGAAACGTGCCCTGAGCTCGGCTACACGCGCCGGAGTATACCCGTATTTGCTAAGTGCTTCAATTATTTGGTGATTTCCCGATCTCATGGTTAAACCCCGCTCCACAGGCACCCCAAATGCTGTCCGCTTCGTCGAGATCGACGCCGACAGCGCGGGGCAGCGCCTCGACAATTACCTGCTGCGCGAGCTCAAGGGCGTACCTAAAACCCGTATCTACCGGGGGCTGCGCAAGGGTGAGTTCCGCATCAACAAGGGGCGGGTGAAGGCCGAGTATCGGCTGGTGGCAGGTGATCTGCTGCGGGTTCCGCCACTGCATCAGCCGGAGCCCGGCGCAGCGCCTGTGGTGCCCGGCTACTGGGCGGGTGAAATCCGGGCGCGGATTGTGTATGAAGACCCCGGCCTGCTGGTCATCAACAAGCCCTCGGGTCTTGCGGTGCACGGTGGCAGTGGCCTCAACTTCGGGCTGATCGAATGCCTGCGACAGCTGCGGCCCGACGATCGCTATCTAGAGCTGGTACACCGGTTGGACCGTGACACCTCCGGCCTCATCCTCGTGGCACGCAAGCCTGCTGTGTTGCGCGAGTTGCATCGGCAGCTGCGTGGCGATGGCGTGGACAAGCGCTATGTGGCCCTGGTGGCGGGGCGCTGGCCGCGCGAGCGGCGGATGGTGGAGGCACCTCTGCAGAAAAACGTGGTGCAGTCCGGGGAGCGGATGGTGCGCGTGGCGAAAGAGGGCAAGGCGTCGGTCACGGGTTTTCAAGTACTGGAGCAGTTCCCGGCGGCGACGCTGGTGGAAGCGCGGCCTTTCACGGGTCGCACGCACCAGATTCGCGTTCACGCGCGCTTCGCCGGCCACCCCATACTGGGCGACGATAAATATATGGACGATGCCTGCGCTGCGCTGGCGCGTTCACTGGGGGTGGGGCGCCTGTTCCTGCACGCCCGCTCGCTGGCCTTCACGCTGCCCGGTGAGGCGCAATTGCGGCTTGAGGCTCCCCTCGACGCCGAACTCGAATTAATATTAGAAAATGCACGTAAGTAGCTAATTATGATAGTAATATTTGATTGGGATGGAACGCTTTGCGACTCCGTGGAGCAGATTGTCCAGGCCATGCAGGCGGCAGCGGAGACCTGCGCCCTACCGGTGCCCGAGGCCGCCGCCGTTCGGCACATCATTGGCCTGAGCCTGGTTACCGCCATGCCTTTGCTGTTTCCGGGGACTACAGCGGCGCAGCAGGAGGCCATGCAGGCGGCGTACGCGAGCAGCTACCAGGCCCTGGATCCCGGCCCCGCGCGATTGCATGAGGGGGCACTGGAAACACTGGAGTGGCTGCGCAGCGCCGGATTTGAGCTTGCAGTGGCAACCGGCAAGAGCCGCCGCGGGCTGGACCGCGTACTCAAGGGCCTGGGGATGGAAACGTATTTCCAGAGCACGCGCTGTGCTGATGAAACCCGTTCCAAGCCGCACCCCATGATGTTGGAAGAAATACTGGCAGCGCGCGGCAAAACAGTCCACAACGCCCTCATGGTGGGCGACTCGGCGTACGATCTGGACATGGCGCAGCGCATAGGCATGGCCTCGGTGGGTGTCACCTTTGGCGTGCACTCGCGCGAACAGCTGTCGCAGCATCAGCCCGTGGCCTTGATCGATCGCCTGGAGGCCCTGCGTAGCGTGCCGCAGCTGGCGGCTCAGGCGAGCACCGGGTAGCCGGCCTGGCCGAGCAGGCTGGTGAGGGCGATCAGTGGCAGGCCCTCAAGGCTGGTCGGGTCTGCACCGTCCATGTGGTCGAACAGCGCGATGCCAAGGCCCTCACACTTGAAGCTCCCGGCGCAGTCCAGGGGCTGCTCGCGCGCGAGGTAGCTCTCAATCGCCGCGGCGGATAACTCGCGAAAATACACGCTGAACTGTTCGACATGGGTGAGCTCGAGCCCGCTCGCGGCGTGGCAGAGGGCCAACCCCGTAAGGAACATCACGCGGCGCCCGGAACTGGCGCTCAGCTGCTTGCGGGCGTTGTCGAGGTTGCCGGGCTTGCCGATGAGGGTGTCGTCCAGCAGCGCCACCTGGTCGCTGCCGATGACCAGGCTGCGCGGGTGTGCGCGGGCGACCGAACGGGCCTTGTCGACCGCGAGGCGCAGCGCCAGTTGCTCGCCAGATTCACCGGCCAGCGGCGTTTCGTCCGTTTCCGGTGGCAGGCAGCGGAAGGGACGCTGCAGGCGTGCCAGCAGCGCTTTGCGGTAGGGGGAGGTGGAAGCGAGTATCAGGTCCATGATCGGGTTTTCCGCTGGCAGTCGGTTGGGCAGTGAACTGGTTGTATTCTAAAGATATTTTTTGACAAAAGGGTAAACCGCCCCTATGATGCGCGCCTATGTTGACCGACCCCCTTCCCGCTTCGCTGGATGTCCGCAAGGCTGCCACGCGTGGTGCGACTGTCAGGGGCACGTTGAAACCGCTGGAATTGCCCCGTTTCCGGGATCTGCTGGCCGCAGACGAGGGTGTCATCCAGGCGGAATTGGCGATGTCTCGCGATGAGGAGGGCAGGTACGTTGTGCACGCAGTCACGGAGAGCTCCGTGATCGTTACCTGCCAGCGGTGCCTGCGGCCCATGCCGGCTGCGCTTCATTCCGACAGCACCCTTGCGGTGGTCTGGACGGATGAGCAGGCTCGTCATTTGCCGGCAAGTCTCGACCCGCTGATTGCCGGTGAGGAAGAGGTTTCGCTGCGGGAACTGGTCGAGGATGAGCTGATTCTGGCCATGCCGCCGTTCAGCTATCACGAACAGGCGGATTGCAACACAGTTTTGGCGGACCTCGCCGCGGAGCGCGTAGCAGACGAGCCCGTTGACAGGCCCAACCCGTTTGACGTGCTGGCGCAATTGAAGCCCGGCGATACCCATCAGGAGTAAGACATGGCTGTTCAACAGGACAAAAAATCACGTTCACGCCGCGGCATGCGTCGTTCGCACGACTCACTTTCCGGCCCCACGCTGAGCGTCGACCAGACCTCTGGTGAAACTCACCGTCGTCACCATATGACGGCCGACGGTTTCTACCGTGGCAAGAAAGTGGTCAACACAGGAAACGACGAGTAAGGTCGTTCCGGTCGCCGGTACTGCGGGTTGTTCGCAGTCCCTGTGCCGGTATTGATAGTGCATGTGAACGGGAGCCCAGGCTCCCGTTTCGCGTTTTTGGCCCCCCGGCGCTCGCGGTGTTCTACACTGGCGTAGGTGATGCAGGGCCAGTTATCGCTGTCTTGCGTTAACAAGAAAAGGATTATCCATTATGACGCTCAGTCACTGTGCATTTGTTTTCCCTGGGCAGGGGTCGCAGAAAGTCGGCATGCTCGCGGCTGCGCACGCTGCGTTTCCCGCGGTGCGTGAAGCCTTTGACGAGGCTTCCGCTGCACTCAGTCAGGATGTTTGGGGTCTGGTTCAGGAAGGCCCGCAGGAAGCCCTCAACCTCACGGCGACCACGCAGCCGATTTTACTGACCGCGAGTGTGGCCCTGTGGCGCGCCTGGCGCGCGGCGGGTGGCGCCGAGCCGGCACTCATGGCCGGACACAGTCTGGGCGAATTTTCAGCACTGGTCTGTGCCGGTTCTCTCGACTTTGCCGACGCCGTGCGCCTGGTGCGTCAGCGCGGTGAATTCATGCAAACGGCAGTACCGGTGGGTGAGGGCGCCATGGCGGCCATCATCGGCTTGGATGACGACAGCATCAATCGCATCTGCGCTGAAGTCAGCGCCGCTGGCGACGGGGAGGTGGCGGCCGTCAATTTCAATTCTCCGGGCCAGGTGGTGATCGCCGGGCACACATCCGCGGTGGAGCGGGCCTCTGCCGCGCTGAAAGCGGGGGGGGCCAAGCGGGCCATGCCCCTGCCGGTATCCGCGCCTTTCCATACGGCACTGATGCGTCCGGCGGGCGAGCGACTGGCCGAGGTACTGGCAACTGTGACGATCCAGGCACCGACCATTCCGGTAGTGCACAATGTGCACGCGCAGCCCGAGTCCGACCCTGAGCGGATTCGCAGCTTGCTGGTGGAGCAAATCTACAGTCCGGTGCAGTGGACAGCCTGTGTTGCCTACATGGCGGGTCAGGGTGTTACACAGGTGGTGGAGTGTGGCCCGGGAAGGGTGCTGAGTGGCCTCAACAAGCGCATCGACAGCGCCCTGCTCAGCCATTCACTGGAAGAGCCCGCAGGTCTTGCCGATGCGCTCGCAGCGCTGGCTTGAGCAGAGCGTGAAAACGGTATCGGAAAGGGGAACAGGTCATGAGTGAAGAAAAGACAGTAGCACTGGTAACCGGCGCCAGCCGCGGTATCGGGCGCGCCATCGCCGAGCGACTCGCCGATGATGGCTATCGAGTGGTAGGTACCGCAACGACTGAGAGCGGGGCTGCCGCGATCACTGAATATCTGCAGGCGGGCGGTTTCGATGGCTGTGGCATGACGCTGGACGTAGCCGACCAGGCGGCGGTTGAGGACGTTGTGAAAGGTATCAGCGCGCAGTTCGGAGCGCCGCTGGTGCTGGTCAATAATGCCGGAATCACCCGCGACAATATCCTCATGCGCATGAAGCCGGAGGAGTGGCAAGCGGTGATTGATACCAATCTGAGCGCCGTGTATCGCGCCAGCAAGGCCTGCCTGCGCGGCATGACCAAGGCCCGCTGGGGTCGGATCGTCAACATCACCTCCGTGGTGGGCGCGATGGGGAACGCAGGGCAGAGCAACTATGCGGCCAGCAAAGCCGGTGTGGAGGGTTTTTCCCGCGCACTGGCGCGCGAGCTGGGGTCGCGCGCCATCACGGTCAACTGTGTGGCGCCGGGCTTTATTGATACCGATATGACGCGGGCACTCAATGAAGACCAGCGCGAGGCGATGTTGGGCCAGATCCCGCTGGCGCGCCTGGGTGAGGCGAGTGAAATTGCCGCTCTGGTGGGGTTCCTGTGTGGGTCCCATGCGGGTTACATTACCGGTGAAACCATTCACATTAATGGTGGCATGAACATGGCGTGAGCAATTGCTCGCGCATCGTGGGTTATCCCGGCGCATTGTGGCCAAAAAAAATTTATTACTCCGGCGCAAAACAGAGTAAAATATGCGCTCGGGCCGGGTGACCAGGTTTCATTCAGAATATTTTTTTGTCAGGAGTTACACATAAAATGAGCAGCATTGAAGAACGCGTAAAAAAGATCGTCGCAGAGCAGCTTGGCGTCAAGGAAGAGGAAGTGCAGACGGAAGCGTCTTTTGTCGAGGACCTGGGCGCGGACTCACTGGACACCGTGGAACTGGTCATGGCGTTGGAAGAAGAGTTTGAAACCGAGATTCCCGATGAGGAAGCCGAGAAAATCACCACGGTGAAGCTGGCTATCGACTATATCAAGGAAAACCTCGCCTGATATTGTCCCCGCAGTAACCGGAAGAGCCGTTTCTATGTTTTGATAGGGCGGCTTTTCTTATTTATGCTTCCAGCACCTGATTCTACCGGGGAGTGCGTTCGGTGATTGGCAGACGCGTAGTTGTAACAGGCCTTGGCATGGTCAGCCCCCTCGGGCTGGACGTTCAGGAGACCTGGAAAAATATCGTCGCTGGGAAAAGCGGCGTTGCACCCATCGTCGCTTTCGATGTTGATGCCTACAGCACGCGGTTTAGTGCCAGTGTCAGGGGTTTCGACATCACACCGTACTTCAGCGACAAAGACGCGCGCAAGATGGATATCTTCGTGCAGTTCGGCATGGCCGCCGGCATTCAGGCAATGCTGGACTCTGGGCTGGAAGTCACCGACGCCAACGCGCATCGCGTCGGCTGTGCCATCGGCTCGGGCATCGGCGGTATCGGCCAGATCGAAAAGAACACCGAAATTGTGGCGCGCTCCGGGCCACGCAAGATCTCGCCATTTTTTGTTCCGGGTTCGATCATCAACATGATCTCTGGCAACCTCTCGGTTCGCTATAACCTGCAGGGCCCCAATCTGGCGGTCGTCACAGCCTGTACTTCGGGGACGCACAATATCGGCCTCGGGGCGCGCCTGATCGCACTCGGCGACGCCGATGCCATGCTGGTGGGGGGCGCCGAGATGGCGACCACGCCGGTGGGGCTGGGCGGTTTCGCGGCGGCACGTGCACTCTCTACCCGCAACGATGACCCGGCGGCAGCCTCACGCCCCTGGGACCGCGATCGCGATGGCTTTGTCCTGGGCGATGGCGCGGGCGTTCTCATGATCGAGGAATACGAATCCGCCAAAGCGCGCGGAGCCCATATCTACGCGGAAATTACCGGTTTTGGCATGAGCGGCGATGCCTACCACATGACGCTGCCACCGGAGGATGGTCGCGGTGCAGCGGCGGCAATGCGTAACGCGATTGCCGATTCCGGTGTGCCCGTTGACCAGATCGGCTACATCAACGCTCACGGCACGTCCACCAATGCCGGTGACCTCGCCGAGAGCCGGGCAATTCAGGCGGTGCTGGGCAGCGCAGCGGAAACGGTTGCGGTGAGTTCGACCAAGTCGATGATCGGACACCTGTTGGGCGCGGCCGGCGCGGTCGAAGCCATATTTTCCATCCTGGCATTGCGGGATCAGGTCGCTCCCCCCACGATCAATCTCGACAACCCGGATGAGGGCTGTGTGCTGAATTACGTTCCGCACACTGCGCAGCAGCGCACAATCAAGCATGCCCTGTCCAATTCATTCGGTTTCGGTGGCACCAACGGGTCCTTGCTGTTCAGTCAGCTCGACTGACGCCGGCGGGGTGGTAGCAGCGGCCAAGACATGGATTGACGGCAGCGCCGGCGATGCACTGCCGTTACCAGACCGCGCCTTTGCTTACGGTGATGGTGTGTTCGAAACGCTTCTGCTGCGCGATGGCCGTGCGCTGCTGACCGAGTTCCACTTTGATCGCCTGGCGACCGGTCTGGCGTGCCTGCGCATGCCGTCGGCGCTACCTTTGGCACGCAAACACTTCGAAACAGCGCTCGGCGCACTGGGCGCGGCAACGGGCTACAGTGTAATGCGCCTCACGGTGTCTCGGGGCGCTGGCCCGCGTGGCTACGCACCGCCCGCAGATGCTGCGCCACGGGTTGTCATCACCGTGTCGGATCTGGCGCATGACCCTGCACAGCTCCCCACACCGGCCACCCTCGGGGAAACAGCGGTGCGTTGGAGCAAGCAGCCGCTGCTCGCCGGCGTGAAGCACCTCAACAGGTTGGAGCAGGTGCTGGCGGCCGCGGATGCGGCTGCGGCCGGCATGGATGAAGTCCTCATGCTGGACCAGGGTGGCGCGCCGTTGTCGGTGTCGGCGGGCAACCTGTTTCTGGTGGCGGGCAAACGCCTGTTAACGCCGACGCTGGTCGATGCCGGTATCGCCGGCACTCGCCGTCGTCTGTTGCTGGAACACCTGGCCTCCGCCTGTGGCCTGCAAGTGGGCGAGTCACGTTTGCAGTTGCATCAGCTGCTGGCGGCAAATGAGGTGTTTTACTGCAATGCGCTGATCGGCTTGCGCCCCGTGGCGACTTACCGCGATCGAAGCTGGAGTGAGCACCCGGTCACCGAACGCCTGCACGCAGCCTATTGTGAATGGTTGCAGCGGTGAGCAGGGGGTGGCGCTGGTTGCTGTTATCAGCGGCCATCCTGGCGCTCGTCGCGGCGCTGGCGGTGCGCGAAGCGTGGCAGAGATGGCAGGCGCCGCTGCTGTTGCCGGAGTCCGGCATACTGCTCACGGTATATCCCGGTGACAGCCTGCGCTCCGTGGCGGAACGCCTGGAAATGCAGGGTGTTCTGCAACATCCCGAGCTGCTGCTGCTCTGGGCGCGCTATCACAAGCTGGATGCGAGCATTCGTCGCGGTGAGTATGACCTGCAGCCGGGACTGACGGCGGAGAGCCTGTTGGCCATGCTGGTCAGTGGTCGTGTGGTGCAATACCAGGTGACATTGCCTGAAGGGATTGTGGTCGCCCAGGCACTGGCCATCTTGCGCGAAGAGCCGGCACTGACGAGTGTGCTGTCCGGGCCTGAAGATGCGCGGCTGTTGACGCTGGTGGCGCCTTTTGAGGCAACCGAAGGCCTCTTCCTCCCGGAAACCTACCGTTTCGAGCGGGGTGACACTGACCTTGACCTGTTGCAGCGTGCCCACCGGGCCCTGCTGGCGGCACTGGAGCAAGAGTGGGCGGGTCGCGCCCCGGAGCTGCCTTACGCCACGCCCTATGAAGCACTGATCATGGCGTCGATAATCGAACGCGAAACCGGCGTTGTCGAGGAGCGCGAGGAAATAGCCGGCGTCTTCGTGCGCCGCTTGCAGCGGGGCATGCGTTTGCAAACCGACCCGACCATCATCTATGGCCTGGGTGAGTCCTTCGATGGCAATCTGCGCCGCAGCCACCTGCGGGATGCAGGCAACCTGTTCAATACCTATCGGCACGATGGTCTGCCCCCTACACCTATCGCATTGCCTGGACGTGCAGCCTTGCACGCAGCGCTGCAGCCCGCCGCCGGGGAGACGCTGTTTTTTGTGGCGCGCGGCGACGGCAGTCACGAATTCAACACCACGCTTGAAGGCCATGAGCGTGCCGTGCGTAAATACCAGCTGCAAAGGCGCAAAGACTATCGTTCATCCCCGGAGAAACCCTGACCATGGTTCCATCGCGCGGCCTGTTCATCACCGTTGAAGGCGGGGAAGGTGCAGGTAAATCCACCAATATTGCCGGCATCCAGGCTTATCTGCAGTCGCGGGGCGTAGACCTGGTGGTCACCCGTGAACCCGGTGGCACCCGCCTGGGAGAAGACGTGCGTGAAGTATTGTTGCGCCCCAGGGAGGAACCCGTTGTGCCGATGGCGGAGCTGTTGCTGCTGTTTGCGGCGCGGGCGCAGCATGTTGAGGACGTTATCCTGCCCGCGCTGGGCGCGGGCAAATGGGTTATCTGTGATCGCTTTACCGATGCCAGTTATGCCTACCAGTGCGGCGGCCGTGGCATGCCGGCCTCGGCGGTACGCACGCTGGAGTCGCTGGTACAGGGCGAACTTCGTCCGGACTACACCCTGTTGCTCGATACGCCAGTAGACATGGGCCTGGAGCGTGTTCGCGGCCGCGGCGACCTGGACCGGTTCGAGCGCGAGGAACTGGCATTTTTTCAGCGCGTGCGCGAGACCTATCTGCAATTGGCCCGAGAGAGTAGCGGTCGCTATCATCTGGTCGATGCCAGCCAGCCACTGGAAGGCGTGCAAGCTCGCATAGAAGAGATTTGCGAGGAATTGTTCGCCTGCTGGGCACCGCGCCACCCGGTGGCGCGATGAATCTGCAGGGGTTGCCGCAGGTCAGCGTGCCACTCCCCTGGCAGGCACAGGCCTGGGCGCATCTACAGGAGCAGATCAGCCGTCAGCAGTTGCCCCATGCGCTGTTGTTTGCCGGCCCCGCTGGCGTCGGCAAGGAACGCCTGGCACTGGCACTGGCGCGCTATCTGCTTTGTTACCAACCGGTCGCCGGTCACAACTGCGGTGAGTGTCGGGCCTGTCGCTACAGCCAGTCCGGGAGTCATGGCGACTTTCGCTGGTTGCAGCCCGAGGGCAGCAGCAAGGTCATACGCATCGAGCAGGTGCGCGAGGCGGTTGCCTTTGTCTATCGCACCGCGGGGTTCGGTGCGCGCAAAGTGGTGGTACTGACACCGGCGGAGCGCATGTCCAACAGCGCCGCCAACGCACTGCTGAAAGGTCTGGAGGAGCCCTCCGAGGATACGCACCTGATACTGGTTGCACAGCGCTTGCAGGGCATGCCGGCGACCGTCCGCTCACGCTGTCAGCTGGTCAAGCTGCCACTGCCACCCGGTGACCAGTGCATACCCTGGCTGCAACAGGTCACCGGGGACGAGGCGAGCGCAACGGAGCTGCTCGAACTCGCCGGGGGCGTGCC
Organism: Haliea salexigens DSM 19537; assembly: GCF_000423125.1. Classification (GTDB taxonomy): domain Bacteria; phylum Pseudomonadota; class Gammaproteobacteria; order Pseudomonadales; family Halieaceae; genus Haliea; species Haliea salexigens. The sequence continues at coordinate 14,933 of NZ_AUHJ01000022.1, forward strand.
GCTGCAGGCTGAGCAGTTGTACAACGACGGCGGGGCAGAACCGTTGCGCGAGCAGCGCAAGCTGTTGGGCGACCTGGCGCGTGGCAAGGTGAATGTGCCGCTGGTGGCGGCGCGCCTCGGCCAGCAGGATCTGGCGCAGACGCTGCGTGACATAGCCCTGTTTTTGCATGTGTACCTCTGTCGACAGGAGCAGGCGGGGCTGCGCCGTGCGCGGCCACTGTTCCAGTTGCTCGATCGCATGCAGGCATTGCAGGTCGCTATTGCCGCCGGTTCCAACCCGAATCCGCAGCTTGCGCTGGAAAGCGTGTTGATCAGTTTCGCCGATGGCTTTGGTGTCATGCGCAGCGGTGCTAACATGCGTTCGTCTTCACAGGAGATCGCATCATGAGTGATTCCGCCGCGGGCAGCCGCAATGGCATTTTGTCCCTGACCATCAAGGACAAGGCCGTGCTGTATTCCGCCTACATGCCGTTCCTGCACAACGGTGGCCTGTTTGTGCCCACCAACAAGACCTACAAGGTCGGGGACGAGGTGTTCATGCTGCTCACGCTGATGGATGAACCAGAGAAAATACCGATTTCCGGCAAGGTTGTCTGGGTCACCCCGCGCGGCGCGCAGGGCAACCGCACAGCGGGCATTGGCGTGCAGTTCAGTGAGCAGGATGCGGCCGCTAACAGCAAGATCGAGAATCACCTGGCGGGATCACTCGGCTCCGACCGCCCAACGCATACGATGTAGGCAAAAAAAATGGGTCCCGCCAGGGACCCAAGAAGACCATTAGGAGTGAAACACAAAAGGAATTGCTTCCCTTCTCGGTGCATTGGGTATGCCCCGAGTGGCTGCTCGTTCGAGTCAGGGGATAAGCAACCACACTTTAAGTATCGCCTATCAGTGGTAATTTTCCACAGTTCCGCAGGCGAATTATTAGGCTAATTTACGATAAAAAACTTGATTTATATCCTGATAAAGAATAAGCGGTTGCTGTTCAGTGCCCGCTGACCCGCTCACCGGCATCGTGGAAGGCTTCTACGGGCGCCTGTGGCCGCATGAGTTGCGCCTGGCCTATGCCGGCTTTCTGCAGGCGCTGGGGCTGAATACCTACCTGTATGCCCCCAAGGGCGACCCGTGGCTGCGCAAACGCTGGCAGGCGCATTGGCCGGCGCAAGAATGGCGGGCGCTGACAGAGCTGGCCCTGCATTACCGTCAGCACGGGCTGCGGTTTGGCGTGGGCCTGTCACCCTTTGAGCTCTACGGTCACTATGGCCCCGCCCAGAAGCGCAGCCTGCGCGACAAGATCAGTCGCCTGAATACGCTGGAGGCCCCTCTGCTGGCCATCCTGTTTGACGACATGCCCGGTGAACAGGCCGACCTCGCGGAGCGCCAGGCGGAGATTGTTGCCGATGTGCAGGCGTGGAGTGGGGCGCAGCGGCTGCTGGTATGCCCGACCTATTATTCTTTCGACCCCGTACTGGAGCGGCATTTCGGCCGTATGCCACAGCATTACTGGGCGGACCTCGGCCGGTTGCTGGCACCGGAGGTTGACGTGTTCTGGACGGGTAATCAGGTGTGTGCCGATACCATCAGCGCGGATGATGTCGCCCACGCCGCGGCGGTGCTGGGGCGGCCGGTGCTGCTGTGGGACAATTACCCGGTCAACGACGGTGCCCAGCGCAGCAACCACCTGTACCTGGATCCGCTGCAAGGCCGCACCGGCCTGCGGGACAACGGCAAGCTGACCGGTCATCTATGCAACCCGATGGTGCAGGGGCGCTGCTCGCTGCCGGCCCTGACGGGACTGGCGCAGCTCCACGCAAGCGCACCCCCCGATCCTGATGCCCTGGTAGCAATGCTCGGGGCTGCACTGTGGCACTGCTTGCAGCGCGATGCCGAGGAGTTTCGTGCGCAGGGCCTGTCTGGTATGTCTGCGGCGCGCCGCGCGGCGCTGGCAGCAGAGTATGCGGAGCTCCCCGGCGCGGCGGCGTGCGAGGTGGTCGACTGGCTAAAGGGGGAGTACGCTTTCGACCCTGCCTGTCTCACTGATTAGCGTGCGCTGCCTCGGTGCGGGAAGCGTCGTTCGCGGTTGTGTGCGAACCCGGTTTGTGGCAGAATCCGCAGCCTTGCGAGAACTCAAAGTTGCGGTTCTTTAGGTCATCAAGGCCAAAGAAATCAAGAAGTTACGGCGTATTTGCAGGTTGATTTTCAGCACTGTAACGTCGCGCACTGGCAGTTTCCCGACACGCGGAAGTGGCGAAATTGGTATACGCGCTGGATTTAGGTTCCAGTGCCGCAAGGCGTGAGAGTTCGAGTCTCTCCTTCCGCACCAACTGACAGCGACTCTGGCCCGGGCCAGGGTCGTTCTGATGACGGGGCGCACCGGCGCCCACTACCGACTGGATTGTGAGGAATAAGCATGCAGGTGTCCATTGAAACGACTTCGGGCCTGGAGCGCCGTTTGACTGTCGGCGTACCCGCCGCCCAGGTTGACAGTGAGGTCGATTCGCGGCTGCAAAAAGCCGCCCAGAACGTGCGCCTGCCCGGCTTCCGGCCCGGCAAGGTACCGATGAAAGTGATGCGTCAGCGCTACGGCGCTGGCGTTCGCCAGGAAGTCCTGGGCGAGGTCATGAGCCGTTCTTTCCAGGAGGCCGTGGTACAGGAAAAGCTGCGCCCTGCCGGCCAGCCCAGCATCGAGCCGCGCAGCCTCGAAGCCGGTCGTGATCTGGAATACGTGGCCACGTTTGAAGTGTTCCCCGAAGTTGAAGTCGTGTCCATGTCCGGCTTTGCCGTTACCCGTCCGGCTGCCGAAGTCACGGATGCCGATGTCGATAACATCATTGAGGTGTTCCGCAAGCAGCAGGGGGAGCGTCAATCTGTCGAGCGCGCCGCGGCCATGGGCGATATCGTCAATCTGGACTACACCGGCACTCGGGATGGCGAAGCATTTGACGGTGGCAGCGCCGAGGGAACCGACCTTGAGCTCGGCTCCGGTCGCATGATCCCCGGATTTGAAGACGGCATCGTGGGCCTGGCCGCCGGCGACGAGAAAACCCTTGAGCTGACGTTCCCCGAGGATTACCACAGCGAGGAGCTGCAGGGCGCTGCGGTACAGTTCGCGGTTAAGGTCAACGACGTGAAAGAGCTGGTGCTGGCACCGCTGGACGAGGAGTTGTTCAAGCTTTACGGCGTAGAAGAGGGTGGTGAGGACCAGTTTCGCAAGGAAGTTGCGGAAAATATGACCCGAGAGCTGAAAAACGCCGTAACTAGTCGTGTCAAACAGCAGGTCATGGATGCCGTGGTAGAGGCGCACAAGGGTCTGGAAGTGCCCAGGGCGCTGATCTCCCAGGAGATCCAGGCGCTGCGCAAGCAAATGTTCCAGCAGTTTGGCGGTGCGGCCCCTGAAGGTCTGGATCTGGACTCCCTGCTGCCCGATGACATGTTCCGTGACAACGCCGAGCGCCGCGTCAAGCTGGGTCTGGTGTTGTCCGAGATGATCAGCAAGTTCGAACTCAAGGCAGACCCGGCGAAAGTGCGGGAAACGATTGAGGAACTGGCCGCCACCTACCAGGACGCGGAAGAGGTGATCAACTGGTACTATGGCAATCCGGAGCAGCTTTCCTCCGTTGAGTCCAAGGTGCTTGAGGACAGTGTGGTCGACAAGCTGTTGGAAGCGGCGGAGGTGACCGATGAGCCCTGCAGCTACCAGGAAGCCATTGCACAGGCTCAGAGCCAGCGCTGAACACATTCAGGCGCCGTCGAGGCGGCGCCTCAATTGACAACCAAGGAAACGATCGCATGTCGAATTTGCCAGACGGGCGTAACACGATGAATGTCAACAACCTGGGCCTGATCCCGATGGTCGTGGAACAAACGGCCCGCGGTGAGCGCTCCTACGATATCTACTCGCGTCTGCTCAAGGAGCGCGTGGTATTTGTGGTAGGGCCGGTAGAGGACCACATGGCAAACCTGATCGTGGCCCAGCTGTTGTTCCTGGAGTCGGAAAACCCCGACAAGGATATTCACCTCTACATCAACTCCCCCGGCGGCTCGGTGACAGCAGGGCTGTCGATTTACGACACCATGCAGTTCATTAAACCGGATGTGAGCACGATGTGTATCGGTCAGGCCGCTTCCATGGGGGCTTTCCTGCTCGCGGGCGGTGCCGCCGGCAAACGCTTCATCCTGCCGAATGCGCGCACCATGATTCACCAGCCCAGCGGCGGAGCCCAGGGGCAAGCCTCGGATATCGATATCCAGGCGCGCGAAATCCTCATTATCCGTCGCCGCCTGAACGAGTTGATGGCGGAGCATACCGGCCAGACCCTTGAGACGATCGAGCGCGATACGGAGCGCGACCGCTTCATGAACGCCGAGCAGAGCAAGGAATACGGGCTGATTGACGAGGTGGTCAATCGCCGCGCGCCGGCTGCGTCATAAGACAACGCTGCCGGGCGCCCTGTCCGCGGGCTTGCAAATGGCGGGAAAAAACATCATCTTTGAACCAGATGAGATTGCAGAATTCATAGGCCACAGGGCAGAGCATGACTAAAGACACCACAAAATCAGGCGACGACGGCGGCAAGCTGCTGTACTGCTCATTTTGCGGCAAGAGCCAGCACGAAGTGCGCAAACTGATCGCTGGTCCCTCGGTGTTCATTTGCGATGAGTGCGTCGATCTGTGTAACGACATCATCCGCGAAGAAGTGCAGGAAGGTAACAGCGAAGCAAAGCGCGACCACCTGCCCACGCCACACGAAATCAAGACGATCCTGGACGAGTACGTGATCGGCCAGCAGCGCGCCAAGAAAGTGCTTTCGGTGGCGGTGTATAACCACTACAAGCGTCTGCGCCACAGTCAGGCCAGCAGCCGCGGTGAAGACGTGGAGCTGGGCAAGAGCAACATTCTGTTGGTGGGGCCAACCGGTAGCGGCAAGACGCTGCTGGCGGAAACGCTGGCACGCTTGCTGGATGTGCCCTTTACCATTGCGGATGCGACCACGCTGACCGAGGCGGGCTATGTGGGTGAAGATGTCGAAAACATCATCCAGAAGCTGCTGCAGAAATGCGACTACGACGTTGAGAAAGCGCAGGTCGGCATTGTGTACATCGACGAAATCGACAAGATTTCGCGCAAGTCCGACAACCCCTCTATCACCCGGGATGTATCGGGTGAGGGCGTGCAGCAGGCGCTGCTCAAGCTGATCGAGGGTACGGTGGCGTCAGTGCCGCCGCAGGGCGGGCGCAAGCATCCGCAACAGGAGTTCCTGCAGGTGGACACTTCGAACATCCTGTTCATTTGCGGCGGTGCATTCGCGGGCCTGGACAAGGTGATTCGCAACCGTTCCGAAAAAGGCGGCATCGGCTTCAATGCCGAGGTCAAGAGCAAGGACGAGCGCCGCAACGTCGGCGAGCTGTTGTTCGACCTTGAGCCCGAGGATCTGGTGCAATACGGCCTGATTCCCGAGTTCGTTGGCCGCCTGCCGGTGATTGCAACGCTGGAAGAGCTCGATGTGCCCGCTCTGGTGCAGATCCTGACCGAGCCGCGCAACTCACTGACCAAACAGTACAGTAAACTGTTTGAAATGGAGGGTGTCGAGGTCGACTTCCGTGAAGACGGCCTGCGAGCCGTGGCCGAACGGGCCATGGAGCGCAAAACAGGTGCTCGCGGCCTGCGCTCCATTCTCGAAGGCGTACTGCTCGACTCCATGTACAACATTCCCTCGCGCAGCGATGTCAGCAAGGTGGTTATCGACGAATCGGTGATTCGCGGTGACTCCGAACCACTGCTGGTATACCAGAACCACGAGCCGGCAGCGCGAGCGGCGTCGAAGGACGAGTAGCGCCGGAACCGCAAGGTTCCGGCTGCCCGGGCCCCCGGCCCGGCAGGCGCAAAGTGTGCCGGGGCCTTGTGTTCCGGCTGCACCGCCCCCATCTACAGGTCAGCTGTGACCATTCACAACCCGGAGATTTGTATGGGTTCCTCCTCGGTAATTGATCTTCCCCTGCTGCCGCTGCGCGATGTCGTGGTGTACCCGCACATGGTGTTGCCGCTGTTTGTTGGCCGGGAAAAGTCCGTCGAAGCGCTGGAAGATGCCATGGCTGGCAGCAAGCAGGTGTTGCTCGTCGCCCAGCGCAATGCGGCCGATGACAACCCCGGCGTGGACGACATCTACCAGGTGGGCACCGTGTCCAACATCCTGCAGCTGCTCAAGCTGCCCGATGGCACGATCAAGGTGCTGGTGGAAGGCAGTTATCGCGCGGTGATCGACAATGTGGACGACGAAGGCCGGTTCACGGTTGCCGGTGTTCGTGAAGTCGAGAGTGATGACGTGCCCGATGATGAGGCCGAGGGCCTGCTGCGCTCTACGGTCAGCCAGTTTGAAAAGTATGTGAACCTCAGCAAGAAAGTGCCTGCCGAGGTTCTCACCTCGCTGTCGGGCATTGACGAGCCGGGCCGTCTTGCGGATACGATTGCCGCGCACATGAGTGTGGACCTGCAGGAAAAACAGTCCATTCTTGAAATTGCCGATATCCGGGCCCGGCTTGAGCACCTCATGGGCCTGATGGAGGCGGAGATCGACCTGTTCCAGGTGGAAAAACGTATCCGCGGCCGCGTCAAGAAGCAGATGGAGAAGAGCCAGCGCGAGTACTACCTCAACGAGCAGATGAAGGCGATCCAGAAAGAGTTGGGGGACCTTGATGAAGCCCCGAGCGAGCTGGACGACCTGCAGGCACGGATCGATGATGCGCGCATGCCCGATGGGGCGCGCACGAAAGCGGTCGCCGAACTGAACAAGCTCAAGATGATGTCGCCGATGTCTGCCGAAGCCTCGGTGGTGCGCAGCTATATCGACTGGATGGTGAGTGTGCCCTGGTCGCGCCGCAGCAAGGTGAAGCACGACCTGAAGCGCGCCTCCGGTATTCTCAATGAAGACCATTTCGGCCTTGAGGAAGTGAAAGAGCGCATACTGGAATATCTCGCCGTACAGAAGCGTGTACGCAAAGTGAAGGGTCCGGTGCTGTGCCTGGTTGGCCCGCCCGGGGTGGGCAAGACCTCGCTGGGCGAGTCGCTGGCGCGCGCCACCAACCGCAAATTCGTGCGCATGGCGCTGGGCGGCGTGCGTGACGAGGCGGAAATTCGGGGCCACCGGCGCACCTATATTGGTTCCATGCCGGGCAAGCTGTTGCAGAAAATGGCCAAGGCAGGGGTGCGTAACCCGCTGTTCCTGCTCGATGAAATTGACAAGATGGGTATGGACCACCGCGGCGACCCTGCGTCCGCGATGCTGGAAGTGCTGGACCCGGAGCAGAATCACGCCTTTAACGACCACTATCTGGAAGTCGATTACGACCTCTCGGATGTGATGTTCGTGTGTACCTCCAACACCATGAACATTCCCGGTCCGTTGCTGGATCGCATGGAAGTCATCCGTATTCCCGGCTATACGGAAGACGAAAAAGTCAGCATTGCGGCCAAATACCTGATACCGAAGCAGATACGGCAGAACGGCCTGGGCAAGGAAGAGATCACCATCGGTGAAGACACGGTGATCGACATCATCCGCTACTACAGCCGCGAAGCGGGCGTACGGGCGCTGGAGCGGGAAGTCGCGAAGATCTGCCGCAAGATGGTCAAGCGCATTGCACTGGAAGAAGACAGTGTGTCGGCAGAGGTGACTCCCGACATGCTCCCGGACCTGCTGGGCGTGCGCAAATTCAACTACGGCATTGCCGAGGAGCAGAACAAGGTGGGGCAGGTGACAGGCCTCGCCTGGACATCTGTGGGTGGTGAGTTGCTGACGATTGAGGCGGCATCGGTGGCGGGCAAGGGCCGCTATGTCAAGACGGGCTCGCTCGGCGACGTGATGCAGGAGTCGATTCAGGCGGCGACCACCGTGGTACGCAGCCGCTCACAGGTGCTCGGTATTCCGGCCTCCTGGCACGACAAGCACGACGTGCACATTCATGTGCCCGAAGGGGCTACACCCAAGGATGGTCCTAGTGCCGGCGTGGCCATGTGCACCGCGCTGGTGTCCATCAGCACCGGCATCGCGGTGCGCGCGGACGTGGCGATGACGGGCGAGATTACCCTGCGCGGTGAAGTGCTGCCCATTGGGGGGTTGAAAGAGAAACTCCTCGCGGCGCGTCGCGGTGGCATCAAGACGGTGATCATACCCAGGGAAAACGAGCGTGACCTCAAGGAAGTGCCCGAGAACATCAAGCAGGATCTGCAGATCCGGCCCGTGAAGTGGATTGACGAGGTGTTGGCGATTGCGCTTGAGCGCGTGCCGGAGCCACTCTCGGATGAAGAGTACCTCGCACCCGCTCCCGGAAGCGGCCAGGACAGCGAGCAGGGCGAGAAAAACCGGATAAATACGCATTGAGAGCGGGGTGCTGGTTGACCGCCAACTCGGCTCTGGTATACAGTCAGCCCCCTGAATCCAGTGCGCTTCCTGCCGGTTTTTGGTGCCGAGAGGTGCTGGCCAGTGTACAGCTGGAATCACTTTCAGGTGCTCGCCTGCTGCATCATGAATTGCCCGCATTTCATTGCGGATGAGAACACCATACTTTAGTCAGATAACACTCCAAGGGGATACCTGTGAATAAAACCGAACTCATTGACGCCATTGCTGCCGCTGCCGACCTGCCGAAAGCTTCTGCCGGGCGCGCTCTGGACGCCGTGGTAGACAGCATTACGCAAGCCCTGAAAAAAGGTGATCAGGTAACGCTGGTAGGCTTCGGCACTTTTGCCGTGAAAGCGCGTGCTGCCCGCGAAGGCCGCAACCCGCAGACTGGCCAGACTATCCAGATCAAGGCCTCCAATGTGCCCGGCTTCAAGCCCGGCAAGGCACTCAAGGACGCCGTCAACGGCTGACTTGCAGTAACCGGCGGGTCTGGCGTTCGCTCGCGCAGCGCTCATCACCCCGTCTGTGTACCGGTAACGGTTCAGGGAAAAGCGCACTCATGAGTGCGCTTTTTTGTTGATAAGGAACGGAAGACACCATGCTTCAGGACATCCGCAAGACCACTCAGGGAACGGCCGCCAAGGTTGTTATCGGGTTGATCGTCATCTCCTTCGCACTTTTTGGTATTGAATCGATTCTGCTGGGCGGTGGCGGTGGTGCCGTCGCCGAGGTCAACGGCGAAGCCGTCACGCCGATGGAGTTGCAGCAGGCGGTGGATACACAGCGGCGTCAGTTGATCGCCATGATGGGGGATAATCTCGATCCTGCCATGCTTGACGACCAGCGGATCAGTGCCCAGGCTCTTGAGGGCATTGTCTCGCGCAAGCTGCTGATGCAATCGGCTCGCGACATGGGCCTGACGGTCTCCGAAGCGGAGCTCGGCGCCGTTATTGCGGGGATGGAGCAATTCCAGCTCGACGGCAACTTCTCTCCCGAGATGTACAAAAGCCTGCTGGCATCAGCCGGTTTTACCCCGGCGTCCTTCAAGAGCGCGTTGCGCGATGACCTTATTCTGGGTCAGGTACGTGCCGGCCTTGCCGGTAGTGATTTTGCCACGCCCGCCGAGCTCGCCCTGACCGCACGGGTTGTCGCCGAGCAGCGTGATGTGCGTTACCTCACTTTGCCCCTGGCACCGTATCTCGATGCGGTTGAAGTCAGTGAGGAGGACCTCGAGGCGTTTTACCGTGAGAATGAGGCCAGCTTCATGACGCCGGAGTCTGTCGTGCTGGATTATGTCGAGTTGACGCTGGACGATTTCCGCGAACCGGTGGAAGAGGCCGCGATTGAGGAGGAGTACCGTATCCAGCTGGACAGCTACCAGTATCAGACGGAGAACCGAGTCTCGCATATTCTACTGCAGCGCGGTAGTGATGAGTCGGAGGCGGACTTCGCCGCGCGTATTGCCACCGTGCAGGATGAACTCGCAGCGGGCAAGTCGTTTGCCGATGTGGCCGCAGAGCGCTCGGATGACGTGGGTTCAGCCGGCAATGGTGGTGACCTCGGGTTTTCCGCCGGTGATGCCTTCCCGCCGGAGATGGAGGAGGCCGTGGCCGCACTTGAGGTGGACACAGTGTCCGCGCCGGTCGAAACCGATGCCGGTACGCACATTCTCATGGTCACGGAGCGCCGCGATTCAGAAGCGCCCAGCCTGGCGGAGCTGCGTCCCGAGCTTGAAGCCGGTCTGCAAGAACGTGAAGCCCGCGTCGCGCTGTTGCTTGCGGTGGAAGAGCTGCGCGACATCGCGTTCACCGCGGATAGCCTGCGTGCGCCGGCCCAGGAGCTGGGGCTTGAGGTGCTGCGTACCGAACCGATGACTCGTGAACAGAGAGACGGCCCTCTCGCCGAACCTTCCGTATTGCGTGCAGCCTTCTCTGAAGACGTGCTGGAGCTGGGGCACAACAGCGAGGTGCTGGAGCTGGGCGGTGACCGCTTCGTTGCGGTACACGTGCATGAGCACAACAAGCCGACGCTGGAGCCGCTGGATGCGGTAAGGGAAGAGATCGCGCGCAGCATCACCCGGGAACGGGCGCGTGAGGCACTGGAGAGCGCCGCCGCCGAGGCTGTGGCTGAACTTACTACTGGCGAACAGAGCATTGAGGCGCTGGCGGCACGCGAGAATGTGGAATGGCAGGTGGAGCTGGGAGCCCAGCGCGACAGCCGTGTGCTGCCGCCGGCGGTGCTGCAGCGCGCGTTCAGCCTGCCAGCTCCGGGCGACGACAAGCCGGTCGCTGACTACGTGATCGATGCCTCCGGGGATGCCCGCGTCGTGCAGCTGGTGCGCGTGCAGGCCGGGGCTCTGGCCAGCCTCGACGCCGAGCAGCAACGTGGCCTGCGGCAGCGCATTGGCAGTGAGTTCGGTGCGCTGTTGCAGGTTGAACACGAGCAGGGCCTGCGTGCCGCAGCCGACATCTCTGTGCTCTGACGCACGCTGACAGACAACAAGGAAACCCGTTTCATCATGGCCCGACGTATTCTCACGCTTAACCAGATTTCCCTGAAAGGCCTTGAGCGCCTGCCCCGTGACGCCTATGAAATAGCCAGCGAGTTTGCGCATCCCGACGCCATCCTGCTGCGCAGCCACAAGCTGCAGGCCGACGATATCGCCGACACCGTGGTGGCGATTGCGCGCGCTGGCGCCGGTGTCAATAACATCCCGGTGGCGGAATGCACGCGGCGCGGTATTCCGGTATTCAATTCGCCCGGCGCCAACGCCAACGCGGTGAAGGAACTGGTGGCGGCGGGGCTGCTGTTGGGCTCACGAGGCGTGGTAGAAGGCCTGGAATACGTGTCCGGCCTCGCCAGCATCACGGACCCGGCGGAACTCAACAAGACCCTGGAAGCCAACAAGAAGCACTTCAAGGGCAACGAGCTGCGCGGCAAAACGCTGGGCGTGGTTGGCCTGGGTGCCATCGGCTCCCTGGTAGCTGACATGGCGCTGACTCTGGGTATGGACGTCATCGGCTACGACCCGGCCCTGTCGGTAGATGCTGCCTGGCGTCTGTCCAGCCAGGTGCGCAAGGCCGACTCGCTATCGGCGCTGTTTTCCCGCAGCGACTATGTGAGCCTGCATTTGCCGGCGCTGGAGTCCACACGTGGGCTGATCAATGCCGAGTTGTTTGCCGTGATGCCCGAACAGGCCTGCCTGCTCAACTTTGCCCGGCAGGAGATTGTCGACGAAGCCGCGCTGCTCGAGGCCCTCGACCAGGGCCGCCTGCGCAAGTACATCGCCGACTTCCCTAGCCCGGCCCTGATTGGTCGCAAGAACGCCGTGCTGATGCCACACATCGGTGCCAGCACTGACGAGGCGGAGGACAACTGCGCCATCATGGCAGCTGACCAGCTGCGCGACTTCCTCGAAAACGGCAACATACGCAACGCAGTCAACTTCCCCACGCTGCAACTGGAGCGGGCAGGGGGGTGCCGTTTGGCAGTGACCAACACCAACGTCCCCAAAATTCTGGGCAGCGTGTTATCCATTCTGGCTGAGCTGAATATCAACGTGGTGGATATGCTCAACAAGAGCCGCGACGATATCGCCTATAATCTTATCGATATGGACATATGTCCGGCTGAATCAAGCCTCGCATCCATGCGTGCGCTGGAAGGCGTTGTCAACGTCAGGGTGATTCCCTGACTTCACTGCGGGGGCACAATGACAGATCCACTTGATACACTGGCGGGCAACGTGCCCGCCGCGGCGAAAACGTCAGGCCCGCCACTGGAGCAATGGCACCCACCGCTCTCCGGCGATATCGATATCCGCATCAGGGCGGACGGCAGCTGGTACCACGAGGGCGGGAGAATCAGACGCGCGCCCCTGGTCGCGCTGTTTGCCAGCATTCTGCGCCGGGAAGAAGACGGTGAGTACTACCTGGTCACGCCGGTAGAAAAATGGCGCATTCAGGTAGAATTGCATCCCCTGGTGGTGACTGAAATCAATCGCCGCGACGACACGCTGTACGCCAAACTCAATACCGGCCGCGAGGTCGCTGTGAACGCGGAACAGGCCCTGTTTCTCGAGCCGGCTGTGGGTGATGTGGCGGCCGTTCGTCTGCCACACGGACTCAGTGCCGTGCTGACACGGGCTGCCTGGTATCGTCTGGTGGACTCCGCGCAAGAGCGGGAGGGGCGGCTGCAGGTCTGCAGCGCTGGCGTGTGGTTCCCGCTACAGTAGTTGCAAGCTACCGATAGCGGGAACCTGCCGGGTCACATATTGGGGTAGGTCGGACCGCCGAAGCCTTCCGGTGTCACCCACACGATATTCTGTGACGGATCCTTGATATCACAGGTTTTGCAGTGCACGCAGTTCTGTGCGTTGATCTGGAAGCGCTGCCCCTGCGCATCCTCCACCACTTCGTAGACACCGGCCGGGCAGTAACGCTGTGCCGGCTCGTCGTACAGCGGCAGGTTCTTCTCCAGCGGTATGTTCGGGTCGATCAGCGTCAAGTGGCAGGGCTGATCTTCCTCGTGGTTGGTGTTCGACAGGAACACCGAGGACAGGCGATCGAAGGTGATCTTGTTGTCCGGCTTGGGGTAGTCGGGTTTCTTGCACTCCTTGGCCGGCTTCATGGTGGCGTAGTCCGGCACCGAGTCATTCAGGGTGAAGGGCAGTTTGCCGCCGAACAGGGTCTGGTCGATCCACACCATGGCCGAACCGATCATGAAGCCGAATTTGTGCATGAAACCGCTGAAGTTGCGGGTGGTGTAAAGCTCTTCGTGCAGCCACGAATCACGGACCTTGTCCGCATACGTGGCAAGATCTGCAGGCGCAGACTCGCCCTGCAGCAGCGCCTCGACCACGGCCTCAGCCGCGAGCATGCCGCTTTTCATCGCGGTGTGGTTGCCCTTGATCTTTACCGCGTTCAGGGTGCCGGCATCGCAACCGATAAGCAGTCCACCGGGGAAATGCATGGTGGGCAGGGAGTTGTAGCCACCTTTGGTAATAGCACGGGCGCCATAGCTGATGCGTGAGCCACCCTGGATGTATTTCAACGTCTCGGGGTGTTGTTTCCAGCGCTGGAACTCTTCGAACGGGCTCAGGTGCGGATTGCTGTAGTTCAGGTCGGTGATCAGGCCGAGGTAAACCTGGTTGTTTTCGGCGTGGTAGAGGAAGGCACCGCCGCTGGCGCCGTTTTCCTGCAGCGGCCAACCCAGGCCGTGTACCACCAGCCCCTCTTCATGTTGCTCGGCGGGAATCTCCCAGATTTCCTTGATGCCGATGCCGTAGTGCTGGGGGTCCTTGCCTTCATCCAGGCCGAAACGGCTGATCAGCTGTTTGCCCAGGTGGCCACGGCAGCCCTCGGCGAACAGCGTGTAGCGGGCGTGCAGCTCCATGCCGGGCGTATAGCTGTCCTTTTTCTCGCCATCCGCGCCTATCCCCATATCGCCGGTGGCAATGCCCTTGACCCGGCCATCGTCGTGGTACAACACCTCTGCAGCGGCAAACCCCGGGTAAACCTCTACGCCCAGGTTCTCAGCCTGTTCCGCCAGCCAGCGGCAGACGTTGCCCATCGAAACGATGAAGTTGCCTTCGTTGTGGGTGGGCTTGGGAATCAGGAAATTGGGCAGCTTGATGGCTTTCTTGGCGCCCGTGTAAAAGAAGAAGTTGTCGTGCGTGACCGCGGTGTTCAGCGGTGCACCCATGTTGGCCCAGTCGGGAAACAGCTCCGCCAGCGCGCGTGGTTCGAACACGGCACCGGACAGGATGTGCGCCCCCACCTCGGAACCTTTCTCGACGACGCAAACCGTGACTTCCCGTTCCTGCGCCTGGGCCAGCTGCATGATGCGACAGGCGGCAGACAAGCCCGCGGGCCCCGCGCCAACAATCACTACATCAAATTCCATTGATTCACGTTCCACGGTAGGCTCCTCTGATCGTGCGGGGGTCTGGTTGGCTGCTTGCGGCCGCTTCGTGCATAAGCGAAAGTCAGCCAAAAAAGCTGCGCAAGTATATAATTTCTAAAGGTTAAAAGCCAGAAGGCCGGGGGTGCTCTGTGCTCTGCTTCTGTCCAGCACCACACACCGGGACGCGCTGAAACACTCTTGACCTCCACAGCCTTTGGCGGCAACATAGCGGCCCGAGTACAGGTCGGCGCCTTGATCCACGCGCCCCGGCCCATTCAAACCCACCCGAAACTAGCGTTGGAAATCCTATGAAGGTTCTTGTTGCCGTTAAGCGCGTCGTTGACTATAACGTCAAAGTCCGTGCCAAGGGCGATGGCAGTGACGTTGACCTGAATAACGTCAAAATGGCCATCAACCCGTTCTGTGAGATCGCCGTGGAAGAGGCGGTAAGATTGAAGGAAGCCGGAGTCGCGACCGAGGTGATCGCTGTTTCCGTGGGTGAAAAGCCCTGCCAGGAACAAATTCGTACCGCACTTGCCCTGGGCGCTGACCGCGGCATTCATGTGGAAGCCGAAGGCCGCATTGAACCGCTGGTGATCGCCAAGCTCCTCAAGGGCGTGGTAGAGAAAGAGCAGCCCCAGCTGGTGATTCTGGGCAAGCAGTCCATCGACGGCGACAACAACCAGACGGGCCAGATGCTGGGTGCGTTGACCAATATGCCGCAGGGTACTTTTGCCTCTGAAATCAAGGTAGAAGGCGAAAAACTTAATGTAGTTCGCGAGGTGGATGGCGGCCTGCAGACTATCAGCCTCAGCCTGCCGGCTATCGTCACCACCGACCTGCGTCTGAACGAACCGCGCTATGCGTCACTGCCGAATATCATGAAGGCGAAGAAGAAGCAGCTGGACGTCTACAGCCCCGCTGACCTCGGCGTAGAAGTCACCAGCCATATTACGTTGGTGCGGGTAGAGCCGCCGGCAGAGCGTCAGGCGGGTATCAAAGTTGAAGATGTGGCACAGCTGGTGGATAAATTGAAAAACGAGGCGAAGGTGATCTCATGAGTACACTCGTTATTGCAGAACACGACAACGGTAGCCTGAAGCCGGCCACCCTGAATGCTGTCACCGCCGCCCAGGCGCTGGGTGCGGATATCGATATCCTCGTCGCCGGCGCAAACTGTGCCGCGGCAGGCGATGAAGCAGCAAAAATCGCCGGGATCGGCAAAGTGCTGGTCGCCGATAATGGCGCCTACGAGCACCAGCTGGCGGAAAACGTCAGCCTGTTGATCGCAGAAGTGGCCGCCGCATACGACAACGTTGTTGCACCCGCCACCACCAACGGCAAAAACATCATGCCCCGCGTTGCGGCCCTGCTGGATGTTGCGCAGATCTCTGATGTTACCGCCGTGGAGTCAGCGGATACCTTCAAGCGGCCCATCTACGCGGGTAATGTGATTGCCACCGTGCAGTCCAGTGACGCACGCAAGGTCATCACCGTACGCACCACCGCGTTTGATGCGGCTGCCGCCGAGGGCGGTTCCGCCACGGTAGAAGCTGTGTCCGCCGTGCATGATGCCGGTCTGTCCAGCTTCGTGGGCGAAGAAGTCGCGGTGTCTGACCGTCCTGAACTGACCGCCGCACCGGTGGTTATTTCTGGCGGCCGTGGCATGCAGAACGGCGACAACTTCAAGCTGCTCGAAGGTATTGCCGACAAGCTCGGGGCAGCCATTGGTGCCTCGCGCGCCGCGGTGGATGCCGGCTTCGTGCCCAACGACATGCAGGTCGGTCAGACGGGTAAAATCGTTGCGCCGGACCTGTATATTGCCGTGGGTATCTCCGGCGCTATTCAGCACCTGGCAGGCATGAAGGACTCCAAAGTCATCGTTGCCATCAACAAGGACGAAGACGCGCCGATCTTCCAGGTGGCGGATTACGGCCTGGTTGCCGACCTGTTCGATGCCTTGCCCCAGTTGGAGTCTGCGCTCTGAGCCAGACATCTTCGTAGCAGGGTTTCCTGCAGTGACAAAAAAGCCGGCTGCAAGCCGGCTTTTTTGTGTGCCGCCATCCGGCCCACCGTAGTGGGCCGTGGCGGTGTTGGCCTGAACTCAGGCCGTGACGGTATCGATTTGCACCGCCGAGATGCGCTTGCCTTCTTCCGCGCTCTTCTGGAACTCGATGATCTGGTCGAAGTTCATGTAGCGATAGATCTCCGATGACATCGCATCCAGCTGGCTGGCGTACTCCAGATACTCCTCGGGCGTTGGCAGTTTGCCGAGAATCGCGCCGACGGCCGCTAGCTCGGCCGACGTCAGGTAGACGTTGGCGCCATCACCCAGACGGTTGGGGAAGTTACGCGTGGAGGTTGAAAGCACCGTGCTGTTGGGCGCTACCCGTGCCTGGTTCCCCATACAGAGTGAGCAGCCGGGCATTTCGGTACGCGCGCCGGCGCGGCCGAAGATGTTGTAGTAGCCTTCCTCCATCAGCAGGTGTTCGTCCATCCGCGTCGGCGGTGAAATCCACATACGCGTGGTGATACCGCCCTTATGCTGGTCCAGCAGTTTGCCGGCGGCGCGGAAGTGGCCGATGTTGGTCATGCAGCTACCGATGAACACCTCGTCAACCTTGTCGCCGGCCACTGTAGACAGCAGGCGGGCATCGTCGGGGTCGTTCGGGGCACAGACGATGGGCTCACGCACTTCTGCGAGGTCGATCTCGATGACGGCTGCGTATTCGGCGTCGGCATCGGCGGTCATCAGGCTCGGGTTGGCCAGCCACTCTTCCATTTTCACCGCGCGGCGTTCCAGGGTGCGGCTGTCGCCGTAGCCTTCGGCGATCATGGAGCGCAACAGCACCACGTTGGAGCGCAGGTATTCGGCGATGGTGTCTTCGTCCAGGGCGATGGTGCAGCCGGCCGCAGAGCGTTCTGCAGAGGCGTCAGAAAGCTCGAACGCCTGCTCGACGGTGAGACCCTTGAGGCCTTCAATTTCCAGAATACGCCCGGAGAAAATGTTCTTCTTGCCTTTCTTCTCAACGGTCAGCAGGCCCTGCTGAATACCGTAGTAGGGAATGGCGTGCACCAGGTCGCGCAGGGTGATGCCCGGCTGCATTTCGCCTTTGAAGCGCACCAGAACGGATTCCGGCATATCCAGCGGCATCACGCCGGTGGCGGCGGCGAAGGCCACCAGCCCGGAACCCGCCGGGAAGGAAATACCCATGGGGAAGCGGGTGTGGCTGTCGCCACCGGTGCCTACCGTGTCCGGCAGCAGCATGCGGTTCAGCCAGCTGTGGATAATGCCATCACCGGGGCGCAGGGAAACACCGCCGCGGGTCATGATGAAGTCGGGCAGGCTGTGCTGGGTGTCGATGTCCACAGGCTTCGGGTAGGCCGCAGTGTGGCAGAAAGACTGCATGACCAGGTCGGTGGAGAAGCCGAGGCAAGCGAGGTCTTTCAGCTCATCGCGGGTCATGGGGCCGGTGGTGTCCTGCGACCCTACTGTGGTCATGCGCGGCTCGCAGTACGTGCCGGGGCGGATGCCGTCCATGCCGCAGGCCTTGCCGACCATTTTCTGTGCCAGGGTAAAGCCCTTGCTGCTGTCGGCGGGCTGCTCGGGGCGGCGGAACAGGTCGGTGGGGGGCAGGCCGAGTGATTCCCGGGCTCGCGCCGTGAGGCCGCGACCGATAATCAGGTTGATGCGGCCGCCTGCGCGCACTTCGTCGAGCAACACCTCGGACTTGAGGGCAAACTCGGACAGCACAGCGCCGCTTTCCGAAAGAATCTTGCCGTCATAGGGGCGTACTTCAATCACGTCACCCATGTTCAGGTCGTCTACTGGCGCTTCAAACACCAGCGCACCGGCATCTTCCATGGTGTTGTAGAAAATGGGGGCAACCTTGCCGCCGATGCAGATGCCGCCGCCGCGCTTGTTGGGCACGCCGGGCATGTCTTCACCGAAAAACCAGAGCACAGAGTTGGTCGCCGATTTGCGCGATGAGCCGGTGCCAACTACGTCACCGACAAAAGCCACTGGCAGGCCCTTGTCCTGCAGTTCTGCAATCTGCGTCATGGGGCCGGTGACGCCGTGTTCTTCCGGCGTGAGGCCGTCGCGGGTCATCTTGTACATGGCCAGCGCATGCAGGGGGATGTCGGGGCGGGACCAGGCATCCGGGGCCGGAGAGAGGTCATCGGTGTTGGTTTCACCGGTTACCTTGAACACGGACACTTTGATGGATTCGGGCACCGCGGGGCGGTTGGTGAACCACTCGCCGGCGGCCCAGGCTTCCATCACGTCTTTGGCGTGCGCGTTGCCCGCCCTGGCCAGTTCTTCCACATCGTGGAAGGCATCGAACACCAGCAGGGTGTGCTTGAGCTCGGTGGCAGCCAGCGCGCTCAGTTTGTCATCCTTCAGCAGCCCGACCAGCGCCTCGATGTTGTAGCCACCGTGCATGTTGCCCAGCAGCACCACCGCGGCTTCCGCGTCAATCAGCGGGCTGCTCGCTTCACCCTGTACCAGGGCTGTGAGGAAGCCGGCCTTGACGTACGCCGCTTCATCCACGCCCGGTGGAACGCGATGTGTAATCAGGTCGAGAAGGAAGGCCTCTTCGCCCGCCGGTGGGTTCTTCAGGAGTTCAACCAGCGCGGCGACCTGTTCGGCGCTCAGGGGCTTGGGCGGGATATTCAGGGCGGCCCTTTCGGCCACGTGATCGCGATAGGCGTCTAGCACGGTGAAACTCCTTGTTACGATGGCGGGGAGGTGTAATTTGCCGCAGGAGTATATCCCAGCGCCTGTTTAAGATAAATAAATCAAACGCTTATACCGTGCATTCAGCAGGCTGATGACGTACACTTTTGGGCTGTTTTCAGTCCGCCCAATTTCCCGATTATGCTCAAACCAGCCGTGAAGACCCCCTGTATTGGCGTCTGCTCTACGGGTATAGGTGATGCCGTATGCCGCGGTTGCAAGCGATTCAGTCATGAGGTTATTCACTGGAACAGTTACACAGCGGAGCAGAAGCGCGCCATCGACGCGCGCCTGTCAGGCTTCCTGTCGCAGTGCGTCAGCAACACCCTGGCGGTGAGGGACAAACCCCTGCTGGCCTGGCAGCTGCAGGTCCAGCAGTTGCGGTTCAACCCGGAACACGATGAATACTGCTGGGTGTTCAGCCTGTTGAAGGCAGGGGCAGGGCAGATTGAGCGCCCCGCCGACTTCGGGTTCGAAGTGCATGCCAGTCATGCGCGCCTGACCCTCACCGAACTGCGCGACACGATTGATCGCGAGTTTTACATCCTGTCGGAAGCGCACTACGAGCGGTATATGCGCACGCCGGACCTGTTTGGTGGCCTGCAATCATGACCGAGACCTTAATGGCGCCGGTACTGGCGTTTTTGCCCTGCGCCACGCCGCAGGCCTGGGTACAGTGGGCGCTGGAGCATCCGCACACGCTGTTGGTGGATCATGCCAACTGTGAGAAGAAAGCGGCCTCTACAGCGCTGAACCTCATGTACCGCTATGTGGAGCACCCCAGGCTGTTACAGAAGCTATCGCGGCTCGCGCGCGAGGAGTTGCGCCACTTTGAGCAGGTGTTCGCCATCATGCAGCGACGCAATATGGCATATCCGCAGCTTTCTGCGTCGCGCTATGCCGCGGGCCTGCGAGCGCAGGTACGCGGCAACGAGCCCGGCAGGCTGGTTGATACCTTGCTCGTGGGTGCCTTGATTGAGGCGCGCTCCTGTGAACGGTTTGCTGCGCTGATTCCACACCTCGACAGTGAGCTGGCGGAGTTTTATCGCTCGCTGCTGAAGTCGGAGGCGCGACACTTCGAGGACTACCTGGCATTGGCTGGGGGGCTGGCTACGGCGGAAGAGATTGCGAAGCGGCTGGACCAGCTGAAGGATGTAGAGGCAGCGCTGATCACCGGCGTCGATCGGGAGTTTCGTTTTCATAGTGGCGTGCCGGCGGCGGCCTAAAACTAGATTTCAGGTAAAATTTTAGCTTTAAGCTATTGTTTTATATCGAAACTATGCAGGCTGCAGCCTTCGGGGTCGGCCTTCACGTACCAGCCTTTCTGGTCCCAGTCTCCCAGCACCCAGCGCACACCAGCGGCATGCTCATGGCGGGCCGGGCGATGGGTGTGACCATGCACCATGCACTGTACTTCATGATCCAGGAAGGCGCGTTCCACCTCGCTGGGGGTTACGTCCATGATGTCTTCCGCCTTGTTGCTGTTGGCTTCGCGACTGCGGTTGCGCAACTCGCGCGCCAGCGCGCGCCGCTCGTCCAGGCTGCGTGCCAGCAGTTCGTTTTGCCATGCAGCGGAGCGGGTCGTCTTGCGAAAAGCCTGGTATTCGGTATCCCGCGTGCACAGGCTGTCGCCGTGCAGGAGCAGGGTGGGCGTGCCGTAGAGGTTGACGACGCGGGGATCGCGTAGCAGCTTGCCGCCCACGGACTTGCAGAAGTCACGCCCCAGTAAAAAGTCCCGGTTGCCCGGCAGCAGGTACAGTTTGGGCCCGGCCGCGGTGAAGCGGTGCAGCATCTCGGTGACCTCCCGTGCGAGGGGCGAATCGTCGTCATCACCAATCCACACCTCGAACAGGTCCCCGAGAATATAGAGCGCGTCACAATCCTGGTGGTCCAGCAGGAATCTCCGCAGGGCCCGCACCGTTGCCGGGCGGGTGGATTCCAGGTGGAGATCGGAAATCAGGTAGGTGGCGCTCACAGTCGCGGGCCCGGTGGCTCAGCCTTCGACGATCTCGACGGTTTCGATGATAACCGGGTCTACCGGTACATCCTGGTGACCGGCGCGGCTCGTGGTGGGCAGAACGCGGATCTTGTTCAGCACTTCTTCACCGCCAGTGACCTTGCCGAAAACCGCGTAACCCCAGCCCTGCATGTTCTTGCCGCTGTGGTTAAGAAAGTCATTGTCTTTGACATTGATGAAGAACTGCGTGGTGGCCGAGTGCGGGTCCATGGTGCGCGCCATGGCGATGGTGCCGAAGTCATTCTTCAGGCCATTGTCCGCTTCGTTCTCGATGGGCTCACCGGCTGGCTTCTGGCGCATTTCGGTGTCAAAGCCCCCCCCCTGAATCATGAAATTGTCGATGACACGGTGGAAAATAGTGCCATCGTAGGAGCCCGCACGCGCGTGTTGGAGGAAATTGGCCACGGTGATGGGGGCCTTGTCTGCGTCCAGGGTCAGGGTGATGTCGCCAAAGGTTGTTTTAATGATAACCATTGCAGATACGCCGCCTTGTTGGGGAGTCGAACAACTCCATTGAAAAAAGAGAGCGCAATGATACGGACTTTTGCCTGACTGTAAAACACGCGGTGTGTGTTTGGCATTACCTCACACTTCGCGGTGACCGATTTGCAGCTTGCCGTCGGGCGCGAACTGCTTGCCCGGCCTTCAGCCCCTGATGATCCGTGCGCTCTACCCGAGTATAGCTGTAAGCGCCGCACGTCTGGGGCTATAATGCGCCGCTTTTGGGAATCAAAGGCTCCATGGACACCAAGCCCGGCAACAACTTCCTCCAGACCGTCATCGCCGACGACCTTGCCGCGGGTCGCGTACAGACCGTGGTCACGCGCTTTCCCCCCGAGCCCAACGGCTATCTGCATGTCGGCCACGCCAAATCCATCTGCCTGAATTTCGGCCTTGCGGAGCGTTTTGGTGGCCACTGCCACCTGCGATTCGATGACACCAACCCGGAGAAGGAAAGCCAGGAGTTCATTGATGCGATCCAGGAGGACGTGCGCTGGCTGGGCTACCAGTGGGCGGGAGAGGTGCGCTTCGCATCCGCCTATTTCCAGCAGTTTTACGACTGGGCCGTGCACCTTGTGCGCAACGGGAACGCCTATGTGTGTGACCTCAATGCCGAGCAGGCCCGCGAGTACCGCGGCACTCTCACCGAGCCTGGCCGCAACAGCCCCGGCCGTAGCCGCTCGGTGGAGGAAAACCTCGACCTGTTGCAGCGCATGCGCGATGGCGAGTTTGAGGAGGGCAGCCGGGTGCTGCGAGCGCGCATCGATATGGCTTCGCCGAACATGAACCTGCGTGACCCCATTCTATATCGCATTCGCAAGGTGCCGCATCACCAGACCGGCGACACCTGGGTTATCTACCCCACCTACGATTTTGCCCACGGTCAGGAGGATGCCATCGAAGGTGTCACGCATTCCATCTGCACGCTGGAGTTCGAAGACCATCGTCCGCTCTACGAGTGGCTGCTGGAACACCTGCCGGTGCCATCGCGGCCGCGCCAGTACGAATTCGGTCGCCTGAACCTGAATTACACCGTCACCAGCAAGCGCAAACTGAAGGCGCTGGTAGATGAGGGGATCGTCAGCGGCTGGGATGACCCGCGTATGCCCACCATTGCCGGTATGCGCCGGCGCGGCTTCACACCTGCCTCCATCCGCACCTTTTGCGACATGATTGGTGTGACCCGCAGCGACGGTGTCGTCGATGTGGCGATGCTGGAGCACGCGATTCGCGACGACCTGAACAACAATTCGCCACGCGGCATGTGCGTGCTGAACCCGCTCAAGGTGATTCTCACCGACCTGCCAGAGGCACATCGGGAGGTGATTACCGCGCCGTGCCACCCGAGCCGTGAGGATCTCGGCAGTCGTACCTTGCCTTTCACCCGCGAGGTCTACATCGATGTGGACGATTTCCGCGAGGAGGCCAACAAGAAATACAAACGGTTGGTGCTGGGCAAGCGGGTACGTTTGCGCAATGCCTATGTTATCGAGGCGACGGATGTGGTGAAGGATGACACCGGCGCCATTGTTGCCGTGCATGCGCACACCATCCCTGACACACTGGGCAATGACCCGGCCGATGGCATCAAACCCAAGGGCGTCATTCAGTGGGTCTCTGCCAGCGAGGGTCGTCGCGCCACCGTGCGCCTCTATGACCGCCTGTTCACCCATGAAGCACCCGACTGGGGCGACAACGCCTACCTGGAACTGCTGAACCCCGATTCCCTGCACACGGTGGAGGGCGCCTGGATTGAGCCCAGCCTTGCCGAGGCATCGCCCGAGCAGGGTTTTCAGTTCGAACGGGAAGGGTACTTCGTGGCCGATCGGCATGATCACACGACGGCCAACCCCGTGTTCAACCGCACCATTGGGCTGCGTGATACCTGGGCCACAGCAGGGGGCGATGCATGAGTATTACGCTTTACAACACGTTGAATGCCCGCAAGGAGCCCTTCGTGCCATTAGAGCAAGACCGCGTCACCCTGTATGTCTGCGGCCCCACGGTGTACAACCTGGCGCACATCGGCAACGCGAGGCCGGTGGTGGTGTTTGATGTACTGTTTCGCCTGCTGCAAACCCAGTACGCGGAGGTGGTTTACGCGCGTAACATTACCGATGTGGACGACAAGATCATTACCGCGGCCCGCGACCGGGGCTGCAGCATTGATGACATTACCGCCGAGTTCACCGCGAAATACCGCGAGGATATGGCGGCGCTGAATGCACTGCCGCCCACCCTCGAGCCCCATGCCACCCACAATATCGACGGCATGATTGCCCTGACACAGACGCTGCTGGAAAAAGGCCATGCCTACGTCAGCGAAGGCCATGTGTTGTTTGCCGTGGAGTCGATGCCGGACTACGGCCGGCTTTCGGGTCGTTCACTGGATGACATGCTGGCGGGTGCCCGTGTGGAGGTGGCCGACTACAAGCGCCATCCGGGGGATTTTGTGTTGTGGAAGCCCGCTGCGGCCGAGGACCCGGGCTGGGACAGCCCCTGGGGCCGTGGACGCCCGGGCTGGCACCTGGAATGTTCGGCGATGATTCGCGCGCACCTGGGCGAGACCATTGATATCCACGGCGGTGGTCGGGATCTCATCTTCCCCCACCATGAAAACGAAATTGCCCAGAGCCGGTGTGCCCACGGTGGCGACTATGTGCGTTACTGGATGCACAACGCCTATCTGGACATCGACGGCGAGAAGATGTCCAAGTCACTGGGTAACTTTCGCACTGTGCGTGAATTGCTGCAGCACTACCGTGGCGAAGTTCTGCGCTTCGCCCTGCTGTCGGCCCACTACCGGTCGCCGTTGAATTTCAGCACCGACCTGCTGGCGCAGGCCGAGGCAAACCTGGGGAGTTTCTATACCGCCCTGCGGGGCGTGGAAAGCCTGCCGGACAGCGGCCCTGTGGACTTGCCGGCCGAGCCGTTCTACCAGGCGCTGGAAGATGACCTCAATACACCGCTAGCCATTGCCGAGCTGCATGCGTTGGCCAAGCAGTTGCACAAAGCAGGGGGCGCTGACAAGCCACAGCTGAAAGCACGGCTACTGGCGGCAGGCAAACTGCTGGGCATACTGCAACAACCACCCGCGGCATGGCTGCAGGGCGGCGCGGCAGCAGGGGAGATGACACCGGAGGCAATCGAGGCGCTGATAGCAGAGCGCCAGGCAGCCAAGCAGGCGCGGGACTTTGCCCGCGCCGATGAGATCCGCCAGCAGTTGCTGGACGCCGGTGTAGAACTCGAAGACGGCCGCGAGGGAACTCTCTGGCGCAGGGCTTGAGAGCTCCCGTGGACGTTAGCTGAGAGACTTTTCCCCGGACTCCACGGTCTGCATGATGAGCGTGTTGATCGTCATGGGGCCAACACCACCCGGCACGGGTGTGTAGGCGCTGGCAGTTTCCAGCAGGGGGGCGAGCTCGATGTCACCCACGCCGCCGGGGTGGTAGCCCGCGTCGACCACCACCGCACCCGGCTTGACCCAGGCCGCCTTGATGAATTCCGGCTTGCCCACGGCGCCAACCAGGATGTCTGCCTGTGCGATGAGCGCAGGCAGGTCCTGCGTGCGCGAGTGGCAGATGGTGACGGTGGCGTTCTTTTGCAGCAGCATCATCGCCATCGGCTTGCCGAGAATGGGGCTGCGGCCCACCACCACGGCGTGCTTGCCTTCAATCTCGACGCCGTAGCTTTCCAGTATGCGCATAATGCCCTGTGGTGTCGCGCAGCCATAGGCATCCTCGCCCATGGCCATGCGGCCGAAGCCCAGGCAGGTCACGCCGTCGACATCCTTTTCCAGCGCTATGGCATCGAAGCAGGCGCGCTCATCAATCTGTTCGGGCACCGGGTGTTGCAACAGAATGCCGTGGACATCGGGGTTGGTATTCAGGGCGGCAATTTCCTCCAGCAACTGCTCAGTGCTGGTGGCGGCGGGAAGTTCAACTGCGAGTGACTCCATGCCCACGCGGCGGCAGGCATTGCCCTTCATTTTGACGTAGGTAGCGGAAGCCGGATCGTCACCAACCAGAATGGTGGCGAGAATGGGCGTTTTGCCGCCGGAACGGGTTTTCAATTGCTCGACGCGCGCGAGCAGTTCGGCTTCGGTCTTGGCCGCGAGGGCCTTGCCGTCCAGAACCAGTGCTGACATGGGTCTGTATCCTGTAATCAAAGGGGGATGGGAGTCGTTCGCCGCGTATTGTCCCACGGGCAGGTGGCGATTGGGAGGGGAGGGCAATGCGAAAGGAGTATATTATGACCAAACGGACGTTGACGCCCTCGCGGGGGCTGAGTATCATTCGCCACCTGAAAACGGGCTGCACGTTTGGTCCATGCGAGATATCGGGGTATAGCGCAGTCTGGTAGCGCGCCTGCTTTGGGAGCAGGATGTCGGGAGTTCGAATCTCTCTACCCCGACCAACTATTGGCCACGGTTGTCGAGTTGGTTGTGTTGTTTTCAGCCCTTTTGCAGTGGTGGCCGTAGCTCACCTGGTAGAGCACCGGATTGTGACTCCGGAGGTAGCGGGTTCAAGACCCGTCGGCCACCCCATCTTCTGTCTCGCTGTATCCTTATAAACGAACTCCGCAAGACACTCTGGAATCGCTCGCCCCCAATGGTATACTCGCGCCGCGTCGAGGTTGTGGTTTACCGCTGAACCCCGGCAGGGCACTCTGTTGCCATCAGCCTCTGTGGGGGTATAGCTCAGCTGGATAGAGCAACGGCCTTCTAAGCCGTAGGTCGAGGGTTCGAGTCCTTCTGCCCCTGCCACTAAATCAAGGGTGCATTCCGGTCACATAGGTTGCACTTTATTCCGAGGACATGGGTAACACTTTTGGAGCGAAGGGGTTCACACCCACTGGCTCCACCCTGTTCTCGGTCTGATCAAAAAAGCCTAGATCATAATCCATAAAGCTGGGGTCCGGCCTTCCGGCAAGCCAGATCTCGTCAGCGATCTCTCTAATCCCTACATACTGGCCCGCAAACACGGTACTGAAGTTCAC
>NZ_AUHJ01000023.1 GCF_000423125.1 Haliea salexigens DSM 19537
TATTAACCAGATCGCTCGGGCAATATCAGGTGACGAAAGCGCAATGCAGACAAGACGCAAGAATAACAATACCAGTAAGACGATGTACGGCATTTCTCGAATGGATTCGGAACGTTTCTATACCCATGGCTGGCGTGTAAAGCTGGTCCGCCGCGGGGTGGTTTACGTTAAGAACTTTCCGGACAAGCGTTGGGGAGGCAAACGCAAAGCCCTGGTACAGGCGAAAGCATATCGGGATGCCTTGCTATCGGAACTGCCCGAACCACTGACGCGGCGCGAGTTCTGTACCGCTCTGCGCAGCAACAATCGCAGTGGCATCAGCGGCGTCTACCGCTACGCCAAGAAATACACGCTGACGAACGGTAAAGTCATCGCGTCGTGGTACTGGGAGGCCACCTGGCCAATCGGGAATGGCCAGCAAGGTCACCAGTCCTTTTCAGTCAATGAATTGGGTGAAAGGAAGGCCAAAGCACTCGCGATCGCTGCCCGGGAAGAAGCCCTTGATGATCTCGACGGTTACTACTGGGCCTCACAGCGAGGCGCCCCGAGTCAATCAGGATGATACCAGGCGTCGTTTCCGCCGGTGCTGCCAGCGGGTGTAGCAATGGTTGCCACCGGTAAAGGCGAGCCAGGCCAGAGCGATGCCGGCGAGTAGAATCAAAAGGCGATAGCCAAAATGCATGCCATAACCAGAGTGCAGAGGGTACAGCTGATTGACCAGGCGTCGTGTCGCACTGGACTCATCCGAGCGCTCACTGATAACCAGCGCCCCAGTACTGTTGTTGATGATCACTGAGGTGCGTCCGTTCAGATGCCATTCCCCGGGTAACCGAAAACGCACTTTGGTATGGACCACGCCCGCTTCCTCGAAACTACGGATATAGGTCGGCCAGCCGTCCGGTACCGCTGTCTGGGCCAGACGGTAATCCCGGGCGATGGCTGGGATTTCAGTGGATTGAGCGCTGAAATCCGACGCCACCTGGGTCGAAGTCGGTACCGGCGGCAGCAGGGGTACGATGAGTTTTTGCCATAGCATGATTGAACCCGTGAGCAGGGTGATCAGTAGCAACGGGCTGGCCAGGGCGCCGGCGTGGCGGTGGTATTGCAGGCTGCGCGAGGCGCTGTAATTGCCCGGCATAATCCAGCGCCAGCGAAACGCCCTGCGGCCCGGCCACCACAGCACCAGACCACTGATGGTCAGAAACAAAGCCAGCATCCCACAAACCAGCAGAAGGCCTTGTCCCCAGGAGCCGGCCAGCAGTTCAACGTGAAACTCGCGCAGTAGATTTAACAGTCCCAGCGCGCCCAGGTCGTCCGGGTAGGGTTCGAGCGTGGCCAGGTCCAGCAATTCAAGAGCGTGTTCGTGGCGCACAGTCCAGTAAGGTTCATCCGCATTCGGTGCTTTAAGGCTGAGGGTGACTCCGTTTCGTTCAGTGGCCAGTTGGTGTAGTTGAATGGCGATGTCGTCGTGCCCATAAACGGACGGCAGTGCCGCGGACGGGGTAACGGTCAGCCGGATCAGTTCCTTCTGATACACCAGTACGGTGCCGCTAACAGCGCTGGCCAGCAGGATCGCCAGCGCCGCAAGGCCCGCCCACAAATGCCAGCGCCACAGCCCGCCCGGGCGCGGCCGGGGTGGGCGGCGAGTCTTTACATTGCCTGCCGTCATGATGTGAACGAGTTGATTAGAAGTAACGCTGGTACGATACGCCGAAGCTGCGGCCTACACCTTTGAAGTTGCGCAGGTCGTTAGGGCTGCTCTGGGAGTAATAGGTGTAGTAGTCCTCGTTGGTGAGGTTTTGTATAGAGGCGCTTACCACACCGCCGAACAGGTCCAGGTTCGCAATCAGGTCGAGCGTGGTGTAGCCATCGAACGTGTTGACGGTGACGTCCTCACTGTCTTTCACCTTGCGGTCAAACAGGTGACTGAGCTGCAGCCGGGTGTTCAGGCCGTCGGTCCAGCGCCGCTCCCAGCTGAGGTTCAGGCGGTCGGGGGAAATATTGGTGCCGCCCAGATCAGAATCCACTCTACCGTCTTGGTCAGAATCAAAACGCCCCTCGGCCTGGGCATACCGCAGGCCCAGTACGTCGGCCTCACCCAGCGCCCAGTCCGCCCGGAACTCAAGGCCATCAACGTCGGTCTTCTCGCGCTTCACGGTATAGATCCCGTCATCTCCTCGCTGCAGGCGCTGACCGAAGTCCGAGTTGGAGGTGTAGTAGCTCAGTTGTGCGCTGATGGTACCGTTGTCGAACTCCAGGCCTATCTCAGCGTTCTCGGTAAGAATCGGGGTCAGGTCCAGGAAGCTTTCGACGTCCTGTCCGGGCTCGTTGATCCCCCGTAATACCCGGCCCACGTCAGGCATGGAGAAGGCCTCGGCGTAGTTGGCGAAGACCCGCCACGTGTCGGTGAACTGGTAGGTACCACCGGCGTTGTACAGGGTCTCGGAGAAGTCGGGGTTACCGCCGGTGACGAACTGGCTGCCATAGCTGTAGAGGGTGGTGAAGTCGTCCACTTGCAACTCGGACTTCTCATGCCGGACCCCGGCGGTCAGGGTCATGCGCTCGATGCCGGTGTACTCCAGCTGCAGGTAGGGGGCCAGGTTCTCGTACCTGGTTTCCGGTACCCAGGTGCGGCCGGTCTGGATCAGGGCCTGCCAGGTTTCATCCTGCAGCACATCCATGCCGTACACCACCGACAGGGGCAGGCCACCGACCTCGTCCATAAACAGGGTCAGCTTCAGGCCTGTCTTCTCGGAATTGTTTTGTGATTGGTCTACCAGATCGGGGCCGTAGGATGGATCCTGGAAGGTGGCAATAGGCGTGATCTGGGCGCCGTAGGTGGCCTCAAAGTCCTGCCGGAAGGCCTGCACTCGCACCTCCTGACCCAACCAGTCCGCGTTCAGGTAATTGAGGCTGATGGTGGTCACCTGGTTCTGGGCCCCTTCGGCTGGCAGCTCACCTTTGACGGCCCCGCTGGGAATATCTGCAGCGACATCACCCGGCACCGATATCCACTCATGGTTGCTCTCGATATCGTAGTGGTTGACCATCAGCTCGACCCGCTGATCGTCCCAGTCGTAGCCGGTTTTCAGGAACAGGTCCAGCGCCTCCGAGTCCATGGTGTCGCCCTGGGTATTGTCGACCCCAATCACCTCGCCATCGGCATCGTAGGCCATTCCGGTACTGCGGTAGCTGACGCCGGCCAGTATATCGGCTGCATCGAAACTGTTGGACAGGCTATAGCTGAGGCCGTAGTCGCCGCTCTCACCGATGTCCTCGCCCTGGAAGGCGCTATCGACCCGCACATGCTGCTCGAACGTCTCGCTGGGACGTTTGGTGATCAGGTTGATGATGCCGCCGGCGGCCCCCAGCCCGTGAATGGCGTTCGCTCCATGCAGGACCTCTACCCGCTCCAGCAGGGTCGGGTCGATGGTGTGCCCGTCGCGGCCACCGTTGCGCAGCGGGTTGGATTGGGGTACGCCGTCAATCAGGTACAGGGGTTTGCGTCCCCGCAGGGTTTCACCGGCGTTGGTCATCTTCTGGCGAGCGGGGGAGAAGCTCGGGACGAGGTTGCCCAGTACAGTGGAAATATCATTCTGGATGGACAGTTGTTGCTGCAGCGTGGCCTGATCGATCACGGTAACCGTATTGGGGATGGTGCTCAGAGGCTTGTCCACACGACTTGAGGTCACAATCACTTCCTCGATCTGCTCGGCTGCCAGTAAGGGGGTACCGGCCATTGCAGCGGCGATAAGCACCGGCAGGTGCAGTACATTACGGGAGAATTGGGGTGGAGGTGTCATCGCGCGTCCTCAAGATCGGGGCCATAGATAACCCGCTGAGTGAATTATTGGGCGCAAAAGTATAATGATATCGAGAATCATTAACAACAACTGGCGGAAACGATGAGCTTTCCTCTATTGTGGTGATCTTTACATTAAAATAATAACAATACAGGTAGCATAACTACCTTAGTGACGGATATTTTAATGAGCTCTGCATGGCCAAAGAGCAGGTTGCGCTTGCGAGTCATTGAAAAAATGACTATATAGGTAGTATGACTACGCATAATACAAACAAATTAAAGAACCTTGTGACTCAGCTCCGCCCTGGCGCTGTATGTTTGGCTCCCTGGCTTGAACACCAAGGCGTATCCCGGAATCTCCAGCAGTACTATGTGCGTAGTGGTTGGCTGGAGGCGATAGGGCGTGGTGCCTACGCGAGGCCCGGTGAGCGCGTTGATTGGCAGAGTGCGCTGGAGGCGTTGCAGCAACAGGCTGACTTGGACGTGCATGTCGGCGGTGTCACGGCGCTAACTCGCCGAGGATATGGCCACTACCTTTATCTGGACAAGGAGCGGATACAGCTCTTCTCAATAGCAGGTGTCAGTCTTCCCGCCTGGTTTAGCAAAAAGGATTGGGGCGTGAAGATAGAGCACATACGGACCGGGTTCATACCGGACCGGCCAGACCTGAAAGCTATAGAGAGTACATCCCGTGGACTCCGCCAGTCTGTGCCCGAACGCGCGATCATGGAGTGCCTGTATTTAGCGCCCAAAACAATGGGTCTGGTGGAGTGCTACCAGCTCATGGAAGGGCTGGCTAACCTTCGACCGCACCTCGTCCAGGTGCTTCTGGAAAGCTGTACCTCTGTGAAAGTGAAACGGCTTTTCCTGTATTTGGCGAGGAAAGCCGATCACAAATGGCTGAGCCACGTCACATTGGAGAATGTTGATCTCGGAAAGGGGGATCGTAGCATCACACCGAATGGCGTATTCATCAAAGAGTTCCATATCAGCGTACCTCAGGAGCTGGCGTCACTGTGATAGCTCAGGGATATAGAAAGCAGGTGGAGTTGCTGCTTCATGTCTTGCCCCATGTCGCGGAGGTAGAGTGTTTTGCACTAAAAGGCGGTACTGCCATCAACCTCTTTCATGATGAAATGCCCCGACTGTCTGTGGATATCGACCTGACGTATACCCCGGTGGAGGATCGGGAGACCGCCATGGCGGGAATCACCGCAGGTCTTGAAGAGATAAAGCAGCGACTTGACGGTGGTGGCATGCCGATCAAGGCGAGCTTACTGCCGCAGAGTGACGGGCAGGAAACCAAGCTGCTGTGTCGGGGTGAAACTGCCCAGATTAAAGTCGAGGTAAACACCATTATCCGGGGCTGCCTACAGCCACCGGTGAACATGGCAGTGGTGAGGGCGGTACAGGATGAGTTCGGCCTGTTTGCAGCAATCAACGTCGTTTCAAAAGGAGAGCTGTATGGCGGGAAGATTTGTGCAGCTCTGGACAGACAGCACCCACGGGACCTGTTCGATATTCACCAGCTATTCCAGCAGGGGGGCATTACTGATGAGATAAGGCTGGGGTTTGTGGCGATGTTGGCAGGTCATAACAGACCGGTTCATGAGCTGCTCAACCCGAACCGCCAGGATCTGCGGCAGCCATTTCAAGACCAGTTTCAGGGTATGACACTGGCACCGTTTACCTACGCAGATTTTGAAGCGACAAGAGAGCAGCTCATAGGAACCGTGAATGCCTGCCTGACTGAAGACGATAAGGCTTTCATGATAAGCCTGACTGCAGGGGAGCCAGACTGGTCGCTCTATCCCATTCCCGGATTGGAAGAAATGTCTGCCGTAAAGTGGAAGCTGCTTAACATTCAGAAGCTTGTAAAGATCAACCAAAAAAAACATGATGGTATGCTGCGGAGCCTTCAAAAGCTACTAGCCGGAAACTAAATATTGGCCACTTTTTAAATGCATAGTATTTCGGATACTCAATGATCTTGAAAGCGAACGCACTGGATTGATTTAGGGAAGCGTACCGATCTGCATCAGTGCTATACGGTAGACTCAGTTTAAAGAAAATTCTATGACCTCAACCCTGCGACTAAAAGATCTCCTACTGCGGATTCGCGGACTCATTCCACACAGCGAATTCTGTGGTGTAGGGGTCGTAATAACTGCTGATCTGAACTTGCTACCAATTGCGTCAATGTGCGCCGATGCAGCGATTCCTGTACGACTAGGTCTACCCCAACAAATTGCCGATTGCAGCCTGTATAGCAGCCCCTGCCATGATGGATTTCAAATAGTTTCGGATCAGTGGGAGCTGGTAAGGCGAAATCAATATTTTGCTCCTTATCCTTCGGAAAAGCAGCGCGCGTCCATTGAACAGGGTAACGTAGGATCTCGTTACATGGCAGCGAGATTTGGGTCTCTCATAGAAGGGGTGCTTTGTACGGGTCTGCTGAGTGACAGAGACGGGGTGGTGGTATTTGAGAGAGGTTTAGTCGTTGTTTAATCTTTTTCCAGTAACAACAGTGATAGCGTGGATTGCGGGCTTATATACTGCTGCAGTGCTCATGATTTCGCTACTACTTGGTATATCTGGTGTGGCTTCTCTTGAAACTGCATTCAAGGGAGTAGCGGTCCTAAATCTTGTGCTACTCTCGATGGCGATAGGGGGATGGAGAGTATTATGGCGTATAGTTCCTAAGTTAAACGATTGGATATTTCCCGACCTGAACGGGAAGTGGGCTGTTGAAATTCATTGGAACTGGGGTGAAAAATCAGGAGCCAAGACGGCGACTGCGTTCATTAAACAAAACCTTTTGAAAGTGAGTATTGAACTTTCTTCGGATGAATCGGAATCTGAAACATTAATGGTACTGCCTCACAAGGATAGCCAATCATCCCGTCCTGGCTTGTACTATATTTATCGTAATATAGGTCTTGCGAATGCAGAGAACAAGCAGGACCCACATATCGGGGCGGCTATTCTCAAGGTTAGCCAAGAATCAAACAGTCTACTGCGCGGGAATTACTTTACAGACCGGTCAACAAATGGGCAGTACACAATGTGTCGAGAAGCTAATTAGTTAAGAGCAGTATATGCCTATAGATTCCACATATAATTCTTGAAATATTGAGTGCAGGAAGCACAATGATGAAAATTCACCCTACTCGACAAAATTTTCTATCTGCTGTTTGTAAACCTATATAGATCTCATTATAGCCCTGTATCAGTAATACCATAGGCCTCTGTGGAAGTAGATTTTTCCAGGAATTCAGGTCTATTTGTGAAGGGTTGGGGGTCAGTTCTGGATGTGTATGCCATTCACCAATATAAGTCACAGTACCGTTTGAGGCGGCCCACATTTCCTCAGCGCTCTGTTGGTGACATTGTCTAAGTCGATTAAAACTAACAGGTGATCGATCGTCCGATGGTGCAGGATTTGTAGCATGAACAACCTCAATGTGATCTCCGCGATAGCTCCCCAGGAGAATCCCGCCTGACTCGTGCTGGTCTTCCGACTGAGAAAAGGATTCTAGGACATTTAATACCTGAGACCGCAATAGGATATACCCTCCCTCGGGGCGCGACACTACTCGGTGCGGCAGCATGGGCAATCAGGTAGAGACTTAATGTCTGCATTTTTTGTTTGGCAGACACGCGGGTCTAGAGAAATATGTCTGAAGCGTGGTGATGGCGAATTGTTAGCCCAATCGATACAGAGATTTTGAACTAACCCACTTGTGGTTACAGAGGCCTGAGACGAAAAAGGCATATAACCGCCTAATCCGCAGGGGCGAGGTTTCCATTCTGGCAAAACCGCGCCTGACTTGAACAGCTGGAAGCGTTCAGCTACTACTCCATCGGGTGATCTTTGTTTCAGACACCCATAGCACCCACCCCGCGGTCTGTAATCGTCCAATAGTGTGCGCGCCGCCAGTCCGCCAGCGTCGATCCATCCATAGATGACGGGAACCGGAGACTCAATACGATGCAAGTGGTGACACAACGATGTGGAAAACCCGATATCACCCGTTGTATCCACAACCAGATCGAACTTCTGACTCAATAATCGGACATCTTCAACCTCAAAATTATAACTGTGGGCAGTTATATTGAGATCACCAGCGGATTGATCTGACAGCATATGTGCGATGGCTTCTGACTTATTTTCGCCAACATAGGGCACACCTAGTAAATGCCGACTTAAGTTTTCGGTTGTTAAGTAATCGCAATCATATAGCTCTATCCGGCCTCCACCGGTTCCTGCACCCACCTGGCAGAGCAGGCTGGCGGTATAGCCGCCTAAAGTGCCGCATCCGATGACCGCTATAGTTACACCAGACAGATTCTTGTCCGCTGTTGTGTTTCGAGTTCCAATTGACGTGAGCCTAGCATCGTTTATTGCAAACCTCATAAACGTACTTCCCTGCTCTAACTTGTCTACGCGAGATATCAGCGTGGAAATCCGTTTAGCATCTGGAAGGAACTGTTTATTCTTTCCGCGACTTCCTTGTTTTGTCAGTCTGAAATTTCGCTTAATAGCATTTACTGCAGTAGGGTTGGTGAATGAAACAAGACCTCCAAAAAGCATTTGGTGTAGCTGGAATACTACGAAACAACACCTATCCTCTGCCAATGAGGTGAAAACTGCATTCAGAACTCTATGCCGTACTGAGCAAGTACGAGCATGATTCAACCATTGATCAAGCTCGGCGATCGAGCTTGGAGGCCAGTTGACAGGAGGGATGGAAACATCATGTGGAAGTTCGAAGAGAAATCCAGGGCCAGATAACTTGGTAACTTTGTTTCCACGCCGTTTATTCTGCCAAGCCTTTGCACTATGGGCGCTATCGGCTAGAATGATTTCGTCTATTGAAACACCGTTCAAGTCCGTCCGAGTAAAGAGCTCGAATAAGAATTTGCTATCGTTGGCAGCCATGAAGACAGCGTCAGAATAATCGCGCCGCCAGTACGCGGGAAGCTCTCTTCGTAGCTCGAACTGTAACGTTTCTTGGTCTGAGACAAATTGACCCAATAGAGAATCAAGAGCTGCGAGCATCAAAGCTACATTATAGCGAGGGTTGTAACGATCAAACTCAACGCCCCTATCATCTAAATAACAAAGAGCCTTTTCGAAAAATACATGAGGAAGCAGGCTTGGGAGGTCTTTTGGGCGATCAGTTAAAAGTACGATTGGCTTCTTTCTAAAATAGGGGTCTATTATGCAAATCTTGATCGGGAAGTCGACGTTAGACTTTGAAATCGTCTTCTCATAAATATTCTTACCTACTGACGCGCTTCTTATAAATCCGGATTCCGCCAGAGCAAAGTGTATGCTCTTCATGACTTTGTGTGAGTCTACACTCAAGCTTATCGAAATTCCGTTCCTGATCGCATTGTCCCTACATCTGGTTTAGGCTGCGGGTGAGCTGGAGTGGATGTTACGACTGAAGCAGCGGCAGCACTAGCTGACATTACCCAATCCGGGCGATGAGGTACTCTTTCGCCCCAGTGAGCAATCAACGTTTGTACAACTCCAATTGCCGACGATCCGGATTCAATCGACTCGGTGACATTGGCAGAGAAATAATTGACTTTCTGAAGTATTGAGCTCAACTCGCCTTCGTCAATATTTCTAGGGAATATAGTCTCATCAGGCGCGACAGGATTTTTTACGCCGGCCTGTAATCGCTTCGGTAAATCTCGAGAAACGGCCAAAAGCGCTTCACTGTCTGTATAGAATTCCTTTGTGGAGTCGCGGAACGTTTCCCAAACACAAATCATCAGGGCTATTGAGCTTGGGCCGGCTTTGGGCCAGGTAAAGTCTCTCCATGCTTTTAGGTAGCGGCATGACCTGGTAAAAATATGACCAAAGACTTTCTGTTCACCTTCAAACCACTCCTGTATTTGTATAGGGTCGCTTCGCTTCCAATGCGGACTTTCGCGAAGAGCAAGGTAGACTTCTTCTTTACCTAATAAAGCCCGAAGACTGAAGTCACTATCCTCCACTACACCTTCTTGATTTAGAACGGCCCGCCCCATGGCTTTCTGGAGATCATCAAAACGCTCCATTGGAATTGCGTATAGTGGTACATCTAAGTGTGTTATCGCGTCCAACTCAAGGCGTACACACGTATTCTTCTCTCCTTTAAACGTCCATCCCTCAGCAACGGCTAGAGCGCTGAGGGCAGTATCTACGATTTCAAAAAAAACTTCTTTGAAGACGATAGGTTTTTCGCGGAGCGCCTCAATTGGTAGATACACTCCATCATCTATATCAATTTGTTGTGGCGGAATGTGGCACGGTTTGTTTTGCGTACCGTAGGCGAGGGATCCTTGCGGCCAGAACCTGGGCTCTATACTGTTAAATGCAGTTCTTTCTATAGGACTCATCCTGGCTAGATATTTTTCTTCAGACTTAGCTGAAGTGAAGGCAGATTTTACTGCATTCCTCACCTTAGTTCTGGCAGCCTTCATGGCCGCTATTCGAGTACTGTCGACATTAAGCTTGTTGATCAGTCGATCCGATTCAGATCGAGCGTAGAGTAGCTTGGTCACATCATATTTTGGCATTTCATTTGTCCCCTGCCTGGTCCTTTACGAATGGCACTTTTTTCGCACTGTGAGTGAATAAACTCTTGATTGAGGCGTCGTTTACACGTCTACCAGACTCACTGCTAGCATGTGCAAGAAGGATTTCCGCTGCTGCAAGTGAGCCATTATCTAGGGTAAGGAGATCGGCCTGTTCTTTCGTAGCCTCGCTGTCGATTATTTCAAGTCTATCCTGCAGAAGCATTCTAGCCATATCGTAGTAGAGCTTTTCTCCAGCGGACATTGCAAGTGAGATGATATCCCTGCCTGCGTTCCATCCCAGATAGCCGAGGTTATTCGTTTTCTCATGATTTACCGCTAGACCCTGCCCCATATTTCCAATGCTAAGACCCGAAATATTTTCTAATGGAACATTCAAAGCGCGGTAGGCTTCAATGACTCCCATGAGAACCGGGTTGTTAGCAACGAGACCGCCATCGACGTACCGAGAGCTATCAATTTCGTGCAATGGGAAGTAGGTAGGTGCGGCACTGGTAGCGAGACCCACATCAACTAAGGTGCGTTGGGCATCTTGGTAAAACATAGCGTTGTGCGGTGTTTTAAATGCACGGACACGACCTACGGTATAATTTATCGCAGGTACTAAGACTCTGCTTTTTAGATCCCCTATCGTTATGTCGTCAAAGATTTCTTCAAGGACGGATTTCAATGGTTCGGGTGAGTACTGTGCAGATATAGCCTGTTTTGGTTTCCGCCATAGAGGCTGAGGGGGGAAAATAGAAGTGAGGTTTTCTTGAAATTTTTCGCGAATGAAGCTCGCGGGAAGGCCGGCCGCTACGCCCAAGGCTAAAATGCCACCAATGGATGTCCCGCATATTATATCAAAATGTTTTGATACGGATGTGTCGAATCGATGCTCGAGTTCTTCTAAAACGCGAGCCGTATAGAGCCCCCGTACCCCACCACCACTGAGCGACAGAATTTGAAATCTATCGGGCATTCATATCCCCGGCCTCCTTACGGACTGCAGTTTATCGATGGGGGCGGGCTTGGAAGGTTTCAAGGGAAAATCAAAAAAATAACTGCCCACAGTCAGGAATCTAGAATCGAAGCCGCTGCCACGCCTCATGCCAGATGTAATCCTCAGCATGCTGATAAATTGCCGTCGTTTCCACCTTCTCATGCCGCGCGGAGGCCTGCAGATACTTGAGGTTCACCCCGGCATCGTCGGCATGGGTCACCGCCGTGTGGCGCAGCCAGTGCGTCGAGGCCTTGCGTAGCTTGGCCGCTGATACCGGCGCGGCGTCCTCAATGGCTTCCGCCGCCGCGGTGACTGTTTGTTTGACGATCCGATAGACCATGTTGGCACTGATCGCCTTGGTGCCTTTCAGGCTCCGCAGCATCGGGCTCAGATCGTCCGGATCGGGGAGGGCGGTAAGACCCAGGAAGGCCCGGTAGCGCATCAAGGCGTCCAGCATTTCATCTGACACTGGGACTTTGGCCCTCTTCTGCCCTTTCCCCAGTGCAAACCACCACCAGCGGCCGCGGTTCTCCCTAATGCTGTTCATCGGATGGCTGGCCACTTCCGACACCCGCGGCGCCAGCAGGTACAAAAAATGGAACAGGAAACGGGTGCGTTCGAAGCGCTGGATCTGCCGCTCAGTTTCTTGGGGCAGGGCCGCGATGTAGGCCTTGAGGTGCCCCCAGGTGGCCTGGTCCAGGTAACGCTCCTGGGAAAAGGTTTCCTTGGCATCGGGCTGCAGTGTCCGGTGACGGCGCCGGACCAGGGACAGCGGATTGGCTTTCAAATAGCCGCCGTCCACCAGGTAGGACAGCAGCGCGTTGATCACGATCAGGGCCTGCCGCTGGCTGCTGTGACCCAGGGGCCCCTTGAACGGCCGCCAGGCATCCGTATACCGCGGCGCCCGGGGGCCACACCAGTAGGCCGCCGGCTGCGGATCCGCCAGGAACCCCTGGTAGGCCTGAAAATCCTCCCGCATTAGCCCCGACAACGGCTTCTGGCGCTGGGTCACCGCCCACAGCAACAAGCGTTCGGCCTCCTTACGGTAATTACGGTAGGTCTGGGGGGAATCGGCGAACTCGTCCAGCCACACCCGGATAGCCTGCAGGTCATTGAAGGCGGTGAACTGGCACAGGTCCTGGGACTGGCGATTGCTGCCCCAGCTGCCGTCGAGGGCGTCGGGGAGGGCGCCCAGACCCTCCAGGGGCACCGGCTGGGTCTGAAACGGACGGATTGCGGGCATGGCGGGTCTCCGACAGCGAATGGCGAGCCTGCCCTACTCTACCGCTTTTATATTCATGATTATAGGGTATATCATGAATTAATAGAAGCGCCTAACCTGTTGTATATAAAGGATATTTACGCGTGCGTGCCGATGAGGCCAAAATCAGCCATTTTGGGAAAAATTAGATGCGGTTGGTGGCCAAGAAGGAGGGTAGGGTGATGATTCAGAGGTTATATTTCCTTGCATTGAATTAACAGGGGGTGTTAACTAAGGTCTATGGCAGATCGTGATCAAGACTTGGCTGTAGAGTACTTTCTGGAGCTGGATGGAACTGTCCATTTTGTGGACGAGAAGTGCAAATATCGTGTCGAGATTAAAGCCAAGCGGACCGATGTCACTCCAGAACGGCCTCATGGTTTGAGTTATTCACTGACGTTACACGATGAGAAACACGAGAGGATATTGGGATTTGATAACGCCCATCCCGTGCCTGCTAGCAAAGGACCCGGCGGGAAGAGGCACAAGTTTCATGACCACAGGCATAAATACGACAAGACGCGTATCTATCGATTTGAGGATACGAGCAAGCTGATATCAGATTTTTATGCCGCAGTAGATCAGATCATGAAAGAACGAGGAATTAAGATATGAAGACTCTGAAAGTTGGAATAGCCAGTTATCAGCAGATGAAAGAACGATCGATGGCTATCGCTCGAGGTGAGTACAAACCCAAGCGTGGAGAGCCAAAGGTATGGTTCCCCTCACTGGAAGCTTTCGCCGGTATTCTCTCTGAAGGTAACAGGGAGCTATTGCAGATCATCATTGATAATCAGCCAGAATCCATGACCGAACTTGCTGAGTTATCTGGTCGTAAACCTTCAAGTCTTTCTCGAACGTTGAAGTCGATGGCTCACTATGGCCTGGTAGATCTGCAAAAGGACAAAAAAGGAAGAATCCGCCCTAGAGTCAACTATAAAGACGTAGTTCTCGATTTGCCTATATCCAAGTCACAGAACGCAGTGGCGGCATAGTACTTACCCTCATATTGGCGGCGCTAAGTCACAAGACAATTAGATTCACGAGGGTAGAAATACTCCTGATTTTGAGGGAATGAACCCGGCACTCCTCATGTTGTAGTCAAATTCCCGGATCGAGCCGGGCAGATCGAAATACCTGTAAAGCCAAGTGGATTAGCCCCTGGGAAAGGTCAGTAGAAAACCCTTCGATATAATTAGAACTTGAAGCATGGGTGGTCCTTTCTCGCACTGAAAAAGAAATGTGGGTGCAATGCGTGGTCGGGACATTTAAGGGCGTTTCCCGGCTGTTGTTACAGTACAGCCGGAATTCCGCTGAGTAGGTAAAGGGAAATGAGCGATTTTGCGTTTCTACAGGAGTATCTGGCATACCTGACGATACCTGTCGTGAGCGGACTGGTTGGTTACGGAACCAACTGGTTGGCCGTCAGGATGATGATGGGCCCGGTGGAATTTGTCGGCATCGGCCCCTTGGGCTGGCAGGGTGTAATTCCGGCGAATTCCGGCAAGATGGCGCGCATCACGGTTGACCACAGCGTAAAGCGCGTTTTGTCCCAGGAAGAACTTATCGACCGGATTGATCCGGAGCAACTGATCGAGGCCATCAGTCACCGGCTGGACCCCTTTGTGGAGGATGTGGTCGACGAAGTCATGAGCCAGTCGACGCTACCCCAGCTTACACTCAGCAATTTTTTCTGGAGCGCTTCACCCATCGCAATCAAGAAGCGGGTTTATCGGGAAGTGAGAAAGCAGCTTCCGGACGCGCTCACGCGCCTCATTGAAGACCTCAAGCCCAATCTGGGTGAGTTGGTCGATCTAAACGAGGTGATCGTCGAAAAACTCACTGGTGACAAACGTATGCTGGTTGGGATGTTCCGTAATGCGGCTGCGAGTGAATTCAGGTTCATTCAGCGCAGCGGCCTGTATTTCGGCCTGCCTCTGGGCATACCCGTCATGTTCATCTGGTACTTTTTCCAGGCCTGGTGGTTGCTGCCGGCCTTCGGGCTATTGGTTGGTTACATTACCAATGCGCTGGCCATTTACCTCATCCAGAAACCGCTGGAGCCTGTCAAGATTGGGCCCTTTACGGTTCAGGGCCTGTTTATCAAACGCCAGAAGGAAGTATCGCGGTACTACGGCAAGGTGATGGCCTCCGACCTCGTCACCGCCGAAATCGTGGTGGGCGAAATGCTCAAGATAAATGAGTCGGTTGATCGCCTGCGTGAGCTGATCCACCGCGAGGTAAACCGCGCCCTGGAGGAAGCCCAGGGCGTTTTCAAGCCCCTTGCCGTCGTCAGCATCGGCCCCTCGGAATACGCGAGAATAAGCGCAATTGTCGGGGACAGGGCCTTCGAGGAGTTGATCAGGCCGGACAGTCGTTCTTTCGCCTACATTGACGAGGCGCTGGATGTCGAAAACACCATCGCGGAGCGGCTGGGCAGGCTCTCTCCAGCGGAATTTTACGAATTACTGCACCCCGTCGTCGCCGAGGATGAATGGAAACTGGTCGCGGTAGGGGCTGCCCTCGGTTTGGGGGCGGGATACTGGCAGTGGGCGTTGCTCACCTGATTTATGCCGGAGTCGCCCCAGAGCCCCAATCATGTGGGAGCCGTTCAAGTTTTCAAGCTGAAAAACATCCACCGTGCTGGACTGGGTTAACCGCAACGTGGCAGTGTTGTTTGGTGATGGCGCCGCCGCACTGGTGGTGGAGGCCAGCGACAGGGAGGAGGGGCAGCGGGGTGAATCTCTGGGCTGTCTCGCCTAGGCGCGGGACTCACTGTTTATTCAGAACTACGGAACGGCCTTTACAAATCGGCCCGACCTGGTCGCCACATCCTGGGACTTCGATGGGCAGGACATTTTCAGGCGTGCCGTAGGGGGAATGGCGAAAGCCAGCCAGAAGGTACTGGCAGAAGCTAATCTGACGGTGGACGATATGGGCCTGGTTGTGCCCCTCCAGGCTAACCTGCGCATCATCGAAGCCGTGGGCAAAAAGCTGGGCGCTCCCGAACAGAAGCTGTTCGCGAATATCGAGCGCTACGGCAATGTGTCAGCTGCAACCGCGTTGGTAGAAGCCGTCGAGGAGGGGTACGTCAAGCCCGGTGCAAATATCCTGGTGCCGGCTTTTGGCGCAGGTCTCACCTGGAGTTCACACCTGATAAGTTGGGGTGAACGTGTCAAACCGTTGGGTACCAACGACGTGGACCTGCCGCCCTGTGACAAGAGCGGCCTGGAGCTGGTGCAGTCCTACCTGGCGCAGCAGCGACCGCACCAGGGCATTACTGATTGAGGGGGGCGTCAAGGTACGAAGGAGCCGGGCTTCTGCCGCTGGGGGAATTCCTCGAAGGTGGCCTTGAATTTGGCGACCTTGTACATGGCCGGAGCTACCAGGAACAGGTGCTCTGCCGCCCACTGGTTATAGCCCGCGCCTTCAACGTCCATTCGCTCGAAGGGGTCCATGCGCAGGTTGAACA
Organism: Haliea salexigens DSM 19537; assembly: GCF_000423125.1. GTDB lineage: Bacteria > Pseudomonadota > Gammaproteobacteria > Pseudomonadales > Halieaceae > Haliea > Haliea salexigens. Next base: position 16,115 of record NZ_AUHJ01000023.1, read on the forward strand.
CCTTCGGCAGGCGCAAATCCTTATAGGGGTTGCGCCAAACATCAAAGCCGTGGGCAGTCTGCTCGCGGAACAGCATTTTGTAATCGCCGTCACGGATCGCCACCACGTCACCTGTATCGGAGGAGTAGATGAATTCAGTGCGCGGACCCTTTTTCTCCTTGCCGAGGAAGTAGGGCAGGAAGTTGTGGCCGTCCAGGTGCACCTTGTAGGAATTGCCACCAACCCGCTTGCCGTTTTTCAACTCCTCGATGATGTTGTCGTTGCCGGCCGCAGCCATCAGTGTGGGCAGCCAGTCCATCATGGCGATGATCTCATTGGAGATCTGGCCCGACTCGATCTGCGCCGGCCAGCGCACCATCATCGGCACCCGGTAGCCGCCTTCCCAACTGCTGTTTTTCTCGCCCTTGTAGGGGGTGTAGCCACCGTCCGGCCACAGAGCCAACTCGGCGCCGTTGTCGGTGGAGTACATGACAATGGTGTTGTCGGCGATGCCCAGTTGGTCAAGCTTTTCCAGCAACTGGCCTACATGGCCGTCGTGTTCTACCAGCCCGTCGGCGTACAGACCCTGGCCGGTCACCCCATCTGATTCGGGTTTGAGGCGGGTCCACACATGCATGCGGGTAGCGTTGAACCAGACGAAGAAGGGCTTGCCTGCCTCGTGGGACTTGTCGATGAATTTCAGGGCCGCCCCGAGAAACTCTTCGTCAACGGTTTCCATGCGCTTTTTTGTCAGCGGGCCGGTGTCCTGTATCTTGCCGTCGGAATAGCTGTGGATCACGCCACGGGGCCCGAACATCTTCTTGAATTCAGGATCTTTGGGATAGTTCGGGTGCTCAGGCTCATCCTCAGCATTAAGGTGGTACAGGTTGCCGAAAAATTCATCGAAGCCGTGGTTGGTGGGCAGGTGTTCATCCCGGTCACCCAGGTGGTTCTTGCCGAACTGGCCGGTAGCGTAACCCAGGGGCTTGAGCAGGGTGGCGATAGTGGGGTCCTTGTCGGACATGCCTTCTTTCGCCCCCGGCAGGCCCACCTTGGTGAGGCCGGTGCGCAGGGGGTGTTGCCCTGTGATAAAGCCGGCGCGGCCCGCAGTGCAGCTCTGGTCACCGTAGGAGTCGGTGAAGATGATGCCATCGGCAGCGATCTTGTCGATATTGGGTGTTTGGTAACCCATGCGGCCCATATTGTAGGCGCTGATGTTGTAGGGGCCGATATCGTCGCCCCAGATAATCAGGATATTGGGTTTTTCCGCGGCCAGCGCGGCCGGGACAAAGGAGAAGATCAGGCAGAAGAATGCCACTGGAATACTGGTCAGGTTTTTCATTATTTCACCTCGCGTATCTAACCGAATGCGTAAGATAACGCATTCAAACAGAAGCGAAGCCCGTGTTGGCCAAAAGGGCAACATTTTTGTTTCTTCGGTTTGCTTGTAGCTCCATGCCCTATGTAGCATCCGCAATTCGTTGCGGAGCGGGCTCGGGAAGCGAGGCGCGCCGTAGGTGAGCCCCTACACGCTTACTCCACCCCTTTTTCCCGACGGTAGTCGCGGGGTGACTTGCCGGTCCAGCGGCGGAAAGCCCGGGTAAAACTGCTGGTATCGTTAAAGCCCAGCATAAAGCTCATCTCGGTGATGCTCACCCTGGATTGTTCCATATAGTCCAGTGCGAGGGACTTTCGCACCTGGTTCAGCAGGTCCTGGAAGCTGGATTCCCGCGCCGCCAGCTTTTGCTGCAGTGCACTTGGGCTCATGGCCAGTTCGCTGGCCACCTGTTGTTTGGTACAGTTTTCCGACGGTAGTTTCTGCAAGATGACGCGCTTGACCCGGTTGACGATGTCCTCCGCGTCCAGTGCGGAAATATAGCTTTGCAGGATCTTGTCGTGTTCACTGGCAATCTCGCGGTTACCGCCCCGTAGCGGAATGTCCATGACAGCCTGGTCCATGCAGATTTCACAAGTGGTGGTGTCGAATGTCACTGGAACGTGAAAGCTTGTCGTATACAGGTCTTCGTAGCCCTCTGGTCGGGGGCGTGCGAGCGAGACTGAAATAGGCGCAAAATCGGGTAGGTAGATCATCCGAAAAACGCGGATGAGGAATGCGTTCCAGGTGTCGATGGTTTCATAGGCGACACCGTCCGCGATCTCCTCCAGAACCAGGCAGTAACGATCTTCAGACTCATCAATGCGATAAACGCCCTGGTTACTGGCTATGCGGAAATAGTAGACCAGCCTTTCACAAGCATCCCGCAGGCTCGAACTGGCCAACAGGGCATAGCCCAGGGCATGCACGTTGGAGGGGTGCAGGAAGCGCGCTACGGTGAGACCAAATGCGGGGTTTCCGGTGGATTTGACAGACTCACGGAACAGGGTGGCCATCTGGGCCGTGGTATAGCGTTCAAGGGGATCCTGGCTCGGGGTGTCACTCAAGCCTGCCGCCCTGAATACTTCCGAAGCGTCGAAGCCATTTGCTTCCAGCGCCATATGAATCGCCATGGTATAGGACGCGATCGTAGTGGCCGAGGTGGTCTCGCTCATCCTCTTGGAAATTCCTCGTTATCAGTATCTCATCACCGCACACTGCAGGATAACAACTTGAAAAAAAAAGAAAAAGACCTTTTGTTCAGAGCCTGGTTCGGCACAGGGGGAGGTATAACAGGTGGCACGCTCTGACAGTTTTACCGGGTTATTTGTTTTTAGGGCCAAGTAGTGTGTCCGGCTTGGGTTTAGCCTACACAACGAATAACACACCAATCTCCAGAGAGAGGTCTACGTGAGCATCCCCACCCAGAACCACATCATTAACGGAGAGTTTGTTTCTCCTTCTTCCGGCCAGTATTTAGATCTCATTGATCCCGTTATGGGGCAGGTGATCGGCAAGGCCGCCGCCGGTAACAGTGCAGATGTCGATAGGGCTGTGGCAGCGGCAAGCGAGGCATTCAAGAGCTGGAAAAATACCGCTACCAGTGAAAGGGCCAATATCATTGCCCGTATGGCGCTGGTGCTGGGGGCCAATATGGAGGAATTGCTGGGCCTTGAAGCCAAGTGTACCGGGCTGTCGGTGACCCGTCTGCAGGGTTTTGATATCCCCGCAGTGATGCAGTTTGTGCAGATATTCTCGGAGAACCTGGAGAGCTATCCATTCGTCGAGTACCCCCCGGTGCGTGCTGTACCCGAAGCCCACGATGTGAAAATCGTCAAGCAGCCCCTTGGGGTTTGCGGCCTGATTACCGCCTGGAACGGCCCCCTGTTCCTGGCCTTCCTGAAAATGCTGCCGGCGATTGCCGCGGGCAATACTGTGATCATCAAGCCTGCCGAGACTGCGTCTCTGGCGGTAGTTCGGGCAATGGAGCTGATACAGGACCTGCTGCCCCCGGGTGTCGTCAACGTGGTGACTGGGCTTGGGCCGGACGTGGGAGCCGCCCTGTCTTCCCACCCGGGGATTGCCAAGATTTCTTTCACCGGCTCTGGTCGCACCGGTGCCATGATCCAGAAAGAAGCCGCCGATACCATGAAGCGGGTGACCCTGGAACTGGGCGGCAAGGGCCCCGGCGTCGTACTGCCTGATGCGCCGATTGAACTGACGGCCAGGGGGGCGACCTACGGCTTCCTGCTGGGCTCGGGGCAGATCTGCATATCCGGCACCCGTCTGTTTGTTCACGAGTCCATACACGATGAACTGGTGGCGCGCATGGCGGAACTGGCCGGTAAGATGAAGGCCGGCAGCCAGTTCGACCCGGCAACCACCCTGGGCCCCATGGCCTATCGAGCGCACTACGAGCGAGTGCTGGGTTATATCGAATCCGGTAAGGCCGAAGGCGCCCAAGTCGCCTGTGGTGGCGGGCCGCTGTCGGTAGAAGAGTTCCCCGACTCAATGTTCGTACAGCCCACCATCTTCACTGATGTTACCCCCGATATGAAAATCTACAACGAGGAGATCTTTGGCCCGGTGCTATCGGTTATCAAGTACAGCGATGTCGAAGACGCCATCGATATGGCCAACGACAGTTGTTATGGGCTGTCCGCAGGTGTCTGGACCGGTGACCCCATTGCCGCCCAGTCCGTCAGTCACCGCCTGGAAGCGGGCACCGTGTGGGTCAACGATTGGCATGCCATCAGCGGTGATATGTCCTTCGGCGGTATCAAGCAGAGTGGTTACGGACGGGAGATCAATATCGCGTCCATGGAAGGCTACCTGGAAACCAAAAACTATGTGACCAGTTTCGAGACTGACCCGAATGCCAAGGCCATGTATGGCCTGGTGCATCGCAGCGTCTGAGTAAACCGGTCGATCACCCTGAGAGGATAAAAACGATGTCCAGCACTGGCGCATTTCAATACTGGCAGCGGAGCATGATCCACGCGGGTCCCGGCACTGTCATTCGCCTGCCCGGCCTGTTCAGCGGCCTGGGTAGTAAAAACGTTCTCCTGGTCAGTGACCAGGGCCTGAAAGATGTGGGAATTGTCGACAAGGTCGCGGCCCTGTTTGACGAGCAACGCGGTCCTGGCGGAGTTCGCCTGGCGAGCGTGTTTACCGATACCGCACCGGATGCGGAATCCGGTTGTATCGACGAGTGTCTGAAGATGGCGCGGGCTACCGGCGCCGATGGCCTGCTGGCCGTGGGTGGCGGTAGCGTACTCGACTCGGTGAAGTTGGTAAAGCTCGCCATGTACTCCGGGGTAGACAGCGTGGCCCAGTTGTTGAAGTCGCCGGTGAAGATGATGCACTGGCCGGAAGTGCAGTATATGGGCGTACCGCATATCTCGGTGCCCACTACTGCCGGTACCGGCGCTGAAGTGACCAACGGTGCTGTGATTTACAACAAGGATCTGGGCATCAAGCACCTGATCGTAAGCCACTACCTGGAGTCGGATATCGCGGTACTGGATGCGCACATGACCACCGGCCTGCCGCCCATGCTGACCGCCGCCACCGGTATGGACGCCCTGACTCACGCTGTAGAGATTATGGGACATCCGAACACGGGGGATTTCACCCTGGCCCACGCTGAGACCAGCGCGAAGATCATCCTGGAGAACCTGCCCAAAGTGGTAGCCGATGGTTCGAACCTGCTGGCGCGCCAGGCCATGCTCAATGCCAGCGCCATGGCCTGCAGCGCGGTAGTGAACGATTTTGGGGCTGTGCCGGTGCACAATTTTGCTCACGCCTTTGGTGCGGCCTGTCATATCCACCACGGCGAGGCGAACGGTGTACTACTGCCCATCGTGATGGAGGAGTTCGCTGACTTCTACGTGCCGGTTGCCGATCGCCTGAAGGGCGTGTTCGGCGTTGAGGGCGAGGGTCGAGACGCTGTCCTGGCCTGCGCAGCTGCAATCAGCGGCTTGCTCGAAGCGACGGGGCATCCCCGCGACTTCGCCCGCCACGACATCCCTGAATCGAAGCTGCCTGAAATCGCCGCGGCGATCGCCGGCGATCCCATCGCGGCGTTCCTGCCGCTGCCCATGGACCTTATAGAAACGGTGTGCCGCCGGGTCTGCGGCTGGTCATAGGGAAAGGTTGCCATGAGAATGAATTTCAGCACTGTTAGTCAGCGTCTCGCGGATGCCTTCGCAGATCGTGAAGCCCTGGTAAATATCGAGCGCCAGCGGCGCTATACCTTCCGGGAGTATCATCTGCTGACCAATCGCATCGTTAACATGATGCGCCACAAATTGGACCTGCAGCGCGGCGACAACGCGGTGGTGATCCTGGATAACGACAATGCGTCCCTGATTCACTGGTTCACCGCGGTAAAAGCCGGCACGGCCCTGTGTTATACCAATTACCGCGACAGCCTGGACGACCACACCTACCAGGTCGATACGGTCAACGCCAAGGTGGTGTTCATCGAAGCCGACCTGCTAAAAAGCCACTACGAGATGCTGCGCGAGCGCCAGGTCACCATTGTGGCGATGGATACGCCGGAAAAAGAGTACTCTGGCGTGCACCTGTTCTGGGAGTTGCTGGAGCAGGTGGACGACAGCAACCCCAACGTGGTGATCGACGACCGCGAGGACGTGGTGATCATGCGCTTCACTGGCGGCACCACCGGTCGCGGCAAGTGCGCCATGTACACAGCGGACACCTACCTGGCATGTCGCGACTCCTACTGGGCCCTGCCGGATCCGGCCTGGACCCCCGAGACCCGCTTTATCCACCTAGCGCCGATCACCCACGGCAGCGGCATGATGTTTGCGCCGACCCAGTTCAAGGGCGGTTGTACCGTGACCATGAATGTGCCCGATCTGGATGCCTGGTGTGACAATATCGCCGCCGAGCGGATCACTAACGGTTTCGCCGTGCCGACCCTGCTGTACCGCCTGCTGGATATGGACGAGAAGGGTCGGGCGCGGTTCAAGACAATTGAAAACATGTACTACGGTGCTGCCCCCATGAGCCCGTCCAAGCTGGCGGAACTGCAGGCGGCCTTTGGTAACAACTTCATTCAGGTCTATGGCTCCACCGAGCACTTTGGTGTGGCCCTGTCCATGAGCAAAGCCGACCACCTGGTGGAGGACGGCGATGATTCGCACCTGGCCTCCGCCGGCCGGCCTTCGCCTTTCACCGAGCTTGAGATCATGGACGACGACGGCAACCCGGTGCCGCGGGGAGAGACCGGCGAGATCTGGCTGCGTTCCCGCGCCATTGTGCCGGGCTACTTCGGCAATCCGGAGCAGACCGCTTCTGAGTTCCAGGATGGCTTCTGGAAGTCTGGCGACATTGGCAGGATCGACGAGCGTGGCTTCTTCCATATTGTCGATCGCAAGAAAGACATGATTATCAGTGGCGGCTTCAATATCTACGCCAACGAAGTGGAATCCGCGCTTAACAGCCACCCGGCGGTGCTGATGTCCGCGGTGGTCGGTGTGCCTCATGAGGAGTGGGGCGAATCGGTGCACGCCGAGGTCATGCTCAAGGAAGGCGCCGAGGTTGAAGAGGCGGAACTTATCCAGCACGTACGCAACGAGTTGGGCGGATACAAGACGCCCAAATCCGTTGAAATCGTAGAGGAGATACCCACCAGCGTGGTGGGCAAGGTGCTGCGCCGGCAGGTGCGCCAGAAATACTGGGAGGAGGCCGGCCGCAAGGTCGGGTGAGTCCAGCACATGAGCAAACTCAAGCAACTGTCGGGGCTCGATGCCTCCTTCATCTATCTGGACACGGACCGCGCCAGTACCGGCGGCACCATGATCTATGTATACGACCAGTCCACAATTCCCGGCGGTGGCCACCTGCGCTTCAAGGAAATCCTCAAACACATCGAATCGCGCACCGCCACCTCGCCGATCTTCCGCCAGAAGCTCAAGCAGGTGCCGATGTCCCTGGACTATCCCTACTGGGTGGAAGATGAGAATTTCCGCATCGAGAACCACGTGTTCCACGTTGCCCTGCCCAAGCCCGGCGACTGGCGGCAGTTCTGTATCATGGCCTCGCGCCTGACCACCCCCCATTTCGATTTCAATCGCCCTCTGTGGGAGATGTACGTGGTTGAGGGGCTGGACAATATCGACTGGCTGCCCAAGGGCAGCTTCGCCATCCTCACCCGCATGCATCACGCGGCCGTAGACGGCACCGCGGCGGCGCAACTGACCTGGGCCCTGCACGACCTCGATGCCCGGGGTAAGAAGCCGGGGCTGGGCGGAGAGCATGAGACCGAGGGTGTTCGCGCCCCCAGCCAGTTTGAGATGGCCACCCGTGCCTGGTGGAACAATGCGACCTCGCCGATGCGTCTTGCCAGACCCCTGTCCCGCCTGCTGCCCAAGGTGGGTGGCAGGTTGCGCAAGGAGGTGCAGAAACGCACTGTGGCCAGGGTCGAAGAACACAATTCTGGAACGAAGGTGCCGACGACCCGCTTCGACGGCCGGGTTTCTCCCTTTCGGGTGTTTACCACCTCACGCTTCCAACTGGACGAGCTCAAGGGCATTCGCAAGGCCGTGGAAGGCAGCACCATCAACGATGTGGTGACGACAATTATATCCGGTGCCCTGCGCCGCTACCTGGACCACAACGGTGAATTGCCCCGGGACACCATGGTGGCGATGATGCCGGTCAACACCCGGTCCGGGCCCGATGCCGAGCCTGGCGCCAACAACATCACCTTCATGGGGGCCGCTATCGGTTCCGATATTGCGGACCCGAAAGAACGTCTCGCCTATGTGACCGAACAGACTGCTCGCTCCAAGAGTATCGTCAACGCCATTGGCGCCAGTGACCTGACGGACCTCAACAAGCATATTCCCGCTTCTTTGCTGGCGGCCACAGGGAAGCTGATTTCCCGTATTGGTCTCGATGCGGGTGGCACCGGTAAGCGCTTGTTTAATATGGCAATTTCCAATGTGCCTGGGCCGAGCGTGCCGCTGTACCTCCAGGGCGCGAAGCTGAAGTTCTGGTCCATTGTGGCGCCCTGTACCGACGGCATGGGAGCGGTATTCGCGATCACCAGTTACGACCGGGAGATCTATATCTGCCCGACGGCCTGCCGCGAGATTGTGCCGGACCCGGAATTCCTGGCCCAGTGTCTGGAAGAGAGCTATGCGGAATTGCTGGCGGCCACTGGGGCCAAACCAAAGCGTAAGCCGGCGAAACGCCCGCTAAAAAAGAAAACAACAGCTAAAAAGCCGGTGAGGAAGAACCCCGCAGGAAGAAAAGCGGCAAATTAACACGCGTTCCGGGCTGAATGGACAAATTTAATCATTATTCGGCCAAGAGCCGGACGTTTGTTTGCCATGTAATAACCCACAGTTCCATAACTATATAAAGCTCCATAACTATAGAAAGCAGAGGATCACAATGAATATCTCACTCAAAACCAAGCCCCTTGCGCTCGCAGTCGCCGCTTCCCAGGTTCTTCTCTACCAGTCACTGCCCACCCACGGCCAGGCCCTGGAAGAGGTGATGGTCACCGCCCGTAAGCGTACTGAGACCCTGATGGACGCTCCTGTGGCGGTCACCGCGGTATCCGGCCAGGCCATGGAGTCTCAGGGTATCTCCAACATGGAACAGCTTTCCGCCAAGGTACCTGGCCTGCAGATTGGCCGCGGCGCCCAGACCACGAATATTCGTATCCGCGGTGTCGGTTCGGGCATTAACAAGGGTTTTGAGCAGTCAGCGGGAATGTACATTGATGGTATCTACCAGTCCCGTAGCCGCCAGTTCACCCAGTCCCTGGTTGATCTGCAGCAGGTGGAAGTATTGCGTGGCCCCCAGGGCGTGCTATTCGGAAAAAACACTGTGGCTGGTGCTATTAAGGTGGAAACAGCCAACCCGGTAGTTGGCGATGAGTTCAACGGGTCCATCAAGGCCGCGTTTGAGCCTGAGCAGTCCACCACACGTTACACTGGCATCGTATCAGGCAGTCTGAGCGACAGTGTTGCGGCCCGCTTGGTGCTGCGCCAGGAAGACTCCGATGGTTACATGGATAACAGGTTCCGGGACACCGATGAGCAGGAAGAAACCAACAAGATGGCTCGCCTGACACTGGCCTGGGATGCAGCCGACAACCTGTCGATTGTTGCCAAGGCGTCACACGTGGATATGGAAAGTACCGGCAAGGAAATGAACGCCTATACGATTGATGACCGCCTGCCCCCGGCTAGCACTCTGGCCCTCTCTGCCGCACTTACTGGTGGTCAATTTGCGGCGGCCGATGCACCCGGAGGCGATGACTATGAAAGTTGGGTAGGCAACCTGCAGTGGGGCAGGGGTGATACCGAGGACACGACTTCGACCGCCTTCTCTGTGAAAATCGACTGGGATGTCGGTGACTACACGGTAACGTCCTTGACCGGCATATCTGACTTTGAATTCGAGCAGTACCATGATGTGGACTTCCTGCCTCCCAACTTCATCGAGAATATCGACCAGGAAAAGCTGAACATGTTCAGCCAGGAAATCCGTGTTGCTACAAACTGGGATGGCCGGTTTAACTTTATCGCGGGTGTTTACTACGAGGACCAGGAGCTGGAATTGGACGAAGGTACTCACATCGATGGCACATTTGGCGGGCTAGTCCCCACCATTTTCGTGACACCGTTTGGTGAGACAGACACATCGTCCGGTCTGACCGATTTCGACCAGGACACCACGACAATGGCAATTTTCGGTGAAGTCACTTTCGACATCACCGATACCCTGAGCCTCGATCTTGGCGGGCGTTACTCGGAAGATGAGAAGGAAATGACCAAGCTGGTTACCATCGGCCAGGGCGCACCAGGGCAAGTAAACGATATAGTGACTCCTGACATTACTGCCGGGTCCGCAGATCTTATTGAATACCTGACCAATGTCATGGTGGCTACTGGCGATGCCGGTGCGACAGCTGCGGCCGCGGCACATGCCGGCAGCCTGGATCGATACGCTGCCTATTTTGAAGACGAGCGTGATGAAAGTCATTTTGACCCCTCTGCTCGCCTGCGCTGGGAATACAGTGACACCGGAATGGCATACCTTTCGTATTCGGAAGGTTACAAGTCTGGCGGCTTCAATTTCAGCCCGGATACAGCGAATCCCGATGGCTCGTCTCGACCCGGTCACGAGTTTGAAGACGAAGCCGTGACTGCCTGGGAGTTGGGTGTAAAACAGGACTTCATGGATGGCCGTGCGCGCGTCGCGACAGCCATTTACAGATCTGAGCTGGAAGATCTGCAGGTTACTTCTTGGGGTGGCACAAGTTTTGTCGTAGGCAACGCGGCGGAGCTGACCGTCCAGGGTATCGAGATCGAAGCGCAGTTCGCCGCTACCGATGCACTGGAAATCGGCGGCAGCTATGCCTACCTCGATCACGAGTTCGATTCGTATCCGGGGGCGGGTTGTTCCGTTGTCGAGATTGGCCTGGGTACCTGCCCGAACTCCTCTGGTGAGGGTACAAAGGATCTGTCCGGCGAGCGCGGGGCGTTCGCACCGGAGCACAGTGCCTCGCTCTACCTGGACTACAATCACGCATTTGATTGGGCGGAATTCAATTTCCATGTCGATGTCAATTACAAGGATGAATTCTTCCTGGATGGCGACCTCGATGAAAATGTGCTGCAGGATTCCTACACCAAGGTCGATGCCAGTATCTCCCTGATGTCCCTGGAAGGTACCTGGGAAGTTGTCCTTTACGGCCGTAACTTGACTGACGAGACCACTTATACCGCCTCGGTTGATGCTCCCTTGAGCCCAGGAGTTTATATTGGCTGGGTTGAGGAACCCCGCGTCTACGGAATATCTGCAGCATACAATTTCTGATAGTCCCTTTGCGGCGCTTGATGCCGGCACCCTGCCTGGTATCAAGCGCTGTTTTTTTTATTTCTTCCCCGATTCGCCCGAATCGACTCTCAAAGCCCCCGTTAACAATTATCATCCAGACAAGTATTTAAGCTCTGATGACAAGGGGCTTACAGCCGCCTGCGCTTATAGTATTCCCAGAACACGGGAGTGAATACCCAGCGCGGGTTTCCGCTAACAATATCGGTCCACAGATGGATCAGTGTCAGGAGTTTTTCTAATGAGTGAAGCTGCCCTTCTATTCGAAAACAGGGATGGAGTAGCCTGGTTGACCATGAACCGGCCCGAGGCCATGAATTCCATCAGCCTGGAAATGATTACCCTGTACGAGGAGTACCTGGAACAGATTCTGGGGGATGAGTGTATCAAGGTTGTTGTCATCAGCGGTGCGGGCAAGGCTTTCTGCGCCGGCGCTGACTTGAAGCAGGTATTGGATAGCCTCGACGTCCCACCCGGTAAGCCTGATTTCCTCGATCGCCTGTGCGACAGGGTTTTGAACCCGCTGCGCGATTTCCCCAAGCCGGTGATTGCCGCCCTCAACGGTATCACCATGGCAGGTGGCCTGGAGACCGCCATGTGCGCCGATCTCGTCGTGGCCGCTGAGAGTGCCAGGATAGGCGACGCTCACGCCAACTTCGGTGTCTACCCGGGGGCGGGGGGAGCAGCAGTACTGCCGCGTATCGTTCCCCACAACGTGGCTAAGTACCTACTGTTTACCGGCAGAACTCTTTCCGCACAGGAGATGAAAAACTACGGCTTCGTCAATGAGGTGGTAGCCGACGGTGAGCTGCAGGAAGCCGCCCAGGCATTGGCCCTGCATATCGCTGAGAAGAGCCCCATCGCCCTGCGCCGGATGAAGTCCGTGGCTAATGCCGCCGCTGACAAGACCCGAGACGACGCGCTGCGGCACGAGATGTACGAATTCCGCAAGCACCAGCGCTCCTGGGATATGCAGGAAGGCCTGGCCGCCTTTGCCGAGAAACGCAAGCCACGGTTCCAGGGCCGCTAATAGGAGTAGAGAAAATGACAGATGTATATATCGCCGGCGTCGGCATGACCCCCTTCGGTCGGCATATGGACAAGAGCTACAAGGACCTGACCGCTGAGGCTGTACAGGGGGCCCTGACTGATGCGGGTGTAGACAAGGACGAGGTGGGCGAGGCCTTCTTCGCCTCCTGTGTCATCGGCTTTCTGCAGGACCAGCATATGGTGCCCGGCCAGGTGGCCCTGCGCTCCATGGGTTTTGAGGGCATCCCTATATTCAATGTTGAAGGCGCCTGCGCTTCCGCCACGTCCGGCCTTTACCTGGCTGCCCAGGCGATTCGCGCCGGCAGCTGCGATATCGCAATCGCGGTGGGTACGGAAAAAATGTTAACCGAGGACAAGGCGAAGATGTTCGCCGCGTTCGATTCCGCCTGGGATGTGACCACGGTTGAGGCCAACAAGGAGTACCTGCTCAAGATGGGGGAGGGGATTACCCTGCCGGAAGGCTCCCTGTCACCCAAGCCCTACAGCATGTTCATGGATGTGTACGCAGCCTTCTGCCGCCAGCATATGAAGACCTTCGGCACCACCCAGGAGCAGATCGCCGCGGTTTGCGCCAAGAACCACACCCACTCGGTGCACAATCCCCTGGCCCAGTACCAGAACCCTTACACCGTTGAAGAGGTGATGGCCGCACCGCCGATCACTTACCCCCTGACCCTGCCCATGTGCGCGCCCATCTCCGACGGCTCTGCCGCGGCGGTGCTGTGCAGTGCCGAGGGCCTCAAACGGCTCAGGGGCGATGCCTCCCGGGCGGTGAAGCTGCTCAGCTGCGTCTTCCGCTCCGGTATCAACCGCACGGCCGAGGAGTATGAAAAGCACATTACTGCGCTGGCGGCCGCAGAAGCCTACGAGAAGGCCGGCGTTTCCCCGGAGGATGTGAGCGTGGTGGAGGTGCACGACGCGACTGCCATGGGTGAGATCATCCAGGTGGAAAACCTGCGCCTGGTGCCCTGGGGGGAGGGCGGCCCCGCCGCCGCGCGCGGCGATTTCACTGTCGGCGGCCGGGTGCCGGTCAATCCCTCCGGCGGCCTGGAGTCAAAAGGGCACCCCATCGGCGCCACAGGCCTCGGCCAGATATTTGAGCTGGTAACCCAGCTGCGCGGCGAAGCCGGCGCGCGCCAGGTTGAAGGCGCGCGGATCGCAGTACAGGAAAACGGTGGTGGCCTCGTCGGCCTGGAAGAGGCAACGGCCGCGGTAAGCATACTCGCAAAGCAGTAGAGGAGAACAAAGCGATGAATTTCCAACGCAGTGAAGAACAGCAGATGATTATCGAGAATCTGCGCAAATACCTGGACTCGGAGATCGAGCCGGCCTTTCGCGAGCACGGCGAGGGCTTCATACCGCGGGAGAAAATGCAGGAGTGGACCCAGGGGCTGACCGAGTTCGGCTTGATCAAGGCGCCATTCGGTGAGGAGTGGGGCGGCTTTGGCATGGACTGGCTCACCCACCTGATGGTATTTGAGGAGATCGCCTACACCTCTCTGGATATCGCCATCCCCGGTTTTATCAACGCGGTCAATGCCGAGCTGTTAAGACAGCTGGCGCCCGAGGCCATCAAGGAGAATTACCTCGCGGACATCATCAACTGCGACAAGTTCATCGCCATGGGTATCTCTGAGCCGGACGTGGGTTCAGACGTGTCTGCAGTCAAGACGCGTGCGGTGCTCGATGGCGACCACTGGGTGATCAATGGCGAAAAGACCTGGATTACGAATGGCGAGTACTCAGACGTGTTCATCTGTACCTGTCGCACCGGTGAGAACGAGATCAGCCATATACTGATCGACCGTGAGGAGCATGGCTACGAGACGGTGGGAATTCCCAAGATGGCGTTGAACGGTCAGTCCACTTCGCAGGTTTTCATGTCTGATGTGCGGGTGCCGGTGGAGAACGTGGTGGGTGGCCGCGGTACCGGGCTCAAAAATACCCTGAAGATATTCGAATACGCTCGCTGCCACATGGCCATGTGGGGAATTGGCGTGGCGCGTCGCGCCATGGATGAGGCGATCAAGTACGCCCAGGAGCGCAAGCAGCACGGCAAGTTGATTGGCGGTCACCAGCTGATCGCCGACAAGCTCGCCACCATGGCCACCCAGATCGATGCCGCCCGGCTGCTGACCTACCGGGCCATGGATATGGTGATGCGCGGCGAGCGCGCGGACAAGGAGTGCGCCATGGCCAAGTGGTACGGCACCGAAATCGCGGTGACCGCGACGCGCGACGCGCTGGAAATTCACGGTGGTAACGGTGTGACCAAGGAATTCATCGTTGAGCGCCTGGCGCGGGAGGCTATTGTCGCGCCGATCCCCGATGGCACTACCGAAATCCAGAAGCTGTTAATCAGCCGGGCCCTGACCGGTTTGAATGCGTTCAGTTAAGTAAGGGAATTTGGAGGTTTTTGTGAAGCTGAAAAATAGAGTTTTGGTAATCACCGGCGGCGCCTCGGGTCTGGGCCAGGCCACCGCGCGTTATATGGTGAGCGAGAAGGGTGCAAAGGTTGCACTTCTGGACCTGAATGAGGCAGCCGGCACAGCGACAGTAGAAGAATTGGGCGAGGAAAATGCCATTTTCTGCCAGACCGATGTGACCTCCGAGGAGAGCATAGATGTCGCTATCGCAGCGATCATGGACAAGTTCGGCGCGATCCATATGAATGTTAACGCCGCTGGTATCCCGCTGCCCTGCAAGATCCTCGACCGGGAAGGCAAGGCCAGCAGCCTGGCAAAGTACGCTACGGTGATCAACGTAAACCTGATGGGCGTGTTTAACGTGATGGCCAAGTGCGCCGAGCAGATGGCCAGGAACGAGCCGGACGAGAACGGTGAGCGCGGTGTGATTGTGAACGTATCTTCCGGCGCAGCCTTTGAAGGCCAGATCGGCCAGAGCGCCTACAGTGGGTCCAAGGCGGGCGTGAATGGCATGAATATTCCCGCTGCCCGCGAACTCGGCCCCCTGGGTATCCGGGTGAATTCAATTGCCCCGGGACTGTTTGGAACACCTCTGGTGAAGGGGCTGGACCAGAAAGTGCAGGACTCACTGATCGCGATGTGCGAGGCGCCCAAGCGCATGGGCGAGGTGGATGAGTTCGCCCACGCCTGCGCCTTCCTAGCGGAGAATGGCTATATGAATGGCCGGGTCCTGCGCCTGGATGCTGCCACGGTGATGCAGGCCAGGTAGGCCATACAACCAACGCCTTGAGGAGAGAGACGTGGGACCGCTAGCCGGAATCAAAGTTTTAGAAATCGCCGGTATCGGGCCCTGCCCGATCGCCGGTATGATGCTGGCCGATCTGGGGGCGGAAGTCATCCTGGTTGAACGCGCAGCCGCTAACAAAAACGCGGCTGAGGTGGGTCAGAACGGCTTTTTCAACCGAGGCAAACAATCCATAGCTCTGGACCTGAAAGACCCGAAAGCGGTGGAAAGTGTGTTGCAGTTGGCGGAGCAGTCCGACGTGCTGATCGAGGGCTTTCGCCCCGGTGTAATGGAGCGGCTGGGGCTGGGGCCAGAGGTCGTGCATCAGCGAAAGGCCTCCCTGGTCTATGGTCGGATGACCGGCTGGGGGCAGGATGGCCCCCTGTCGCATGCGGCTGGACACGACCTGAATTACCTCGCCATCTCGGGGATTCTCCACTACGGCGGCCTGCCGGGCGATGCGCCTTATCCCACGCCCACAGTGCTGGGTGACATCGGTTCCGGTTCGAATATGTTGGTATTGGGCATCCTGGCAGCGCTGCTGCACGCGCAGCGCACCGGCGAGGGGCAGGTAATCGACGCAGCCATCTGCGACGGTGCCATCTATAACCAGACCCTGATCGCGGGCCTGCGAGGGGAGGGCGCAATCAGCGAGACCCCCAGTGAAACGTTCTTCGGCGGGGCATCACCCTGGTGCAACAGCTACCCCTGTTCGGACGGTCGCTACATTACGGTACAGGCCCTTGAACCCAATTTTTACCGAGAATTGATTGCCCTGTGCGGGTTTGAAGACGATCCTGACTTCGCCCGCCAGCACGACAAGAAGACCTGGCCTGCCGCCCGAGAAAAAATGGCGGTCCTGTTTGCCAGTAAACCCAGGTCACACTGGTGCGAATTGCTGTCGGGCACCGATGCCTGTTTCGCACCAGTACTGTCGCTGCCGGAAGCGGCGGAAGACGAGCACATCAGGGCACGCGAGTGCTTTGTTGCGGGTGAAGGCCTGTTGCAGCCAGCTCCTGCGCCGAAATTCAGTGCGACCCAGCAGGAGGTCGGTGATGTTCCGCGTTCCGGCGAACACACAGAGAGGATTCTGCGATCCCTTGGCAAGGCCGGCTGAAAAAAGGCGCTGTTTTTTTCATCGACTAGCGCACTTTGTCGATCCCCGGGCTATGCTGAGCAAGGTTGTGCTGGCCAGGAAGTGGCTGTACAATTTTTGTCTCAAAATGAGAGTGACAATTCGTCAAAGGAGTGAAATCAATGAAACTATTACGAATGTGCCTGGCCGCGATAGGGACCTTCCTGGCTGCAGGCCTGATGGCCACCGCAGGCCACGCTGCCGACAAGCCCAATATCCTGGTGATATGGGGCGATGACGTCGGTTGGTTCAATATCAGCGCCTATAACCACGGCATGATGGGGTATAAGACCCCCAATATCGACCGTATTGCCAATGAGGGGCCATGTTTACCGACTGGTACGGCCAGCAGAGCTGTACAGCCGGTCGCGCGGCGTTCATCACGGGCCAGTCCCCCATTCGTACCGGCCTGACCAAGGTTGGTCTGCCCGGCGCCAAAGAGGGCATGAGTGAGAAAGACCCGACCCTGGCGGGGCTGCTGAAAAACCACGGCTACGCCACAGGCCAGTTTGGTAAGAACCATCTGGGCGACCGGGATGAGCACCTGCCCACCAACCACGGTTTTGACGAGTTCTTCGGTAACCTCTACCACCTAAACGCCGAGGACGAGCCTGAGAATGTCGATTACCCCAAGGATCCGGAATTCCGCAAGAAGTTCGGTCCCAGGGGCGTGATCCACTCCTTTGCAGATGGCAAGGTTGAGGATACTGGCCCACTGAACATGAAGCGCATGGAAACCGTTGACTCAGAAGTCACCGCCAGCGCCCTCAAGTTCATTGAAAAAGCTCACAAGGACGGCAAGCCGTTTTTCGTCTGGTGGAACTCCACTCGTATGCATGTGTGGACCCGTCTTGCTCCCGAATCAGAGGGTGTAACCGGGCTGGGCATCTATCCCGACGGTATGGTCGAGCACGACGGCCATGTGGGCCAGTTGTTGGACAAACTGGATGAGTTGGGTATCGCCGACAATACCATCGTCATGTATTCCACCGACAATGGCGCTGAGGCCATGACCTGGCCCGACGGTGGTACCATTCCTTTCCGCGGCGAAAAGAACACTAACTGGGAAGGCGGTTACCGGGTGCCCATGGCCCTGCGCTGGCCCGGTGTAATCGAGCCGGGTACCGTCAACAATGAAATCGGCGCCCACGAGGATATGCTGCCCACCCTGATGGCCGGTGTAGGCGAAGCCGATATCAAGCAGAAACTGCTCAAGGGCCACCGCGCCATGAATCGCAAGTACAAGGTGCACCTGGACGGCTACAACCTCCTGCCGATGCTCAAGGGCGAGGAAGAGAAGAGTCCGCGCCATGACTTCCTTTACTGGACTGACGACGGAGATATCGCCGCCCTGCGCTACAACAACTGGAAGCTGGTGTTCATGGAGCAGCGCGGCCATGGTTTCGACGTGTGGCAGGAACCCTTCGTACCCCTGCGGTTCCCAAAGTTGTTCAACCTGCGCACCGACCCCTTCGAGCGCGCTGATCACGAGGGCATGGGTTACCAGCGCTGGCGCGCCGAGCGCATGTTTGTCCTGGCGCCGGCCCAGACCTATGTGATGAAGTGGCTGCAGTCCTTTGAGGATTTCCCTCCGAGGCAGAAGCCGGGCTCATTCAGCCTGAGCGATGTGATGGACGATCTGAGTACGACGGGGCCTAGCAACTAGATTCCGCTGGACAGCGTAAAACAGAAGGCCGTGCCCGGTTAAGCCGGTCAGGGCCTTTCAGCGCTTTGAGAAGTTTCCGGAACGCCGTTCGGACACTGCACTGATGCCTTCCCGGTGGTCTTCTGTCCTGGACAGGCGTTGCTGCTCAGAAAGCTCCCGCTGCAACTGTTTTTCCACCGCATCGGCGAGGCCCATGCGCAGGGTTGCGCGGGTGGATTCCACGGCCAGTGGCGCCGCCTCGGCGATTTCAGCCGCCAGTGCCAGGGCATCTGCCAACAAATCCTGCTCAGTGGACAGCATATCCCCAAGGCCCATGGCCATGGCCTGCTCTGGCCCCACGCGTTGCCCGGTGTACAGAATGCGCGCAGCGTTTTGCTCGCCGACGATGCGGGGGAGGGTGTGGCTGATGCCGAACCCGGCGTGTACCCCCAGTTTGACGAAGTTGGCGGCGAACCGGGTGTTTTCACAGATCACCCTGAAGTCGGCGGAGAGCGCCAGGCCCAGGCCGCCGCCGATGGCTGGGCCCTGTACCGCGGCAACCACGGGCTTTGATGCCCGGAACATACGCACCGCATTGCCATAGAGAGCGCCGGCGTTGCTGTCCTTGTCGTCGCTGAACAGGGTGCGCCCGGTGCCGGCTTTGAAATCGGCCCCGGCGGAAAAAGCTCTGCCCTGGGCGCAGAGGACGATAACCCGGCACTCATCAATAGTATCCAGGTACTCATAGGCATCGGCCAGGGAGCCCACCAACTCCGCATCGAAAAAGTTGTAGGGTGGCCGCTGCATTTCTACCAGAGTCACATGGCCCTTCGCGCGCAAGCCGATATCGCCGAACTTCTTCTTCATTGCTCCCTTCCCGCTATATTATTTGCCCTGTTGCGCACGTACCCACTCGAGGAACCTGTGTATACCATCGATAGTGTGCTCGGTACGCACAGAGCGAATTGTATCGTATGCATGCTCTGCGCCGGGCAGTTCCAGGTATACCACGGGATTTTTGGACACTTCAGCCAGTTTTTCACTGAAGACGCGCCCCTCGGTTACCAGACAGAGGCTATCGAAGCTGCCGTGAATAATCATGAACGGCGGTGCATCCGGATGAATGTCTGAAATCGGCGAGGCGAGTTCCCACAGGTCTGGGTTCTCCTCCGGTGATTCAAACAACACTTTTCCTCCCAGGAAGTCCTCCCACATTGCCTGGTTCTCGTGCTGGCCGTAGCGCGACAACAGGTCATAGAGGCCGTAGAAGGGTACGACAGCCTGCAGAGAGGTGTCGACATCAGGAGTGTCCTGCTGCAGTTCGGGCTTGTTGCAGGTCAGCCCCATCAGGGCAGTCAGGATGCCGCCGGCAGAGCCCCCGGTCACCGCGACAAAATTCGTATCCATGCCGTATTCGGCGCCGTTCTCCTTTATCCAGCAGAGTGCACGTTTACAGTCCTCAAGATGGGTAGGAAAGCCGACGCTTGGGCTCAGGCGATAGTTGATGGAGACGCCGATCCACCCACGGGACGCCAAGGTGTGCAGCAGGGGCTGTGCTTGCTGGTCCTTGTTTCCCCAGAGAAAACCACCCCCGTGAATTTGCAGCAATACGGGTAGTGAATTTTCGGGCAGGTTGCGAGGGCGATATATGTTCAACTGCTGTCGGATTCCGCCGGGGGCGTAGGGAATGTCTCTAATAACCTCGACATCATTCCGGGCGAATCTAATCGGGTTACACCAGTCGGAAAAATGTACCTGCTCGCGAAAGGTTTCGCGGCTTGCCTCGGGAATATCGTCACGATAAGTGTCTCCCAATGACTTACACAAGGCATCTTCAACGATCACTTCGGTGCCTGCGGCTTTCCAGATATTCCAGGCCAGTCCGGGCCAGGTCATCAGCAGTACTGCCAAGGCCAGGGGGCCGAGGGCACTTTCAAGTGCGCCCCCCCACGCCAGCAGTGCTGTAATGGATATTTGCATCGGAAGCCAGATCCAGGACAGTTCGGTGGCTGGCAGGGCGAAGGCGAAGATTCCGAAGGGTACGGACTTGCGTGGCACGATCCTGGGCGAAAAGACCAGTACCGTTGAGATCAGGTTAAACAGAGCAAGCAATGAGAGAAGCCAACTCAAGATTACGTCTCCTACTTCATATTACAGACACGATGGTTATTTGTTGGCTCCCAGTAGGGTCTGGGGTCCGCCACGGCCCAACTCAACGAGCCTTGTATCCTGCTTAGCTTAACGTAAATCATGCAGTGCTCGGGGTGTTAAGGCTGTAGGGGCAATAGATATGTTTGTTTAGCAATATGGGGTACTAGGGATTTTCCGTCCAAAAACGACAAGAATCGCTGAAAGCCCCGCCATCCGAGGCCTCCCAGGGGGTATTACTTTTCCCGAACCGGTAAATATCCCTCGATTGTGCGCATCAGTTCCTCCAGATCCGGTAGTTTTTCACTCATTTCGAAGGTATAGATACCCTTCAAGTTGATGTTATACCAAGCCACTGGAGAAGCCTGTTTGACAATCTGTATTCGCTTATCGTCATTCTGATATTCGAAGCTCGTCAGCAGCTGGCTGAGTATGCTGGAATTGAAGTAAATAATGGCGTTGGTGACCAAGCGCGCGCATTCGTTCCAT
>NZ_AUHJ01000024.1 GCF_000423125.1 Haliea salexigens DSM 19537
GTTCGAGAGTATCGAAGCAGCGCGCGCCTGGGTCTATGAGTTCGTTACCTGGTACAACAATGAGCATCGTCACAGTGCGATTAAATACGTGACGCCGGCACAGCGCCATGCTGGTCTCGATAGTGAGTTACTGCGGCAGAGGAAAGCAGTTTACGAAGCGGCGAAAGCCGCACATCCACAACGGTGGTCTGGCCCGACACGTGA
Organism: Haliea salexigens DSM 19537; assembly: GCF_000423125.1. Taxonomy (GTDB): domain Bacteria; phylum Pseudomonadota; class Gammaproteobacteria; order Pseudomonadales; family Halieaceae; genus Haliea; species Haliea salexigens. Next base: position 205 of record NZ_AUHJ01000024.1, read on the forward strand.
TTGGGAAAGGACCGACGAGGTCTGGCTGAACCCACCGAAAGAATTGTGCACTGAGAAACCATCATTGGCTAAGGCTGCATAATCAATGAACGCGACATCTTTGTTGACAAACACCGGCCCCAAATGGTCAGTGTCGCCGGCATCGTAATCCACGGCATAGGTCCACATCCGCTCGGTTTCGTACACATCGGGCAGTCGTTCAGACCGGGCATGCATGGCCCGCAGTACAAGATTTTCCTGCAGCTGGTAGTTCGCAGCAACGCGGTAGGACAGTGCCTCGTCGCTGTCCACTGTGCTGGTGGATTCCCATGCCAGCGTGCCATTGAACACCCAGCGTGGGGAGGGCGTGTAGCGCAGAGTATCGTAGAGATGCACCGTATCCTGGTCGACCTCGCCATTGAGATAGGTCTGGGAGGTGACATCGTTGCGGGTGTAGGCCAGCCCGAAGACGTTCTCGAGCGTGTTGGAGAGTCGGGAGACCACATTGCCGTTCAGCTCGTAGCGATCCTCGTCCAGGTCCTGATCAGTGAATCCGCACCGCTCCTCCAACAGGCTCAGACCGTAGCGTTGCAGGTAAGGGCCTAGTGCATCAATGGTGGCCTGCTCTTGTTTGGATGGTGTCTGAATCAGTGAATGGTCCAGGACCAGGTTGCCCGACAGCATGGCGCCGACGACCGCGATCTGATCCCGCATATCAAAGTGGACTGAGGGTAGGGCATCGACTTCGGCAACCCGCGGATCAAAGGCAAAGTTGTTACCACACAGGCTAATGGCCTGATCGCGTGCGTAGGTGCTGGCGTTCAGGCCCACGGTGATGTTGTGTCCGATATCGCCGGTGTAGGCTGCGCCGTGCAGCTCCGCAGAGAAAAACCCGCTCGTCTCATCTGCGTCCGGTGACACCCGGAAATGGCTGAGTGCCACCGCCAGGAAAGGGTCATCAGAATTCAGGTGATCGAATCCCGGAATTTGGTAACTCGAATCCGCGTAGGAGCCGGCGACGTCGAGCATCCAATTCGCGCTGAGCCGGTGTTCGAGATTCATCATGACCGAGTCGGTGGCGACGTCATTCTCGTAGTTGCCTTCAAAATCCACGGCGCCATCGAAGCCGTTGTTTTCCCGATGAAAGTACCGCAATCCCAGCTGACTTTCACCGAATTGCCAACCGCCCTTCAGGAACAGGTCCCGGGTTTGCCCCTCGCCGATCCGGGTCGAGCCATAGAGACCGCGTGTGGCGAGGGTGTCCTGAATCAGGTTTAAGGTGGAGGTCATGGCATTGGTGCCGTACTCGGGACTGGGACCTCGGACGACCTCGATGTAATTCAGGTCTTGCAGGTCCAGGGGCAGGCGGTACCAGTGGGCGCCGGCGTAGCCGGGGCGCTGCAGGCGATTGGAGTTATACAGGACCTCGCTGCGCCGCGGCACGTTGACATTGGCCCCATGGTAGCCGACGGAGACATCGGAGCCGTGGGTCTCGCTCACCATCATACCGGGCACCAGCCGTAGGGCATCGACCATGTCTGTGATGCCCAGTTTGCGCAGGGTGGCGACTTCCAGCTGCGTGGCCGCGTTTGGTGTGTCGAGGTAGGAGGATTGCATGCGGGCTGGCGTGATGAAGAAGGTACCGCTGTCTGTAGTGATGATCACGTCGTCTGCTGGGTCGGGAACGAGGGGGAATTCCTCGAGCGACTCTTGAGCCTGCGCGTAGAAAGTGAACAGCGCGGCTCCGAGCGCGCACCCGATTTTAAAGGATGATGTCATGGCATCAGCGTGTTTTTCCGTCCCGCTATTCAACGTAGACGGAGACGGCAATGAGCACAAGGCGTGATGGCCTTGCCTCGTGACCCGAACGGGCTTCAGGTGCGCGCGAAGACCCATACCGCGGTTTGGATCAGGGCACCAAAGCATTCCGAGACAACAGGGAAATAGGCTCCCTGAGCCGGATCGTAACGCTCAACGACCTCGACGGGCATCTCGTACTGCTGGGCGGCCTCGTGCATGTAGTTGAGGTAGCGCCGCGAGGGCAGGGCGGGCGTGACGAGACTGGGTTTGGAGATCAGGGTTCTGGCCTGCGCGGTGGACCCGTCCTGGAAAGTCACCGTGACGTCGCGGATAGCGTAGGCGTCTCCTTCGCTATCAATGATGCGCGCAAATTCGTCTTCGCGCAGGCGGTGATAGACCCCGTAGGCCATGGCGCCGGGTGCTGCCGTCAGATTGGCAAAGGCCGGCTCCAGCGGCGGCATCCCGTCCAGGTCGAAGGTGACCGCGTAATCCGCGAGGGCCGCCATCCGGCTCTGGGCCCGGTCGATACCCCTTACCCGGGTGAAGTAGCGATCATTCATGTTGGAGCCGTAGGCAAAATAGCCCACGGTGGCCGCAGGATCCGGTACCGGGGCTTTTCCGGGTAGCTGGAAAGAGAGATTCAGGCCGAGCACGATGGCAATCGGCAGGCCAAAGATCAGCCCGACCACCCAGCGCAGGATGGCGCCGCGCTCCGCCTGGGCTCCCATGCTAGATCGCATCAAGTCTCGCGAGTTCAAGGAAGGCCGCCGCCGTTGCCAGCACCGTGTGTTCATCCGGGGCAGGTCCTTTGCCGACCTTGATCGCGTAATAGCGGGCAACCCGGACCACCACCTTGGTCCAGAGCAGCAATTGGTCCGGTTCCAGGGGATCCAGCCCTTTGTCCTTCATCGCGCGAGCCACTACGGTCTGTACAAACCCCTGCTGGGGTGGCGTCAGCCCGCTACGGGCCAGTTCGGCGTTCACGTCCAGGGCCACGTATTTGCCGGTCAAGTAATCGAGTAGCTCATCCTGGGTTACGTTCACCGGGTAATGGGTGGTGATGTAATTGACGAGGGTCGAGAGGTTGCTGCGCCGGGGTTTGGTACCGGTGAACCAGGCGCCAGCCGACACAGGACGGATCTCGGCCGCCTGGACCAGCCATGTCGAGCGTCCCTGGCCTTGGGGTGGCACAGATAGCGCGTCCAGCAGAGCATTGAGGCGATCCGCGAAGGCCGAGTGAGTCCGCGCCATTGTCTCCAGGTCGAGCAGCATGCTCTGTGTCACTAAGGAGGTCGCCATGGGCTCCTGCTTCGTTGTTGTGCCGGGGTGTCAAATAATTCTACAGACATTGTTGACAAGAATGAAGTTATATACAAACCTATAAACCGATACTAAAACCTAATGTGCAGTGATCCTAACCTAAGGCTCCGATCGCGGCACACACCGGTAGTCCCCCCTCAATAGATGAGGGCGGCTGTATTGGATAGGGAGGCGTGAGCATGTCTGTCGATGAAGTGATCCGGTATTTCGGGAACAACGCCTCGGCGGCGGCCCGTGCCCTGAATACCACTCCGCATAACATTTATCGCTGGCGCCGCGAGGGCCAGGTCCCCCGCGGCCGTCAGTACGAGCTGCACCTCAAAACACGGGGTGAACTGCAAGCAGATGGCTTTGATCCCGACGCCGACTACCTGGCCATTGGGCGGACGTTGGCCCAATGAGATGGCAACTGGCAGCCAGTCTCGTGGTGATATCCGCCGTGGTGTTGGCTGATCCGGCCACCGTTGTGACCACTGCCGAGGTGCCGCTGTCGGAGGTTGCCCGCCAATGGGGTTTGAGCGAAGCGGACTATCGGCGTTACCAGGCCATCATGGCGGGGCAGCGGGGCCAATGGACGCCGGGCCTGGACCCCATCACCGCCCTCGGGGTGAGCACCGACTCGGCAGAAGAGCGTAAGCGCTTTGCTGAACTGTTCGTAGCGACCGAGTTTGAGCGTACGCACAAGGAGCTTGCCTTCCAGCGCGCAGTGGATGCCGCCTGGCAGCGCCTGTATCCGGACACGCCCCGACTGCACCTCGCCGCTCAGGCAACACAGCAAAGTAGTCGTTATCAACGTATGGCACTGATCCTGCGCCGGAACGGCAAGGCAGGGCATGAGCGCCTGCAAACACTGCTGACCAATCCGTCGGTACCCGTGGACGTGCACGTGGTTGGCACCCAGGGGAGCGACCGCGCGTTGCGCGCGTGGGCGGCGAGTTTCCCGTCCCTGATAACGGCACTGAACGCCGGACAGGCCACACTGAATCACGGAAATCAATTTCGGGCGGAGCTGGATTTGCCCGCCATCTACCGCAAGAACGGAGCCGGTCAATGGACGCGCGTCGAGTAATGCGCTGGCTGGGGGCCTGTCTGCTGAGTCTGGCGACAACGGCAGCGCAGGCGGACCGTTCACACTTTGATGCGGTAGCGGCCTATGTTGGTGTGCCACCGGATATCTTGTATGCCATGGCCCTGGCGGAGTCCGGCCGGGTCGATGGTGATCAGTTCGCGCCCTGGCCCTGGACCCTGAATATCGCGGGCGAGGCCCATTACTACCCGGACCGGGCCAGTTTGTTTGCGGCCCTGATGGCAGCACTGCAAGCGCAAGAACTGCGCATTGATGTCGGCCCGCTGCAACTCAACTGGTACTGGCAGTTTGAGCGAATCGCATCGCCCTGGCGACTCACCGACCCGGTGGTGAATGCCAAACTCGCGGCAGTGTTCCTCAAGGAACAATTTAGGGAGGGTGAGGACTGGTGGCTGGCGGTGGGGCGCTATCACCGCCCCCGTGACGCAACGGCACAGGACCGGGCAATCCGTGAGGCTTACCGGACCCGCGTACAGCACCTGCACGACCAGTACGTAGCGCCATCCGCGAAGCCCTCAGACCGGACGATCACGGAGGTGGCTGATGCGCGGTAGCACAACCCACTGCGTGCTGGCGTTCTTGGCGGGCTCCATGAGCGCAGTCGTCCTTGCGGCGCACCCAGGCAAGGCGCCCGTGGTGGTGTTCGTTGGGTCGGACACGGTACCGACAGCCCCCTATATAGAAGGCGTGAACCGACCACGGCCTGTGCCCAACACCGATCGTCGCTTGCGCGCACCCGGCCCGGGCGTGACGCCCCTTCAGATGCGTCTGCCGCTCATGCCGGACACCTTGCAACCCGGCACACCCGCCGTGCACGAAACGACGGCTCCCGTAAGGCCTTTCTTCGTGATGGGCATGGACCGGCGCAGCCTGGACTGGTTGGCGCAGTCGCTGCCGACGCTACTCGATCTCAACGCAACGGGCCTGGTGGTTCAGGCTGCGAACCCGCGGGACTGGCAGTTATTGCGAGAGAAGGCCCGGGCCTCGGGCCTGTCGCTGTCGCTGATGCCGGACACCGGGCTGGCCGAGGCCTATGGTATTACGCGTTATCCAGTGTTGGTGGTGCCTGAGGGTACCGTCGTTGGGGAGGGCGGGTGATGAGCGCACCCATCGAAGCGCTGCTGCGCCCGCCGGTGGAATACTCCGCCATCGCAACGCATACCTCACTGGCGCTGCTGGGGATTGGGGCGCCCCAGGTGCTGTTACTGTCGGGTGGCGTCGGTTATGGCCTGGCTGCTGCGTGTTCGTTGCGTGCCCTGTGGTTGAGCCGGCGTGTGACGCGTCTGCTGCGCTACCAGCGCCGCCTGCGGGTACTGCCCACCTATCGACTCCACCCTAAAAATCTCCCCGCGCCGAAAGGCGAGCTGTTCCTCGGCCGCGGCTTTCAGTGGCGGACACAACACACCCAGCGCTATGCCGATACCCAGCGCACTGAACACAGTCACTTCGACCGGCGCGGTCCGTTCTATCACGCTGTCCGCACCGGGGCGGACGCCCTCGCGAAGACGCCGCTGCGGCCATTGATAAAGCCCTTCAATAGTCAGTGGCTGTTAAACCCCTTTCCGCCCCGACCCTACGTGGAAGGCAGCCCAGAGCTGCACGGAGTCGGTCTCTATGAACAAGAAACCGACGTCACCCTGCAGCAGGCCGAACGCGTTGCCCACACCTTTGTGGTGGGTACCACCCGGGTCGGTAAAACCCGCTTGCTGGAAGTCATCGCCAGCCAGGACATCCGTGGCGGCGAGGTGGTGATCGTGTTTGACCCCAAGGGCGACGGGGATCTGCTCGCGCGTTTGTATACCGAGGCCCGGCGCGCTGGCAGGGCAGGGGAGTTTCAGGTCTTTCATCTGGGTTTTCCGGAGCAATCGGTGACCTACAACCCGGTGGGTTCCTTCTCCCGGGTCACTGAGGTGGCCAGCCGCATCGCCGGACAGTTACCCAATGAAGGCAACTCCGCCGCCTTTCGGGAGTTCGCCTGGCGCTACGTTAATGTGCTTGCCCAGGTTCTCGATGTCCTCGGCGAGCCGATCAACTACCAGGTCCTGCTGGAGTGCAGTACTGACATTGACGCGTTGGTCGTGCGCTACCTCGCCTGCGTGGCAGGCCAGCAACAGTGTGAGGACTGGGCAGAGCAGGTCGCCGATCTGGTCGCCAGTGCCGCCAAAATGCCAACCCAGTACAAGGGGCGCGATCGTACCGCCTGGGCCAGTGTGGAGTTATTCCGGCGCAACGCCTTGAGTGATCCCACCGCCACCTCGTTGATCAAGACCTTCGAGCACGACAAGAGCCACTTCGACAAACTGGTCGCCAGCCTTTATCCCCTGCTGGAAAAGCTGACCTCCGGCCCGGTGGCGCGTCTGCTCTCACCGGAGAGCAATCCGGACGACACCACCGAACGCCTGTCCTGGAAGCGGGTGATCGAGCGCGGCGGGATTGTCTATGTGGGCCTGGATGCCTTGAGTGATCCCGATGTGGCGAGCGCGGTGGGTAATGCCATGTTCGCGGATCTCACCTCGGTGGCGGGCAGTCTGTACAAGGACGCCCAGCGCGGTGCGACCCTCAACAAGGTCTGTGTTCACGCCGATGAATTCAATGAGCTGGTGGGGCGGGAGTTTATTCCGCTCGCGAACAAGGCGGGCGGTGCCGGCTTTCAGCTGACGGTCTACACGCAAACTCTTTCTGACGTGATCGCCCGATTTGATAACCCGGCCCGGGCCGGTCAGGTGGTCGGCAACCTCGGCACCATCATCATGCTGCGCGTCAAAGAAAAAGCCACTGCGGAGCTGCTGACCGATCGCCTCAAAGAGGTCGAGATCAATCACCTGATGCTGGACTCCGGCAGTACTGACAGTGCTGATCCAGAGAGCGAGGTGCACTTTACCTCCAGCACCCGCCAGCGGATTTCCAGCCAGCGGGTACCGATGATCCACGCCGGCGATCTCGATGCGCTGCCCAAGGGCCACGCCTTTGCGTTGATTGCGGGGCGGCTCTACAAACTGCGCCTGCCGCTGTTCAGTGATGACGCGGAACTGCCCAGCGGCCTGCAAACCATGGTTGATGCGATGTGCCGGGACTATGTCCACGGCAATGTCGAAGGCTGGGCGCACACCACGCCCCTGGGCTGGCAATCATGAGGTGGCCGTCATGAGGGTTCGGGTATGAGTCGCGAATCGGCAGCGCGCCCCGCGCGCGAGCAGACACCGAGCCGCCCCGTCCGCCGCGGGCCGATCAGTCTGAGCTTCGCCTTGATCAGTGCCTTGATCGGCGCGGCGCTGACCGCCGGGCTACTGTCGGTCCTGCTGGAGTGGGCCGGTATTGCGCTTGGCTGGTGGCCGGGCTCTCACAGTCGTGACCTCTTACTTACCGAGCGCGGTTATATCGAAGCCATCGACGACTACCCCCTGAGTCCCCTGCGCCCGACGCAGATCACCACGATGGCCTGGGGCCGGGTGGATGAGGGGCTGGCCCTGGTGGGTATCGGCGCCTCGGCCGGGGTGTATGTGGTGGCGGCCATCAACACGGTGAAGCTGCTGGTGCTGCGCAGTGTGATTGTGTTGCTGGCCTTGCCGGGCTACGCCCTGGCGATCGTGGCCGGGCTGTTCGAGGGCCTGGTGGCGCGGGACATCCGCAAGTTCACCGGTGGCCATGAGAGTGCCTATGTCTTTCACAAGGCGAAGCGCTGGGTGCTGCCGAGCGTAATGCTCACGGTGACGCTCTACCTGATGCTGCCCTGGTCGATCCCGCCGGCGCTGCTGTTTGCACCCACCATGTGCCTGGCCGGTGCGATGACCTACATCGCCGCCAGCCGCTTCAAAAAGTTTGTGTAGGGAGGTCGCCACCGATGCCGCAAATGAGCAGTGCACAACAGGCCGCCTTCAACGGTGCCAACGGCACGTCGAGTGCGACGGCGGTTCAGGTCCACGACCTGATCGTCGGCTCTCTGCTGGTACTGATGCTGATCTGGCTGGCCTGGGTGAGTCTGAGCGCCTACCAGTCACTACGCGTTCCGGGGACACGGGTCCTGGATGCGGGCGCCAAGGTAGCACGCGCCTTCTTTATCGCCGTCTTCATCATGGCGGTGGCAAACCTGAACTGGTCTTAACGAGAGGAAGTATCCATGAAAGATAAACACCCGGCCCAAGGGGGTCTTACTGCCAAACTGGCAGCCTATCCACAACGCATCGCGCTGCTGATCACCGGTCTGAGTGTTACCGCCCAACAGGCACTGGCGGATCTGCCCACCATGGCGGAACCGAGCCGCGGCGTTACCGATGGCAACTACATCCAGACCGGGCAGGACTACGCCTATGACATCGGCATCTTCATTGGCCTCGCGATCGCCACCGTGGCGATGTTTGTGGTGGTCAAGAATTCCCTGTCGTCCTACTCCGAGGTGCAGGACGGCAAGGGTACCTGGGGACAGCTTGGCCTCAACTTCGGCGTCGGCGTCCTGCTGCTGGTGTTCATTGTCTTTCTGCTCACCGAAGCAGCGACGATCCTGTAGTGGCCGCCCGTCGCGACATCGACTTTTTGCCTGACCGGCTTAACGAAGAGCCGGTGGTGTTTCTGGCGATGACCAACTCGGAGATCAAATTCGCCGCGCTGGCCTGCTTTGCATTCTGGCTGCCATTCACCACCTTCGCGGGCGCACTGGTCGGGCAGGCCCTGCTGGGTGTGGCCCTGTCGCTGGCGGGCGTATTCGCCAGCCTGTGGCTGATCGGCAAGCGCCTGCGCGTGCTGAAGCGCGGTCGGTCCCGGCAGTTCCATGTCATGGCCATCCGGGCAGGCCTCCAGGACTGGGGTCTGCTCCCGCAGACCCTGATCCGGGAAAGCCGCACCTGGGACATTCACCGCTGGAGGACACCGTGAGCCGCTACGACGACCTGGTGCATGCCAGAGACCGGACCATCCGCCTGCTGCTGGGTGGGGTCGCGATCCTGGCGCTCTTGTTGCTGGTGGCGCTGGTGGGCTGGAGCCGGGCCCCCCAGCACATCCGCCTGCACTATCCGCCCGACCTGGCCGCGGGGGCTGTGCAGCAGCTGGGGGATATTCCCAAGGTCAATCTCTACACCTTCGCCTACTACATCTTTCAGCAACTCAATCGCTGGCCGGTGGATGGCAGTGATGATTACTACCGCCAGATCCATCGCTTGCGGGGCTACTTCACCCCGGCCTGCTTCGATGAACGTCTGCAGGATCTGGAGGCCCGTGAGCGGGAGATCCGCGGACGGGTCCGTTCAGTCTGGGAAATCCCCGGCCGGGGCTTTGGCAATCAGCGCGTACAGGCGGTCGGCCCCAACCAGTGGGTCGTGGGCCTGGACCTTCACGTACAGGAAACCTACCGGGGCGAGCGGGTAAAAGACCGTCTCATTCACTACCCCCTGCGCGTCGTGGCCTACGATGTCGACCCGGAAACCAATCCCTGGGGCCTGGCCCTGGACTGTCTGGCGGCGGCCCCGCGAGTGATTGACATCAACAGCGGCGAAGCGGCCGGGGAGGGCACATGACACGCAGTGTGATACAGGGCATCGCTATCGCTGTGATGTTTGCTCTGGGCCTGTCGATCAGCAGCGCCCAAGCCAACACCGTGGTCTGGCGACAGTCCCCGATCCCGGTGGAGTTGGTGGTGGGCGTCGAACAGTTAATCCGCCTGCCCGCCAATGCCGAGATCGGTCTGCCGCCGGTGCTCGCCAACCCACAGATGTTCCGCACCCTGGTCACCGGGGGCATGGCCTACTGGACGGCCCTGGAGCCCTTCGAGACCCAGCGCATCCAGGCCCGGCTGGCGAGCGGCGAGTTCCTCTTGTTCGATGTCAGTGCCCGCACCGTGAAAGCACCGCCCAGCGACGCACCGACCCTGCAGGTCGTCATGCCGGGGGACACGGAGATGAGTACAGCATCGAACGGACTCGACGCGCAGAAGCGAGCTCAAGGTGATGCGGTGCTGTTTGAGCTGCTGCGCTATGCCGCCCAGTCGATCTATGCCCCGACGCGACTGATCGCGCCGCTGCCCGGCATCCGCGAGGTACCGGTGGGCTTGTCAGGCAACCTGTCCCGACTCTATGACCGCGGCCGTCAGCCGGTGGTGGTGATGCCGCACCGGTCCTGGGCTGCCGGGGACTTCTATGTCACCGCCTTCATCGTGACCAACGAGGCCACCAGGCCCATTGAGCTGGATAACCGGCGTGTCATGCACACGCCCCACGCCCAGCGCAGCGGTGTGGATCCCCACTTTGTGGCCAGCGCCTTCTATCGCCAGACCCTTCCGGGCCGTGAGGCAGGCCGAGTGGGAGGTAACCGTACGACGCTGTTCATCGTGACCGATCGGCCCATTCGCGCCGTGATCCAGGGGGCTGGCGTATGACACAGAACCGCTGGGTGCAGGTGGCGAGCGCCGCCTTGCTGATCGGGGTGGTGCTGCTGGTGCTGCGCGGTTGTGAGCGCGGCCACCGCACCACCGAAGAACGCCTGGATGTGGGCGGCGCCTCACCTATCTCGAAACAGCTGGCGGATGAGCTCGGCGTGGAAGGCGATACCGAGCGCGATACGGTGCAGACCCTGGTGGCGGAAGTCAAGAACCTGCGCGATCAGGCGGATCAGCTGCGCGATGACAATGTGACCCTGCGCAAGGACAACGCGGAATTGCGCAAGATGGAAAAGCGCCTCGGTCAGGATCTGCAGAGCGACCTGAATCAGGCCCGCCGGCACGTACAGACCCGCTTTGATCGCGACATGGAGCGCGCACAACAGCAGATCAATCAGCTGGAAGCCCGTGCCCGCGATCTTAAGGGCCATCTGGAGAGCGAGACGACAACCACGCGCTTTGATAGTGCCAGTGCCACGGGATTCAGCCCCGAGGAGATGACCTGGGTGGCGCCGCTGGGCGGCAGTGGCAACAGCGGCAACGCACTCACCGACCACCTCAACCGGGTCACAGGGCGGTCAAACAGCACGGGCAGCAACGCTCTCTCCGGGCTGGCCTCGGGCAACACCGGTGCGAAGGACGCACTGGTGCCCTATTACACGGTGCCGCGCAATGCGACCCTGATGAACGCCACGGCGATGACCGCCCTGGTCGGGCGGGTACCCATTGGCAGTCAGGTCACCGACCCCTACAGCTTCAAGGTGATCATCGGCTCGGACAACCTCGCGGCCAATGGGTTCGAGATCCCCGAAGTCTCTTATGCGGTGGCCAGCGGAAAGGCCGTGGGGGACTGGACCCTGGGCTGTGTGCGCGGGGATCTGCGTTCGATCACCTTTGTGTTCAATGACGGCACCATCCGTACGGTGCCCAAAGCCGAGGACATCTACGAGGGTAACGCCCAGCAGCAGACCACGGTGATCGGTGAGCTCTCCGATGAATACGGTAACCCCTGTGTGGTGGGCCAGCGCATCTCCAATGCCTCGTCCTATCTCGCCCAGCGTATTGGCGTGGTCGGTGTCGCCGCAGCGGCCGAAGCGGCGGCCGCCAGCCAGACCACCCAGGTCACCAGCATCGGGGCGGGCGGTGCCGGTGTCGGCACCATCGTCACCGGGGATACCGGTGAGTACATCCTTGGTCAGGCCATAGCCGATGGCAGCACGGAGATCGCCCGCTGGCTGGATGAGCGTCAGGCCCAGCAGTTCGATGCGATCTATGTCGACCCCGGCATGACCGTGAGTCTGCACATCACCGAACAGCTGGCCATTGACTACGACCCCAAGGGCCGACGGGTGAATCACCTGGCAGACCGGCAAGGAGGCTACCGTGCACTCGATTGAACACTGCTTGATAGAACCTAAAAGACATCTGCCCGCAGTGATGGTACTGCTTGGCAGCCTGAGTATCGGCGGCTGTGCCAATCAGGAAACCATCCTGCCGCCCACTGAGCACAGCATGCTGGATATCTACCGTGGCACCCTCAATACCGACAGCAACGCTGATATCGAGCTATTGCAGCCAACGGCCGTGTGCCAGGACCTCGAACTGGATGAATCCCTCGAGACTTGCGAGGAGAAAGTCGCGGCGCACACCACGACCGCCTACCAGCAACTGGACGCTCAGCCCGCCGGCGAGGCGCTGGACTACCTGCCCTACACGCGGGAGGTCGCCACCGAGACCCGTAACCTGTTTCCGCGGCTGGCCAATCCCGACCTGCTGATCTACGTCTACCCGCACCTGGCGACCCGCAGCCGGGCACCGATTCCCGGCTACACCACAGTGATTCCACTCTACGAGCGCGTGCAGTATCGCCTGCCCGGGGAGTCCCAACGGGTGACGCCGGTTGCCGTGACCCAACCGGTCCCGAGTACCCAGCCCGCCGCCGGCACTGACACATCGACCCCGCGCTACCACAAAAGCAGTGATCTGGAGGGGCAGCCCCTTGCCCCGCGAACCCTGGAGGCGACCGCGACAACCGGCGAAAGCCCTGAAAGCCCAGGAATCGATGACAAGGATGCGCCATGACTGCATCCGACCCCGAGCTGCGCCCCCGCCTGCCGGGCGAGGGCGTCAAAAAGGCTCCACTCAGTCAGCGAGCGCGTCGAGGCCTGTACAAACGCCAGCGCTCCTTCGTGGATTTTTTACCCTGGGTGGAATATCTGCCCGCGCATCAGGCGATCCTGCTGGCCGACGGGGTGAGTGTCGGTGCGGTGCTGGAAGTGCTCCCGGCGGGAACCGAGGGCCGCTCCCCTGATTACCTGGCCGAGCTGCGCGATACGCTGCAGGACGCTTTGCAGGACAGTTTTGATGAACACGACCAGGCGCCTTGGGTGCTGCAGAGCTACACCTTCGACGAGCCCGATCTTGATAGGGCCATGGACGCCGTTAGCCACTATCCCGCCCGACACATCCGCGACACAGCCTATACCCGCGCCTATCTCGAGCTCATGGCGCGCCACTACCAGGGCATCAGCAAACCCGGTGGGCTGTTTTATGACGGGGTAGTAACCCAGACCGACTGGGGTGGGGCGGTGCGCCGCAACCTGCTCATGCTCTACCGCAAGCACCCGGCCCCCAAGGGGCGCAAGGCCCGCAGTGAGGCCGGGATGGATCGCGAGACCGCCCTGCTGGAGCTGGCCGATACCGTGGACAAGTTCACCCAGGCTTTAAACGCTGCCGGAGTGGGCCTCAAGCGCCTGTCGGGGACGGACTTTCATGATTGGCTGCTGGGCTTTTTCAATGAGGGCACCGACCTCTTTGGCGGGGATACCAAAGCCTTCCTGCGCGCCGCGCGCCACGATGAGGACACCCTGCCGGTGGGCGATCGCTTCACTGAGACCCTGTTCTACGAGCATCCGCGCAGTGATCAGGCAGGCCAGTGCTGGTGGTTCGGTAATAGCGCTCTGCGCTGCCTGTCCATCGACGGTTTGCGCCGCCGGCCACAGGTCGGACAGGTCACCGGCGAAATCACCCGGGGCGATGCCACCCATACCCTGATCGATGTGTTGCCGCCGGGCAGTGTGTTCGTCACCACAATGGTGGTGATCCCCCAGGACTCGCTGGAGGCGCATATTCAGGCCATCGATGCCTCTGCCATCGGGGAGGGCAGTGAATCCGCCCAGGTGCGCAAGGACTGCGGTACCGCCCTGGAGATCCTGGCCGAGCGCCACAAGTTCTACCGTGCCCAGTATGCGGTCTATCTGCGCGGGTCGAGTGTTGCCGAGCTCAACGAGCGCAGCACCGCCCTGCGGGCGCGCCTGCTGAATGTCGGTTTTCGGGCCATTGCCCCGAAGGATGATTTCACGGCCCTGGATGCGGCGATCCGCAACTTGCCGATGGTCTATGACCCGGCGCTGGATGCCAGGGAAGGCTGGCGCGGGGCCCAGATTACCCTGGTGCAGCACATGGCCAACCTGTCCTGTTTCTTTGGGCGCAACCGCGGTACCGGTCACCCGGGCCTGGCCCTGTTTAATCGCGGCGGCGAGCCGATGTTCTTTGATCCGCTCAATCCCGCCGATCGCCAGAAGAACGCCCACATGCTGATTCTGGGGCCTACTGGCGCGGGCAAGTCCGCCTCGGTCATCTCGATGCTGGCCCATGTGATGGCGATGCACCGGCCGCGGCTGTTCATTATCGAGGCGGGTAACTCTTTCGGCCTGCTGGGGCAGTGGTTTGCGTCCCTCGGCCTGTCGGTCAACCAGGTCTCTCTGAAACCCGGCAGCGGGGTGGCGCTCTCGCCCTTCGCCGATGCCCACCGGCTGCTGCAGGGTGGCGTGCTGTTCGATCCGCTCACCGCGGTGGAGGCCGGCGACGATGAGGAAGAACCCCGGGACATCATGGGCGAACTGGAGATCGTGGCCCTGCTGATGATCACTGGCGGCGAAGAGCGCGAAGCCCGGGAGATCCGCCGGGCCGATCGCAGCATGATCCGTCGGGCGATCCTGGCAGCGGCCGAGCGGGCACAGGCCGCGGACCGGCCCACGCTGACCGAGGATGTGCGCGAGGCCTTCTTTGTACTGGCCGAATCAGCGCGCACCGACGCCGAGGCCGGCAAGCTGCGTAATATGGGCCAGGCCATCGACATGTACTGCCACGCCTTCAACGGTGAGGTCTTCAACACTGTCGGCGACCCCTGGCCGGAGGCTGATGTCACCATCATTGATCTGGCCACCTTCGCCCGGGAGGGCTACGAGGCCAATCTGGCGATCTCGGTGATCAGTTGCCTGAACCGCATCAATCACATTGCCGAGCGCGATCAGTTCACCGACCGGGAAATCGTGGTGACCATCGACGAGGCCCACATCATCACCACCAACCCGCTGCTGGCGCCCTTTCTGGTCAAGATCGTCAAGATGTGGCGCAAGCTGGGCGCCTGGCTGTGGAGCGCGACCCAGAACATGGCCGACTACCCCGATGCTGCTCGCAGGATGCTCAATACGGTAGAGTGGTGGCTGTGTTTGGTGATGCCCAAGGAAGAAGTAGAGGCCCTGGAGCAGTACCGCCAGTTGCACGCCGGACAGCGCAGTATGTTGTTGTCCGCCAGCAAAGCGCCCGGGCAGTACACCGAGGGCGTGTTGATGAGCGAACAACACGAGTACCTGGTGCGCAACGTGCCGCCGTCCCTGATGCTCGCCCTGGCCCAGACCGAGAAACACGAAAAAGCCCAACGCAATGCCCTGATGCGCGAACACGGCTGCAGTGAATTGGAAGCGGCCATGCGGGTTGCCGCCGAGATCGATCGGATGCGGGGGATCAGCGATGACCCGCAATAAGGCCTACTTGTTCGCACCCATGGCCGCTATCGTCTTATGTCTGTCACTCCCTGCCCGCGCCATCGAGGTGATGTTATTTACCGCCGAGGGGCTGCGCCCGATCGCGAATGCGGACCAGGCCACCGCGGTGTTTGTGCTGGGTGATACCCGCTCAACCCTCAAGGGCCTGCACTTTCCGAACCCGGGCAACCCGCAAGCGGCCCGACAAATCGCACTGGCCCGCCTCAATAAACCCGCGGCCCAACAGGCGCTGGCACAATTGCGCGAGCAGGCCAATGCCGCGGCGATGGCGCAGCTATTGGGCATTGAACGCTTACCGGCCGTGCTGGTGGCGCCGGGCTACGTGGTCTATGGCGTCTATGACGTGGCCGAGGCGCTGAGCAAAGTGGAGGCCTATCGTGCGCACCCTTGAAGCTGATCGTACAGTTCTACACGCCCTCTGCCTGATGCTGATCCTCTCCTCCAGCGCGCTCAGCCCGCCGGCCCAGGCGGACACTGCCACCATCAGCTCCGCGGGCATCATGAGTGCGGCCCTGGATCTGAGCTGTCAGGCCTACCAGGTGATCGGCCTGTGTCTGTGGATGACCTGTACACCCGTCGGTTGTGAGTTCGACTATTCGGTGCGGGCAGAGCACTACATCCCCGAGGTTGTGGTATCGGCCTACCCCTTTATCGGCAACACCAGCTGGCCCGAGGCGAATCACCTGGCCAGTCCGACCAGCTTTGCGGAGGAGGGTGGGGCGAGCGATGAGGGCGGTGCCATCGATCGCGAGCAGGCCCTCAAATTCAAGCACGCCGATGTCATCGGCTCCCCGGGTGTCATCGATTACTGGGCGCTGGCCGCTGCCAGCTCTGATGTATTGCCTTTCTGCACACCCCAGACCTGGCCGATGACGCCGTACTTTGTGAGCACCTTTGATCCGGCCTGGCGCAATCCGGTGGTGGAGACGCCCCTGGCACTGGCCAATGTGCTGCAGCGGGTCGGCCGCGGCGCGGCGACCTTTGCCGGCCTGTATCCGCGTATCGGCTTCACCCATCAAAGCCACGATTACAAAAGCGCGCTGGTCGCAGCAATCCGCGCCATGGACATCGTCAGTCAGGATTACCAGCCCCATGTCTATCTGCCCCTCGACAGTTACGGCACCCCGGCACAGGGGCAGTGGCCGCCATCGGGGACCGGCAGTGCGCTTTACCAGCAACTGACCCCCTCGATTCAGTCCTGCCGGGTGTTGCCGGATATCGACGACACCCTCTATCCCCTCGATCCCTATGCCGGGCGACTGAACCAGGTGCGCGGCAACGCCTGGCAGGTGTGGCGACCCTACCGCTGCTGCGAGCCCGCCGGGGCGGTGCTGATACTGACCCTATAGGAGACCGCGATGTTCTACCGCCAACAACACAGGATGCTGGGATTGCTGCTGGTCCTGCTCAGCCTGCAGGCCGCCGCCCGCGATGACACCCTCTACTACGGCATCGGTGGCGGCGAGCCAATCTCCCGGCCGCCCAGCAACCGTGTCGAGACCCTGCGCCTCGGCGGTGATGTCGCCTGGAACACCGACCTCATCTGCGGCAACTTCGACATGAACGTGTCGGTGAGTGAACAGCTTGAAGGCATCCAGGGAAGCTTTCAGGATCTGATGGGCAATGTCATTCAGTCCGCGACCGCGGCAGTGGCGAGTCTGCCCGCACTGGTGATCCAGCGGGTCAATCCCGCGCTCTACGACCTGCTGCAAAACGGCGTGCTGCAGGCCTCTGAGGAGTTTCATATCGCCAAGACCTCTTGCGAGGAACTGGTCGGGGTCATGGATGAGGCTATCGGCAATGACCGCTGGGAGAGTGTCGCCAAAGGCGGTTGGTGGGGCACCCAGTCCAATAACGGCGGGGAGATCCTCGACACCAAGGCCCGGGCCGATACCGACGGGGTGGATGCCGGCGTGGTCTGGGTCGCCGGTGCGCGTCGTGGGGGCCAGAATCAGCCCCCCATTGAGCCCACCGAGGATGCCGCCAAGGCTGGCTATAACCTACTCCTCAATCGCGTCCCCAACGACACGACCAGCACGGTGAGCACCTGTGACGGTGCCCCCATCTGTGAGGAGTGGGCCTCGCCCCAGGCCTTTGCCGACTGGACAGTGCAGGTGCTGGGCGATAAGGCCATCCGCACCTGTGCCGGTTGTAGCAAGATCGAAGTGCAGGCGGGTATGGGCCTTAACCACTCGGTGGCCTGGCTGGCGGAACACATCGCCTTCGAGCTGGGCCTGCTGGTTTCCAGTCTCACGCCGCCGAGCGCTGATGAGCTGGCCGAGGTCTCCGGCGGCATGAGCATGCAGCTGACCCGACCTGTGATCGAAGCCCTGCGGGAGGAGGACGAGAACCTGCAACCCCAGTTGATTGATCGCCTGGCCGGGGAGATGGCCCTGGCGCGCACCATGGAGCGCGCGCTCATGGCCCGCCGGGCATTGCTGGCCGGCATGGACGAACCCAATGTTGCCAACGTGGCAGTGGGCCGTGAAGCCATCGCCCTGGAAGTCGCAGAGCTCGAGCAGGAGGTCGATAACCTGCTCTACGAGATGGATGTGCGTCAGCGGGTGGCCACCAGCATGCCGGCGGCGCTGCTATCGCGGCAGCAACTGCGCAGTCAGGTGATGCAGGTGGAGCCGGTCCCGCAATCCGGCTTCCGGGACGGTGCAGTACAAGAATGAGCCTGCGTTGGCTGACAGGCACGCTGCGCTGGTTACTGGTCCTGACCCTGGCCTTGTTCGTCGTCACACTCTTGCTCTGGTGGTCCGGCATGGATCCCCGGGTACCCGGCGAACAGGTCGGTGATATCCATACGGCACTCACTCCCTGGCGCGAGTGGTTGCAGCTATTGCGCATCATGCTGTGGATCGCCGCCTGGTATGGGTGGCAGGGCGCGTTGGCGCGCGCCCTCGGGGTCACGGCGGATCAGCGTCCGCAGTGGACGGCGATGCGCCCGGTCCTCATTGGTGGCCTGTTAGTGGTGGAAGTCCTGATCATCATCAGCCGCGGCTTTGGATAGCGGGCAGGGGAGGGGAAACCACACAATGGGTGTTGCCAGTTACTTCGAGTTCGTAACCACGCTGTTCAGCTGGATTCTCTACGAGGGCATCTGGGCGGTGCTGGTGGATACCGGCATTGTGTTCATCCCGATCATTGTCATGGTGCTCGGCAACTGTCTGGACAGCCACAAGGGCGGTGATGACGAGGGCAGTGCCGCCATCCAGTCCCTCAAAAAAATCGAGGCCGACTTCATAGCGATGCTGGGTGTGCTGATCTTTGCGGGCATCCCCCTGCTGGAGGTGCGCCTGGCGGACATGGAATACAACAAGCCGGCCCTGCGCTGTACCGAGGCGGCTGAGATCATTCCCGGCACCAACACCGGAACCACTTACGACACCACACTGGCGGCAATGGGCGACCAGACCGGCTCCATCCCCCTGTGGTGGGCGATGATGCACTGGCTGAGTAAAGCCGTCACTGCGGCTTCTGTGGCCGCGATCCCCTGCAGTTACGATGTCGCGACCATCGATTACCGGCTGGCCGAAGCCAATCTCGAAGATCCCGACCTGAACCGGGAGCTGGAGCAGTTCAAGCGCGATTGCTGGCAGCCGTCGCTTGCCCGCCTGAGCCGGACCGGTATGGGCAGTATGACCGCGGAGGAAAAAGCCGAAGTGACCTGGCTGGGCTCGGCCTACCTGCAGGGTTCGGGCCTCTATGACCGCTATCACAGCGCTGTGCCCAATCCCCAGTGGAGTTTTGATCCAGCCCGGGACGCGGGCTTTGAGCAATACGCCAGCGCCGGGGGCTTCCCGGCCTGCAGTGATTGGTGGGCTAACAGTACTCTGGGCCTGCGCCGCCGGGTGCTCGACTACCTGCCGGCCGACCTGCGGGACGAGATGATCTACAGCGCCGATAACCTGGTGGAGCGCACCTCGACCGTGTCGCTGAACACCAGCGAGCGAGAGGACGTGTTTTTGCGCAAATACCTGTCGGTTAAACGCACCACGGATGCGGTCAGCTCCGACATGCCACTGGCGGTGACTTATGGGGATGGGGCCAAGCAGGTGCGCCAGGGCCGCTTTGCCGACTGGCGCAATAGCGACAGTGTTCTGCTACAAACAGCCGGCACCATGCTCAACCACGGTGCCTACCTGATCATGGGGGAAGCCGCCCGGGATGTGGGCGTGGCAGGCATGGCCTTTATCGGCTCTGCCCTGAAAGCCCCGGCCGCCATTGGTGAAGGCTACGCTATGCGCAATGGCATCAGCCTGTTTCAGCCCCTGGCCCTGATGATGATGGTGATTGCGCTGCCCTTTCTGCTGATCTTTGGGCGCTACTCGCTGCGCAGCCTGATCACGCTGAGCATAATCTACTTCGGCTTTCACTTTCTGACCTTCATCTGGGCCGTGGCCTTCTGGACCGACAATAACCTAGTGCACCTGCTCACCAGCGCCGGTGGTCTGAGTGTCTTTGCCTCAGGCACCAGCGCCACGCAGTCACTGATCCTGCTCTATATATCCAGGTTCTTGTACGTCGTGTTCCCCATCCTCTACCTCACAGCAGTGGGTTGGGTGGGGTACCACGCTGGAGCATCCGGCTTATTGGAAGGACATAGCCAGAAATCTGGGGCAATTGGATCTGCCGGCGGTCAAGCGGTTGGACAGGTAGCCACCAAGGCCGCAACAAAAGGAAAAGCTTGATGATTAGCTGTGCACGTCGTGAGTATCGTGGGGCTTGGAGAAAACCCTTAGACCATTGCGACCATCACCATGAGGTGAGTCCAAATACTCTTTTTGAACTGGGCCCGTGCGGTGGTCATCTTCAGTATCGGGGATATCAACATGCCGCAGCACTTCAGTTGCCGCCGCACCAATACCATTCAGCGCTTTGCCGCCAGCGCGCGCGAGTCCGCAGAATAAGTCTTTTACCGTCATCTCACCGCCCTCCGTGCCGGTGTGTCGTCTTTTCAAGCATAGCACGACACGCGCAGGGCAGGGCGACGGTTTTAGGGTGTGCCCCGAGATTTCAATCCCGCAAAATAGTCCTGTCGGAAATGACGTTTCCAGCGGACCGCGCGCCATGGCAAACAGCGCGGTTTGTGACATCAAATGTAGCCAGGAGGCTGGTCTATGCAGCGTACAACACTCATGCTTGAACTGGAGCCGCAGCAGGTCGCGGCACTGCTGGCCTTCACCCGGGAGATTTCACGCAGCGAAGTACAGAGTCTGCTCGGTGAGGCGGTTGACCCGGATGCCGTGATCAGTGCACTGGAAGAGTTCCACTGGCAACTGGCAGCTTCAGGGAACAGTGACGCCCTAGAAGTGGTGTCACGCTACGGATGACAGGAGTGGCAGGGATGCTGACACTGAGACGCAAGCCGGGCGAGGCTCTGTGCATTGGCGAGGATACGATAATCGTGATCGAGGCCCTCGAACACGGTGATGTCAGGATGCGTGTGAACAGCCCGCAAACGATTCGTGTGGAATACCCCAATACAGACGATCGCCGATTGCCTGACGACAGGAAGCATCAACCGCGATGAGAGTCTTCGTCGCAGAAAAGCCCTCCCTGGGCCACGCGATTGCGGCGGTGCTGCCGGGCCCCCAGCAGCGTCACAAGACACACATTGTCTCCGGTGACGGCAACGTCGTGGTCTGGTGTGCCGGCCACTTGCTGAGCCAGTGCATGCCGGAGGACTATAACCCCGCTTACGAGAAGTGGGCGCTGGAACACCTGCCCATCGTGCCTGATCAATGGCGCCTGAAGCTTGCCCCTAAAGCCCGCGAACTCTACAACACCATCAAGCGGTACGCCAAGCAGGCAACAGTGATTGTGCATGCGGGTGATCCTGACCGGGAAGGGCAGTGGCTGGTCGATGCTGTGCTACAGCACATCGGCATCGGCAAAACGCCAGTACAGCGAGCACTGATCAGTGATCTCAATCCACCCGCAGTACGTCGCGCCCTCAGGAACCTCCATGACAATCAGGATTACCGGGGACTGCGCGATGCGGCTATTGGACGCACCCGCGCCGACTGGCTCTATGGCCTGAACTTGACCCGGCTCTATACCTTGGCGGGGCGGCAGGCCGGTCTTTCCGGTGTGCTGAGCGTCGGCCGGGTGCAAACCCCGGTGTTGGGCCTGGTAGTGCGCCGTGATCGGGAGATCGCCAACTTTGAGGCGCATCCCTTCTTTACCGTACAGGCCACGGTCAGCGCCAAGGGCTGTGATTTCACCGCGCAATGGGTACCGGGCGAGCGGGCTGAGGCCTGTCTGGATCCTGAGGGCAGGGTGATCGACAAGGCTTTCGCGGAAGCGGTGGCGAAGGCAATCAGTGGTCAGCCTGGCGAAGTGTCGGTCTTCGAATGCAGGCCCGCCAAGGTCAATGCACCGTTACCCTTCTCGTTGCCGGAACTGCAAAAAGCCGCAGCGAAGCTGCGTGGCCTGACGCCCCGCCGCACCCTCGATGTAGCGCAAGCCCTGTATGAGAAACACAAGCTGCTGACCTACCCACGTTCTGATTGCGCCTACCTGCCCCAAGAGCACCACGGGCAGGCCAGTGAGGTACGCGAAGCCATCGGCCAGTCGTTGGGGCGCGACCATTACCTGGCGCCCCTGACGGATGCAGTGGACCTGACTCGCTATGGGCCGTGCTGGAATGATAAGAAGGTCACGGCGCACCACGCGATCATCCCCACCACCAAAAGCCAGTCTGCCGCCAGCCTGTCCAGTGATGAACAATTCATCTACAGCCTGGTGGCTCACCGCTACCTGCTGCAGTTCCTGACACCGAGAGAGCTGGAGAAAACCCGCTTGGACATCGTGGTTGCTACCCCAGCTGGCAATGAGCTGCTCCGGGCCAAGCAAGAGTTGGAAACCACCGCCGGCTGGTACGCCTGGCGTCACGTGGTTCCGCCAAAGCCTGACTCGAAAAACCATGACCTAAAGGAACAGAGCGGGCCCCCACTGCCAACCCTCACCGCCGGCGATGCTGTAGCAGTGCTGGATGCAGCCGTGCAAGAAAAGACCACCACGCCACCGAAACCCTTTACCGAGGCCTCGTTGCTCGATGCGATGACCGGCGTAGCGCGGTTCGTGGAAGACCCCCTGATCCGCAAGGTGCTGAAAGACACCGATGGCCTCGGCACACCGGCTACCCAGGCGACCATCCTGGATACGCTGTTCAAGCGTGATTACCTCGAGAAGCACCGCAAGACCGTGACATCCACCGATCTCGGCAAAGCCCTGATCGATGCGCTGCCGGAGTTTGTGACCCTGCCGGATATGACAGCTCTCTGGGAACTCAACCTGAGCCAGATCGTCGAGGGCGATGAGACGCTTGACCATTTTATGTCCAGCATCCAGGGCCATGTGGAGCATCTGTTGGAAGAGGGTGCCGGTGGCCTGTCCATCCCCGCGGCTCTGAAACGCTCTACTAAACCAACACCGAAGACAAAACATGGCCGTAAGCCGCGTGCATCAAGCAAGGGTAAAGCAAAACCAACAAGCTACCCCTGTACCGGTGATGGCTGCGCTGGGCAGCTCCGCCGGATCAAGGGCAAGCACGGATTCTTCTGGGGCTGTTCAAGCTATAAGGATGGTTGTCGGGAGACACGCAAAGATAGTCGGGGAAAACCAGCCAGGGCCTCAGCTAAGGCATAGCACCCTCGGAGGG
This sequence comes from Haliea salexigens DSM 19537, assembly GCF_000423125.1. Taxonomy (GTDB): domain Bacteria; phylum Pseudomonadota; class Gammaproteobacteria; order Pseudomonadales; family Halieaceae; genus Haliea; species Haliea salexigens. The sequence continues at coordinate 23,277 of NZ_AUHJ01000024.1, forward strand.
CGATGCGTTGATCCAAAAGACCTCGAGTTACGAGAAGTGTGCCTGTCCGGCGACAGGGATCCGGGAAGACTCGAAGCTGGAGGAATACGACTGGGGTTGTCTCTACGTCTACACAGATGGGCGATTGCCGGAATTCCTAACGATAGAACGACCCTCGGAGCGAGAGATCCGGGATCGCTGGGGGTACTACCTGACGCTATAACGCTTGGACGTAAGACTTTGCGTGTAAAGCGACGCCGCGGAAAGCGCGAGCATCGCCAACTCTCCTTCCGGCCTGCCTTGCCCCGGCGTATTTTTCGCCTGACCAGCGTGAAACTAGCTTATCGCATTGTTGATCTGGTCGAAGAAGTCACCGTCTTTACCCAAAGAGGAAAGCAGAAAGATGTTGGCGGATTTTTCCGCCCAAAGCTGCCCAATATTGGCCTTTTCCTTTGTGTCGTCGGTCGACATGAGATGCTCGCCCTTGTACTCGGCAACGAGTAGCCGCCCGTCAGTCAGTTTGGCGATGAAGTCGGGGTAGAACTTGTCCGACGATGTCGGAAGCCAGAACGCATGGACCGGATTACGTTCGAGGTTCCGGACCCAGAATTCAACCAGCGGGTTCTTGTCGAGTGCGAATGCGAAGTTGGACTCTTCCGTATTCATATAGGCAACACGGGGATAGTAGTGCTTGTTGTATTTGTATTTGCCTTCGTAGAGGCGTCCTGCCGGATACTGGGCCGGATCGAACTTGAAGCAATATTGTGCGATGTCGGTCTCGGCAATTGCATTTTCCGTGGAGAACAGGCATTCCTGAAAACCGGCCCTTGTCGCCTGTTTCCTGTACTGGCCAATCTTTTCCTTGATAACTTTCTCAAGCAGAAACTTGCCCTGCACCAGTTTCGCCATGTCCAGATCACTGCGGGCCAGAAGATAGGCAATCAGACGGCGCAGGAACTCCAGCATATCCGTCTGTTTCACGTCGCCCTGCTTAACTCGTTTATCCAGCCAGCGGGAAAGTTCGAGTTCGGTCCATGAGGTCTGGATACCTTCCAGCGAGAGTTGCTGCTTGCTGTCGGCAATGGCAATCACGACCTTCTTGCCCTGGATGTCTGCCATGTAATGTTTGGCACCATCTTCTACTGAAAATTCTGCCGGTGTCAGTTCGGCAGGGTAGGACAGAAGGTCCCAGCCATGCGCATAAAGGCAGGTTTCCGGCTCTGCAAGTTCAAGCCCATCATCAAAGCGCAGGGCGAGTTGCGGAAGTACAAAATCCAGACCCTTCTGTGCCGGTGTTAGCGCAGCCTCCTGCTGCTTTTGCTGGATGTGGGCTGCCGTTAGAAACTGCTCCTTGTCAGACTTTTTCTTAACGGTCTTGGTAATCTTGTTGACGACTTCATCCGTCACCTGGCCCGTGACGGTTAGCACGACCTCTCCGCATTCCTGTTCTTCAATCTCAACAGAGGCATGTTCGGCGAGATCGAGCCCTGTCAGGTCGGGGGCCTCACTCAGGGTGACAGAAAATGATTTGGTCGGCGAAACCGTGTGCATTCCGCTCATGGGGATTTGATAGGTGAACTCCTTGGCTTCCTCCTCTTCAAACCCCATGCTGATAAGGCGCTCATAGAGCTTGTTCTGGGCGTTAACCCATGTCTTGGAGGAAACATGCGCGTAGGCACGGTTCAGCGCCTCCTGTGTCCTCTCCTTTGCATATGGCATACGAAGTACACGCCCTAATAGCTGCTCGATTGCTGTTGGTGAGCGGGTGTTGGCAACCGAACAGAGAATATAGGCGAAGGGGCAATCCCATCCTTCCTTGAGTGCCTGGACGGTAATGACATACTCAATCGGGCAGGAGGGGTCGAAAATATTGATGCTATCGAGTTCCTTCTGGTCGCCAGTTGCAATCGCGATTTTTCTTCGCTCGATATTGTTGTTCTCCGTGAGTTCGTCGAGAAGGACTTCAACGGTTACATCATTGCTCTTGCTCTCCGCCTGGAACAATACGATAGGGCGGATATAGTCTTTATCCTTCTTGGCGATCTTCTCTAGATTCTCACGCTCAAGAACGCTTTCGGTGACGGCCTGCTGCCACGTCTTGTGTTCAGCGAGCATAATCGGCAGCTTGATCATTTGCTCTGCCTTGAGCTCTGCCGCCGAGACGGAATAGATCACGTTACTGTTTTCGGCTGGCGTTGCCGTGTACTCGATAATGCAGGACGGATTGATCCGCTGCAGTACATCCATGCTTAGGGGGGACTTGGCATTGTGTGCCTCATCGACTATGACGAGCGGCTGCCAGTAGTTGAGCAGATTGGCCAGAGAGAACTTGACCTGGCCTTCATGCTCTCCATTCTTGAAGGTTTCAAGTCCTGCTATATCCTTGGGTATCTTGGTGAAGTGTGGCTCCAAATTTTCGTTGTGCGCATAGACCTTACGGATATCCGTATCTTCGACGCGGAAGGACTGGAACGTGGAAACAATGATACAGGCACGATCCTTGATGTCCTGCGGCCTAATCTGTTCATAGTCGTTGATATCATAGACCGCAAAGCGTCCATTGAAGGCATCATCGAGTGCTTTCCGGTTGGCATTTGACGGATTTTTGAGGGTCTCAAGGGTTTGCGTTTTGATCGCGTCTGATGGAACGAACCACAAAGCAACGGGGTAGTCATTCTCAATATAGCTCTCGGCGGCCAGCCTGATTGTATGGGCCGACAAGAGTGTCTTACCCCCTCCGGTCGGCAGCCGGAGGCAAATATAGGGAACGTTCTCGACCCCAGCGACCGGCAGGTTCTGATACGGTCTGAACTTGTCCATATCTAGGTGATCGCGCAGTACGATCTCGTAGGCAGCTTTGGCATCATTAAAACGTGCTTGTTCGAGGTAGAGCCCCAACACTTCAAGCGTCTTTTCTTGGTAGTTTTTTAGTTTGATTTGCGCCATGAGGTTTTTCTACCTTGCTTTCACGTCGTAAGGAGTTTGTTTGAACGTAATGTTTTCATTGGCAAGTCTGGCGGGGCCGAGCAGGGTGCTCTCCCCATAGATAACCATCGGGCCGTCATGCGGTTCTAAGTCTGCCAGCACCTTGCTTGTCAGCACGTTGCCACCTTGAGGTCGCTTGTCTCCCAGTACCCCGTTATAGAGAAGGTAATAGGCGGTGCCATGGTGAACGCCGAGGAATGGAGAACTGCCCTTCTTTATCATAGATGTCTTCGTCTCGTAGAACCAAATGTGAGCCGCCAAATACTTGAATTTCACATTCTCATTGATATGTCCTTCGCTATCGAAGATTGCTTGGCCCAACCGGTAGAATTTAAAACCACCGCCACCCTCCCAACCAACGCTTTCAGATATACCTCCTTGTTCGGCGTCGATCACTTTCGTTAGGCGAGGCTGACAGTGTGTAGTGGCATGGTCTCCCATTTCTATTCCGATATATCGTCGGTTCATTTTGTGTGCGACGGCGGCTGTTGTTCCAGAACCGAGGAACGAATCCAAAACCAAATCCCCATCTTCGCTTGATATGTCTAAAATTCTCTGGAGCAGCTGCTCTGGCTTCACCGTGTCAAAAACGGGCTGGTTTGGAAGCAGCTCTCTTTGGTGCGCCTTTGCTTGCCGTGAGGTCTTTACATCTAGCAGAATCGTCGGATGCGGCCTTTTCGGTTTTTCTGGTGCGAACTCTCGAATATAGGGAATCCAGACGTCCTCATCATTTTTTTTCCGAATTTTCCAGATGAGCCGGCCTTCGGTATCTGCTTTCTTCACACCCTCTTTAGAGTGCGACCAACGAGCCTCTCTGCCGTCGTCATGAATTGGGAAAACAGCTGTTCCATCTGGAGCGGTCAGCTCATAGTACATAGACGGGCGGTCAATTCTTAGGCTGGCTTTTCCGTTCTTTTTAAGAAGGCGGTCCCTATAGAGCCTATCCTCATCATCTCTTTGTGAGTATGCACCTAGCAATCCGCTATCTTCTTTCTTCTTAAATCCAGCGTTATCACTCTGCTTCTCGTAACACAAAACAAATTCGTGATCCGGTGTAATAGGTACTTTGTTATCGTTTGGGCTATCTACTTTTTGCCAAATGAAGGTCGTCGTAAAATTTTTGCGTCCGAATATTTCATCCATCATGACCTTAAGATAATGTCCTTCGTTATCATCGATGGACACCCAGATACTGCCGTCTTCTGCTAGCAAATCTCGGAGTAACTCAAGACGCGGATAAATCATCGAGAGCCATTTCGTATGCTCTAGATTATCGTCGTAATGCTCAAAGGCTGATTTCGTGTTGTAGGGCGGATCGATGTAAATACATTTCACTTTCCCTGCGTAGTATGGAAGCAGGGCTTTAAGAGCTTCAAGGTTATCACCCTGGATCAGCATGTTCTCAGTATCAGCATCGCCACGGGACAGCTTGGGGTCCGCCTCCAGCAACCTGTAGGGCACATCTTCTGCCGCTATTGCATCTTTTTCTCTATCAAGCCAGTTCAGAATCGGCATTTACGTCTTGTCCTATTGTGTTCTGTTCTTCAATAAAGCGTTTTGTACTCTTTCTCAAGAGCAGTCTGTTTCGATGAGGCTTGCTACAAAGCGGGTAAACGGCTTTATGTCCTGATCGGTGCTCGCGGACTCCAGCGCACTCATATAGTCATTCCTTGTATCAAGCGGAATGATGGTCCACGGATATCCGGCAGCGGCCATCATGCTGTTCATAAGAAACCTGCCGATCCGGCCATTGCCGTCCATGTACGGATGGATATAAACAAATATGAAATGTCCCAGTACGACGCGCACGCCTGGCTCTTCTTCTTGCTCCAGCAGGTCGAAGAATGCGGGCATGAGATCGCGTACAGCCTCTACATTAGGGGGTACGTGCATGGACTGCCGGATATAAACGGGGCCGTTTCTGTATCCGGCAAGATCGGCGGGTCTTAAGATACCGGCAGTTACACTGGGCGCGAAGAGTTCGCGGTACCAGTTCGCGTGGTCCCTTCGGATCATCGCACCGGCATTTTCGCCATTCACTATCTCTTCGATGCTCGCTTTTACAGCCTGAAAAGCCTGCCAGTAACCCCGCGCAGCGAGTGCGTTGCGGTGATCGCGGTCGCCATCGTCATTGTCCGGGTTCCAGTCGCCGGTTCTGACCCGCTCGATCAGGTCTGTGTTAACGCGGTAGCCTTCTATAGAGAGGGAGTGATAAGCGTCTGATGTATAGAGATCATCGATTTGTTTGAGATAAGCCGCCTTGTCTTTGGGAAGGCCAGGGGCCTTTGGCATCTCTTCGATAATATCTTCGCGCATCCTTTGCCAGAGAAGCTGGATGCGGCTTACATAAGGCGATCTTTCCCGCTTGCTGAATGTAACAGGGCTTGGAGTATCAAACGGGTCATTCTCTCGCACGTCATATCCGGCGGCCTTCATCGTGCCGATGATGTTATCGGCGATATCGCCGCGTCCGATATTGCGAAAGGCTCCGGCCAGTCTTCCGGCGATGGTTGAATGTCCCCCCTCCAATAGACGCTCCAGCAGGTCGGACCCGTCGGCGACCATCGATAAAGCCGCGCGGATATCCGTTGGGTTCTGGGTGAACGCCCCAGGGGCACATGCGATCAGTGCCGCCGGAAGGGTGTAAAGCCGCAAGCCGTCCTGCGTGAGTGTATCGGTCGGGGAGGGTAGTTCGGCCCGTATATCAAGAAGTGAGGTCCCGTGCGGCAGGGCTGTGAGGTTGTTGGTGTCCTTTTTGGTCCGCACAAGCAGCTGCTTTGGCACCGTCATATTCCCCGCCTGCAGAGCGAGAGACTGCTCCGATGACAAGCACCAGTCCTTGCCAAAGCGGGTATCCAGATAGGATGCGCAAAACGCCCAGAATGAGGCGTACCAGGAGGTGGTATCGCCCGTCTGTTCTCCAGGGCGGGCAGGGATATACCAGCCCTTAATGACTTCCTGTAAAAAGCCGTTTTGAACCAGCCTCTCACGGTGCGTGCGGCTCAAATCACGCGACCGTATCGCCGTAACCCCCTGATCTTGAAGTTCTTTTAAGACCTGCAGGGACTGTGCGAGTTTTTCAGATGGTGTTGCCATGAGAGGCCCTCCTCATAGCTTTAATGTACAATAGCTAGTTTTTCGTGTCGAATTATATCTAGTTTATTATGATGTTCCATCTCTAGTTATTCAAGCTGTATTATGGTTAGTGTATAGCGCTGTTCTGTTCTTAGTTTATTGCGTATAACCGATTGTGTTGTCAACTAAATCTGTACGCCAGGGCAGATGAGGGTGTGCCGCCCGCAGGGGCAGGCAGTCCCTGAATATCCTTGACAGACGCGGTCACGATTCTTAACGATGCTTGGTGAATTTACTACCAACTACTAACGAATAGCCAGGTGAGGGTTGAATAGAAGTGAGTTTTGCCTACTGGAGAAAATGTGACTTCCAGGTCCACACGCCGCGAGACCCGAACTGGTCGGGGCCTCGCCCCGTGGGACTGGGCGATGCGCTACCGGGCACCTGCACGCCAGCAACGCAAGATGACGTTGACGCGGCACGACGTGAATGGGCAGAAACTTTTGTGCAAGCCTGTATCGACAGAGGGCTGGGGGCCGTTGCGCTAACTGACCACCATGAAATGGTCATGGTGCCCCACGTCCAGCAGGCCATAGCCGATAAGCGGCAAGTCGATCCTGATTTTGATCTCTGGCTGTTCCCTGGTATGGAACTTACGGCGCGTTCTGGTGTGCAGTGTTTGATCCTGTTCGATGCCGACCTGCCGGAAGAGTGGCGTCACGAGGCGCAAGGACGGCTTGGAATTGCGCGCCCCGCCCTGAATGAGCAAGCCGCTAGAGCCCCGGCCGTCGTCCAGCTGACCCACAACTATGCCGACATTGCTAAAGAACTGAATACCACCCCTGGCTTGCGGGGTCGATTTATCGTCTTACCGAATGTCTCCCAAGGCGGACAGCACACCGTGTTGACTGACGGCTGTCATGCCGATTTCCTCAGGATGCCGTATATAGGAGGGTATCTTGATAACGGTCAGACAATCGAGACGTTGAGTAATCGGTATCTGAGGAGATTGTCAGGAAACGACCCCGCCTGGTCGACGAGATTTATCTATCCGCTTCCAACGTCTGATTCACGGTCCTCCGATTTTAGAAATCTCGGGACTAATGAAACTTGGATCAAGCTGGCCTCGCCGACGGCTGAGGCCGTCAGACAGGCCTTCCTCGGTCACCCATCGCGCATCCGGATCACTGCTCCCGAGATTCCCTCTCTGACTGTCTCCCGCATTGCCGTGAACGGATCGAACATCTTGCAGCAACCGGCACTGGACCTGAGCCCCGAACTGAATTCAGTGATCGGTGGACGGGGAAGCGGCAAGAGCAGCCTGCTCGAATATCTGGCCTTCGGGCTGGGACGCAGCAGCTATGACCAGCCACGAGAACACTATTCCGGTCGTGACCGGATGCACAGTCTGGTCAATGATTCACTAGTTACCAAGAATGGTACTGTGCAGATTCAGGTGCAGCAGGACGGGGCAATCTTTGAAGTTGCCCGTGGTCCTGCCACGGCTTATCAACCCGTTGTCACCTATCCGGACGGGACCGCGCAAACCATAACGGTGAAAGAGTTGCGCGATCTGTTCCCAAGTGTCGTCTACAGCCAGAGCGAACTGGCAGAAGTGGGGAGATCGACAGGCAGACGCACACAGCTATCCGACCTGCTGCAGTTCGTGAATCAGGAATACAAGCAGGAAGACGATCGCTTACTTACGGCAATAGACGATGCCAAAAGCTGTACACGCACGGCAATTCAGCACCTCACGGAGCACTGGGCGCATAAGGCACAGTTGCGTGCTCTGGTGACTTCAAGGGACTCGTTGAAGCAACGGATTCAAGCTCTTGAAAAAACGCTCCCCACGCAATCCGAGGACGATCAGGCCAAGGTCGCGTATTTCGAAAAAGTCAGCGATTTCGAGACCAAGCGTTCCCAGGCTTCTGATCATGCCGATCAGATCGTGGCGGACCTTTCCGCGACACAGCGAGAACTTGCAGCGGCGCGAGAGCTCTCCACGGACCTCGGTGATGAAGTAAAGGGCTTCCAGGAAAAATATGCCTCCTTATATGGAGCGTTTCATGACGGTATAGATGCCCTGCATAAGCAGATCGTGGGCCTTCGCACCGGTCTGGCCGAGGCCGAAGCGGATTGGCAGAGGCAGCTGAGCACTGCGCGCACAGCGCGTGACGGTGTCCTTGATAAAATGGGCGCTCACCGCACGGTCACGACCCAGATCATCAAGCTGCGCGAGGACCTTGAAGAAAAATCCAAGGAAATTCGGGCGCTTCAAGCCCGCATCGGCGGCTATGGCGACCCTTCGGAAGGGCTTTCGCAAGCACTGGGAACACTGCGCGCTCGCATCGAGGAAAGAGCAAGCCGGACCCGCGAGTGGGCACAGGAAATCGAGGAACTTTCCGGAGGCAAGGTCAAAGCCAATGTTGATGTCCTCGGCAATACCGCCGAGATTAACGAGGCGATCGATTATTTAGCCAGCAAAACCGGTTCGCAGGAAGCTACGCGCGTCCGTCAGATGGAAGAGGCGTTGCGGGAAAATGGTCTTTGGGACTGGCTCGATCAGCTGAGAACCGAGTGTCAAAGCCTGCTTTACTGGAACCTCGTTGGTGCAGCGGGCGGAGAGGAAAAGCCCGAATGCGGGGCGTTGTTCACATTGTTGGGTGCGACCGACCGGATTAAAACGGCCTTCCAGGAACGCATGGATTCATCGCGGGTTGAGGCCATCGCCACAGCGGTTCCCACTCCTGAAATCGACCTGTTCTATTGTGACGGAGATCGGGAAATTGCCTTCGAAAAGGCATCGGAGGGCCAGCGGGCTACCGCCTTGCTGTTCATGCTTCTTGAGCAGGAAGGCGGACCGCTGATTGTCGACCAGCCGGAAGGTGATCTCGACAACAAGATAATTTCCGACCTGACGCATAGCCTGCACGGGGCTAAGCAAAAGCGGCAGATAGTGTTTGCAAGCCACAACGCCAATATCGTCGTAAACGGATCGTCAGAGCTTGTCGGCTATCTTGATGTAAGCGGTGAAGGAAGCCGGATCATTGCTCAAGCCGGAGCCATCGACAATCCGGAAATCTGCGCCGTTATAACGGCCACAATGGAAGGCGGTGAGAAGGCCTTCCGTGACCGCCAAGACAAGTACGGCTACTAGGCTAAAAAAACAGAGAGCAGACCAGGAGCGGCTTTCGGATTGACATTTGAGCAGGGGCACAATAATGGTCAAGCGACAGTTATCCCGATCTGGAATAACATCGCGGCGTGGAAGTATGCTTCGAGGTGTGAGTAGCTGTCCAAGAGCCTGGAGTCAGGACTGCTATAAGATGCCAGTTAAGAAAGATTTTTCAACGCATCACTGATCGCTTCTTCCGGGGGCTCATCATAGATGACTGTTGTGCTGGCTGATTTGTGACCAGCGACCTTCTGAGCCACCTTCAGCGACTTTTTCTGTTTATGGATAATGTCCGTGATCACGGAACGTCGGCCGCTGTGGGAGCTCGCTTTCTCGATGCCGGCCCAGCCCCTCAGGATTAGCGCTATGTGTTCCTGCAAGGTATTCGGGGAGTAGGGGACACCTTTCTGTGTGATGAAAAGGGGATCAGAGGGCTTGGCATCTGGATTCTTGTCGAGCCTCAAAGCCAGGTAGGTCGTCAGCGCCTCCCTCAGATCCTCGTCCACGAGCGGCAGATCCCGCGATTGCCCGGCCCGCTTCTTGACCGCAGGATAAAATCGCTTTGGATCTACTTCTACGCCGGCGTTAGCCAGATCGACGATCTGCGCGACAACCTGGTCGAAAGCCTCGACGGAGAAGCTCACGGTTCGCCGGTTGTACTGAGGAGTCGATCGGCCCATGGCGTTGGCGCCCTTGGTGTAGGCCGCGGGCAATGACATAACTTTGTACAGGGTAAACCCGGGTGGTGATTTTTTCAGGCGCGCAACTTCTTTGATCTGGAGCAGGGCGATCTCTTGGGCACGTAAGCCGAGTTTCGCGCTGATCTGCATGATCGCGGTATTCTTTTCCGGATGGCGGTGGTCCTGGATGACCTCGAAGACCCGTTGCCATTCTGCGGGGGTCGGGACGCGCGCCTGGCCTGCTTTCGGCATGGTAGGGGCCCTTTAATAATCCGTATTAATGTTATTAAAACGGATTAAAGCCCATCGTCCAGCATCATTGATTGGCAGCAGAGTCCCCAACACGGACGGTTCCGAGTCGCGAAAATCTATAGGCAGCCCCTCAGCTTCCGGTCAAGATGCGACGTTAGCTCAGTGATCTCGTGAGGACCGGCGCGATGATCGCTACAGCAGACGATGCTAGCCCAAACGCCGAAAGAAGCTCAGCATAATCTGCATCGTTTGCCCTCCTGGCCTCGCCTCCTAGGTCAGATATACAGAAGCGCCAGCGTCGCGCGTCGAACAGAGCCCATGTCAGCAATAAATACCCTGACCAAACAAGAGACGCCTCTGTTTGGAAGTTTAGATCGAAGAGAAAAATGCTGTACGCGTTTAGGGCCAAAAGGGCTAGTGCAACTCCTACGAGTCTATTCCAGAAATGCATGGGAGTTGCGGTCTGAAAGCTACGAAAGTTAGAGCTAGTATTCGTCTCCCAAGAATCCAAGACGACCGAAGGCCAGTATAAAATAACCCCCGTGACAAACAAACAAAGAGCAGCGATGTATCCGGTTCCCTCCACTAGGTGATTGTGACCAATTTCACCTGGGGTTAGATAGGCAACTAAGAGACCACTGAACACTACTAAGCCTACCAAGAGTGCCACACCCACTGCAGGCTCTAGCTTCTTAAGATCGGACATCACCGTCGCGCGGGTAACAACAGTCGTTTGAGATACATCATCAGCGTTCCGTCTCGAAGCTATTTCAACCAACTTCGTCCACGAGATACTGTTCGACCAGAAAAGCGAAACTACAACAAATCCCGCGAATATAGCGTCAATCAAGTTTGCATCGACTGGCCATTCGACCTGCATAACGAAGCCGTTGTATTGGGCTGTAGTGCGAATTAGACCAGCCATAATAAAGAACACAGCAAATGGTTCTGCTACTCTTAATACAGCAGCGATCTTGGGAGAAATCTCTCGCAGGGAAGCGCCAAATTGTTGCGCTAAAAACACTGACACACTTACCGCCATTGCAATCAGAGCGGCAAATATTACTAAGTCAAGAATCAAAAAACCTGTCCAGCTTGACTGCACTACTCCTGTCGGACCTGGCAGCAGTGCAGTTCGAAGCAGAGCACTTATTGCGAGCATATCCACAGCAACAGAACCTGCGACTGCTGCCCCTCGCGCTCGTTCACCGAATACAGCTCTGACGAGGTCGACGAAGAATCTCATGTCGCGCCGTTCAACCGAGCATGAATCGTCAGTCTTATCTGAGTGGTCTTCCTTAATTTTGCTACGATACGTCCACCATATGAACGCAACTACTACAAAACTGACCAACGCAAGAATCCCATCCACTAAATCTTCTGGGAGGTCAAACCAGTCGAAGGGAATAAACAACAGAGCCTGTAGTCCGTAAATCACCAACATGTACGCCAGAAATGATCCGGAATGGAACAGTGCGTGAAGCATGGTCATGCTTCGCATTCGTTGAGTCCACCGTATCGGTTGTCCTTCGCGTTCCTCTTGTGGATAGTCGCGCGTGAACTCCACGCCTATCACGTCAAACGACACGATAATTCCGATTACGATGGCGAATAGCCAGAACGGTCCTTGTGCTAACGCTGGGATCAATCCCTCAGCCATTTGTGCCTCCACTTGGCAATGATGGCTAAAAAGTATGGCAGACTACTCGGGATGCCGATATAACCTAGAGCTACGCACATGCCATTTACACTCGACCTGGGTTATTCGGCAATAGTTGAAAACTTACTGCTCGCTTTACAGCTCCTGCAAAATAGCGAACGCACACTTCGGGTCGAGTCCGCTCGCGAGGTTCGCCCACAACTCACAGTCCCAGAAGTGGCGACTCCTGTCATTCGCGACTGCCAACTCTCCCAGCAGAAGAAAGCTTCCATTGACGTTGCAGGCATCCCTTGCCATGTTTAGTCAACCTCGTGGCTACTTTCACTAGCATGTAGGTAGCGGCCTGTCCGCATTTGTAATCAACCCATCGGGTAACTCACCCGATGGTCGATGTTGCTCGGTGTCTATCCGAAAGGAGCACTACTATGAGCGATATCAGTAAAACGGTCGGTTTGGTCCGCCCGGTCAGTGGCGATGGTCGGTTCCCGATACTGGGGTTTTTGAATCCCGTGCTCATCGATGATGAGTTGTGGGAGTTGACGCAGAACCCCGACAACCCGAGCCTAGCCTCACTGGTAAACAAAGCTGCGGAAGCAGTTGATATATTCGCCAAAGAGGTCGAACACGCGGATTTTACGATTCTCGTGTCGAGCTGCAAAGGTCTTGTCGCCGTCACCGTGCGGGTGTCTTGGGAGGAGGCAAGCCAGCGTGTCAAGATCGCGCCGCTCAATCCCCCGCCGTGGTCGTCGAACAGCGTAAGGACATACGATGTCCAGCACTGATCAACAGACCCCGGAAGCCGAACGGCAGGCACTGGACAAAGCTCGATTAGAACTGGAGATCGCAAGGCTCAGGCTGGAGAT
>NZ_AUHJ01000025.1 GCF_000423125.1 Haliea salexigens DSM 19537
CCAGACAGTTCAGAAAAAGTGTCCTGCAGAGAGACATCCAGTGTGGGTCGCTGCATCTGCCGCCTGCATCCAAAACTTCGCCAAATAAAATAAATCGTTAAATTACAGTGGGTTACAAATTATATTGGCCGGCATCACAAAGTTGGCATCGTTTCTGCAACACCCATGGCAAGGAGCAGCAAACAGCGACTCCCAACCAAACAGACACCCGAGGAGATACACCATGAGCACAATCACTGTAAACGACCTGAACGCCAACTGCGCCCTGAGCAGCGAAGAACTCGCCACCGTGAACGGTGGTTGGTACTGGCTCTACCAGCCTGCCTACAGCTACTACTACAACCCGTTCGTATCGACGATGCAATCCTCATGGGCCTCACGCGGCACCTCGTTCGACACGCAACACAACAACTTCATCAGCTTCCTGCGCTCCTGAGGCGCTACTGCAAAACCCAACCCGCCGTGTGGCGGGGTTTTTGTGCCTGGTATTTTCTATCTGACGCATATGTTGCAACTGAGGTCACTTATTCGCCAGGCATGTGGGGCGAACTCAAACAAATGAATGTGATGAATTTTCAGGTTTGTGCCTCAAGGGCGAGCACTGAAAAATATAATGTCAATAATATCAGATAGTTACAATTTTTTTTGGCGGCGAGGGAAAGTTGGCATTGTTCCTGCAATCATTTATACAGAATCGCCAGCGGCGCGAAAGGTATCCCAAGCTGGCAACACATGACTACGGTAAGCAAGGAGAGTTCTCATGACCCATATTACGATTAACGATCTGGAAGACAGCCGCGACCTGGACAAGCAGGCCCTCGCGGCAGTGACAGGCGGCTGGTACTGGTTGTACCAGCCTGCCTACAGCTACTACTACAACCCGTTCGTATCGACGATGCAATCCTCGTGGGCTTCGCGTGGCGCTTCGTTTGACACGCAACACAACAACTTCATCAGCTTCCTGAGATCCTGAGTGCGCGAAGGAGGACATCATGTTCAAGAGGTCGACTAACCTGATAGCAGCAGCGGGAGTGGTGGTCACTCTTGCTGCGCACGCGGCGGATGCTGCTATCCCCTGTGCAGACGGCAAGCGTTACTACGATCTTGCCCGTAAAGCGGGCGCACAGCAGGACTTCGAGAAGGCAACAGAGTGGCTGAACAAATCCGTTGGAGCCTGTGACTCCTATGCTGCCTGGCACTTGATGGGCACCGCCTTCCAGAGGGAGCGCAAGCTTAAGGAATCGCTGCACGCCTACGAGCAAGCGGTGGTGCATGCGGGGACTCAGGACGAAGCTGCCGTGTCTCTCGCGCGCTACGGTCAGGTCCTGGCGCTGAACGGTCAACGCTTTGAAGCGTTGGCCACCCTGGACCGCGCCATCGAGCGCCACTCGAATCCGCCTTCGTGGATGCGAGAAAACGCCAGGCAGCTCGATCACAGTCTGGTCGACACACCGATTTCGAGCGACTCCATCAAGCGCAGTCTGTCCAGCCAGGAGTTCGGTTTGCTCTCGACAGATCGCCTGGCCTCAAGTGGCCTCGCGGGGGGTGATGAAGAAAAGACACGTGTGCGCATTCCGATTAACTACAAGCTCGACAGTACCGAGCTGGATACGTTGACCAGTGAGAACATCGCGGAACTCGGCAAGGTATTGGCGAGTGAAACTTTCGATGGCCGCGCATTCACGCTTGTCGGGCACACCGATGTGCGGGGTAGCTGGCAGCACAACATGAATCTTTCCGAACGTCGGGCGGAGGCTGCCCGCGATGAATTGATACAGCAGTTTCCCACCCTGGCAGGCCGGTTACGCGTGGAGGGTGCGGGTGAGGCGAAGCCTAAATACCGCGGGGAGACCTTGCCGGAAGCCGATCACCGGCTGAACAGGCGCCTGGAGGTTCTCGTCGATTGAAGGATCGGGCCACAACAGCACAGCCGTCATGACGAAGGATTTGCCTGAAATCCCTGGTTACACCATCGAACACCTCCTCGGTGAGGGTGGTATGGCCCGGGTGTATCTGGCCATTCAGCGCGGGTTCGAGCGTCCCGTGGCGCTCAAGATCATCGCTCCGGAACTCGCTGCCAACGAAGAGTTCGGCAAGCGGTTTCTGCGTGAGGCGAGAATTGTTGGCATGTTGTCGCACCCGCACATCGTGCCGGTCTACGATGTCGGAGAGCATAAGGGGCTGTTGTATCTGGCGATGGAGATTCTCGCCGACGGTGATCTGCGCAGCCGGATGATCAAGCCGCTGGATGAGGACGTTGCCCTGGAGATTACGCGCCAGCTGGCGAGTGCCCTGGGCTACGCCCACAAGAAGGGTTTTATCCACAGGGACGTCAAGCCGGACAATGTCCTGTTTCGGGACGTGGACACGGCAGTGCTCACGGATTTTGGTATCGCGCGCGCTGCGGAGAATTCCGAGGACGTCACGCAGATCACTCAGGTGCAGTCGGTCATCGGTTCACCCAAATACATGAGCCCTGAGCAATCCCTGGGACATCAGCTGGATGCGCGCACAGACATATATAGTCTTGGGGTGATGCTGTTCCAAATGTTGAGCGGCGATGCGCCCTACAGCGGGCGAAACCTGACCGAGATATCCCTGCAGCGCTTCGAGCGCCAGATGCCGCGGTTGCCGGATCATCTGCAACGTTTGCAGCCACTGATCGATAGCATGATGGCCTATAACAGGGACCAGCGTTTCGCCAGTTGTGAAGATTTGCTTGTTGCATTGAAAGACCTGCCGAGCGGATCGCCGCCAGTGGTCGCCGGCGGTGCGTTCGACGCCACCGCGGTCATGGCGGCCCCCGAGGTGCCACCGCCGCAGCCACGTGAGCAGGCTGTGGGGCCGGGGCGCCGCGCGGTTGTATTCGGTGCTGCCCTGGTTCTATGCATGTCCGCTGCAGGTGGTTGGTATGCACTGCGTAATAGTGAACCTGTGCAAGTCGCGAAGACGGCCGGCACACCTGTTGTGCTGCAGGAAAAGGGGCTTGCAGAGGCTGCGCTAGAGGGCGAGCCCCCCCAGGACTCCGGTGTGACGGTTCGCGAGTCGGGTGAGGCGACCACTCGCGACAAGGGTGTGGTGGCGGACGCGGTAGCCAATGACGGCGACCGCAGCGAGTCCGCAAGCTCCCTGGCGGCTGCGCCTCATTCTGACACGGTACCGGCAGCGCCTGTATCGCCCCCCCTGCTACCTGAACCAGACGAGTTCTTTGCTTTCTACGATGCCGTCAATCTTGGCGTACCAGCCGCTGAGAAGGAATTCGTTGCAGCCTATCCGCGCAGTGTCTTTGCTGACATCTTGCGGGTGAAATCGACGGGTGACATGGCCGCTGTGGAGGCGTTGCAACAACAGGCGGCGTCAGGCTCAGCGCGCGCCATGTCAGTGTTAGGTGAATTGTATGATACGGGTTGGGTGGTGGGGAAAGATAAAGATGCGGCGCTGCGTTACGCCGAGCTTGCCGCACGACAAGGCTCGCCACTTGGCTTGTATCAGCATGCGACATTACTGATGGCCGTGGCGCAGACGGATGCGCAGCGGCGTGCGGCACTGCGTATCCTCGAGAAATCCGCCGAGGATGGGTTTTTCCTCGCCCAAACGCTGCTGGCGAACCATTTGTTTGACGGTCGGTTATTGGGTCGTGATGTTGACGAAAGCCTTCGTCTTTTCACCCTGGCGGGCGAGCAGGGAGACCGCAATGCCCTGTTTAACCTGGGCAGAATATACGATGCCGGAATTCACCTGAGCGAGCCGGATACGGCGCGTGCACGAGAGTACTTTCTTGCTGCGGCGCGGCTCGGCCACCCGCAGGCGCGGAACTATCTGCAGGAGCCAATATGATCGACTCTGAGCACTCTCGCCGCAGAAAAAAGTCAGCCCTACGGCTCGGTAAGTGCGACCAGGTTGTACACGCATCCTATACTTCAACGTGACCACGCATAATTTGCAACGGAGCCGTATGCAGAAAATACAGCAATTTCTTCGAGGGTATCGCCCGCCTGGGATCTGTATGGCGTGCTTGCTCGTGCTCACCACTACCGCATCCGTCACTGCCAACGCGGGTGATCTGCAAGAGGCCATGGCGCTGAGTGCAGGTGGAGAGTTGCGCGCGGCGCTGGCTTTACTCGATCAGGACCAGAGGCTGATGTCGCGGCAACTCGACGAAGAGTTGTCTGCAGCTGAGATTGATGCGCGTTTGCTGCGTATTGACCTCCTCCGCAGGCTTGGCTCTCTGGCGCGTGCCGACAATGAGCTCAGGGCATTGCAAGGCTATTTCGCGAACCTGCCCGCCGCAATGCCAGCGCAGTTTTCACAGGCACAGCGGCAACGCGCACTGTTGTACTACCGGGAGGGGGCCACGCAGCAGGCGTCGATTGCGATTGCGCGAGCCCTCGAGTGGGAAGACTCGCTGGCGCCCGCGCAGCTCAGCCAATTGCGCAATGACGAGGCGCTCATTCTGCAGCGTGCAGGCGATCTGCGGGCGGCCATTGACGGTTTTCGAGCTGCGGTGGACCTCGCGCCGGACGATGAATTGCGCGTGATTTACCAGGTCAACAGTGCGCGCGCCATGCTTGACGACGGGCGGGTAGAGGACGCTCTGGTGACGGCGCGACAGAGTGCGGATGCGCTCGACCAGTTGGCAGCTGGTGCGCCCGGTCGCGCGCGCATGGCGTTGGCATCCTTGTACCGCAAGGCGGTAAATGACTTCGATGCCGATGCAGCCTACCGCCTGGCAGCCCTGCAGCAGTTGCAGCAAGCGGGGGACATGCAGGATGTTCCGCCGCGCTTGCGCTCCATGCTGAACGGTTACACGGCTGAACTCTATGCGGATGACCGACAGTACGGTGCGGCGGTCCACTATGCCCAGCGGGCACTGCAGTACGCGAATCAGGTACAGGTAGATGGGCTCGAGTATCGCTGGGAATGGGTTCTGGCTCGCTCGTTTGGCGAATTGGGCAACACGCGGGATTCGCTGGATGCCTACGCGAGAGCTGTCGCATCGCTGCGCACGCTACGCAGTAACCTGGAGTCACTGGACTCGGATACTTTCACAGACGTTGTGCAGCCTCTCTACTACAGTTATGCCGATGCATTGCTGACCCAAAGCGCGGTCGAGGTTGATGCGGATGCACAGCAGAAGCTACTGCGCGATGCGCGCTTCGCTCTGGAAGAACTGAAGCTTGCTGAAGTACAGGATTACTTTGACGAGCAGTGTGTGGGAGACGAGAGCGTTGTGCTCGACCAACTGGCCGGGGACGCGGCCGTGCTATATCCCGTGTTGCTGGATACCCGCCTGGAATTACTCCTGACGACTGACAGCGGCATTCAGCAGATCACCGTGCCTGTTGACCGATCGCGTTTGATTGCTCGCATACGCGATTTCCGTCTGAATCTTGAGGTCGATAACGGCACGGATGCGTACCTCGCGCATGGTCAGCAGCTCTATGACTGGCTGATAAGGCCGCTGGAGGCAGTGCTGGCAACGCACAGCATCGCAACGCTGGTCGTGGTGCCGGACGGTGCCTTACGGACCATTCCCCTCGCGGCGCTGCACGATGGCGAACAGTTCCTGGTTGAGCAGTATGCCCTGGCAACGACGCCGGGCCTGACACTGCTGGACCCCAAGCCCTTTTCCGGTGAATCGTATCGCACATTGGCGGGAGGATTGTCGGAATCGGTCCAGGGGTTTGCCGCTCTACCCAGCGTCGACCGTGAACTGCATACACTGCGCGAGAGACTCTCGGCCAACGTCCTGCAGAACCAGGCCTTTACCTTGCCGAAGGTCCGGTCGGAGCTTGCCAACGGCGAGTACAGCATTGTGCATTTTGCCACGCACGGGCAGTTCGGCAGCAGCTACGATGACTCTTTTCTACTGACGTATGACGACAAGTTCCTGATCGCTGATCTCGGGAACACGATTCAGTCCAGAGCAGCTGCCAGTGGCACGCTCGAGTTGCTGGTCCTGAGTGCCTGTGAGACAGCCGCAGGCGACGATCGTGCGGCACTCGGGTTGGCCGGTGTCGCCCTGAAGGCAGGCGCGAGAAGCGCCCTGGCCACGCTGTGGGAGGTCGACGACAAGGCAACCCTGGAAGTGATCAGCGAATTCTATGCGCAACTCGACTCGGGTAATGTCTCCAAGGCACAGGGCCTGCGCGAGGCACAGATGAAATTGATAAATGACCGTTCCAACCAGCACCCGAGTAAGTGGGCCCCTTTCCTGCTCATAGGGAACTGGCTGTGAACAGCATCGTGTTGGCTGCAGAGGCTCGACAATGAGGAAAATAAACGTGGGCAGGACAAAACGACAATCCCGGTTATTTACAGTGCTGTTCGCCGTTCAGTGCCTGTCGCTATCCGGTGCACACGGGGCGGCTGTTTTCGATGGTACGGTTGGCCCCAATAGTGAAGGCGCCACGCGCGCCGGCATCTTTGAAATAGGCCAGGGAGACGGCGAGGTCGCCGGCAATAATCTGTTTCAGAGTTTCTCCAGTTTCAGTCTATCCTCCGGGGAGCAGGCGACCTTCACTCACAGCGCGGCCAACATTCAGCATATTATTGCCAGGGTGACAGGCTTTCAGCCGACAGAAATCCAGGGTGCCATGCAGGTGCGCCGCAACTCCGGGGGAACTCTGTCACCCACGTCAGCCGCGCTGTGGATGCTCAATCCCAATGGGATTTTCATTGGCGATGGGGCCTCGTTCGATCCCCAGAGCACGTTTGTGTTCTCCAGCGCGAATCGGCTCGGCTTTGACAATGGCGACGATTTCTATTCTCACGAAACAACCATAAGTTCGGAATTGTCGATAGCAAACCCGGCTGGGTTTGGCTTCCTTGATCAGCAGGATCTGCCGTCTGGAGTAACGCCGCGAGGCATCGTGCTGGCGCTGAGTGACGTGGACAGCACGAATACGCCGCTACTGCTCTCGAACATGAGTCTGGTGGGCACGAGTGTTGACCCCGACATCGCCGGCGTGACGGTGGTGGGTGATATCACCGCTGCGGTAGACCCAACCAGTCCCCTGGCGCCGGGCGACAGTTCGCAATTCCAGGCCTTCAATCTTGCGCTCGGTGCGCTTGCGCCTGGCGGTGTCCTCGCCATCGATACCTCCGCGGGCTACACCTTGTCCGCAGCAGAAAATGTCGGGCTCGCGGACATCGTTATCGAAAACAGTAACCTGCTTTTCTCGGATAACGCGGTTGTTCCGGTATCCCGCTTTTCCCTGCTCGCGGATCGGTTACTGATTCAGAATTCGTTCATAAGCACCTTTGCACTGCTGCAGCCGACGGACTTTTCCTTGCGCGCGATTTCCAGCATGCAGCTGCGCGGCAGTGTGGTGCAGACGGCAACGGCAACACTCGCTAACGCCGGTACCATCCGTATCGATACGAGCAATTACGAGCAGATTGGCGGGCTGGTGTCCAGCCGCGTGCTGGATCTTGGCGCGGAGACGGGAGATTCCGGCAACATCATCTTTGGCGGTAGTGCATCGCTGCCCATGAAGGATTTCCTGTTGCGACAGGGACGGATTCAAACCAGTAGTATCGGTGCGGGGAATGCAGGCGATATAGTCGTTCTGGGTACAGAAGATGTGTCGTTGCTCGGCACGAGCGGAAGCAGGGCATTTATCGCCAGTCTCGCCGATGGTCTGGGTGACGCCGGAGACCTGCTCCTGTTTGGCAACCGCATCAACGCGGAATTCACTGACATTTTCTCCAGCGGTTCGAACTTTTCGGCGCCGGGTCTGATCAGTCTGCAGTCGGGTGCAGATGGACTTTATTTGCACAATACCTCCTTGCTCGGCGGATTCAACGTGCAGGGTGTTGGGGCATCCATTGCTCTACTTTCAGCGGGAGATATCGCGCTCACCACGGAAGCGGAACGGGCGGTGATCAGCACCGGTACCGGCGGGAAACAAGACGGCGGTGCGATTCTTGTTGCGGCAACGGGTGACCTTACGCTGCGGGGGCAGTTTGACATCACCAGTAATGTGCTGGGTGAGGAAAGTGAGGGCGGATCAGGCGGAGAAATTTCCCTGCAAGGTCGCAGCGTATTGCTGGAGCAAACGCAGGGTGCCGCGAACGCCAGCAACATTTCCAGTTTTACCGCCACCGCCGGAAGGGGGGCAGACGTCTCGATTGTCGCGGAGGGCACTCTCACCGTTAGCGGGGAGCACGCGATAACCAGCTCCACCGTCGGCACCGGGATGGCGGGTGCCGTGGTGTTGCGAGGGGACGATATCGCTGTTTCTGCTGCCAGCCCCACGACGCTTTCTTCTTCCTCACTGGGCGTGGGAGACGCCGGTCGAGTGGACATGTTGGCTGAAGGCGCTCTATTCCTGTCCGGCGTTGAGGTCGGCAGTATTGCCGCGGATCAAGGCGCAGCCGGAGTGATAAGAGCGAGCGGCAGCTCGATCGAGATCGAGAACGCTACCTTCAGCACGGCTACGGGAGCGAACGACATCAACAGTTCGCCTGGTCAGATCACCCTCGAAGCCGGCGGAGAACTGGGAGTTCGCGAAAGCTTTCTACAGAGTAGCACTGGTGCCCTCGCGCCGGCGGGACAGGTCCGGATGACGGCAGGTACCGCGCTTACGCTGGATAATGTGTCTGTGCAGTCTGCCAGCACCGGTGACGGTGCCAGTGGCAGCATACTGGTCTCCAGCGCGGGAAGCGTCAGTATTGATGGCGTCGATACCGAGTTGCTGACCAATTCACAAGGCGCCAACGATGCGGGAGACGTGAGTATCGTTGCAGGCGATGTATTACGTTTTGAGGGCGGTGGGTTCGTGCAGACGTCAGCGGTAGGCAGTGGGAATGCCGGCACTATTCTACTCTCTGCGGATGAGGTGCAACTGAACTGGGCGAGGATCGAGGGGACTTCCGAGAATGCGGGTGGCGGTGACATCAACATTTTTGGCCGCGATATCTACCTGGACAGCGATCCGGCCTCGGGAGGTATCGTCTTCATCACAGCGAGCTCAGCGTCCTCCGATGCTGATGGCAATGGTGGTTCGATCACACTGGGAGACCCGGCTGCGCCGGCGGACCTGGTGCTCGTACGCAATAGCGGACTTACTGCAAGCGCAAACGCCGGCAACGGTGGCCTCATTGACATCAATGCTGCCTCTTTTCTGCGCGATGCACGCTCGGTATTCCAGGTCACTTCCACGTTAGGTGAAGAGGGAAGCCTCGAAATCAATTCGCCGGAACAGGACATCAGTGCCGCGGTGACTGAGCTCGACGTAGCGATTCTCGACGCAACCAACCTCATTCAGGATCGCTGTGCGAAGAGTGCGAGCGGCGGTAGCAGTCTGGTGATTACCGGTCACAGTACCGTGCCGGAGACGGATGACGATTATCTGGCCAGCCCGTTTGTGCTCAGCGGCACGGAAGATGGCGGGGCCTCCTTGCACTCGGAGGGTAACCCCAGTGCCGGGATGCAGCTTGTATTGACACAGAGTTGGGGATCGAAATGCGATTAGTCTTTACAACACTGCGTGCGCCGTCCGGGGCGAAAGGCCGACTTCGCGGGACATTTCTGGGGACATTTCTCGTCGCCCTCAGCCTTCCGGTGTTCGCGCAGCCCTCGGGTATAGGATCCGGGCTCGGGCAGAATATTGAGCGGGGTTTCTCCAGTGGAACTGACGGGTTTGATGAGCCCAGCTTTGAGCTGGACGTTGAACCGAATTCGAGCATGCCGACTCCGCAGGTGCTGCCGTCGCCGATGCTGCAAGAGGAGGGGCAGCCAGCTGCGGTGTTGTTTTCGCCTCTGGCAGTCACTGACATTGTAGTACGCGGGAATACCGTGTTTCCGGCACAAGAGATTGATGCAATCGTGGCGCCGTTTGAGAATCGCGATTTGTCCTCCGAGAATGTTCAGGAGTTGCTGCGCCGCCTGTCGCTCTTGTACTTCAATCGCGGTTACGTCAACTCCGGTGTGGTGTTACCTGAGGGTGACCCTGCGCCGGGCATCCTTGTTTTGCGCGCTATCGAAGGCGAGCTTCAGGAGGTTCAGATCCTTGAGAACGACCGGCTATCCCCGGCCTATCTCGAATCGAGGTTACGCCAGCATGTCGCAAGTCCGCTGAATCTGGACGATCTTCAGAACAGTCTCCGCATGCTTGAGCTTAACCCGCTGATACGCCAGGTGAACGGGGTGTTGGTGCCAGGGCTGACGCAGGGCACGGCAGACCTGCGGTTACGTATCAGCGAGGAGAATCCATTGCGTTTGGGCATGTCGCTGGATAATTATCGCTCTCCCAGCGTTGGTGCTGAACGTGTACTGGTAACGCTTGAGCATTTAAATCTGACCCGGCGCGCAGACCGGCTGGCACTGGCTGTCAGCGCCAGCGAGGGTTTACAGGATGCCTACATATCGTATCAGCTGCCCGTTAGCAGCAGGGAAACCCGTCTTAAGGTCGAGTATCAGCGTGGCAATTCAGAAGTGGTAGAGGCGCCCTTTGACGAGCTGGACATTGAGAGCGACACCGAGTCGTGGGCAGTCTCCGTCAGTCACCCACTGGTCAATAGCGTGGATCGCTATGTGACGCTCACGGCTGGCCTCGGTCATAGTGCCACGGATACGTCGCTGTTAGGTCGGCCCTTCTCGTTTTCTTTGGGAGCTCGGAATGGACAGATAGCCGCCACGAATGCAAGCATTGGTGGCGAGTGGATAGCGCGCGGCGATTACCAGGTGCTGGCCCTGCGGGCAACGCTGCGCTACGGTCTCGACCTGTTTGGTGCCACCATGATTCCCGACGGTGCACCGCAAGTACAATTCGATACCGGTGCGGAAATTCCGGAAAGCGATTTCACGGCATTGCTCACGCAGATCCAGTATGCGCGACGGCTTCCCTTCCGCAACAGCCAGATTGTATTCAGTGGTGTCTGGCAGGAAGCATTTGACCCCTTGCTGTCTGTCGAGAAGCTTGCCATCGGCGGTGTGTACTCGGTGCGCGGTTTCCGCGAAAATCAGCTGGTGCGCGATAATGGTATCTCTGCTTCACTGGAGTGGCGCGTTCCCATTTTCGTCAATGATTCCGGTTACAGCCGTTGGAATCTTACCGCTGTGCCATTCGTCGATTATGGTCGCAGCTGGGATGAAGATGACAATTTGTCTACCAGTAAAGCCGCGGAGCTCAGTAGTGTGGGCCTGGGGTTGCGCTGGCAGCCGAAAGAATACATCAATGCGAGCGTGTACTACGGTGAACGTATTGACGACGATGACGTTACCACGCCTGGAAGCAACGACCTGCAAGATGATGGTTTTCATCTCGCTGTGGTTTTCCACTGGCCGTTCGACTAACCAGGTGATGTGTGCATGACAGTGGCGCGTGGCGTGTTAGTCGTGCGCGATCAGGGCCAGTAGCGACGTTAGTGCGGTGGTTCGGTCCAGCGCGTAAAGCATCCCGGCCAACAGGATCAAGCTGATTGTGGTGCCAGTGAGTATGCGCCCCACACTGATCTTTTTCCCCGCCTGAGGCGACTGCACAGCCGCCGCGGGGAGCGCCAGTGTCTGGCTATGGTGCGCCGCTTTGTAGTTGATCTGAGTATCACCCGCTGCACCGCTCTCCGCCAGGTGCCAGCGGTTGTCTGCCCCGTAGCGCATGAACGCCAGTGTCGATTCGGTTTCGGCAGGTGGAGTCAGTTTCGGCACGCGTATGACGATGCAGCTCGCGTTGTCCTGTCCTCCTCCACCAACGGCGGCCTCGACCAGCGATCTGGCACAGACTTCTGCACTTTCTCCCGAAGCGAGAGTTTCAATTACCCGTCTCTCGGAGAGTTCGCCGCTGACCCCGTCGCTGCACAGCATCACCACACACGGCGTCTTCAATGAGCCTTCCTTGTAGGCAGTAACGGGAGTGCCACTGCGGCTCCCCAGTGCCTGGCTGATAACGTTCTTCTGCGGGTGATGCTCTATCTCGGCAAAATCCAGCTGGGCCGTGTCTACCAGTGACTGCACCAGAGAGTGGTCCTTGCTCAGGAGCTGGAGTTCGCCGTCCCAGACATAGGCGCGACTGTCGCCTACCCAGGCGAGTTGCAGTTGTGCGTTCTTCAGGGTTACCGCGACAGCGGTAGAGGCCGAACCGGGAACTCCCTCGCCGCGTGCAGCGGCGCTGAGAACTTCTGCATGAGCCTGGTCCATTGCCGCATTCAACGACAGCCCCGCGCGCAAGCCTGCTTCCAGGGTAGCGCAAACGATACGACTGGCGACTTCACCTCCCTGTATGCCACCTACGCCATCCGCCACCGCATACAGCCCGAGTTCGTCACATACAAGCAAAGCGTCTTCGTTGTGGCGTCGGGCTCCTACGTGGCTGTACCCAGCTGTGTCTAATGCCGTCACCAATCCTTTCTCCCGATCTTCCTGAGCCATGACTGCTTGATCTCGCGCCTACTGGACTTCCTCATACTCGATCCATTCCTGCTGGTTCATGCCCGGATCCAGGCGGGGATCGTAGTTGGGGTTGTCGCTACCCAGGTAGCGCTCATCCTGATTCACCCAGTACTGATTGCTGCCACTTTGAACATTGTAGCGGTTGCCGGTTTCCGGATTGGCAATGACGGTACGGTCGCCAATGGCGTTGATGGTGCGCTGATGCCCCGCACTGTTCATCTGGTCGCGGTTCATATAGCCCTGGTGATTGATGTCTGAGATTTCGCTATAGATTCTCCCGGTTTCAGCGGCTGCGTTGCCTGCGGCGCGCAGTGAATTCATACGTGCAACATGCTGCCTGCTGCTGGCTTGTGACCGTGCTCTGTCCTGCTGATTTCTGAGTGCGAGCCACTGCGGGTTGGTCTGAGCGTTGATGAGGCCGTTGATCAGGGCATCGCGCGCTGCGGGGAAATGCTCGTGCGGTGCCTCCAGATACTGCGACATCAGAATCCAGTACGATGAAGGCTGGCTATAGGCTATGTTGATGTTGACGATGGAGACATATGACATACCCTGGTTATCAGTCCACTCCAGTGCATACGATTTGGCGTCAAGTTGCTGCGGCATGGCGCTGTAATACTGCGAACTATCCTGTAGTGATTTTCGCGCCAGCTGCGGGAGTTCATAGGTGCGGGTCAGCTTCCTCCCGGTCTGCTCCGCGATCGGCATGAAAAACCGCTGCGTGATTACTTCTATGGGCATGGGCGGCTGATTGGTTGTGCCCTGCATCTGAAACATCTGTGCCATGTCCGGATTGTTGGTGAATTGGAAGGTGGCACCGCCGGCAGCGCTGACGCGTATCTTGTTCGGGCCCTCGTAGGTAAATTCCTTGTTGTCAGTGAGTTGAGTCCAGTCCGCCGGCAGGGGAATACGGCTACTGGCCATCCCGGTTCTGGCATCCATCGTCACAAAATACTTGATTGGTGCCGGTTCTCCTGTACGGCTGTGGTTTGTCGCTGGGTGCTCCTGTAGCCCGTTGTTGGCTGCTGCAGTGGTCGGCGCATTGGGGCGGGAGTTGATCGCTTGACCGGCAGCCCTGCCGTCAACCTGGATCGAAAAACTGTCGAATCGATAACTACCCAGATGGCTGGCAACAACACCTACCGCACCGCGGCCGAGGCTGTCATTGCCAAGGCTGGCTTTTTCAGTACCGTTCACCAGCAGTGCGATTTCGTTTCCCCGCTCGCGAATGGTAAGGGTGATCCTGTCTGTTACCGATGTACCCAGAGAGAACGCCGTTTTTTCATGAAACCCGGTACTGTCCATGGCATGCAGGCTTGCCATGCCGTTTCCACCTACGGTGAAGAGAAAGTAGGACTTGGGGTTTTCCTGAAATCCATAGAGAAGCCCGGCCTGCGAGCCGGGTTCGGACTGCAGCAGCGTCACATCCACGGAAACCTCCCGACGCCCTTCCTCGGCGGCGCGGGCGTTGACGTAGTAGTAGCGTATCGCGCCTGGCTCGGTCGCATTGGTCATCGTGACGCCGCCGTCAGAATTTTTTACACGCCAGCCACCGTCATCCGATTCCTGGATAACCGCGCTCAAGGGTCCCATGCCGGCAGTGGCGGGTTCGTCCGAGCACGCCAGAACAAGGGCTGTGCAGGCGGCCAGAAGGCAAAAATTCAAACGTTTCATAGTGACTATCCTGAAAATGAAGCGGGTACGATGAAAACCTATTGCAGAAAAGATGCCAGCTCCACTGTTGTGCCATTGAAAAAATATAAGCCACTGTTTTTCTGATAGAAATAACCAATACGGATGCGTGCGCCCGGCGGCAGTGTCACGTGGCGCCCGACGAAAAGGTGTGACGCATGGAAACGAAATTGGGCGCTTGTCGTGATTGCAACAACATTTAGCGTGGCGCTTCCCTGCGCGGGCTTGAACAGGCAGTGCAAGGGAGACACGGCGCCAGCAGTCGGCAAGCGTGCTGGCCGATGTGTCGAACCTGACACGAAGAGTGCCAGTGTCCGCTACGCGGCAGCACCAACAATCTGTGCCGTTTTCCAGACGGGATGTATAATGAACTGAGTGTTGATAAATTTGTTTGTCACACCCATACAAATAAATAAGAAACGTTCGAATTATAAAAACAATAAGTAGGCAGGCGGCCTTCCGTGTCGGTACAGGAATAGCGAGTCTGCGCCAAGGAGGTGGTGCCTGTGTCCAGCCACGCCGCGTTTTGCGCTTTTTTTCACTCGAACAGCCGCTCCAGGTGTTTTTTCTTCCAGCAGTTCTCACATTGGCCCGTGTCTTGCTTTCTATTTGTCAGAGAGAGTGCGTCTGGAAGCCATCAGCGCGGCTCGTTGGCGGCGCAGCTTGCGCCGGATTTGCCAGGTATTGGCAGCGTGCAGGCAGGGGAAAATACTATGCAGCAACTGAGCTTCTATAAGCAGCGCCGCAGGTGCGCCCATGCGGTGATGACTTGCCTTCTTGCAGTCGGCCTGATGGCCTGTGCTGCGGGTGGTGGAAGCGGTGACCTGAAGCTGCCGGACATTGAAACCCCCGCCCGCTGGTCCACACCAGCCGGCGTCAGGACATCGGCACGGGAAACTATTCAACCGCAGTGGTGGCACGGTTTCTCTGACGCATACCTTGATGGTCTGGTTGCCGAGAGTATCGATGGCAACCTGGATTTGCGTATTGCGGTGGCCCGTATAGGTGAAGCGGGTGCGGCGCTGGGGCAGGTTGAGGCAGGGCGTCTTCCGACGGTCTCCGCAGGCGTAGGCGCTACCGTACAAGGCGCACGCAACCCGATGACTGGCGACATGGAGACCTCCAACAGCTACAGCACCAACGCGGAACTCGGTTGGGAAATTGATATATGGGGCAAGCTGGAAAAAGGGGTCAGTGCGCGCAAAGCCGCTTATCAAGCGGGAGAGGCGGACTGGCGAGCCACCTACCTCACAACGGTCTCCCGCGTCGCCACCACCTATTTCCTGATCCGTAGCCTCGACGAACAGATTGACCTGCAACAAAGGTCGCTTGCGGCGGCTCAACGCATCTACACAATCTACGAAAATCAGCACCGGGAAGGCATTGGTGCGAATACACCGGTACTGCGTCAAAAAGCGGAGTTGAATACCCTGAAGCGGCGCCTTCTTGACCTCGAGCGTGAGCGTGAAATCGCCGAGAATGCCATCGCGACTTTACTCGGAAAACCGGCGGGTAGTATTGATGTGCCGGTCGCACCATTGCGCGAGACTGTAAAATTAATGGACATTCCGGGGGGGCTACCCTCAGACCTGCTGACCCGCCGACCGGATATCGTGGCCGCTCAGTATCGGGTGCTGGAAGCGTATGAGCTGGTTGGCGAAGCCGAATTGGCACGGCTCCCCTCCATAAGCCTCACGGCCAACAGCGGAGGTGGCGGCAATCTCGCGAGTACCTCGCTTTCCGCTCTCGTAAAATCCTTCACGTTCGGCATTGGGCCCTCGATAAATATCCCGATATTCGATCCCAAATTGAAAGCTCGGGTGAAGTCGCGGGAAGCCTCCGCCAAAGTGAGTGAGGAGCAGTACAGGAAAACCGTAATCCTGGCGTTCCAGGAAGTGGAGAATGCGCTGGTGAATCTGGGTAGCCGGCAGTTGCAAAAACGCGAGCTGGAAGAGGAAGTTGAGCATCTGCGTGTTGTCGCGCGGCAGACACGGGCGCAATTGGAAGTCGGTATCGTGACCCAGTTGGAAGTGCTGGAGTCAGAGCGGCGTTTGTTGAACTCAAACCAGTCATTACTGCAAAACCACCAACAGATCCTGAGTGACACGGTCGATCTGTACAAAGCCATGGGTGGCGGCTGGAGCGAAGACATGCTGGAGCTGGGGGAATCGTGATCAATTGCAACAAGCAGGGGCAGTTTTTATGAAGGCGTGGTTGAAACCGTTATTTGGTGATGGCTACGCCGATGTTGAATTGCGCGGCCTCTTGCTGCCGGTTGGCCGGGGAGATGCCGCGTTCCACAGCTACCCGGATGAGTTTCGGCTGCAGCTTGCGGAGCGCCATGCACGGCTGTTTCTGGACGGCGACATTCTGTACGTCGTCG
Organism: Haliea salexigens DSM 19537; assembly: GCF_000423125.1. Lineage (GTDB taxonomy): Bacteria > Pseudomonadota > Gammaproteobacteria > Pseudomonadales > Halieaceae > Haliea > Haliea salexigens. The sequence continues at coordinate 16,470 of NZ_AUHJ01000025.1, forward strand.
ATTTGGACAGTGGTTCGGGCACCCAGCTGAATGGTGAGTCGGTTGGGGGCGATCCCGTGGCCGTCGCGGCGGGCGATGTGTTGTGTTTTGGCAAGGATGTCTGCTTTGAGGCAGGGCTTGCCGAGGCTGACGAGCCAGAAGGAGAGTCGGAAGGGCCTATTGCTGCAGACGACGACGATGAGGGTGAGCGCACGCAGATACTGACGCCGTCGACGCGTCCCCGGTTGCTGTTGTTGCCGCTGCGTTCCGGAAAAGGACTCAACCCGATTGCGGTATCGGTGTTTCCGTTTCTGGTGTCCAAGTCCACTGGGCACTTTGCCGTGTATGTACAGCAGTTCGCTGCGGAGTCCAATTTTGTTTCCCGCCGCCACGCACACATCTATGCCAGGGGTGCCGATCTCTACATCGAGGATCTGGGTAGCACCAACGGCACGCTGCTAAACGACAGACGGCTGGACGGCGCGGCAGAGCAACTCAATACTGACGACATCCTGCAGTTTGGACACGAGCTGTTTACTTTCAAGGTTGTACTGGAAGCCGTTCCTGTGGAGGACGGCAATACGGCGGCTACTCGACGCACCGTGCCCGAAGGCACTATTTTGGTATCGAAAGCGGCATCCTTTCTCGATGTGTACTGCGACAAACCGGAAACCGAGCAAGCTGTGCAGGATGACCAGCCGCCAGCCAGGGAGCAAAGCCCTCTTGAACAACTGAAGGCGGCGGTCAGCGCGCTGCGCGACCGCTCGATCGCGGTCTGGGAGCAGCTCCCCCTGAGCAGAGAGCTACGGCTGGCTGTGGTGGCCTTGGGTGTGGTGGTGTTGCTGGGTGGGTTTGCCGCCTGGTTGTTCGCGGACGATCGCGTGGCAACCGCTGCCGAATTGCTCGCAGAACAGCAATATGAGCCAGCATTGCTGCTCGTGGAGGGCTACCTCGCGGAGCACCCGGACGACGAGGCAGCGCAGTTGTTGGCGGATGACGCATTGCAAGGCTATGTTGTCCCGGCCTGGTCGCAAGTCATGCTCAGCGGCGATTATCAGGCAGCTGAAGATTTGCTGCGTGTGGCGCAAAGCCAGGCGCCCAGTCAGCGTGATGACGGTGTGCTGCCGCTGCTGCACTGGCTCGTCGCACTACAGCGCTACACAACTGAGCGGGATGCCGCGGCGTCAATCAGGCTGAGTGAGGTAGACCACCCGATGGGTGTGCTGCTGCAGCGCTGGGAGGCGAACAGCGATGACAACTTGCGGTCGCTTGAGGACCTCGCCAGGGCGCACCCCATCTTCGAGCCCATTCGCACTGACGCTCTGAGCCAGCTGCGGGCATTGAAGAGCGATGCGTCGGTGTTGCTCGATGCCATGACCACACTTCGCCAGCAGGTGCTGCAGCCACTCGACCCGAAAACGGGTGCTGCGGCGTTGGCGGCTCTGGAAACATTTGAGCGCGACTACCCGAGAGTCAGTGGAGCCGAGGCCTGGCGCGCTGATGTCCGCGTCTATCTGGCGCTCAAAGCGGCGCATGCCGAAGGTGAGTTGGCGGATTACATGCGTGAACGGCAGGCGGCCAGCTTCAACACTGATTACTTCGCTGGGCTTGTCACAGCGGAGCTTCCGGAACTGGATGAGTTGCAAGCGGTGGCCGGTGATTACGCGTTGGCAGATCGACAGTGGCAGGCGGGAGAGCTGGCACCCTCGTTGGCACTTCTGGAAAAGCTTGCGCAGGGACCGTGGGGGAAAGAGGCGCGCAGTCTGCTCGCCCAGCGGCAACAGCTGCGGAATGACTTTCTGCGGCTGCCGGATCTGTACCAGACAGAGGACTATCAAACAGCATTGCTGGATTTTTATACGCGGATAGACCCCCAACGTGACAAATTCATGTTCGACGCGCTGCGATCAGACTTCAGCAACGAACAGGAGTTCGCTGAGCGGCGAGTGAGCGAGTTGCGTGCAGCGGCAGAGGAGATATGGCAAGCCTATCAGGCCCAGGGTGGTATCAGTGGCGCTTTGCGACTTGAATCCCAGATTTCCGAGCGCTATCGCGAACAGGCAGGCCGACTCCGCGAGGCGTACTCGAAGTTGCAAGAGGCGGCGCAGATTCTCGGTCTTCTGGGGGCGGTTCCGTCCGATGCGGTAAGCGCGCTGAACACATCGGTTGTCTCTGAGGCCACGCGCCAGCGCGCGGCCATTGAGGACTTGAGCGCGGTGCTCGGTTCGGCAGCTGTTGACAACAAATCTGCTCTCCTGCCCGCTACATCCGAGGAGTCACAGTGATTACGAAACCGCAACGATCTCTTCGGCTGGCAGACGCTCTGCGCGACCACAGTCTGGAGGGCATCGCGATTCTTGTCTCCGAACCTGCTCGCCTCATAAAAGTCACCAATATTCTGATCGCCGGTGTGCTGCTGGTGGCGTTCATCTGGGCGTTTTTCGCGAAAGCGGACGTTGTAGTGACAGCTCAGGGGGTCCTGGTACCGAAAGCGGATATTCGACGTGTGTATGCCCCCATTGATGGCGAACTGGTCGATGTGTATGTGTCGCCCGGTGTTCCTGTTCAGGAAGGCGACATTATCGCGCGAATCAATGCGCGCAGTGCGATCGATTCGGCATCGAAAGCACTGGAGTCCAAGCTTCGCCTGGATCAGGCTCAACTGGAATATGAGCGCCTACCCGCCAAGCTTGCGTTACAGCAGCGCAAGGCGGAGGCGATGAAAGCCAAGCTGGATTTCCTGCAGCAGGAGACTGATAAGAAACTGGAGGAAGGCCTGTTCAAGCTGGCGGGAGCCCAGCGTGCCAAGCTCGACGAAGCGCGCGCTGCGCTGGAGCAGGCGCGGCGCACCGAAGCGGCCGCGGAGGAAGAGAAAGCGCAGTATGAGCGGCTTGCGAGCATGGAGGGCGGTGGCGGAGTGTCGCAAATGCAGGTACAACAGAAGTTCAATGCCTACCTCGATGCCCAGGCCAAGACCGGTGCAGCACAGGCGCGCCTGTCGTCTCTTGAGTATGAACTCAACCGAGCTATCTCCGAAGCCGACAGCAACGTGGCAAACGCATCGCAGGAACTTGCGGAACAGCGCGTGCAATACGAAACGCTGCTGCGCGATATGGAGCAGGAGCAGGCGAAAGTCGAATTCCAGCTGCGCAGCGCACGTATCGCTGCAGATGCCGCTGAGCGGGTCAGCTTCAAGAACTTCGATGAAAACAACTTTCTGAAAATACATGCGCCGATCAGCGGCGTTGTTACCGAGGTGCCACTTACCCAGCGCGGCGACAAGGTCCAGTCTTCGCAGCCGCTGGTGAATATTGCGCCCTCCGACACCCAGCGCATATTGCAGATCCAGATCCCTGAGAACGAGCGTGGGTTTCTGCAGGTAGGCCAAAGCGTGAAAGTCAAATTCAACGCTTTCCCCTACCAGACCTATGGCTCGGTAGAGGGGAGGCTGGATTACATATCGCCGGCTGTGGTGCAGGGGAAGGAGGGTGCGCCACCCACATACGAGGGCAAGGTTCAACTTGAGCGTGAAACCATTGAAACCACAAATGGGGATGTGTTGCTGCGCTATGGGATGGGAGGAGTCGCGGAAATTGTCGTGCGCAAGCGTCGCGTGATTGATCTGGCGCTGGAGCCTTTCAGGAGCGCCAGGTGACAGGGCGCACTGTTGCGCTACGAATCGGAGAGTAATAACGGGCAGTTCAGGCAAACCAAGCGGTAATTATCTTGAAGAGGGGAAGACAATGGATATCGTTCGTATAGATGGAAAAACGCTGACAAGTGATGATCTGGTGGGCTGGCTGAAGCTCTCTGGTCGCTTTTCGCATGTTGTGCAGGACATCATCAAGGAAAAACTCGCGGCCACTGCCGCACGCAAACATGGCCTCACGGCCAGCCCTGATGAACTGCAGAACAGGGCAGACCAGCATCGGCGTGCGCTCGGACTGCATCGAGCCAAAGAAGCCAATGAGTTTCTCGATGATGCGTCGCTCTCGCTTGAGCAATATGAAGCGTTCCTTGAAGATGCCCTGCTGGCGGAAAAAATGCGCGCTGATATCTGCAGTGAGGCGGCTATCGAAGAGTATTTCTCCCTGCATGCGCCGCAGTTTGATGCTGTGGAGCTGAGCCACCTGGTAGTGACGGGAGAAGGCAAAGCCCGGGAGATTGTTTCGCTTCTGGGGGAGGACCCAGACAGTTTCGACGAGATTGCCGCGGAACATTCGACCGCTGAGTCCGCCTCGGATGGCGGGCGGGTTGGCAAAGTCATGCGTGGCGCGCTGAACCCGACGCTAGAGGCGAAACTGTTCAATGCGTCGGTCGGCGAAGTTCTTGGCCCCTTCGATGCCGATTCGGAAAACACATTCGAGATTTTCTCGGTGACTGCCAAGTACGACGCTGTGCTGGACGATACGACGCGCGATGCCGTCAGCAACCTGCTTTATAACGAATGGCTGGAAACTGCAGCCCGCGACTTCAAGGTAGAAGTGTAGGTGAGAGCCTGCGAACGGTCTGCGGAGGGCCAGGGTGACTGAAGAAACGAGTATACCGGAGGCCGATGTAGCCTCTTTGGCGGAGCTGCTGGCGCAGATCGATTTCCTGTCTGCGCTAAGCGCTGAGCAGCGCCTGACCCTGGCGCAGTCTTCGAGTGTTACGCACTACGAGCTTGGCGATGGTGTTGTATCGGAGGGAGATCAAACGCAGGGTCTGCTCGTCGTCGTGCAGGGGCGGGTTCGCCTTTTTCAGGAATCTGGCGGCAAGGAAGCCAGTATCGGTGTGCGTAAATCCGGTGATGTTCTCGGCGAACTGGGTGCTCTGCGCAACGTTCGCTACGAGTTTTCCTGTCGCGCGTCGTCTGCCACGGAAATCGCGCTGATTCCCGCCGCCGCGTTCGCCGCGGTGTTCAGGGAAAATTCCGAGGCGGAGGATTTCATGAGTAGCCATGCCGCGATTCGAGCGGCGGGTGGTGTGGTCAGCCAGTTTTTCGAGCTGGGCAGTGCGGTCGATACCGAGGAGCTGAAGCGACTGGTAGCCAGCGTCGGGATCAAAAGCGTCGCTGCGGGCACCGAAGTGATGACGCAGGATACGAGCAATGACAGGCGGCTCTATGTTATTCGGCAGGGGCGGGTTCGCCTCGTAAGGCAAGAGAAAGACGTCGAATATCCGCTGGCGACCCTGGTTCAAGGTGAGATATTCGGTGAGAAGGCCTGCTTGCTACGCCAGGCACAACTGGCTTCCGCCAGGGCCGAAACAGACCTGATTCTGCTTATCATCCCGGAAGACACTGTACGCGCGATACTCGAGCACAACCCCAGGCTGCGCCCGGCCATCGAGGACCGCATCCAGTTTCTTGACCGGGAGTTGGCGCGTCAAAAACAACTCCGCGAGAAGCGTGGCTCCCAGTTCAGTCTGGATGTCGAGTCCAGGTCTGGCTTTGGCCAGCGGGTACTGGAACGCTTTCCGCTCGTTCAGCAGGCGGAGGAAATGGACTGTGGTGCGGCTTGTCTCGCCATGGTCTGCAAATATTTTGGTATACCCATGGGGCTGGGGAAACTGCGCGACCTGGTGAACGTATCCCGGGAAGGCGCTTCATTGGACAGCGTCGCCAAGGCCGCAGAGGCACTGGGTTTCAGTACCCGTGGTGTGCAGTCCACATTGGGCGCCATGAAGAGCTTCGATTTCCCGTTGATCGCGCACTGGGAGGGGTACCACTTTGTTGTGGTCTACGGCATATCGAGCCAGCACGTCTGGATAGCTGACCCGGGCCCCGGATTTCGCAAGCTGACCATTGAGGAATTCGAGAAGGGCTGGACGGGAACCTGTCTGCTCTTCAAGCCCGCGAATATCGAGTCGCACGCAGCTCGCCAGGAGTCACCCTGGAAGCGGTTTGTGGGTTACCTCGCCCCACATCGCTCAACGGTCACACACCTTTTCCTTGCTGCGTTGGTCATTCAGTTACTGGGCCTGGCGCCACCCGTCATCACGCAGAACATCCTTGATAAAGTGATCGTGCACGAGAACGCACAGCTGTTGTTGATGTTAACGGTGGGTTTGGTGCTGAGTCAGTTGTTCGCGCAGTTGACCACCATTATGCGCGGATATCTCGCGGCCTTCATGACGCGAAGTATGGACTTCGCCATGATGTCCGGCTTTTTCCAGCACGCGATGGCTTTGCCGGTGGCGTTTTTCGCCAATCGCCGTACCGGTGATGTGATTGCGCGATTCCAGGAAAACCAGACCATTCGGGACTTCCTTACGGGGCAAACGGTAGGCACCGTGCTGAATGTCATGATGGTATTCGTGTATCTGACGGTCATGTTTATGTACAACGTCAAACTGACGTTGATAATGCTGGCGCTGGTCATCCCCATATTTGTGCTGACAGTCCTCGTCACGCCGCGCATGAAAGAATATAGCCGAAAGATCTTCGAGACTTCCACCGAAGCGGAAGGTCTTCTGATGGAGACGGTGAGCGCCGCTGAGTCGGTCAAGGCGATGGGCATCGAGCGTCAGGTACGTCTCAGCTGGGAGCGGAAGTACGCTAATGCATTGAATGTCCAATATGACGCTCAGGGTTTTCAATTATTCGTGGCGTTCGGCAGCCAGTTGCTGAATATCGCGGCTACGGTAGCCATCCTCTACATCGGTGCCAATATGGTGATCGCGCAAGAGCTGAGTGTCGGGCAGCTGATTGCTTTCAACATGTTGGCAAGCTCAGTGATGACGCCTTTACTGCAGCTGGTCAGCCTGTGGGATGAGCTGCACGCTGCAGGTATAGCGATGGAGCGCCTGGGAGATGTCCTTGACCTCGAGCCGGAGCAAAAGCCGGCAGAGATGAGCTCGCGTATTGTGCTGCCGCAGTTACAGGGTGATGTGAGTTTCAAGAATGTCTATTTCCGTTACGGCGACAAGGATACGAGCTACGTACTGGAAGATATCAACCTGGAGATAAAACAGGGTGAACTGGTGGCACTGGTGGGCAGGAGTGGCTCCGGTAAATCCACGCTTGCCAAGCTATTGGTGGGTTTCTACCCGCCGACGGAGGGCAAAATCCTGGTCGACGGTTACGACCTCAATCTCATCGAGACCCAGCGTTACCGCGCGCAGCTCGGTTACGTCATGCAAAGCAACTTGTTGTTTCAGGGCACGATCGCAGAAAACATCGCCATGGGCGATGAGGATCCTGACAAGCGACGCATCGTGGACGCCGCGGAACTGGCAGATGCGCACGGTTTTATCAGTAATCTGCCGCGAGGATATGAGCAGGAAGTCGGGGAGCGCGGTACAGGCTTGTCGGGCGGTCAGGTTCAGCGGTTGTGTATTGCCCGGGCGCTGTACCGCGACCCGCGTATCCTGATTCTTGATGAGGCCACATCGTCCCTCGATACGGAGTCCGAGAGCAATATCCTGAGTAATATGGATGGCATATTGCAGGGGCGTACTGCACTGGTAATCGCGCACCGCCTGAGCACGATCATGCGCGCGGATAAAATTCTGGTCCTCTATAACGGTGCAATCGCGGAAAGCGGCACTCATGAAGAGTTACTCGCTGCGAAAGGTATGTATTTTCAACTGGTGCAGAAGCAGATCGCCGCATGAAACAATTCAGTTTTAAATCGCAGACCCCGGGTAGTCATGGCGGCTTGATCGAAAAAGTCGAGATTATCCGTTCACGCCTGCGCTTGGCCAGTTATCTGGATAAGCAGGAAATCGACGCGTTGCTGGAGGAGTTTAATGCGCTGCGCGCCGATATTCTCCTGGCGTCACGGACCGAGCGCCTGGAACGGGCGACGACACAGACAACTGTCGAAACAACGGGAGGGGCGAGCAAGCGCTCCCGTTATGACGAGCTGGGCTTTGAGGGTGTGCTGGGGGAGAGCCCGGGCTTACTGGAAGCACTGGAGATTGTACGCAAGGCGGCACCGACGATGCTCCCTATACTCATTGACGGTGAGAGTGGTACCGGCAAGGAGCTGTTTGCCAAGGTTATTCACGCCAATAGCACCAGGGCAGACAAGCCCTTTGTTTCCATCAACTGTGGCGCCATACCGGAGAACCTTATTGAATCAGAATTGTTCGGGCACAAGAAAGGCGCGTTTACCGGTGCCACGAGTGACCGTAAAGGTCGTTTTGAAGCGGCCAATGGTGGCACGATATTTCTTGATGAAGTGGGCGAGCTACCCATGCAGGGGCAGGTCAAGCTGTTGCGCGTACTCCAGGCCAGCGAGATTCAGCGTGTCGGCTCGGATGAGGTGACCGCTGTCGACACCCGCGTGGTTGCGGCGACCAATCGCAACCTGGCGCAGATGTCGGAAGAAGGTGCATTTAGAGAGGACCTTTTCTATCGCCTGGGGGTGATTCACGCGAGCCTGCCGCCACTGCGCGAGCGGCGCGATGAAATCCCGCTCCTCTGTGATTATTTCTTTACCGAGGCATCCGAACAATTGGAGCGCCCTCCCGTCAAGCTATCGGAAAACCTGCACCAGTTTCTGCTCGGTTATGCTTACCCGGGGAATGTGCGGGAGCTGCGCAATCTGGTGTATCGTCTGTCCTGCCTGGCGGATGAAGTGGCTGATATCGTGCATTTGCCGAAAAATATCCGCACCGCGAACACTGCGCCCGTGTCGCAGCCGGAAAGCTATACCGGTTCCCTGGCTGATGTGAAGCGCCTTGCCAGCGATGCCGCTGAAAAGCGGTTTCTGGAGAACGGCCTTCGGGATACCAAAGGCCGTGTTGTTGACCTGGCCAAGCGGCTGGATTTGAACCGCTCGCACCTGCAAACGCTGTTAAAAAAGCACGGTATCCAGTCCAAGGCCTTCAAGCAGAATAAAGGAAGCAATTAGGGCCTGCGGGTCAGGATGACAGCGGCTGCTGCCGCTGCAGGGCCGGGTAGCGTGGCTGATCGATGCTCAGTTGCCCGGCGACGGTCAACCGCAAATGTTCCGCCAGCCCGGCGGTGTCCAGCTCAAGTCCTTCTTGTAACCCCCGGCTGAGCTGCCAGCGCAATTCATCCAGCGAGCCCTCAGGGAAAAATGCTTTGAGCCGAGTGTGTTCAGCGGCGGCGAGGGCTGGACCGTACAGCAATTCCCGCTGCGCAATGCCGAGGGAATTGGCAGCGACCTTTGCCAGGAAGCCGAAGCGCTCATCGCCGCCACCTGCAACCTCGTCTGTCAGAAACGTTCGCACGCCTTCCAGGAGTTCGGCGGGCATGGGCAGCTGCGTGCCCTGATCCAGCTTGACCTCGCCGGGCAGCGCAATGTCGCCGGGGATAAGGAGGTTCACGCAGTCCATCTGGGCTTCCGAGGAACGCCGGCCAATCACCGGCCGCTCCAGGCTGGGTGTGTCGCCGGTGCGCCAGGTGTGGGCCATATTGAGCGTTGTGATGGACCACCAGAACGAGCCGAAGACCTGCCAGAAGCGCAGGTCCTCCTCACTGACCGTGATCCCGGACGTTTCCTCGTAGCCTGCCAGAAGATCCTCGATGGTGCCGAAGCCACCAACCGGCAGGTGATCCTTGCCAAAGCGCCAGGAGTTGACACACAGCCATCCCAAGTCACGGACCGGGTCGCCAATCTGGGTGAGCTCCCAGTCCAGCACCGCGACGATGCCGGACTCATCAATCATCAGGTTGCCGTTGCGGAAATCACCGTGGACCAGTGTCCGTCGCGTGTTCTGTGGCAGGTTTTCCAGTAGCCAGCGCGCGGCGAAATCGATCATGGGTACCGGGATATCCAGTACCCGGTAGGCATCCCAGGTCTCCTGCACCAGTGCCTCGGGGGTAACGGTGGGTAGGTTCGCGGCGGTCGTTTCATCGATCTCGATGGCATGCAAACGCGCCAGCACGTCGCCGCACTGCCTGGCCAGTTGTGGCCGAATACCGGCCAGCGCTTCGGAGCGCACGATGCGTTGGCCCAGTGTTTCGCCGTCGAGCCACTGCATCAGGAAGCCCGAACCCAGCTCGTCACTGTCCTCAAGTAGGTAAACAACACCGGGCACGGGAATACCGGCCTTTTCTGCCAGCTGCAGCAATTTTGCCTCGGTTGCGAGGCCGACCTGCCCGGGAATGGGGGCGCCATTCTCGCTCGTCGGGCTGCGGCGGAACGCGTAGCGATTCTCACCCTGGTCAGTCTTGACCCGCAGGCGGTAGGTCTCCTGGCTGGCGCCGGCCGTCAACTGCTGACACTCTTCAATGCTCTGAAAACCCTCCAGTTCACGTTCCAGAACCGTCTTCATTGCGTTTAGGAAGCGGGAATCCACTGACATCAGCTCACACCTTTTGGTTTGTCTTGTTTCATGAAGCCGAACAGATAACCCGCCACACGACGCATCTGGATCTCGTCTGCACCTTCAGTGATGCGGTAGCGTCGGTGGTGGCGGTAGATATGTTCAAACGGTTTGTAGCGCGAATACCCCATGCCGCCATGAACCTGCATTGCGGTATCGGCGGCTTCACAGCAAAGCCGGTTAGCCTGATAGTTGCAGATGGATACTTTGTCCGACACGGAGAAAGCGCCGTCCCGATCCATGAGCCAGGCTGTTTTGTGAATCAGTGCGCGCAACATCTCGCAGCGCGCCTGCAAGTCCACGAGTGGAAACTGGATCGCCTGATTGGTTGCCAGTGGCTTGCCAAAGGGTTTCCTTTCCCGCGCATGTCTCACGGATTCATTGACGCAGTACTGCGCCGCGCCCAGGCTTGAGGCGGCCTGGCGAATACGGTTTTCATTGAAGAAGTGCTGGACGACTTGCAGGCCTTTGCCCTCACCACCGAAGATGGCCGAGTCGGGCACACGCACATCGGTCAATGAAACGCGCGCGTGGTCCGAGGGCATGTTGAAGGTCCACAGGTACTCTTCAACCTTGAGTCCGGGCGCATTCATGGGCACGAGGAAAGCGGTGATTCCGGTGCCATCGCCCGGTTCTCCCGAGGTTCTGGCCATGATCATGTCGCAGTGCGCTGTATGCACGCCGGTGTTCCAGGTTTTCTCCCCATTTATCACCCAGTGATCACCGTCCTTGACGGCACCGGTTTCCATCCAGGTAGCATCCGAGCCGTGTGCGGGCTCGGTTATCCCGAAGGCAAATCCGCGGGTCGCATTTTTCAGCCCGTCCAGCCATTCGGCTTTTTGCGCCTCTGTGCCGTACTCAAGCATGAGTAGCAGACCAATATTATTGCCGACGATCGAGTGTTCATTCTGCAGATCGTTGTGCAGCCCCAGGCCTTTGGCCGCCAGGTGCTCGCGTACTATGGCCATGCCGAGGTTGCTGCCGTCGCGACCACCATGCTCTGCCGGGAAGGGGTAGCTGAAAATGCCCGCGGCGATCGCCAACTGCTTTGCCTGGTGCAGCAATGCTTCCCATTCCTCGTTGGGGAGGCCGTCTCGCTCCCAATCGGTGCGCGCATCTTCTCGGCGATGATCAAAGAAGCGGATGTTGTCATCGGCCTGTTCGAGTGGCTTGATCTGTGCCTCGATGAAGGTGTCGAGCTCTTGCAGGAACGCGCTTATGTCTTCTGGAATGTCAAAGTTCATTATTTTGGCCCAACGGTTACCGGCCCAGTTTGGCATAACGTTAGCTTGTTTCCGAGAAGGTTTCGCGGAGTTCGAGTTTTAGTGGCTCAGCGCCATTCCAGCGTAGATTCGCTCCGCGCAGTTTGCGTCAATCTTTCCACTGGCACGCCAGGTGAGCGACCGGCTGCTTTAAGTGCCCCTGCCTTCCTGCCAGTTTTTAATCAGTAGTTGTGACGCGCTATAGGGGTCTATCTCTCGTTTCTCAACGGCGCTGAGTATTGCGGGGTCCGCGCTTTGTCTTATGCTGCGCATGATTTCGGTGCAGGTCAGGGTGAGGGCTTGTTCGCGCTCGCGCTGGGCCGAGCGCAGACCGAACTCACCGGTGTTCTGCAGCATGGCTTTGTGCTGGTCTATGGCATCCACAATCTCTGCTATGCCCTCATCCTTCACGGCGACCGCGCGCAGCAATGGCGGTGACCAGTCGTCGCTGCTGAGCGCTTTCGACTCGGCACGAAGATGCAACATCAATTCAAACTGCCTGTAGGTGTCTTCGTAGCCATCGCGATCCGCTTTGTTGATCACGAAGAGGTCTCCCGCCTCCATCAGGCCTGCCTTGACCGCCTGTATTTCGTCGCCAAGCCCGGGTACTCCAACGATCACGGTTGTGTGGGCCAGTGCCACAACGTCAATCTCGTCCTGCCCCACGCCCACGGTTTCTACCAGGACGAGGTCATAACCCATGGCGTCGAGAATCAGGCAGGCATCGTGGGTGGAGCGCGCCAGGCCGCCGGCCTGTCCGCGGGTGCCGATGGAGCGGATGAACACGTCCGGGTCCAGGGTGTGTTTACCCATGCGCACGCGGTCACCGAGAATGGCGCCACCGGTAAAGGGGCTGGACGGGTCAATGGCGATGACCCCCACGCGGCGTCCGCGACGCCTCTGTTCGCTGATGAGCGCGTTGACCAGGGTCGATTTGCCGGCGCCGGGGGGGCCGGTAATACCGATGATGTGCGCGTTGCCCGTGTGTGGAAATATTTCTGCCAGGGTGCGTGCGCCGCGCGGGTCACCGTCGTCGAGCCAGCGGATGGCGCGCGCACCGGCGAGAATAGTGCCGCTCAATAATTCCTTGGCAACATCCATCAGGCATCGGCCGCTAACTGCTGTACCCACCACTCATTGAGGTAGGCGACGATATCGCGGGTGTCGGACCCCATGGTAAAGGTGCGATCAACCCCCGCTTCTTCCAATAGCGGACGGTCCTCTTCCGGAATGACGCCGCCGGCCAGCAGGAGTTTATCGCCGGCGCCGGCCTCGCGCAGAAGTCGCGCCAGCTTGGGCAGGTTGCGGGTATGGCCGGCGGACAGCGTGGAAATGCCCACAACATCCACATCTTCCTGAATGGCTGCCGCGGCCACCATTTCGGGGGTTTGCTTGAGGCCGGTAAAAATGACTTCCATGCCGGCTTCGCGCAAGGCGTGGGCGATGATGGTGATGCCCACGGTGTGGGTGTCCATGCCCAGTTTAGCCAGCAGTATACGCAGTGGCCGTTGGTGTGCGTTGCTCATCAAATGCCCCCCAGCTGGCTGTCAGAGCCGTATTCGCCAAACACATCGCGCATGGCGTAGCAGATTTCGCCGTGCGTGGCGTAGGCTTTCACCGCCGCCAGGCAGGACTCCATCATGTTGCTGCCATTCCGTGCGGCTTCGCGAACCTGTTCCAGTGTGCTGTCCACCAGTGCTTGGTCCCGTCGCGCACGCAAGTCGCGCACCTTCGCCACCTGCTCCGATTCCATGTCGTCGTTGAGCCGGAATATACTGATCTCGCGCTTTTCCTCATCCAGTTTCAAATGGTTCACTCCCACCCAGAGGCGTCGGCCCTCTTCAATGTCGCGGTTGCGCTCATACTGTTCGCGCCCGAGTGCGCGTTGAAAATATCCGGTTTCGATGGCCTTCAGGGCGCCGCCCATATCAAAGATCTTGTCCATCTCCTCAAAGGCCGCGTTTTCCATTTGCTTGGTCAGGCTTTCAACGTAGTAGGAGCCCGCCAGTGGGTCGATGGTCTCCGCCACACCCGTTTCGTGCGCCACAATGTGCTGCAGTGCCGCGCCGACGCGAATGGCTTCTTCAGCGGGTAGCGAGTGGGCTTCATCGTGCAGTGGCGTGGTCATGTTCTCGCCCGCGCCCCCCAGGGAACAGGCAGTGGCCATGATGGCGAGGCGGCCGATGTTGTTCAGCGGCTGCTGCAGCGTGAGCGCGGTGGTGGTCGGCGAGGTCATCATGCGAATCTTCATGGCCTCGGGTTTGGTGGCGCCGTAGCGATCGCGCATCAGGCGCGCCCAGCACTTGCGGAAGGCCCGCAGTTTGCAAATGCCCTCGAAGAAATCCATGTCCACGTTGACCACAAAGTGGAAGTAGGGGGCAACCGTGTCGATGTCGAAGCCCCGCTCCAGCGTGGCGTCGATGTAAGCGCAGGCGATGGCCAGGCTGAAGGCGATTTCCTGTACCGGGTTGGCTTTGGCAGGCTGCAACTGCGCCGAGATAATCGAGATGGGAGCCCAGTTCGGGTGATTGTTGATGATGTATTCAATGCAGTCCGTGGCGAGTCGCAGGCCGTGTTCCGGTGGATAGATATAACGGCCCACGCAGGTGTACTCGATCAAAATGCCATTGACGATGTGCAGCACGAAGTCTTTCGGATCGACGCCCTTCTTCTCCAGAGCGGCAATAATCATCGCCAGATTGACGGGCTGCGGCGCATTGCACACGCTCATCAGGTATTTTAGCTGGTCGAAGGGCAGGTCAAAGGCTTCCTCCAGGTCTTCCAGACTGTCCAGTGCCATGCCGGCGCGGCCAACTTCGCCTTCGACCATCGGGTCATCACTGTCGTAGCCGTTGGTCGTGGCCAGGTCGTATTCCAGAATAAGCCCCGAGAGGCCCTGGTCCAGCATATAGCGGGCACGCTTGGACCAGCTCTGCCCCGAGCCGAAACCGGTCACCTGAGTCATGGTCCAGAACCCGGACCGGTGCCCGTTGGGCCCGGTGCCACGGGTGTAGGGGTATTCGCCCGGGAAGCCAACGTCTTCCTTGTAGTCAAAACCCAATGCTTCAAGGTCGGCAGGGGTATACAGCGGATTGATCGGCCATTTGAGCGCCTGGGTCAGGAACTCTTCGCGACGTTCGGGGTGGGCGGCAACGTAAGGCCCGCGGGTTTCGCTCTCCCAGCGTGCAACCTCTTCATCGAATTCACTCGTCGTGGCCTGGCCCGTGTTTTTTGGGTTCAGCCTGCTGACCTTGTTGTTCATGTTGATCTCCCTGCGTTAGCGATCAAGGGTTCACAGCGCCCCCACAGGTCTTGTGCGCGCTGTGGGTCGAGTGACTCGGCGGTGACTTCCCAGCCTTGTGGCGTGGGTGGCTGCCAGAATGGAGCGATGGCGCAATCTTCAATATACAGCCCCCCGCGTCCGTTCAATTCATCTGTAATTGCCGCCCAGAGTGGCGGTGCGGCGCCTTCTTCCGGCGAGCGCATGTGGCCCTGAGGCAGGCTTCCATCTTCGTTGATCCAGCCCAGGCGTATCGCATCTTCCGGCGTGACGTGACGGCCTAAATTGGTTTCAACCCCGCCCGGAGTGACTACGTTCATTGTGACCCCGTCCTCCGCATGGCGTCGGCTGTATTCCACCGCGAGCAGGTTGGCACAGAGCTTGGCGTGACCGTAGGCTTCGAAGGGTTCGTAGGCGCGTTTTTTGTAGTTGAGGTCGTCGAGTTGCAACGTAGAAAAATGATGCGAGCCGGACGACACCGTGACGACACGCGCCGGCACCGCTGCCGCCAGGTTGGGTAGCAGCAGTTCCGACAACAGAAAGGGGGCAAAGTAATTCACCGACATCTGGCTTTCGAAGCCGTCTTCCGTATAGGCCAGCGGCGGCGCCATCAGCCCGGCGTTGTTGATCAGCAAGTGCAAGGGGCGCGTGCCCCAGCGGGCACAGAATGCACGCACAGAAGCCATGGAGAGCAGGTCGATCAACTCCACGGCAGGTGCGGGAACGCCGCGCTCTCGCGCAATGTCCGCCGCGACCTGTTGGCCGGCGTGTTTATTGCGCACGGCCAGGGTGACCTGGGCGCCGGCTCCCGCCAGAGCCGAGGCAATGGCTACACCCACCCCCGAAGATGCGCCGGTGACAATCGCTGTGCGCCCGCTGAGGTCGAGCCCCGCGAGTATCTCATCTGCCGTGGGATCTGTAGTCGGCCGAGCGGTAGTCTCCGCACTGTCCATTAAAAAGCCCTTGTGAATAGTCGATTGGCTGCATATTAGAGTCCTGCGTTGCTTCAGGTGCAACGGGGTCAGGACTGACGACAACGATTAATGCCACTATATCGATAGTAAGCGCACAAAATGATAATCTCTGTGAATGCACGAAAACTCAGGTCCAATCAGTGTACGTCAGGCCCAGACCCAGAAGAATCTGGTTGTGGCGGCTATAGACCTGCACGCCGTGCATGTGGAGCTTTGCGCGTTCCCGGAATTGACCGCGGAGACCGTGCGGGGGGTCGAGGCGCAGTCGGTGTTGTCGCTGGGCTTGTCGAGCTTGCTGGAGGCGGCAGAGGGCCGCTTCGCCACAACCGGCGCGCCGCGCTTTACCCGTTATGGCCCTTTGAATTTTCGCCCGGCAGGCGTGCCGTTTGAGGTACGGGTTTCGAAAGGGCACTACCACACGGTTCGCTGCCGTTTTGAGCCCGACGCCGCGTGGATAACCCCGGTTGGTTCAGGCGCCCTGAGTGAGGCGCAACTCGAGGCCTGTTTCGACATCCATTCCCCGCGTATTGAGGACGCCATGCTGCGCCTGGCGGAAGAGCTCACTGCGCCAACGCCGGAAAGTCGGGCCCTGGCAGGGGCTTTGGTGAAGACCATCGCCATTGATTTGGCGCGTTACCTGGCGGATGCCGACAGGCACGCCATGCAGACAGGCGGCGGGTTGGCCCCGCGGCACCTGCGACGTGTTTTTTCGCGCATGGAAGAGCTCGGGCCGGCACCGAGCGTGGATGAGCTGGCGGAGCTTTGCGGCCTGAGCCGCTACCACTTCATGCGGGCCTTCAAGCAATCGGTGGGCGAAAGCCCCGCAGCCTACGCCAACCGCATAGTGATGAAGCACGCGAGGAATCTGCTCGCCTCGAGTGATCGTCCGCTGGGCGACATCGCCGCGCTGTTGGGTTATTCCAGCGCGGCGGCATTCTCGGTGGCGTTTCGTCGCACCAGCGGCCGTTCACCGAGTGCCTGGCGAGCCTGTATACGCTGAACCTGCGCCAGGCTGGATAGCGGGGTGCTTATTTCCCCTTCCACACGGGGGCGCGCTTCTCAGCGAATGCGGTGGCGCCCTCGATGGCGTCTTCGCTGACAAACACCGGTTGCAGTAGCTTCTGTTGCTCGGCGAACATATTCCCGCTGTTCCAGTCCTGGGCCCTGGCAACCACCTGTTTGCTGACAGCTACAGCAAGTGGGCCATTGGCTGCGATTTTGGCTGCCAGCGCCTTGGCGGCCTCCAGTGCGGTACCGCTGGCGACGACCTGGTTGATGAGGCCCAGTTCATAGGCGCGTTGTGAGGTAATGAAGTCCCCGGTCAGGGCCAGCTCCATGGCGAGGCGTGACGGAATCTGTTTGGGCAATTTCACGAGGCCACCGGCACCGGCAGCGAGCCCGCGTTTGACTTCAGGAATGCCAAACTTTGTATCATCCGCTGCAACAATGAGGTCGCAGCTGATGGCGAGTTCAAATCCACCGGCAAGGGCATAGCGTTCAACGGCGGCGATCAGGGGTTTGCTCACCAGGTATTCACACAAGCCCGCAAATCCACGGCCCTCGACTACGGGGATTTCGCCGGTCACAAAGGCCTTCAGGTCCATGCCGGAACAGAAGGTGCCGCCGGCACCTGTGAGAATCGCGACGCGAATATCCGGGTTGCTTTCCAGTTCGTCAATGGCCTCTGCCACGCCCACGGCGACGGCCTTGTTCACCGCATTCTTGGCCTGGGGCCGGTTGAGGGTGATGGTCATGACGCCATCGGTGATATCAACAATAACTTCTTCCACGGACACGGCGGTCTCCTTCTTTTGGGTTGTTTGGTTGGGCCGGCAGCGCTGCTAGTGCGCGTCTGTCACCGCAAGGTGGGGAATGTTATACAACGGCACTGTGAGCGGGCGCAATCGCGTTAGCGCGGCGCCCGCAGGAAGGAGGTAAAGAAAAAATGCGTTTAGTTCAGTGTGGCCTGAATTGCCCACATACCCGAGAGCACCACGCCAAAAGAACCTATCGTGTAGGCTGGTGCCTGTCTTGGTGCATACTCGGTGCTCTGTGTTTGGGGGCAAGCCGGTTGGCGGTTGCGTTGTGGGGCCCCGCATGAAGGAATACCGAGCTTACTGTCTTCAATTGTAAGGTAAAGTCGAATTATAAATAATTTATATCAGTTTTTAACGATAAATGTTTTTGTCAGGAACGCCGTTCCACAACCATCAGACCCTGCGAGTCGCGAGAAGGTAATCAGGAGGCGGCTTGGCCGAAGCCGGGTTGAACTTGCAAAATCCTGTATCCGGTCCGATCCTGTAAAGAAGATACAGAGGACGGTACCGGGGGCCGTCGCGTTTACGCAGGGAGGATGATTGTTGTGTCAATCCGTTTTGTTCACCGCGGAACGCGTTCTGCAAGCAGGCTGGCGTGGGGGCTGATACCGCTCGCGATAATCATTGGTGTTTTGCTGTTGCTACGGCCACCGGCAAGTGATCCCGGTGCAACGGCTACCCAACTCGAATCCCGACCCGGTGCCGTATTGCTTGCGGTCAACGCAGACTCGAGTGCGACAGCAGCGTCGCCGGGGTTTGTGCCACCAGCCCCGGCGCGACGAGACCAGGTGTTGCAGCGCCTGAGTCAGTTTCGGGCCGATTACAAGCAGCTGGCGCCGGCGATGGCGGTGCGCTATCAAGCGGATTCGCCGGACAGCGCAAAGCTGGCAGATGTTCTCACCGAGGCATTATCCCAATACGGGCTGGATCGCGGCAATGTCAGCAGCAAGCCAATACCGGACACGGGTGGTGAAGACTGGAGCGCATCGATAATTGTCCATACCGCGCAGGGTGACGAAGAGACAGTTCGTCGGCTGCTGAAGGCACTCGCGCCTTATTTTTCCGCGCAGGTGTTGCTGATCTTCGACGATACCCGAATCAGCCAATTGACGCTGCGGATCATGGTCGCGCCGGCATTTACCGAGGACGGCCTCGCCGTCTTCCGCTAGCTCGTGTCGATGCCCTGTTTCGGGGTAAAGGACGCGCGCCTGCTTGAGACTATGAGCAGAGAATAGACCTTTGTAGTACCTGAGACATAACTTACAGCATATACCGGAAACATGGTTTACACCTTTAGGTATTTGGGAGACGCCCAAATGCCCTGGAAAGAGTGTA
>NZ_AUHJ01000026.1 GCF_000423125.1 Haliea salexigens DSM 19537
GGAAAAAATTGCCACTTTTGGCAGGTCGGCCAATATGCCCCATATTGGGCCAAGTCAATGGTCGATACCTTATTTAACATAATGCACATTATGCGTATAAGTTCTTGATTTATAAGAATAAAAATTCGTCAGCGGCAATGATAGCAGGTGCATCCTGATCCTAATTGAGCCCCGATATTCTCGTCAACAGATCATATATCATGCCCAACGATCTTATGTCAAAAGCACTAGGTGCAGACACCGGTGTAAGACTCGTCAGAAATGGCAAATTGTGTTAGTTTTTTACTCGTTCAATTATTAGAAATCATCATGACTCGCAGCACGAGAGACCCGGTACAATTGAAAAATGTCTAGCTTTTAAACATTCCGACAAATTGCAACGGGTCAATTCACTAGGATTCCAATTTTAATTACAATAGTAACCTTGAGAATAACTATCCAGCGAAAGTATGCTGCACCCTGAAGAATTGCAAGCGTTCACCTTGACATCGACATCCACAGTATTCTGTGTAAGAGCGCTCGTACCACTTCTGCTAAAAGAATAGATATAGTTCAGTGAATCGAGACTATACCAAACATCATATTGCGTTGCTGATCCAGCCGAACCCCATGTATTTTGGTGTATCGATACACCGTTGGAGCACGAGGTTTGCAAAGACCCATTAACAAATGACGGGGCGTTTGGTGTTCCAGAGCCGCCGACGGGTGGTGCAGTACTCCCTCCGCCTCCGCCTCCTCCTGGCGTAAATGAGATGCCCGCGGCCGCGAATGCATCATTGATGGCGTTCCTTTGCGTTTGTGTGGTGGCGGTTGCTATCATGGCTTGCCTCACCTCATCAAAAGATAGGCTGTCGTTATTATCAGCATCATTAAGAACAAGAAGTGACTTCAAAAACAGTCTCGCAGCGCTATCAAAACTAACGCCGTTACTCCTAACTACCAACTGGTGAAAGGCGTAACTCAGGATTCTGCCATTCTCATGCCTAGAACCTGGGATGCTGCTTAGATCATCTGGAAAGACCCTTTCTTCACTTAGAATTCTCCCCGATGATTCCCAATTTGGACTGTTAAATGGAGGACTTTTTATATAGTTTTCGTAGATGATTGCATTTATGTCGGCAATACCTTCCTTCACCGCGTTTGTTTGGCGGTTCTCTGCAGTAGTTCCACCGGCTCCTAGGGCCCGCGTCGCAGGCGATCGCGCATCGTGAATTGCATGGCCCATTTCGTGTGCTATGAGATCCGGGTCACTATCTGAACCAGAGTTTTTTTGAAGGGCAATGGTCTCGTATGGTATTTGGGATAACCCTGTGTCGAAGACGCCTTTGACGTAAAGGCCGGGCGCTGTGACACTAAAGTCGCCAGGAAGATCACTGTTCACCATCACGTCGAGTAGCCCACCAAGACCTACACTCAGGCAACAGTTTGGACCGATCAGATCTTCCCACATATCTAGGTTACCGCGCGCCACGTCTTTTGGAACTGCGAATTTCGGTAGGTTGCATTTGGACTGGGCTTGCTGACAGACCCCATTCTCATCCCAGACTGGAGTACGGATGTGGCACTTGAATGAGAAGCCGGAATCCTCCGCGTCGCATATTTGCACATCGCCGTACTCAATTTGGATATTTCGGGTTACTGCGCCAGTCTCACCGTTAACAAGAAACAGCTCTACCATCTCGCCATCGTGGAGGTAGATTGCCCATGCAATAGAAACGGGACTCTTCGATCCCCTTGGATTTCGTACGAAGACCAAATGAGGTTCTTCTCTGGCTGGCTGAAAGGAGGAGCGTGGCACCATTTTATGGGCGCTTTCAAGCGCGAGCTGTAGAGCAGCAGCACTATCTATCTTGGGAGCTTTGCTGAACCCTCGATCTGGCTCCACAGAACCAATCATCTGCGTGACTTCATTTGTCTCGCCATCGACAAATATTCGAAGGTGAGGTCCCGCTACGAGGGTTCCATCAATATACTCAACGAAATCATAGGCGTGCCCGCCTTCACCGTCACCCAACACCTCCCTGAGCTCAAACGACTCCGACCCTATGAGCGGTATATAGGGTCCAAGCAGCTTCAAAAGGGCGGGCAGATCCGCTTCCGATTCAAAAGTAAACCCTCTGGTAATATCAGAAGCTAGATCGGTAATTCCCGTTGTTACTCCTCCCATACCAATCGAATAGGTACTACTGTCCCGGTTCTCCAATAGATCCTTCCGAATACCCATTGCTTCCAGATACCTCGCTCGGTATTCGTCCTTACTGTCAGCGTCCAGCCGGAGCCCTGTTCGTGAAGCAGCATCCGATGCATAAATGACATGTGCACTGGCACTTCCCATGGGCCGTAAGGAATATGACTTGTCATTAAACTGTATAACGCCGGCAACCCGCGAGGCCATGGGTTCGTCAGACTCTCCGCCAAAAATCGAGTCACCATCGATCGTAAAACGTACTCGGCTCTCCGGGTATCCTGCGACGGTCCCAATCCAATGAACGACCCCCTCATAAGCGCTTGTCTCAAGACGGACAAACTCGAACGTCAAGCTGGACCCCATAGTCGACATAGACACCGTCTGTCCTGCCTTCTTTGATGCATCAACCAGCGCAGCCGCATTAATGCTCTTTAGCTCGTAACTTTCTCTGATACTGGATTGGCGGTGCAATAGCTGGCGCTGAGATATGCTTTCACGTTCTTCGACACTTAGCTGATGCGCGAACTCCGTTCCAGACACAGCGGAACAGAAAAAGACCAGCGCCGAGAAAAGTAAGAATTTTATCCGTGGCATAGTTACCTCCGATGCGATAATTGGACCATAAGGTGAGTCATCCACAGCATTAAGCCTGGCAGTATTCCGAGGCCAGCCGTGAGAACCAGTAAGATTTGAAAATATGAATTTTTGCATGAGGCTCCGTCCTTGGAATAACTTCTTGGTACCTTTCGAATCCCTTCTCATAAGAATAGGCCAAACGACCTCTTATTCAGGATAGACCTTTAATCATGCATGCTTATATTGTTTTCGAATTACGATAATGATAATCAGTTTTATTTGGGGCGGTTTCAATGACCAAGTGCAAAAAGAGCAGCGTGATGCTGTCTGAAGTCGAAATCATCCGGCGTAAACAATTGCGCGGGACATTTGAAGCCCAACGATTTACGCGGTCGGGTGTTGAGCTTCCAGGCAATGGCATCAAGCTCTTCTTGAGTGAATGTACTCAAGTCGGTCCCCTTGGGCAAATACTGCCGCAGCAAGCCATTGGTGTTTTCGTTGATTCCCCGCTGCCAGGGACTATGAGGATCCGCGAAGTAGACCTTCACCCCGGTCGCCGCCGTCAGTTGCTGATGAGAGCTCATCTCACGTCCCTGATCGTAGGTCATCGACAGGCGCGTTTGCGCTTCAATGCGGTTGAGCACGTGACTGAAGCCACTCAGCGCAGCCTCGGCGCTGGCGTTGTCCATCTTCGAAAGAACGGTAAAGAGGGTGGTGCGCTCCACCAGGGTGCCCACTGCCGAACGGTTATGTGCGCCCTTGATCAGATCCCCTTCCCAGTGGCCAGGGACCAGACGTTCGTCAATCTCCGGCGGCCGATCGTGGATGCTAACCATGTCGGGAATACGCCCGCGGCGGTCTTCTCCTCGCGCTCGTGGGCGGCGCTTGGTATGACCAAACCGCAGCCAGCCAATCACTTCCGTACGCAGCTCTCCACGCGGCATCGCGTAGATGGCGGTATAAATGGTTTCGTGAGAAACCTGCAGCGACGGCGTCTGGGAGTGCACAGAACGCAGTGTGCCAGCAATCTGCTCGGGGGAGTAGCCCGCCTTGAGGTACGCCATGACATGACGCCACAAGTCCGACCCCAGCGTCAGGCGGCGCTCCACACGCGGCTTGACTGCACAGGCCCGGGCTCGCTTTTGAGCAGCATCTGCCCGATAGCCTCCGGCCACAGCGGGCCTTCCCGGACGCGGAGGCTCTTTGGGCCGGACCCAGCTATTGCGCTTCAGTTCCCGCGAAATCGTGGACGGTGGCCGATTCAGGTTGGCGGCAATTTCCGCGGGCTTGCGACCCAACGTCAACTGGGCCTGAATGATCGCCCGCTCTTCAATACTCAACTGTACGTAGACTTTTCCCATGCAACATTATCCCTCAAAAATGTTGCACTTGGGGTTTGAGCGCGCCTGGTTATAGACGCAGTGCCGGCCAAAAGTGAGCTAGATGGTCCAGGATGGTGTCGGCCTGCCCCACGATCGCGCCCACCTGTGAGTGGATCTCGTCATCGCTATTGCCCCGGAACCGGTCGCCATTAACGTGGCTAATTGCCCGCCTCAGCTGGTGATAGGCTTCACCCCGGTTCAACGTTCGCTGCACGTGATTTCTAAGGCTGGCGTCGTCAATGCAGTTCAGCAGATATTGGCCTTTCAGCAGCCGGTTATATTCGCTCAACGCCTCCAATAACGTGGGATTGTGCTTGTAGCTGGATAGTTTACGCACTACCTTGGCCTGGCTGGTTTTCCGCTGAGCCAAAGAGACGTCGATCGCGATAAAGCCCGCTTCGGCGGGCTGCGCTGTAATCGGCTTCCCAGAATCGTATGAATTACCTAGCTCACTTTTCCTGGCGTGAGGCGCGGGCGATCTCGACCAGCTCTGCCTGTAGCGCCTTGGTATCGCTCCGGGACTCCTTGAGTTCTGCCTTCAGGCCCTTGAGCTGCTCGTCCCGGTCGTCGACCCGGGTCACCAGGGCGGCAATATCGCTGGCCAGCTTGGCGTTCTTTGCGCGCTCCTTGTCCAGCGCTGCGTGCGCCTGCTGCAGGGCCTTTTCCATTTCTGCCAGTGTTTGCTGGAGCTCACCGATCCGGTCTTCCAGCCGACGGACCTCGCCCAGAGCTTCGTCGCGCTCATCCGTCGCCGCGGCAATAGCGACCTCTGCCTCCTGCCGGACAGTATCAACACTAATGGACGCCAGTTTGCTGGCGGCGGTCCACACCTGCCCCACCGAGGTTTCGATCGTCTTCTTGAGGTCTGCGGGCATTTCCAGCGCGGCGACCACATCGGCTTTGCGCGCCTCCCGCCACTCGCGCATCACCGGGGAGATATGGGACAGGGAGCCGCCGCCCATCCGGTCCCGCACCTGGTCGTTGGTGGGGCTGTCGTTGCCTTCGGCCATCAGGGCGTTAGCGGCGGCGATGATCTTGTCCTTGATGTCTGCTTTAATCGTCATCTGGGCGGTCCTCGGTATGTATTGTATGTATGGATAATACATACAATACATACATAACGCAAGTATCACCGCCGCCCCTGCCCCACAATCCCGCCACCCGGACCGCCTTGGTGAAAGACCGTGCATTCTGATCGCTTACCGGGGGCTGCGGTACTTCACAGCACCGGTCCGGGATCCTCATTGTTTCCACGCACCGTCGGCCAGAGCCCCGGGGATGGTGGAGACCTCGCAGGTCCGGGCACTCTCGACCTGCCCGCAACCCGAATTCCTTTACCTGCTCGTCAATCCAACCACGCTCCGCCGCCTCCCCGTCGTCCGCGCTGCCTGGGGCACTGATTGCAAACGCGGCTCTGATCAGAATGTCCATGCCTCGCTTCTCGCCATAGGTTTTCTCCAGCCCCACCGGCCTTGCAGCGAGTAAGGCACGAACGAGTGAAGGTGCGGGGTGCCTGGACTGAGCCAAAACGACTGCCAGACTCCCATCCACCCCAGAGGGATCCGCGTATTCAGCGGCGCTGCGCCCTCCCCCGTGCCCGCCACCTTGGGGTTTTAGGGAAAAAGGCCCCCAAAAAGAGGGTAGGCTAGCCATTCGCTGTCGGAGACCGCTAGCACACGAGGGGTTGATTTTCTGCTTTTTCTAAGCGAGGATTGTCCCATGTCCTAGGACGCGGGACGCAAGGCACGCAATCAAAATGAAAAGTCAAGATATAGGTTTGCTCCTCAAATTGGTTTCGCTAGAGAAGCGAGAAGCCAGTTTCGACCCCGATCAGGCCCCAAAAGCCTGGCCTGGCAATTGGCAGGATTGGGATCCAGAAGAAGTCTCAGATAAAGAACTCCAACCAGTATTCGACTTTCAACACCCCAGTAAATCAATCGGTGGACCAAGCTACACTGCGCGATCTTTAGAGATCGAAACAGGAATCAGTAAATCTCAAATTAATTTGTCTCTAAATGGGGTCGTCTCAGAATTCGGAAAATAAAGCACGCTAAGGCGTAGTCACCCCGTGACTCCCCCGCGCCGATGCAGCGAGCTTCGTTCCGTCTTGCAGTGACACAATCAGCGGGCAGGAAACGTTCCCTTTCCGCGCATGGCAGGCGCACACCAGTTCAGACAGCACGGCCTCCATGCGTGCCAAGTCGGCCATCTTCTCGCGCACATCCTTGAGCTTGTGCTCGGCCAGGCCGCTGGCTTCCTCGCAATGGGTGCCATCCTCCAGCCGCAGTAGCTCGGCGATTTCGTCCAGGCTAAAGCCCAGCCGCTGGGCCGATTTCACGAACCGCACTCGTGTTACATCCGCCTCGCCATAGCGGCGAATGCTGCCATAGGGCTTGTCTGGCTCCGGCAGCAGGCCCTTGCGCTGGTAGAACCGGATGGTCTCCACATTGACCCCGGCCGCCTTGGCAAAAACGCCAATGGTCAGATTCTCAAAATTAATTTGCATATCGCTTGACTCCGTACATAACTACGGAAGTAAGCTTAAGCTATCCAAACCAAATTTGAAAGGACAAGCGTATGTCTGAACCACAAAACGGGCGCGGCGCGCTCTTCGCCGGTGGGCTGGCCGCCATTCTTGCGTCGGCCTGCTGCCTGGGGCCGCTGGTTTTGATCGCCTTGGGGTTCAGCGGGGCATGGATCGGCAACCTGACGGTGCTGGAACCCTATCGCCCGATCTTCATCGGCGCAGCGCTGGTCGCGCTGTTTTTCGCCTGGCGGCGCATCTACCGCCCGGCGCAAGCCTGCAAACCGGGTGAGGTCTGCGCGATTCCCCAAGTGCGAGCTACTTACAAGCTCATTTTCTGGATCGTGGCCGCGCTGGTCCTGGTCGCGCTCGGATTTCCCTACGTCATGCCATTTTTCTATTAATCACAGGAGTTCATCATGAAAAAACTGTTTGCCGCCCTCGCCCTCGCTGCCGTTGTTGCCCCCGTGTGGGCCGCCACCCAGACCGTCACGCTGTCCGTACCGGGCATGACCTGCTCCACCTGCCCGATCACCGTCAAGAAGGCGATTTCCAAGGTCGAAGGCGTCAGCAAAATTGACGTGACCTTCGAGACACGCGAAGCGGTTGTCACGTTCGATGATGCCAAGACCAGCGTGCAGAAGCTGACCAAGGCAACCGGAGACGCGGGCTATCCGTCCAGCGTCAAGCAGTGAGCCACTGAACCCGAACCTGGGGCGATCATGGGACTGATTACACGCATTGCCGACAAGGCTGGCGCGCTTGGCAGCGTTGTTTCCGCGATGGGATGCGCTGCCTGTTTCCCGGCTATCGCCAGCCTGGGCGCGGCCATCGGCCTTGGCTTTCTACAGGAATACGAAGGGTTGTTTATCTCCAAGCTGCTGCCGCTGTTCGCAGTCGTGGCTTTGCTGGCGAATGCACTGGGCTGGCTGAGTCATCGGCAATGGTACCGCAGCCTGCTCGGGATGGTCGGCCCAGCCATCGTGCTGGCGGCCATGCTCTTGTTTTTTGGCAATTGGTGGACGGCGAACCTCCTCTATGTCGGTCTGGCCTTGATGATCGGGGTGTCGATCTGGGATCTGCTCTCACCGGCCAACCGCCGCTGCGAACTACCACCCAAACACGGCTAACTGCATTGGCAATTGCCAAAACGAAAAGGAACGATGCAATGTATTTGAATATCACCGGAATGACCTGCGACTCGTGCGCGACACATGTCAAGGACGCCCTGGAGAAAGTGCCGGGCGTGCTGTCGGCGCTCGTGTCCTACCCGAAAGGCTCCGCGCAACTCGCCACCGATCCCGGCACCTCGCCAGAGGCGCTGACCGCCGCTGTGGCCGGCCTCGGCTACAAGGCCACACCCGCCGATGCCCCATCCACTTCAGCGCGGGGCAGACTGCTTGGCAAGGCGCTGGGATGGCTGGGCGGTGGCGACAAGGCTGGTGGTGATGGGGACGGACTGCACGTCGCCGTTATTGGTAGCGGCGGAGCCGCGATGGCGGCGGCGCTGAAGGCCGTCGAGCAAGGTGCGAACGTCACGCTGATCGAGCGCGGCACCATCGGCGGTACTTGCGTCAATGTCGGCTGCGTGCCGTCCAAGATCATGATCCGCGCTGCCCATATCGCCCATTTGCGCCGTGAAAGCCCATTCGACAGTGGCATCGCGGCGACTGTGCCTGCGATTGATCGCAGCAAACTACTGGCCCAGCAGCAGGCGCGCGTCGATGAGCTGCGCCACGCCAAGTACGAAGGCATCCTGGACAGCAACCCGGCCATCACCGTGCTGCATGGTGAAGCGCGTTTCAAGGACGACCAGAGCCTTGCCGTCCGTTTAAACGATGGCGGCGAGCGTGTGGTGGCGTTCGACCGCTGCCTGGTCGCCACGGGTGCCAGCCCGGCCGTGCCGCCGATTCCGGGCCTGAAAGAGTCACCCTACTGGACTTCCACCGAGGCCCTGGTCAGCGACACCATTCCCGAGCGCCTGGCCGTGATCGGCTCGTCTGTGGTGGCGCTGGAACTGGCGCAAGCCTTTGCCCGGCTGGGCAGCAAAGTGACGATCCTGGCACGCAGCACGCTGTTCTTCCGCGAAGACCCGGCCATCGGCGAGGCCGTTACAGCCGCGTTCCGTGCCGAAGGGATCAAGGTATTGGAACACACGCAAGCCAGCCAGGTCGCGCATGTGGACGGCGAATTCGTGCTGACCACCGGGTACGGTGAAATACGCGCCGACCAGCTGCTGGTCGCCACTGGCAGGGCACCGAACACGCGCAGCCTGGCATTGGAAGCGGCGGGAGTCGCTGCCAATGCGCAGGGGGCCATCGTCATCGACAAGGGCATGCGCACCAGTACGCCACACATTTATGCGGCTGGCGACTGCACCGACCAGCCTCAGTTCGTCTATGTGGCGGCAGCGGCCGGCACCCGTGCTGCGATCAACATGACTGGCGGCGATGCGGCCCTGGACCTGACCGCAATGCCGGCCGTGGTGTTCACCGACCCGCAGGTCGCCACCGTGGGCTACAGCGAGGCGGAAGCACATCACGACGGGATCGAGACCGACAGTCGCACCTTGACCTTGGACAACGTGCCGCGTGCGCTTGCCAACTTCGACACACGCGGCTTCATCAAGCTGGTCATCGAGGAAGGTAGCGGACGGCTCATCGGCGTGCAAGCGGTGGCCCCGGAAGCGGGTGAACTGATCCAGACGGCGGTGCTCGCCATTCGCAACCGTATGACCGTGCAGGAACTGGCCGACCAATTGTTCCCCTACCTGACCATGGTCGAAGGGCTGAAGCTCGCGGCGCAGACCTTCAGCAAGGACGTGAAGCAGCTTTCGTGCTGCGCCGGATGAGGAAAAGGAGGTGTTCAATGAGCGTGTATGGACTCCTCCTCGTTTGCAAGCACTTTGCCCGATCGCGTCAAGGTACGACTGCCTACGTGTATCCGGTCTCATTGATGATGCCGTTATCGTAGGCATCGGACCCTGATGGGCTATTCGCACGATGGTTCCCAAACGCTTACACGAGCTCTCACGCTCTCCGCTCAGTAGGGGTATCCCATCGTCGGTTCAACCTGTTCGCCATCAAACATCATGCTCTGCAATCGTGGTGGAACGTTCTCCTATTGACCTCCGTAATCCCGCTAGCTATTGACTGACGGAATGTGATGCCGCAAGCATCGGTTCATAACTGCTCTCGTTGTGTACAATCGCCCATGCTATCCGCGCCGTCTTGTTTGCTAACGCGACCGTAGCGACATTGGCGTGTTTACGCGCGACCAACTGATTCAGCCACTGGCTCAGTCCATCATCCCGATCCTTCGCATGCCGGATCACTGCCCTCGCACCGTGCACCAGCAACTTCCTCAGGTAACTGTCGCCGCGTTTGCTGATACCCAACAGTCGGTCTTTGCCGCCAGTGCTGTGCTGGCGCGGCGTGAGACCCAGAGAAGCGGCGAAATCACGCCCTTTCCCGAATGCCCTGCCGTCGCCGAGCGCCCCGGCAAGGGCACTGGCAGTGAGTGGGCCAACACCGCGCAGTTCCAGCAAGCGCCGCGCTACCGGTTCGGTTTTGACAGTCTGTGTAATTCGGTCATCAAGGTTGGCGATCCGACGATCAAGCTGTCGCAAGTCCTCTGCCAGATCGAACAGCAGGGCCCGAAAATCGTCGGTCAAGCCGTTCTCTGCATCCTCAAGCCATTGGGGCAATGCCTGGCGCAGTTTGTTGATGCCAACTGGCGCGATAATGCCGTATTCGCCGACAAGCCCTCGGATCTGGTTTGCCTTGGCCGTCCGCTGACCCACCAGTTCTTCCCGTATCCGATGGGCTGCCTGGATATCCTGCTGTTCGACAGTCTTGACGGCAACAAACCTCATCCCGGGTCGACTCATGGCTTCGCAGATGGCCTCGGCGTCGACGCGGTCATTCTTGTTACTCTTCACGTACGGCTTGACGAATTGAGCAGCGATTAGCTTGACGATGTATCCCCGCTTCTGCAGTTCTCGTCCCCAATAGTGTGCTGAGGCACAGGCCTCCATGCCAATCTCCGCCCCTGGGGCAACGCGGTCGCAGAGTGCATCCAGCCACCGATCACGCTTGAGCTTTGCCTGCCACTGAGTGTGATCATGGCGATCTACACCGTGCACATGGAAAACAGATTTTGCGATATCCACACCGACTCGCGTAATGTTCATGTTGGGCTTCTCCTCATCCTCTGAATGGTTGGTTTTACCATTCTGGCGCATCGACGCCGAACTGGTAGGGTGAGGAGGAGTCCATCCCATTGCCTACACAGTGTCCCGGCTGGCCCTTGATGCCGGGGTGAGCGTGCATATCGTGCGCGACTACCTGCTGCGCGGATTGCTACGGCCGGTCGCGTGCACCACGGGCGGCTACGGCTTGTTCGATGACACCGCGTTGCAACGGCTGCGCTTTGTACGGGCTGCCTTCGAAGCGGGTATCGGCCTGGACGCACTGGCGCGGCTGTGCCGGGCGCTGGATGCTGCGGACGGTGACGGTGCGTCTGCGCAGCTTGCCGTGTTGCGGCAACTCGTCGAGCGTCGGCGCGAGGCCCTGGCCAGCCTCGAAATGCAACTGGCCGCCATGCCAACCGAACCGGCACAGCACGCGGAGAGTCTGCCATGAACAGCCCAGAGCACTTGCCGTCTGAGACGCACAAACCGATCACCGGCTACTTGTGGGGCGCGCTGGCCGTGCTCACCTGTCCCTGCCATTTGCCGATTCTCGCCATTGTGCTAGCCGGCACGACGGCCGGCGCGTTCATCGGGGAGCACTGGGGTATTGCAGCCCTCACGCTGACCGGCTTGTTTGTCCTGTCTGTGACGCGGCTGCTGCGGGCCTTCAAGGGAAGATCATGACCGCTTCCCAGCCAGCCGAGAGTGGGCAGCTTTGAGCTTCGCTACCAATCTGGAGGAGTACCACCATGAACGCAAACGCCCCGAACACTGCCAGTTGCACCACCTGCTGCGTATGCTGCAAAGAAATTCCGCTCGATGCCGCCTTCACCCCGGAAGGCGCGGAATACGTCGAACATTTCTGCGGGCTGGATTGCTATGAACGCTTCCAGGCACGCGCCAAGGCCGCGACAGAATCTGACATTGCGCCTGTCCCTGGCGGTTCGCAGCCGTCAGATTGAGGCATACCCTAACTTGATGTCAGATGCCATGTGCAAACGATGTCAGAATAGAGTTAAATTTCCTATTGATTGACATATTCCGTCAAAGGTAACAGATTTCATCCTGACACTTTTGCCTTTGGAGGCATCTTGCAAGGTCAACGCATCGGCTATGTCCGCGTCAGCAGCTTCGACCAGAACCCGGAACGGCAATTGGAGGGTGTTCAGGTGGCGCGGGTGTTCACCGACAAGGCTTCTGGCAAGGACACCCAGCGTCCCGAGCTGGAAAGGCTGCTGGCCTTCGTCCGCGAGGGCGACACCGTGGTGGTGCATAGCATGGACAGGCTGGCACGCAACCTTGATGACCTGCGCCGCATCGTCCAAGGGCTGACACAACGGGGCGTGCGCATGGAGTTCGTCAAAGAAGGGCTGAAGTTCACCGGCGAGGACTCACCGATGGCCAATCTGATGCTGTCGGTCATGGGAGCCTTCGCTGAGTTCGAGCGCGCCCTGATCCGCGAACGTCAGCGCGAGGGAATCGTGCTGGCCAAGCAGCGCGGTGCCTACCGGGGACGAAAGAAATCGCTGAACAGCGAACAAATTGCCGAGTTGAAACGGCGAGTTGCGGCAGGTGACCAAAAAACCTTGGTGGCCCGTGACTTCGGCATCAGCCGCGAAACCTTGTACCAGTACCTGCGGGAAGACTGACCATGCCACGCCGCTCAATCCTGTCCGCCACCGAGCGCGAAAGCCTGCTGGCACTGCCAGATGCCAAAGACGAACTGATACGGCACTACACGTTCAACGAAACCGACCTGTCGGTGATCCGTCAGCGTCGCGGCGCCGCGAATCGATTGGGCTTCGCTGTGCAGCTTTGCTACTTGCGATTCCCTGGCACCTTTTTGGGCGTCGATGAGCCTCCGTTTCCGCCCCTGTTGCGCATGGTGGCCGCGCAACTCAAGATGCCAGTGGAAAGTTGGAGCGAGTACGGCCAGCGCGAACAGACACGGCGGGAGCACTTGGTCGAGCTGCAAACGGTTTTTGGGTTCAAGCCCTTCACCATGAGCCACTATCGGCAAGCCGTGCATACATTGACCGAGCTGGCCTTGCAGACCGACAAAGGCATCGTGCTGGCGAGCGCACTTGTCGAGAATCTGCGGCGGCAGAGCATTATCCTGCCCGCCATGAATGCCATCGAGCGCGCAAGCGCCGAGGCCATCACCCGTGCCAACCGACGCATTTACGCGGCGCTGACCGATTCTTTGTTATCACCCCACCGTCAGCGCCTGGACGAACTTCTCAAGCGCAAGGACGGCAGTAAAGTGACGTGGCTGGCATGGCTGCGCCAGTCGCCTGCCAAACCGAACTCTCGCCACATGCTCGAACATATTGAGCGCCTGAAATCCTGGCAAGCACTTGATCTGCCCGCAGGCATCGAGCGGCAGGTTCACCAGAACCGCCTGCTCAAAATCGCTCGTGAAGGTGGCCAGATGACGCCTGCTGATCTGGCAAAGTTCGAGGTGCAACGACGCTATGCCACGCTGGTAGCGCTGGCCATCGAAGGCATGGCCACCGTCACCGATGAAATCATCGACCTTCACGATCGCATCATCGGCAAGCTGTTCAACGCGGCCAAGAACAAGCATCAGCAGCAGTTCCAGGCTTCCGGCAAGGCGATCAACGACAAGGTGCGGATGTATGGGCGCATCGGTCAAGCGTTGATTGAGGCCAAGCAAAGCGGCAGCGATCCGTTCGCCGCCATCGAGGCCGTTATGCCCTGGGACACCTTCGCCGCCAGCGTCACCGAAGCGCAAACATTGGCGCGGCCTGCCGACTTTGATTTCCTGCACCACATCGGTGAAAGCTATGCCACGCTACGCCGCTACGCGCCGCAGTTCCTGGGCGTGCTCAAATTGCGGGCTGCGCCCGCCGCCAAGGGTGTGCTCGATGCCATCGACATGCTGCGCGGCATGAACAGCGACAGCGCGCGCAAGGTGCCCGCCGATGCGCCAACCGCATTCATCAAGCCGCGCTGGGCAAAGCTGGTTCTGACCGACGACGGCATCGACCGGCGTTACTACGAGTTATGCGCCCTGTCGGAGCTGAAGAACGCGCTGCGCTCCGGTGATGTCTGGGTGCAGGGTTCTCGCCAGTTCAAGGACTTCGACGAATACCTGGTGCCGGTCGAGAAGTTCGCCACTTTGAAGCTGGCCAGCGAATTGCCGCTGGCAGTGGCCACCGACTGCGACCAATACCTGCATGACCGGTTGGAATTGTTGGAGGCGCAACTCGCCACAGTCAACCGCATGGCTGCGGCCAACGACTTACCGGATGCCATCATCACCACCGCGTCAGGCCTGAAGATCACGCCGCTGGACGCGGCAGTACCAGACGCCGCGCAAGCCATGATCGACCAGACAGCTATGCTGCTGCCGCACCTCAAAATCACCGAGTTGCTGATGGAGGTCGATGAATGGACGGGCTTCACCCGCCACTTCA
Organism: Haliea salexigens DSM 19537; assembly: GCF_000423125.1. Classification (GTDB taxonomy): domain Bacteria; phylum Pseudomonadota; class Gammaproteobacteria; order Pseudomonadales; family Halieaceae; genus Haliea; species Haliea salexigens. The sequence goes on from NZ_AUHJ01000026.1 coordinate 14,303, forward strand.
CACACCTGAAGACCAGCGACACGGCCAAGGACAAAACCTTGCTGTTGACGACGATCCTGGCCGACGCGATCAACCTGGGTCTGACCAAAATGGCCGAGTCCTGCCCTGGCACCACCTACGCCAAGCTGTCTTGGCTGCAAGCCTGGCACATCCGCGATGAAACCTATTCGACGGCGCTGGCTGAGCTGGTGAATGCGCAGTTTCGGCAACCCTTCGCCGGCAACTGGGGTGACGGCACCACGTCATCGTCGGACGGCCAGAACTTCAGAACCGGCAGCAAAGCAGAAAGCACTGGTCATATCAACCCGAAGTATGGAAGCAGTCCAGGACGGACTTTCTACACCCATATCTCCGACCAGTACGCGCCCTTCAGTGCCAAGGTGGTCAACGTGGGCATTCGTGATTCAACTTACGTGCTTGATGGCCTGCTGTACCACGAGTCGGACTTGCGCATCGAGGAACACTACACCGACACGGCAGGCTTCACCGATCACGTGTTTGGCTTGATGCATTTGCTGGGATTTCGCTTCGCGCCGCGTATCCGTGACTTGGGCGAAACCAAGCTATTCATCCCCAAGGGCGATGCCGCCTATGACGCGCTCAAGCCGATGATTAGCAGCGACAGGCTGAACATCAAGCAAATACGCGCCCATTGGGATGAAATTCTGCGGCTGGCCACCTCCATCAAGCAAGGCACGGTAACGGCTTCGCTGATGCTGCGCAAACTCGGCAGCTACCCGCGCCAGAACGGCTTGGCCGTGGCGTTGCGCGAGCTGGGGCGCATCGAGCGCACGCTGTTCATTTTGGATTGGCTGCAAAGCGTGGAGCTGCGCCGCCGCGTCCATGCGGGGCTGAATAAGGGCGAGGCGCGCAACGCGCTGGCCAGGGCGGTCTTCTTCTACCGATTGGGTGAAATCCGCGACCGCAGTTTTGAGCAGCAGCGCTACCGGGCCAGCGGCCTCAATCTGGTGACGGCGGCCATCGTGTTGTGGAACACGGTATATCTGGAGCGTGCCACCAGTGCTTTGCGTGGCAACGGCACGGCGCTGGACGACACATTGTTGCAATATCTGTCGCCGCTGGGGTGGGAGCACATCAACCTGACCGGCGATTACCTATGGCGCAGCAGCGCCAAGGTCGGTGCGGGGAAGTTTAGGCCATTGCGACCGCTGCCACCGGCTTAGCGTGCTTTATTTTCCGTTTTCTGAGACGACCCCAGAGGGATGTCTGCATCAATAATATCGTTTCAATGAAACGTAAAACGGCGATGCCCATCCACAGCGCTGATGATGTCTCGCGCTCACCAGCCACTAACCCATAGCAGCATGATGATGCGCCAGGGATGCGCAGGGCCTGTCCCACCGGGATGCAGCGAGCGCGGAACCCGGAGCTAGCCCGCCCGGGCGCCCTACCCTACAGTCAGAACGTGGTTGTCACCACATGCCCTGCGTTAACAACCCGTCGCTTAGGAAGAACTCGGCAGCAAAGCCCAAATTCACTGACGCCCAGCACCCGGGGTCACGGAAAACATCATCGGGATGGTTGCTCATGCACCTCCTTCTCGTGCCTACCCAACGCATTGGGCTGCACCAACAGCCCTCCCCGCCACTGAACACAAGGGTAGGCAGGGCAGCGACCGCTCGTCACCCACCCAGGGCGCAACGTTCACCCCTAACGCATAACCCAACAGCGAGAACACCGACAGAACGCCACTCATTCGGCGGGAATCGCGACAAATACGCACCCCCTGCCCTATCCACCCGGGGCGTTTCCCCTGCCAACCAAACCCGTTATACTACATAGCGTTCCTCGAGGAACGCTATTGGATATCAGATGCCTCAACCCACCCGCACTGCCAACGACGACCGCCGATCACGGCTAATCAGGCTCCTGGCCCCGGCCATGCAGAACGTGTCCCGGGACCAGATCCAGCGGGCCCCCTATGCCATCCAGGCCGACGTCCCGGAAGCCCAGGCCCACACCCTGATTGACCATGCCCTGGAGCTCGGTGGCCCCCCCGGCACCGTCATCGGCCGTCAGATCACCACACCGGAGGGAAAATGCGTCGAGATCCTGCTGGGCTGGGAACGCCTGCAGGCCTTCCTGCACCGGGACGCCTACCCCCGGGCCCCCTCCGTCCCCATCGGACTGATCGACTGCAATGCTGCCGAGGCCGCGTTCTACGCCATTGAATACGCGGCCAGGGACCATGCAGCCTCGGGCCTGGTCACGAGCCCCCTGCTCTACGCTGCCGCAGCTCTCACGGCCATGGAACACTTCGGCCGCCCCGACAAGCCCTGGAAAATCCAGACCCTGGCCAATGCCCTGTGTATTGCCCGCCCCACCCTCTCCAACCGGCTGCGCTTGCTCAAGGGTCTGGCACCGGCCACCCGGGCCCTGCTGCAAAGCGGCCAGATCAAACCGCAATTTGCCAAGTTTCTGCTCGGCGAACCCTCCCCCAGCCGGCAGGAACGCCTCGCCACCCAGGCGGCCAAAGGCATGATGTCCTCCCGGTCCCTCTACCGCCTGGTCCACCCCGGCTACGAACCACCGCAACTGGTGGCACAGCCCCGTGGTTACGCCGCTCAACGCCTGGGCGATGTCGGTCTCATGGAACGGGAACTGGCGGAACACTACGGCACACCCACCGCCATCACCCTCGATGCCAAACAGCACAAAGGCACCGTGGAACTCGCCTTCCACAGCCTCTCGGAACTCAAGGGCTTACTGGATAAACTGGATCAACGGATCCAGACCGATACGCTGCTGCGCGGCCAACTCAGCCTCTCGGTCGACAACTCTCGGGAAGCCAATGCCCTCCTGCTGGAGCTGGGGGCCAACACTGATCCGGATTTCTCTTAGTCGCACTACAGCGAAATATCTATAAATATCTTATAATTCAATTAGTTAACATTAGGCAACTTCAAGTAACCAGGTCATTCCCTGTCTTACTTCGGAAACAAATCCGACTGCTTGTTGGTCTTGATAAAGAACTTGATCCCCGAGACCGCCCTCCCCTTCTTCAGCGGCTGCCAGGATAGATCCATATCCGTCTTGTCGTTGATCTCCGCTACCGCCTTGTCGATCACCTTGCGCTTGAAGTCCGCAAAACGCGGGTGCGCATCCTTGGTAGCAAGGAACTCTCGGAGCTCTTCCAGCGATATCTGCCGAACGCCTGAAGCACGGAACTGATTGGTTAACTCGTAAAGTCGGATACTGGCGAAAGAGCGCAGTCCCTTTATATGGAGAATTTTCAACGTGGAGAACAGCGGCATGGCGCCGCACAGGTAAGGCATCAACTCATGGTGCAGCTGAACGGTAATCCGCCCTTCCCTTTCATGGTACTCAGCCCCGGTTATCCAGTTACGCCAGGACTTCTTCTTGTTGTCGTTCCGCAGCCAGAAACGCTTGCCGTTTAGCTGCTCCGCCGCTTCCTTCAGATCCCTGTAAGGGTTCAGCCGCTCACCCCAGGTCTCGATCCACTGCTGGGCGGTGATGTCTACCGAGAATGGCTTTGGCTGTTTAGCCAATGGCACCTGCGGGTTAACATGGGAGATGGCTGTCAGCAGCAACTGTTTCGGTCGCACATCCAGTCGTTGCACCGAATGGATGAGCTCGTAGTCTTGGGTAACTGACTTCTCCGGCCTTGGCTCTAGAAATCCCATAGGTGACATCCATTTTTTATGGTGTCACCAATATAGGTAGATTCACAGTTTCAAGCAAGCAGGAAAATGAACGACATTCTATGTCACCTTTCGTTATTCTCTGGGTTGGAGCATCAGATCCGGCCGCCCAAGAGGCCCATATGTTGGGGCCTCAGCGTCGTGATCCCCCTACCCTCTTCCTGGTTGGGCGCTGAAACTACGACGACGCTTTAGGTCACCTTTAGCGACTTGAGTGGTCACCTCAGCGACTTTTCTGGTCACCTTTAACGACATTTCATGTCACCTTCACCCAAGATAATCCACTCTAACCTATTGAATATAAAGCAATAAATGGCCTGTGGATAACTTCTAATAACAAGATAAATAACAAGGTTTAATAACAGTGTTGAATACTAATACTACTTGCTTAAGGGGAAAAACGCCGCAATTCTGAGCAATTGGCATACATGATGAACAGTTATTCCGCAATGGAAGCTTTCTTAACTTAAAGCCGAAAAATATTTGTGCTTTAATGAAAATATTCGTCATGCACTAATAATTGTGGAGCTCAAAAAATGTTTTCTCCTGGTATCGAACAACTGGACGAAATCATCGGTAAGTGCGAGGAGACCCTGAGGATCCTTCGCGACCATGGTATGTCACCCCAGATGCAAAAGCACATCGAACGTGAATTCACCGTCGCCGAGGCGGAGGCGATGGTCGGTCGATCCCGCGCTACCCTCTCTCGCCAGGAAAAGGACCCCGACCGACCGGTGGTCCCGATGAAACACCCTAATTCAGGTCGGGTGCGTGGCTACACACTGGAGCAGATCAACGAACTGCGCGATATCTTTGGTACCTCCCCGCGCCGCAAGGACGGCCAGCCCTGCAAGATCCTCTCGATGCAGAGCTTCAAGGGTGGCGTCGCCAAGTCGGTCAGTACCGTCTATTTCGCCCAATACCTGGCCATCCGCGGCTATCGTGTCCTGGTCGTCGATTGTGACCCGCAGGCCTCTGCAACCAGCAGCTTCGGTTATATCCCGGACCACGCCTTTACCGAAGCTGATACTATGATCCCCTATATCGAAGGCAAGAAGGACTCCATCGAGTACGCGATCAAAAAGACCTACTTCCCAGGCATCGACCTAGTACCCAGCTGTCTGCCCTGGTACGAGGTCGAGTTTGGCCTGTTCAATGCAGTGACCCACGCTGATACCGAGGAAGAGCGCCTCAGCTACTACCAGGAGTTGCGGCAGGCAATCCGCACCGTCGAGGTCAATTACGATGTGGTGCTGATGGATAGCCCCCCTGCCCTCGGCATGATTTCCATCAACATCCTGTCCGCGGCGGACGGTGTCATCGTCCCTACCCCGCCCAGCATGTATGACTTCGCTTCGACCACCCAATATTTCAAGATGGTCAAACGCGTCATTCAGTCCGTGACTCCCGAAAAGCGCTTTGACTTTATCAAAGTCATGCCCACCAAGGTGGAGCGCAACAAGGCGCGGCAGATGGACTTTCTGGACATCATGCGCGACCGCTTCGGTTTGTCGATGCTACGCAGCATTTTTACATCGACGTCGGCAATTCCAAATGCGGCAAGTGTGTACAAGACCCTGTACGATCTGCCAAAAGGCGAGCGAGACAACGCGATCATCGACATGCTCGATGAGGTGTTTGGAGAAATTGAAGCCCTCATACGCAAAGCCTGGGAGGACATGGCCTGATGAGTAAAAAACCAAAATTGTCCGAGTTGATCGCGGACAAGTCACGCGAGCCGCGTACCGAGGCACCGGCTAAGCCGCCTGAGCCCGCGATCCCGGCGGTGGATGCCATGCAGCGTACCAACACTGCCATCCAGAAAACCCTCAAGTTCAAGGAAATCGATCCGGGCAAATGCCGTCCCTGGGCCCATCACAACCGCAAACGGGTCTGGCTTACGCCGGATGCCTGCGCCACGCTGATTGAATCGATCCGCACAGAAGGTCAGCAGGAACTGGGGTTGGTACGGGAAGTGCGGGGCGAAGAGGGCATCGATTACGAAATCATTTTCGGCATGCGCCGCTGGTATGCCGCTTCGCAGATTGAAGGTGCCAAGTTCAAAGCCAGAGTCACCGATGCGGACGATCAGGAATGTGCACGTCTGATGCACATCGAGAACGAGGAGTCCGAAAACATCAGCCAGTTCGAGAAGGCATTATCCTTTGAGGAACTGATTAGCGCCGGCGTCTTCCAAACCCAGACCGAACTGGCAGATTCCCTGCGCGTGAAGAAGCCCTACATCTCGAAATTGCTGCGCGCCGCGCGCTTGTTTGAACACGATGCCTTCAAGGTATTGTTGGAACCCCATACCCGGGAACTCAGTCTGCAGAAGGCGACCGATCTGGTGGTCATGCTGGAAGACGAGAACGCACAACCCAAAGTCCTGTACAAGGCGAAACAACTTGGCAAAGGGGAGGGCGGCAGCCTGGCGCAAATTCTCTCAGAGCTCAAAAAGGCTGCGATTGAGCAGGTCAAGCCAGAGCCCCAGGAGACCGTGCATTTCAAGTATGGCAAGCGTAACCTGCTGGTGACGACCCGCAAGCCCAACGGTAAGGCCATCCTGTCTCTGGAGCCCGATTTTCAGGCCAGGGCCGGCGATAAGGCCGAGCAGATACTGGCGGAAGCGGTTCAGACGCTGCTGGCGGCAGGGGAGGGGAGTTAACCAGTGGTTAACTCACGTAACTACATGAAACAAAAGGGAAAAGTATAAATTTCGACCGCGAAGGGCGTTAGATATGCTGAAATACCTTCTCCGGCGCCGAGCGCCAACAAATCCCAGGGCGCGCCCCAAAGCGCCCGCCCCCCATCCCCTTGATGGCCCGATACGCGTTCTGCATCGGGCCGACGGTACCCAGTCAGAAGCACAATTCCAGCAACAGACTTTGCCACTGTTCCAGGCACTGCATCGGGCCGCACAGCAGCGTGATCCCAGCACCGCCGACCAGGCACTCTCTACGCTATTGATGTCGATTGCCCAGGCCTGCCACCGGGCTGGGAATCACCGCCTACCCAAGGGGCGGCAGGTCACCGACTACCGCCGCTTTGAGACCCTGTACAACTTTGCCCTGATCAGTGCGATGGCGATCGCCTGGCACATGGATGCAGCGGAGCTGGAACAGGGAGGGCAGCAAGCGCTCGCCGAGACCCTGTTACCGCCTGCAGGGCTGGAGCGACTACGCCAGGAAGCGCTGGTCTGGGAACACTGGCAGGCCTTTTTCGAAGGACGCGAAGATGGCGGGTTGCGTGAAGTGGCGGGGCGGTCGGCGCTGCCGGGGCGCGTACCTGAAACTCCCGCTTCTGCCAGTAGTCCGAATCCGGGTAAAAGTGCGACTCTACAAAAGCAGAAGGAGCCGAACCCTCAAGCAACGGCAGCTAAGTTCCTGAAGCCCAATAGCAGCCAGTGGGCCAACCCGCTATCCAAAGGCTGGGTGCTGGTGGAGGCCATCCGTGAAGGGCTTCGCGATGGCTCGCTTCCCTACAACCGCAAGCAGGCACCGGTGCAGGTTGACAGGGAAGGCCGGACCTTCCTGCAGGTCCCCGAAGTCTTCGAATGGTGTTTTGAGCGCCTCGACGCGGACGTCCCACCAAAAACCCTGGTCAACCAGTTCGGCCGCCTCAACATCTGCACCCGGACCCGCAAGGGCCAGAATCTCTTGCGCGGTGGTCGCCGGAATCAGAAAGCCTACCAGCAGGGCTTCGTGGTCGAAGACCCGAGTCTGTTCTGGGACGGCGAGCCCCCGGCAGACCAGTTTTACATCCGTCACCTGACCCGGCATGGCTTCGGTCAATCACCACAATCCCCTCCCGATTCCACGGCGTGACAGCGGTCATAGGCTGGCCTATAATTAACTATCATTATCTCTGTTAGAGGTAGTAAGCCATGTTGACCGAAGCCGATCGCACCACGCTGGCCAAGGCCGGTATCACCAATATCGACCGCCTGGCATCCGCCGCCGCGGCGTTCCTGCGCGCGCACCCGATCTACGAGGCGCCGCCGGTGACCAATGCCCTGTCCGAGGCCGAGGAGACCTTTCTGCGCGACTCCGGTGCCCGTGGCGTCGGGGCCTGGTCCGACGACAGCGCCGCCGACAACGTGGCGGTCATCGCCGGAGAGTTCGCCCAGATGGTGACCACGGCCTTGAGTCAGAAGGAAGTCGCTGATTTGCTGGGCGTCAGCACCAGCCGCATTCGGCAGAAGCTCGAGGCAGGCGAGCTGTACGCGGTACGCACGACAGCCGGGAGGGTGTGCCCGCGCTTCCAGTTTGGCCCTGGCGGCACGTTAGCGGGCTTGGAGGGGGTTCTGCGGGCCCTGCGCCCAGAATCCCACCCAGTGGCCGTACAGCGCTTTTTCATGGAAGTGCACCCCGATCTTGAGTCCGAGACCCTAAATCGCGCCCTGAGCCCCCACGAGTGGCTCCTGACCGGCCATCCGCCGGAGGTTGTCATCGTCCTGGCCCGCGAGGTCTGATGGCCAAGTTCCCTGAACCGCCGGGTGTGGAAGCCCTGCGGGCCATCCCGCCTGTGCTGCATCACTTGCCGGAAGGTACCACCATGGCCCGGCTGTGCTTTGTGGGCGGTGAGTTTTCGACATCCTGGGACACCTTTCGCTTCTACGGCCCGACCACCAGCCGCTTTGATCACCAGTTGCCGGACGGGCAGGGCAGGGCGCAGGTGCAGGACCGGGGCATCATGTACCTGGCCACCGGCGCGGAAGCCATCCCTACCTGCCTCGCCGAAGTCTTCCAGGCCACGCGCCTGATCGACCGCCACGCCCGCGATCCGGTGCTCAGCGGATTTAACCTCGCCGCCGACCTTACCCTGCTCGACCTGACCGGCCCCTTTGCCACCGCGATCGGCGCCTCCATGGCCATCCACGCGGGACCCAGACCGCGGGCCCGGCGCTGGGCGCAGCAGCTCTATGAGGCCTACCCTGACATAGATGGCCTGCTCTACTGCGCCTCGATGTACGGGAACGCACCCGCCGTCGCCTTGTTCGAGCGCGGGGCCCGGGCGATCCCGAAGCGCCCCGTTTTCCACCGGGAACTGCGTGATGCGGTCATGGCCAACATCCTCACCGAGACCGGCCGGGTGATCGGCTATGAGGTCGTCTGAGGGCCGGGCAAAATCCTCGGCCATTCCTGAAGCGCCCTCAAGTTAACCATTGCTTAATGCCTGAAAAACCCTGAGGGCTTGCCGACGCCGCTGGCGTCACTACCGAACAAGGCGCAGCCGACAGTGGTGTAGTGACGCCAGCTAGCTGGCGTTGGCAAGCCCGGTGAATCCTGGGCTCGCGCGGCCGCTAGACGGCCGCATTCGTAGTGACACGACAATTATTGGAAGAAAAATGACTATTGCGAGCCCCGGCCATCCCACGGCTAAATGACCGGGCTTTAGCGCAGCCTTCGGCTGCATGTAAGCGCGCGGGCCACGCCCGCATCTGCTGGTTACCCAGCACTGGAACGAGCCAGTAGGGCACGTTCCACGTCGGCCTGATCAACAGGAAAGCCGACGCAAACCCGAGGGGTTGAAGCGCATCCCTTCGGGGGCGCGCTTCAACATTTTTTGGCAACAGGAAATGGTGAAGGAGGCCAGGCCGTCGTTAACGGCAACACGGTGTGCTGCACCGCAAGTCAGCATCAAACCGCAGTTAAGGGCGTTGCCCTCGACCGCTGAACGGCAGGGATTCCCCACAGGGCAACCCGCCGTTTGTCTGCAAAGTCAGGCAACCATAAAACGCTTATGTTCGCTTCCCGCACCGCGGGATCACCACTCGCCACGGCGAAGGTGCTGGACATAAACACTAAGCATCGGTGTCGGTACCAATAACAATACCGGTCGACAGTGCGGGCAAGACCAGTGCCGAGTGACGTGTCCGAAACAAGGCGCACGGCGTTGGATGGATCAGTGGCAGGAGGGTAAGCAGGGCATGCAGGATCTGCAATACGAATTGCGTGGGATGGTGCGCAGGGCATCGCGTACCGCCTATGGGACCCGGGCCGCCCGGGAGGATGTCCTCATGCAGGCCGCGAGGGCGTTGCATGAAATGGGCTTCCGGAAAATGAAGCCGGAAAGCCTGAAGCCGAAACACGTCGAGGCCCTGGTTGAGCGCTGGCAGCAGCAGGGGCTCTCGGCCGGGACCATGAAAAACCGCATGGCCCACCTGCGCTGGTGGGCCAGAGCCATTAACAAGGCGCCCGTGGTGGCGCGGGAAAATGCCCACTACGGCATCGATAACCGCCGCTATGTCACCGGCGAGGACAAAAGCCGTCAACTCGAGGCCCAAAAGCTCGCTCAAGTCCGCGACCCACACATCCGCCTATCCCTGCGCTTGCAGGCGGCCTTTGGCCTGCGCCGGGAGGAGTCCCTGAAATTCAGTCCCGCCTACGCCGATCGCGGGGATTGTATCCAACTCAAGGATTCCTGGTGCAAGGGGGGCAGGGCACGGGAAATTCCCGTTAGAACCCCGGAGCAGCGTGCGCTGCTGGATGAGGCCCGGCGTCTGGCCGGCCGCGGCTCCTTGATCCCGGCCAACAAAACCTATGTACAGCACCTGCGTACGTATGAGCGCTCCACGGTACGGGCCGGCCTCGACAAGAACCACGGCCTACGCCACTGCTATGCCCAGGTGCGCTACGAACAGCTTACGGGCTGGCCCTGTCCCGCTGCAGGTGGCCCACCTCGGCAATCGTTCACGCCGGAACAGCGCGAGCGTGATCGGGAGGCCCGTCAGCAGGTATCCCGGGAGCTCGGGCACGAACGGCTGGCCGTGGTCGCAGTGTATTTAGGCTAGCTCGCGTTTATGCAAAGCTGGCGGTTTATGCGCCATTGAATCAATCAGTTAAGTCCAAACTACTTTACATAATATTTCCACTAAATTGAAAGGTGGCCCTGCGGCCATCTATCAATGACAGAGGAATATGTATGAGTACTCACAGATCAACGGCAAAAGAACTCCCTTTAGATGAACTGGTCTTCAGCGCACTGAGTCAACTCCAGGTTCTCCAATACAACCCACGATCAATACGCCGCTATCAAACGGTTTGGCGCAAGTTTCTTAGCTATGCCCAGCAGCGTAACTATAAAGGCAAGCTGCGAGAGCAATTGATTGACGATTTTCTGGCTCATTACAATATTGAACCGCGGCTACCCGTTCAGGCAAACAAAGGCTGGAAACTCCATGCAGAATATGGACTCTCGTTATTATGGAGCTACGCTCGCTACGGTTATTTTGAGCGCGGTAAACTGGACGTCAAGCGGCTCAACGTTCCTGCTGCCATGCGACAAAGCTTGCAGGACTACAAAACGTACTGTGAGGAGGAGCGCCATCTCAGGCCCATTACCGTAGAGCAACATATACGGGAAGTTGTCGTATTCCTCGATTTTTTATCGAAGCGTGATATCAAACGCTTTAGCCAAATAGGTCCAGAGGATCTCTCTGATTTTGTCTATTCCTTATCTCGCTATCGACGCAAAACGGTCGCTATAACGGTATCTGATGTGCGTGGCTATCTTCAGTATCTGTTCTACAAGGGCATGTTATCGCGGGATCTGAGCGATTGTTTGCCCGGCGTGTACTTTCCTGAAAAAAGCTCGATTCCATCGGTTTGGGATAAAGAGTTGCTTGCAATTTTGCTCGAGAAAGTTGACAGACGATTACCGAGAGGTAAGCGAGATTATGCCATTTTGCTCCTAGCTGCGCGCCTGGGCCTGCGTGCAACTGACATCAGAAATTTAACGCTCGATCAAATAGATTGGGCCGCTGAGACCATCTCCTTCAATCAGTCCAAATCCGGAATACCGATGCAACTGCCGCTGACAGATGAGGTTGGGAAAGCACTCATCGAGTATCTGAAGCATGTGCGGCCGAATACTCACTACCGTGAGGTGTTTCTGAAGCTTCAACCACCTATCAAACCGTTCAGCAAAACCAATCACCTGTACAACATTATCCGTTACTGGCGCTCCGTAGCAGGCGTCCGCTTTAGAAGCCCACAGAAGAAGGGACTACATTCCCTGCGGCACACTTTGGCGACGCAACTTCTGGAGGACGATGTGCCGTTCTCGCTCATCGCGAACATTCTAGGCCATTCATCGATGAACTCCACCATGATCTATGCGAAGGCAAGTGTCGAATCGCTACGTGAAGTCGCACTGTCGATTCCGGAGGTGAACAATGTCAATCAAGCGTAAGAATATCCAATATGAAAGCCCGCTCGCCCCGTTCATGGAACGGCTCGTTCGCGAGAAACACGCCAGCGGATATAAATACGATACGCCCGCCAAAGTACTCAAAGATCTTGATGGTTTCTTGTGTGCCACCGATGTAACGCGGAATGCGCTACCGAAATCACTCATTGACCAATGGCTATCGCTAACCCCCCACGAGCGGCCATCTACCGTTCAACGCCGAATTATAATGGTACGGCAACTGGGCGGACTGATGGCACGTCTGGGATATGCTGCCTATATTCCACCGAAGGGTATTGGGCCCCGGCGATCCTATGCGTTCGCACCAAGAATATTGACGCACCGTGAGGTACAGCAGGTGGTTCTGGCTGTAGATGGCTTGCCTCGCAGTCGGAAATCACCCCTTCGCCATATTATTATGCCGGAGATCTTCCGATTACTTTATGGCTGTGGTTTCCGACTGGCAGAGGTTCTCTCCCTAAAAGTCCGTGATGTGGATCTCCAACAAGGTGTCATCACGGTGAGGGAGGGCAAGTTCGGTAAAGACCGCCTCGTTCCGCCCTCTCTAGAGTTGGTCAAACGTCTGAGGCGCTACGCTGAACAACTGGATAAGCGAACTTTACCCAAGCGTTGTGCGGATTCTTATTTCTTCCCATCAGCCGGAAATAGTAGCTGGCATAACTCATCGATCTACTCACTTTATCGGCAAGCCTTGTATCAATGTGACATTCCCCATCAAGGTCGAGGTAGGGGACCCAGGGTGCATGATCTACGCCACACATTTGCCGTACACCGTTTGCTGCAGTGGTATGAAGAAGGCGCTGACCTGAACGCAAAATTACCGTTTCTTATCGCCTATCTGGGGCACAAGGATTTTACAGGTACCCAGAAGTACCTTCACCTCACCGCAGAGTTATTCCCTCACTTGACCGCGCGAATGAATGACCAGTTTGGCGGTGTGATACCAAAAGGAGATGATGATGAAGCCCACCACACTATCTGTGCACGTTAGCCGCTTCTTGAGTGATTATCTCGGCGGGCAGCGAGATCTGAGCCCGAACACTATCAAAGCATACCGCGATGTGATCGTCTTACTGCTGAGATTTTGTAGAGATGAAAAAGGGCTCGTCATCGAGCGATTGGAGCTCCATCATGTTGATGCCGAATTAATTCGCGACTTCCTAAACTATCTTCAAAATGAACGCAGTTGCTCAGTCCGTACGATCAATCAGCGACTGGCGGTATTACACGCGTTCTTCCGCTACTTACAAGTCGAGGAACCAGAAAAACTACTGCAATGCCAACGTATACTTGCCATTCCGTTACGTCGCTTCGTGCGTAAAGAAGTGGGCTACTTGTCTAAAGCCTGTCTCGCAGCACTGCTGGAACAGCCCGATCTTACGCGGCCCGCCGGACGACGAGATGCTGTTCTTCTCAGCCTTCTCTATGATGCGGGCGCGCGTGTCCAGGAAATCATTAATCTGACAGCAGGAGATGTACGCCTGGAATCTCCCGCCCAGATCAGAATCTTGGGTAAAGGGCGCAAAGTACGAATGGTGCCGTTGATGGACAATACCGTTAACCTGTTGCGGCGATATATTAACGAAAATACATTGGCTTTGCCTGAGCGGTAGGTAGTGTCCCGTCAAGTGGTGTAATTCCGGTCTCCAGTTTCATCGCTTCAGGCGGCCTCAGACTGTGGCAGTAGGTTGGCCTGGTCTTCCTTGCTCAGCACGCGCGCCAACGTCTCTTGGCTCATGTAGCGGCGTGTCACCTGCCATTCATCTGTTTGCTCAGCGAGTAGCGTTCCCACGAGCCGCATGATGGCAGCATTGTTCGGGAAGATGCCGACCACCCGCGAGCGGCGTTTGATTTCCTTGTTCAATCGCTCCAGGGAATTCGTCGATGCCAGCTGAGGCCAGTGCTCTTTCGGGAAGCTCATGAAGGCAAGCACGTCGTCCTCGGCGCTGTCCATGAGCTCCGCTACCTTGGCGAAGCGCTCTCGCAGCTTGTCCGCCGTTTCCCGCCACTGCTGGCGCGCCTCTTGCTGGTTCTCCTGCACGAATGCCGTGCGGATCACGGCGGCCACCATGGAGTGCTGCTTGCGCGGCACGTGGGCCAGCGCATTGCGCATGAAGTGCACCCGGCAGCGTTGCCAGGTAGCTCCTATGACCTTGGCAATCGCCTGCTTCAGGCCCTCGTGGGCATCCGAGACCACCAGTCGCACGCCTGACAGGCCACGGCGCACCAGGCTGCGCAGGAACTCGGTCCAGAAGGCTTCAGTCTCGGCCGGACCCACAGCCATGCCCAGGGTTTCCCGGCGGCCTTCGCTGCTGACGCCAACGGCAACCACCACCGCTTGGCTGCTGACAGCGCCACGCTCGCGCGATTTTAGATAGGTGGCATCCAGCCAGACGTAGGCCCATGGGCCCTCCAGCGGGCGATTCAGGAAAGCCTCGACGCGCTCGTCCAGTTCCTCGCACAGTCGCGATACCTGGCTCTTGGAGATGCCGCTCATACCCATCGCCTGCACCAGATCATCGACCTTGCGGGTCGATATCCCCTTCACATACGCCTCCTGCACAACAGCCACCAAGGCCTGCTCCGAGGCCTTCCGGGGCTCCAGGAAGCTCGGCAGGTAACTGCCCGTGCGCAGCTTCGGAATCCGCAGGTCCATCGTTCCCAATCGTGTCTCCAGTGTGCGCTCGCGATAGCCGTTGCGCTGGTTGACCCGGCCCTCACTGCGTTCATGTCGGCCGGCGCCGCAACGCTGCTCCGCCTCTGCATCCATCAGTCGCTGCAGGACCAGTTCGCCCAGCTCCCTCAGTAAATCACCGTCCGCATGCTTTTCAGCCAGCTCAATCAATGCCATCCTGTCCTCGGTCATCGTGGTGTCTCTCCGTGATTGGTGAAGGTGTCGTAACCTCCAGTTTACGGAGACCCACGGTGGCCGCCACCCCACCGTGAAGATTTACACCACTCATGGGGACACTACCGAGCGGTATGACAGCCCCGTGTTCTGTAACAGGCAGGGGAATCGATTAACCAGAGCTGGCGTTAATTACATCCTGCAAAAACATGTCAAGACGGCGCAGGAGAGCGACCCCGCGTTCAATCAAAAAGTCACACCGCACACACTGAGGCATACCAAAGCAATGCACCTAGTAGAGGGCGGTATCTCGCTGGATATTGTTCGCGATTTCTTGGGTCACGCGGATATCAAAACGACGGAACTGTACGCCAGAGCGAACCTTGAGATGAAACGGGCTGCGATTGAGAAAATCAGTGCGACACCGATTCCCGACGTTCCTTCCTGGAAAGAGAATAAAACCCTGTTGGGTTGGCTGCAGCGTCTATAGAGGGCACCGAAATGGAGAGGACAAACCGTGGGCAGCCAGCCAGGTTGGGGGGTTATGTAAAGTATTTAGTCCACAAGAGCTTGATAGTGAGGCAGTTTTTTTGGCTACTTTACATAAGTACTTTCTAGCCTAAATACACCTTATGTGGAGCTTTCCATAAGGTGTACTGTGGGTAGGTGTGACATATGAACCGAAAAGTGGCACAAGTGCCACTAGATGGCTTTCGCGCTATAATCCATGCAAGGGTGACTGAGCGAGGAATCCGAGATGGAAAGCAAAGCGGTAAAGGTGCAGAAGCGAGAGACCGCGAAACGGGGCGTCGTCGCCCAGGCGCGGCGATTGATGCGAGGCCTGTCCTGGTTGACGCCTGCGGCAACCTTGAGCAGCAAGGGTGGCCGTGATTTCGGCCGCCAGATAGAGGCTTCACTCGCACAGATCAGTGAGGGCGAGGGTGTGCTGCGCCTGCAGATTCGCAAGCGTGATGCTGCAGTGGTCGTCAGTGTCGATCACTATGAGGAGATGGTTCGGATGAAGGCCTTGTGTGCCGAGCTGGTGGATCAGGTGAAAGAAAAGGAGATTGCCCGTGCCACCGACAAGTATGAGGCGTTGTATGAACGGATTACTGCGCCGGAATCGCGTCGTGCGGCAGATGCGCTGTTTGCCGTGACGAGTGAGGAACTGCGGCAAACCTACACGCCAGGTAAGACCGAAACCCCGTGATCACAGTGATCGCCGGCGTAAACGGTGCCGGCAAGAGCTCGGTGGCCGGCGCCAATCTCCGTCACAACGGGGCTGACTACTTCAATCCGGACGAAGTGGCCCGGGATCTGCGGGTCGATAACCCGGGCTTGTCGGAGGCCGAGGCCAACGGCCAGGCTTGGCAGATGGGTTACGAGCAACTCCTGCGCGCGATCGACGAAGGCCAGGACTATATCTTTGAATCGACCCTCGGTGGCAACACCATCTGCCAGACCCTGCATGATGCGATCGATCGGGGCGAGGAGGTTCGGGTTTTTTTCGTGGGGCTGGCATCGCCTGAACTGCACATAGCGCGGGTGGCTGCGAGGGTCAGCCGCGGTGGTCACCCGATCCCCGAAGCCAAGATCCGCGAGCGCTGGGTCAGCGCGATTCACAACCTGATGGGGCTGATCCCGCGCTGTGCCGCGGTCAGTGTCTTTGACAATACGGCGGAGGACTCGGGATCAGGGCCCAACCCGGTTTGCCTGTTCGCCCTCCAAGGCGACCAGTTCGTCAGCCCGCCCGCAAATCCGATGCCCAATTGGGCCAAGCCACTCGCCAGCGTGGCCATTACCCGGACTTTGTCGTGACGTTTATCACAAGAGTCTGGCGGTAAACACATGGCGCTGGGCTTCGGGTCTCGCTCGAATCCACGTCGGCCCGCGTAATCTTGGTGTGTAATTATTAACCCGGCAGCCATATAGATATGATATAATGGCCGCATGAATGAAGACGCTCGCACCCTCCCTGCCGCGGCCCAGGAGGAAAAACGCAAA
>NZ_AUHJ01000027.1 GCF_000423125.1 Haliea salexigens DSM 19537
TAATTGGCTTGGGCTGGTAGTACACCGTGCCTCGGCTGATATCCAGCAGTTTGGCCTGCCGACTGATGGGTAGTTTGTGGTCGCGGTCGATCATCGTTTTTCGCTCAGCAATCCCGCCTTGGTGAGCGCGCCTTCTAAAAAATCGTTTTCTAAAGTCAGCTCCCCGATTTTGGCGTGAAGCGTCTTCACATCCACCGGCGGCTCCTTGGATTCTCCTCCGTCAAACACATCTGCGGATCGCTCCAGAAGCTGTGTCTTCCACTGGGTGATCTGATTCGGGTGAACATCGAAACGTTCAGCCAGCTCTGCCATGGTCTGTTCGCCCTTGAGGGCCTCCAGTGCCACCTTGGCCTTGAATTGAGGTTTGTGATTGCGGCGAGGTCTTCTAGCCATTGTGATCTCCTGATATCGGGCAATACGATGCCCTAAGTCAGGCAGGCAATCCACTTATAGCGCTGTTCAGATTTCTGGGGCCACCTCTCTGAATCTTTTGACGTTCAGGATTTCAAGGCTGCAAACAAAGATCTGACTGACTGGGCCAATGACCTGAAAGATCTTGCCACCGATGCCACATTCCCCTGGTCATCCGTCGATAGCTCTAAGGTCGATTTCACTTCCCTTGGCGACGTGACCTCAAATGGTGTTCTTGAATTACAAAAATTCGAGCGTGCAATGGATCGGCTGGGCTCTGAGGAAAGAGCTGCACTACTTGAGCTACTTGGCGAGTACTCAGTAGGCGCGATAACTGTCGCTCGGAAGACCGGCATCCACTGGGCAGATGAGAAAACCTTACCTTGGCAAAGTCTGATTGCTGGTGGTGAGACATCCCACCGGATGCTAATTGAATTTGGTGACTTATATAGCAGACTGGAGACAGCTTGCCAGAACAACGGGATATCGGTTCCCGATGCGCTGCGCTTATCCGATACAGCACAGGAGCTGGCGCGACAAGGTGAGCTGCTTGAACGTCTCGAGGCCATCAATATACCCACAGGTAGCCTCAGGTCCGCGAAAGAGGCTATGGAGAGTGAGCTTGATCAACTAACGGAAGTATCCGGCAGGCGCTCTCTGCTTGATCGCATCAAAATCGATCTGGCACCTTCAGACCTGAAGAAGGCGCGAGAACACAGAAATAAAGTACTCGAGCATCAATGGTTGCTGGCAACGGCAGAAGGGGAGTCACTAACGGCTATTCGAGATGATCTGCGCTCTGGCCAGGAGGCACTGAAGCAGGCGTACTCACTGTTAAGTGACAATCAAACGCTGCCGTCGGCACGAACAGTGAAACAAACCCGGCGAGTGATCAGTGAGGCCGGGCTGCTTAAACGCATCTTCAAGCCCTATAAAGTCGCCGAAGCTCTCGCGTGTGAGTGGTTCGGATATGCGCCCAAAGAAGTCACCCATGAAACACTCATTGACGATCTTGGCGAACTTGAAGGCGCCGCCGCTCGCTGGGAGGCAACCCGTGTTGCGGAGCACCTCGAAACGCCGGTTTCTGGCACCGCCAAGACAGTCGTCGAGGGGCAGAGTGACTTCGATGCCTACATACAGCTGCTAAGTAGTTACGGGGTTACAGGCTCGAAGATCCATCTACTGCTGGTCACTCCGGTACTGGAAGATGTGGCGAGTTCGTTAGAGCAACTAGACCGCGTGCCCGGGGATTGGGCAGCTTATGAAGGCCGTAAATCCGCTCTTTCTGAGACACTGCAATGGATTCAGGCTAACGAACCGGTCCTCCAAGCGGCCGAAAGGACCTGTAGGGAAGAAAATCTACTGAAGGCTTCTCAGATTACGCAGATGTCCGAGGGCTGTAGAGCTGCCCAGGAGCATAAATCTCGTCTAGAGTCCCTGGTAAGCGAGCTGAACACCGGTGATATCGCTACGACGTGGGCGAGCCTTTCCGCGCTTACCGAGTTAATGCAAGTTGCCCTGAATAATGCCGATTCTCTGAACGAACGTATACTGCTGACGCCATACTCGGCGGAGGCGCAATCATTCAGTGCCATTGAAGAGGAGGCATCGATAGTAGCCTCCCTGGCAGCAAGGCTCGCGAGCGGAAAGGGGGAAATCGTCCCGGCAGAGAACTTCTCTACGATGCTGGGCTATCTTGAGCGACACCTTCAAGACCTCGACGGTTTCAATAAGCTAGTTCAAAGACGGCATATTTTTACGACCGCAGAGAACTACGGGCTGGGCAGCCTGCTTAGAGCACTTGAGCAATCAGATCAACTTGAAGATACCAGCGTGTTGGCGCCAGCGGCCTTATCCTATTTCCTGCGCACACGGGCCGAGGCGAAGTACGGGGATCAAATGCTCGAGTATTCCGGGCCTTCCCTAAAGTCTGCACGTCAGAAGTTACAGGAAGCAGACAGAGCATTGATCTCACTAGGGCCCGAGTCGATAACCGCAGCCGCTCTGGGTCAGGCCGATCCACCCGAAGGAGTGGGACACGGGCGCAAGTCAGACTATACCGAGATGGCGTTACTTCGGCATGAACTTCAAAAGAAACGTCGCATCCCGCCACGGAAACTTCTTAAGCGCGCGAGCGGTGCTTTGGCTTCACTGTTCCCCTGTTGGATGATGGTACCCAGTGCGGTTGCACAACACCTGCCTCGCGAGGAACTGTTCGACTTGGTGATCATCGATGAAGCGTCCCAGATGACACCTGAGACATCGATATCTGCACTGATGCGTGCGTCTCAGGCATTGATCTGTGGCGATACGAATCAGTTGCCGCCTACCAATTTCTTTCGGGGGCTTTCGGGAGAGGAGGAAGATGATGAAAATGTCACTACCGATGAAGAATCGATTCTGGAGCTTGCGAACACTCAATTCCATCCCAAGCATCGCTTGCGCTGGCACTATCGTTCACGTCACGAGGAGCTAATCAGCTTCTCGAATCACTACGTCTATGACAATGATCTGGTCATTTTTCCGTCCCCTGGGGGCGCTAGCGACCAAATGGGCGTGAGTTTGGTTCAGATCAATGGGACATTCAGCCGGGGCATCAATCCCGCTGAAGCACAGGTTATGGCTGATCACATAGTTGAGTTCATGCTGAATAACCCGCACCGATCACTGGGTGTGGTGGTGATGAACCAGTCACAGATGGAGCAACTGGATGGGTTGATGCTTCGCAAAGCGGAGCAAGATCCTGCTGTTGCTAAATACATCGATAGCTGGGCTGATAAAGATGCTGGTCTGGAAAAGTTCTTTGTCAAGAACCTGGAGAATGTTCAGGGCGATGAAAGGGATGTAATCTTTATTGGTACCGTTTATGGCCGGGATAGCCAGGGCCGCTTCTATCAGCGATTTGGTCCCCTAAACGGTGCGTCAGGAAAGCGGCGATTGAATGTATTATTCTCTCGAGCGAAAGAGCAGATTGTTACCTTTTCATCTATTCCCATGGATCAGTTCAACCCCAGTGATAATAATGAAGGGGCACGTCTGCTGAAGCTATGGCTTCAGTTTTCTCACAGCAAACGGCTCGGTGAAAATACCGCCCGCGACGAACGTCGTGGAATCCCAGATAGTCCTTTTGAAGAACATGTGATCGCGTCAGTTGAATCACTGGGGTTTGAAGCTGTACCTCAAGTTGGCGTATCAAACTACTTTATCGACATCGGAGTGAAGCATCCGAACTACCCGTTTGGATACCTATGCGGTGTCGAATGCGACGGAGCCGCCTATCACTCGTCAAAAGTTGCGCGCGACAGGGACAGGTTGCGAGAGGAAGTGTTACAGCGCTTAGGGTGGGAACTTTACCGTATATGGTCGACTGATTGGTTCAGAGATCCCCACGGCGAGCGACGGAAGCTTGGCGATTACCTGGAAACAATGCTCGCTATCAAGATCGCAAGTATGCCGGAGATTGTTGAGCCTGAAATTTCGGAAGTCGAAGAAGTCCCTATGGAGAACTCTGGCCTGATTCAGGCGGACGACAAAGAAATAAATGTGCCGGCAGCTGTCAATGAGGGAGATACCGAGCCTGAGCCAATACCCACGGCAATTACTACCGCTAACGACCGGAAAGGACCGATTACCCCAGGATCAAAAGTGAGAATCCGCTATCTGAACGGCCCCCGGGCCGGCGTAGAAGCACGGTTTTGGCTAACAGATCTCTCCGAAGAGCACATTGCCGAGGTGCCGGGTTACACAACCGTTAGACAAACAGCACCTATTTGCCAATCAATGTTCGGCGCGTATGAGGGTGATCTGGTCAGTTATGATCTGCAGAATAATGAAGTTGGAGTTGAAATACTGGAGGTTGAACTATGATGACTTCAAAAAAAAAGGAACTCTCTAGTGTCATGCGCATTATGAGCACAACGCTATACTCAGAGGCCTTTATGTGACCAGTAAGATAAAGTCATTGTCTGGATATTAGTTATTAGCTGATTGAATCGAGGAGAGCTATTCAGGGCGTACTGCAGCACCGATCTGGTATAGATTTTTAATGTCATCGGCGCTGAAGCCCATTTCGCCCAAAATGTCTTCGGTGTGTTGCCACGGGGTTGGCGGCGGTCCACCTGCCTTGGACGGAGTGTCGGAAAAGTCGATGCCGATACCAAACATATCAATGGCGCCGGTTCTTGAGTTGCCTTCACAGCGCACGACTAAACCTCGGTCCACAAATTCTTTATTGTCAAACAACTCCCGTGAGAAATTTTCTGCGGAGACTTCACAGGGCACTCCAGCGGCATCCAGTTGAGAAAACCAATTGTTCGCGGTGTCGGTTGCCCGTGATCACTGCAAATTCGCAAACAGTCTGAAGCATCTAAGTGCCGTGGGTCACTTGAAGTGGTCCACGGCGATCTCAGAATAGTTGGAATCCAGTGCACTTTGGTAGATGAATCCTTAACCTGTCATCAGCTACGTCAAAATCTCTATTTCGACATGTAAAACGGTGGGTTAGGCAATTTTTGAGCAGATTTTACGTTCTGGTTGCCAACCCTCGTTGAGGGTGCAATGGGGTGGCTTCAGTTTAGATGGTCACACTTAGTAGAATGTGCTGCCTATGCCGAACCACTCCACCCACCCCCCAAGGCGCGGTACAGGAAAACCCACTCCAGCAGGTTGGCCGTTTCCGCCTGTACCAGTTGATCCTCCGCGGACTGCAGTTCGCGCTCCGCGTCCAGCACCGCCAGAAAATCCGCGACACCGGCCGTGTACTGGCGTCGCGCAAGACGCACGACTTCAGCGCTGGTATCTGCCGCCCGGGCAAGGCGCTGGCGACGCTGGTGTGTCTCTCTGAACGCCACCAGTGCCGACTCCACTTCCGCCAGCGATTGCAGCACAACCTGCTCGTAGCGCAGAGCGGCCTCGTCATCACGCAAGCTCGCTGCCGCGATATTGGCGCGCAAGGCACCCCCGGCAAAGACAGGCCAGTCAAGTCGCGCGCCCAGGCCATGGTAGCCGCTGTCCGCGTCGAGCCAGTTATCGCTGTTACTGCTGGAAACACCCGTACCACCGGTCAGGGAAAAGCGGGGAAACAGCGCGGCGGTTGCTACGCCAACCTCAGCGGTTGCCGCGGCCATGGCGCGCTCCGCCGCCATGATATCGGGGCGCTGGCGCAGTATCTCCGATGGCAGGCCAAGGGGAATGCTTGCGGGCGGGGTGGGCATGGCTCCCGCTGCGATCAACTCACGATCGAGTTGCGCAGGCATCTGCCCGAGCAGCACGGCCAGGCGGTTGGCCACCGCGGCACTGGCAGAGCGCAGGGCGGGCAGCGCCGCTCGGGTGCGCTGCAACTGGGCTTCGGCGCGCTGCAAGTCAAACTCACTGACCAGCCCCGCGTCGAGCTGGCGCTGCACCAGATCCACCGTAGAGCCCTGCAGGGAAATGTTCTGGCGCATGATCGCCGTGCGCTTCTGCAGTCCCCGCAGTTCAAAGTAGCTGGAGGCCACCTCGGCCGCCACCGCCAGTTGGGCACCCCGTGCCAGCGCTGCACTTTGCCCGATGCGGGCGTCTGCGGCCTCTACCTGACGCCGGGTATAGCCGAACAGGTCGATTTCCCAGGCCATATTCAGCCCCAGCCGGTAGCCGTGCTGGTCCAGCGGCACACCGGGCAAAAACGCCAGGGGTTCCGGGCCGTTCTCGCTGAAGGAATCCCGGGTGGCCGAGGCCGAGCTATCAACCCCGGGGTAGAACCCGCCACTGACGGCGGCGCGCATGGCCTGCGCCTGCTGGACGCGCAGCCCGGCAATACGCAGGTCGTGGTTGGCAGTGAGCGCGCGCTCGACCAGGCCGGCCAGAACCGGGTCGTCAAAACGCTGCCACCACTGCTCATCCCTTGCGCCCGCTACGCCAGCGGCATCCTGCCACTGCTCCGGCGCAGCCGGTTCCGGGGCCTGGTAGGCCGGGCCTACGGTACAACCAGAGAGTATGGCCAACAGCAGTAGAATCGCCGAGTGCTGGCGGGGCAGTTTGGTGTCTTGAATCATATTAATGTCCTACCGCCACCTGCTGGCGGGGTCTGCGTAACAGCGGCGTCAACGCAAGCGCCCCCACAAAGCAGGCTCCCATCAGCAGATGGATGTCGTTGAATGTCATGACTATCGCCTCACGCGAGGCGATCTGCTGCGCAAGCTGTAGCGCCGGGAGGCCGTCGGCAATCGCGCCTGTCGCGGGCACATTCGCCGCAAAAGCCTGATACTCCGGCCGTGCCGGATTGATCCAGTCACTGAGGCGGGCCATGTGCAGCGCAAAGCGGCTGTCCAGCAGGGTATTGATCGCGGCCAGTCCGACGGCTCCCCCCATGTTCCGCGCCAGGTTGTACAGGCCGCTGGCGTTGCTCAGCTTGTCGGGAGGCAGGGTGCCGAGCGCTATGGTGTTGACGCTGATGATCATCCACACCAGTCCGACACCGCGAATCGCCTGCGGCCAGAACAGGGCATCGAACTCGGAATCAGCGTTAAAGCCGCTGGCACCGAGAAAGCCGGCACCGGCCAGTACGATCCCGCCGGTGAGTACCGCCCGCGGCCCAAAGCGCTCCGCCAGCTTGCCCGCCACCGGCGCACCCAGGAACATAAAGATCCCGGTCACGCTCATCACCGTCCCTATCTGCAGCGCGTTGAAGTCGTGAATGCGGGCCAGCAATAGCGGTATCACGTAGACCCCGCCAAACAGACCAAACCCCAGCACGGCGGCCAGCAGACAGCCCAGCGTGAAGTTGCGGTCGCGGAAGATGCAGAGATCGACAATGGGCTGGCGATAACTGAAGCAGCGCCACAGGAACAGGACGCCAGCGGAAATGGCGATCCCCGTCCATACGGTAATCACAGGTTCGTCGAACCAGTCATCGCGCGGCCCCTCGTCCAGGACGAATTCCAGCCCGCCCAGGAACAGCGCCATCAGTATCAGCCCCTGCACGTCAAAGCCCCGGGCGAGACGACTGTCACCGCGATCGAAGTCCGGCATGGAGGCGACCAGCATCACTACGATCAGGCCGGGGATGACGTTGACCGCAAACAGCCAGTGCCAGGAGAGCCATTCGGTGATGAAACCTCCGAGCGTCGGACCCACCGCGGGCGCGCAGGTCACGATCATGCCGACCGCCACGTTGGCCATCGGCTGGCGCGAGCGCGGGAAGACCAAATACACCGACGAGAATACACAGGGGATCATGCCGCCCCCGATGAAGCCCTGCAGCACGCGCAACACAATCAGCGATGGCAGCGACCAGGCGAAGGCGCAGGCCAGACTGGTCAGGGTGAAGCCGATGGCGGATACCACGAACAGGCGCCGGCTGCCCCACATGCGCGCCAGATAGCCAGACAGCGGAATCATCACCACTTCGGCGATCAGGTAACTTGTCTGGACCCAGCTGATCTCGTCGGGGCTGGCGGCCAGGCCGGCCTGAATCTCGTTCAGCGAACTGGCGACAATCTGGATGTCCAGGATGGCCAGGAACATACCGACCACCATGGCGATCCAGCCCGCCAGCATGCGCGGATCAATCGGCGCCGAGTCGACCTCTGCCGGTGAGGCAGCGCTTGCTACAGAGGCCATGTGCCGGCTCCGGCGACACGGTGCTCGCCGGACACTTCAGAGCGGGGCGTTTTACGGGTATCCACCGAGGCGATGACTGACATGCCCGGCCGCAGCAGACCCGCCAGCGGGCTGTCTGCAGGCACGCGAATACGCACCGGGATTCGCTGAACGATCTTGGTGAAATTCCCGGTGGCATTTTCCGGTGGCAGCAGGCTGAAGCGGGAGCCGGCCGCCGGTGAGAAGCTTTCCACAAAGCCCTCGATCGGCGTATCCGGATAGGCGTCTATCTCCAGTTCCACCGGCTGCCCCGCCGCCATGCTTTCAACCTGGGTCTCCTTGAAGTTGGCGGTGACATAAACCGACTGCAGCGGCACCAGGCTCAGCACCGGACTGCCGGGCTGGAGGTACTGACCAACCTGGACGTGACGGTTGCCCACCACACCGTCCATGGGGGCGCGCAGTACGGTATTGCCGAGGTCGATTTGCGCGAGTGTCAGCGCCGCCTCTGCTTCACTCAACTGTGCCTCGATTTCACTGCGGCGGGCGCTCAGGACCGCCATTTCACTGCGCCGAGCTGACAATCCCGCGCGGGCCGCGTTCACCGCGGACTCCGCCTGCTGAAAGGCCGCAACCGCAGACTCCAGTTGCTGGCGACTGGCGGCGCGGTCGTCCACCAGGTCGGCATAGCGTTGACTGTCGCTACGCGCGCGCGCCAGTTCCGCCTCTGCGCTGGCGACACCGGCGTCGGCCTCGCTGATCAATGCCTTCTGCAGTTCCACCTGGGTGGCGAGTGTATCCAGCGCCGCAGCGCGCGCCCGAAACTGGGCGCCGGCCTGTTGCTGGCGCGCCCGGTAGTCGTCTGCCACCAGGCGCAGCAAGGCATCACCCGCCTGGACCGGGGTGTTGTTCTCCACCAGAACCTCGGCGACATAGCCGGCAATGCGTGGCGCGATCACCGACATCTCGGCCTCGACGTAGGCGTTATCGGTGGATTGAATAAACCGGCTGTGGAACCACCAGTACGCCACCAGCAGCCCCGCCACCACCGCGAGGGTCATGAGAATCAGGGCCAGACTGCGGCCCGCCGATGGCTTGGTCATGTAAATCTCCTGCAAATCACCCGAACGGTACTGGTCAGTACCATCAATTGCGTTGCATGGTACTGACCAGTACCGTAAGGTGTCAAACGAAAATCGATGGCAGGAGAACCTTTCCCATGGCGCAAGCAAACACGGTTGACCCCTCGACCGCCGCGCCGACCCGGCGCGGGCAACAGCGGCGCCAGGCCGTACTGGACGCGGCACTGGCGCTGTTTCTGGAACAGGGTTTTGCCAACACATCGCTCGACAAAATCATCGAACGGGCGGGCGGATCCCGGCGCACGATCTACCAGACATTTGGCGGCAAAGAAGGGCTACTGGAGGCGGTGGTGACGGAAAGCTGCAGGGAAATCCTGTCGCAAATATCAGCGACAGAACTGGATTCCATGGCACCGGAAGCGGCGCTCACCCATATCGGCGAGCGCTTCCTGGCTGTTCTGATGCGGCCGGAGCGCAGTGCGCTTTTCCGGCTGGTGGTCGCCGAATCCACCCATGCCCCCGGACTGGGGCGACTGTTTATGGAGGCCGGCCCGGTCCGTGCCCAGGAACTGGTTTGCGATTATCTGGGCAATGCCGTGGCCGCGGGAAAACTGGTTATTGAGGACCTGACGGTCGCAGCGTCACAGTTCCTGGAAATGGTGAAAGGTGACCTGCACTTCCGGGCACTGTTTTACGGTGAGCTGGCCGATCCGGCGTATCAGCAGCGGCATGTGCGGTCCGCTGTGAACATCTTTCTCTCTGGCACACTATCCTAATAGAGGGTTGGCAACTAAAACGACTAATCTGCTCGAAATTACCTGGCGCATTGCTTCTAGTATAAAAATTAGTATTTTTAACACGATAGCTGCCATGTCCAGTCTCTTTTACTTCTTGTCCTTGCCACTTTCGCCCCGCTTTCTGGTCGATCGTGCGCTGGATAACTGCGCCTGTATGCCTTCCACGGCCTCCTTGAGCGAGCCCAGATCGTTACTGAGGTTGAACGCGGCCTGGTACGCCTCAAACTCGCGCTCGAGCTGCCGGTGTTCGTCCTTCGATGCAGCGAGATCCGCCTGCAAGGCCCGAACGCTGTCCCGTTCTGTGGCCAGCTCGCGCTCCATCGCTTGCCGTTCCCGGTGCTGCGCTTGCACCGTGGATCGCAGTTCCGCCGCGGCTTCTTTACTGTCCTGGTGGGTGCGTGACAGCTGGACCAGATCGTCCGCCAGGCGCGCCTCAGTCGTTTTAGCGTCTTGTCGCGCCTGATCCAGCAGCATGAGCAACCTGTTTTCCGCCTGCTCCGCCGTGGCCAGTAGCTCCTTGCGTTGTGCTGCGAGCGCCTGGGCGTGTTCCGTCAGCAGCCGGGTTCGTTCTTTTTCGTGCTGCTCGACCCGGGCACGCTGCTCGGTCTCATGGGCTTTTACCGCTGCCTCACGTTCTGCCTCAAGCTCTTTCACCCGGGCCAGCAGCTCTTCATTTTCTGTCGCCTGTTGCCGGGATCGCACCTGAAGTGCATCCAGCGCCCGCTCACGCTGGGCTAACACATCTGCCAGTCGCGCCTTCTCCTCCACCGTGGCAGTGAGTTCAGCCGCAGTGACCTTCAGCTCACGCTCTATGCCTGCAAGTCGAGGTCCGGCCAAGATTCATGTAAAAAGTTCCACGAAAGTATCTTAACTCTTTGATTTTATTGGAAACGCCAAATCTCGGGATTTCCGCCAAACGGCGTTATGCGGTCAATTATTGACCAGCTCAAGCTAGCCCTTCCCTCCCCTCTCTATTTTCGCCATAGTCACGCGGTTTTTGCGAGCAAACTATGGCTGCCATCCACGATACTGCATACCCCCGACTCAAATATAACCTGACCCAGAAAGAGATAGCCCGCGTCTACACGCCGATCGACGAGGAAATAGCCTGGCTTAGAAAGCGCCGATTCAAGGGCGAACAGTCGCTGACCTGCCTGGTTTACCTGAAGTCCTTTCAGCGGCTGGGCTACTTTCCAAAACCCGGCGACATCCCTGTGTCGGTGATTACCTACATTGCCGGATTTACACGGTTTCACCAACAGGACTACCAACGCCTACCTGCCGTGCCCAAGGCCACACAGAAACGGATCAAAGACGCCATTCGGCGGTTCTGTGGTGTAAAGCCCTTCACACTGAAGGTCCAGGGGCCCTGGATCAAATCGTTCGCGAAAGATATTGCCAGAACCAAAGAGAATGTCGTCGACATCATCAACGCCATGCTCGAAATGCTGGTAAAGGAATCCATTGAGCTCCCAGCCTTTTCGACGATGGAACGCATCGCGTTTACCGCGCGAGCTCACGCCAACAGAGTGTACTTCCGCGCCATTACGGAGGTGATCGATAAAGAAACCGACAACATTCTCGAGGCTCTATTACATACGAAAACGGACAGCGGAATCACCCATTGGCAGCTTCTGAAGAGCGAACCGAAGAAACCAAGCGTACAGGGACTCACTGATTTCACCGCGCATACCGCATGGATCAAAGGTCTACATGAGAAAGTCGGCCCACTGCCTGAAATCCCCGAGGAAAAGCGAGCTCAGTTTATCCTGGAGGCCAGAGCCTATACCGCGGATCGGATGAAGGCGATGCAGTCTACAAAGCGGAAGTCCCTGCTCGCCTTGCTGGTAAACGAGCAGCTCTACTGTTGCACCGACTTCCTCATTGATTTTTTCATCCGTGAAATCCGGAAAGCCCATAACAAGGCGCGCAAAGACCTCAAGAATTTTCAGGAAGGCTCTACTCAGGAGCAGGAAGACCTGATCTGCATGCTACGAGACGTTTCTATAGAGGTGGCAACGCAAGGGGAGCCAGCCACAGCCATGGCAAACATTTCCAGGGCCCTGGAGTACAATCCCAGCGAAGTTGAGGCGCGATGTAACAGGCTAGTTCTGCATGGATCCAATAACTACCACCAGTTCCTACCCAGGCGCTATACACGGCCACTGAGAAAGGCGCTTTTGGATTGCCTGGAGTTGCTCGAGATCGACCATACCGCCCGTGGTGGAAACTTGTTGAAATGCCTGAACGCGGTTGCCAGATTTCGCCGTGAAAAGGTGAAATCACTGGCCGTTTCCGCCGTCGGCTATGAAAGCAGCGATGAAGGATCCCTGGCCATCGACTGGATCAGCGATCAGTGGAATACAACGTTATTTACTGATCAAAGGCCCAATCGCATCAATCGATTCATGCATCACGGTATGTTCGAGCTTTGTGTGATGACCGAGATTGCCAAGCGCTTTGTGTCTGGCGATATATTCGTACAGAAGAGCACGAAGTATGATGATTACCGCCAGCACCTCGTGACCTGGGACGAGTATTACGAGCTTGTCTCAGAGTTCTGTGAAGAGGTCGGCCTCAGTGAGGATCCCAGCACCTTTGTCCGAGACCTGAAGCAGACTTTTACTGATACGGCCCAGGCGGTTGATGACAGTATTCCCGATGATAACTTCGTCGTACTAAATCGAGAGTCGATCTCCCTGAAAAAACGAAAAGCTGAGAAGGACAAGCGACAGACCAAGAAGGTAGACCAAGCATTACGCGACAACCTCCCCGAGGTCGATATCATTGACCTGTTGATTGAGACAATCGACTGGACCGAGATTGAGAAGCTATTTGGCCCTCTCTCCGGGCACCAGAGAAAGGTTAAGGACTACAAGAAGCGTCTGGTCGCGTCATTATTGTGCTTCGGCTGCAACCTGGGTCCGTCCCAGACCGCACGCTCCATCAAATCCCTGACTCGGAAGCAGATTGCCTACCTTAATCTGTCTCACGTTCGTGAGAAGGACCTGATCAAGGCGACCGAGAAAATCATCAATACCTACAATGAGTATGACCTGCCGAAATTTTGGGGAACCGGGGAGAACGCCTCGGTAGACGGCACCCGCTTTGATATGTATGAACAAAATCTGCTCTCTGAATACCATCTCCGATATGCGTCCTACGGCGGTATCGGATACTACCTAGTCAGCGATAAGTACATTGCCCTGTTCAGCCGCTTCATTCCCTGTGGGGTTCGGGAGGCTATGCACCTGATTGATGCGATCATCGAAAATGAATCCGATATCCAGCCCGACAAGGTACAGGGCGATACCCATGCAGAGAGCACCATTGTGTTCGGACTAGCCCATTTGCTGGGGATCAAACTGATGCCCCGTATCAGCAACATCAACTCGTTGCTCTTCTTCAAGCCGGATCGGCGCAAACGCTATAAGCATATTGACGAGCTTTTCTCGGAGGGTATCAACTACCAGCTCATCCGCGACAACTACCGGGATATGCTGCGCATTGCCATTTCAATTAAGGAAGGGAAAGTCTCCGCCTCCACGATTGCCCGCCGGCTGGGATCTCGAGGCATACGAAATTCGCTCTACTTTGCCTTTCGGGAGCTTGGTCGGGTCGTCAGGACACAATTCCTGTTAGAGTACATTTGCGATATCGAGATGCGGGAAACAATCCACGCCTCCACTTGTAAGAGCGAGGAATTTAACGACTTCATCCAGTGGGTGTTTTTCTTCAACCGGGGCATGATTCAGGAGAACTTACGAGCAGAGCAGGAGAAAATGATCCGCTATAGTCACCTCGTGGCCAACCAGGTGATCCTCTACAACGTCAACGCAATGACCAAAGCCTTACGTGATTTGAAGAAGGATGGACTGGCTGTGACGCCGGAGGCTCTGAGGGGCCTGTCACCCTACCGGACCGAGCACATCAATTTGCTGGGTGACTATACCATCGATACTTCGAGGCGTACTGGGAAGCGATATACCCAACTTTAAAGCGAGTATCTGGTCAAGATTTGAGCAAACCGGAACTTTTTACATGAATCTTGGCCGGACCTCATACCGGGGTTTCACAACTGGGCCAAAAGCGTGCTCAGCAATTCTACGTTGCCGGCGTTAATGCCGCCGATCCGCAGACCATTGGTCAGCGTAATGTGCAAACCCTCCGGAGCGACTGCGCCGCTCCGGGGCACTACGCGGGTAAAACCACTGGCCGGTGGCGTGGCTGCTGACGGTCGCAGCTTGCCAGCCCAATAGAGGAACTGCCCGTAGGGCAGTGCGTTATCTCTGCAGAACCGCTTGGCGGACAGGCCCGACGCCTGGCAGGCCTCGACATGTGGGCGCCAGTAGTCTTCGCGTTGTTCGTTGTCGGCAGACATGGTCATGCTCCTGTGAAAAAACACGGAAGCATGCTCCGGCGTCACCGCCCTGGGTGGAAGGGGGCGGATGCAGGGGCGCTTACTATTATCAGGTTGATGACCTGCCAAGTGATCGTCCCAGTCGGACACGACGCTCCGATATTGTCGCCAGCTCACTTCGGAAGGACGACGGCCACTACGTATTTTCCTATATAGCTAAAGCCCAGGTTAGTAACCCCGATCCTACGACTGACGAGCAGGTGTACATGTTTTCGGCGGAAGTCCGCTTCAGGGACACTGACCCCAATGTGGGCGAAGGACAATACTGGACAAACCGGAAATACAGCTCAGGGCATAATGCGGCAGGTGAGATCAGGTTGATCAGGACTGAAGGCGTTCAGCGCTAGTTGCGAAGGTCTTTGGCAAACTATGATAGGCTAAAAGTGTCTACGAGACCGTGGGAAGTCCACTGTTGCCCGATCAGCACAAGCGTTCGCGGCGCTGCCACTGAAGTGGCCGTGGGCAACCTTGATAAGCCTTCGGTGGTTGCATCAAGCCTCATCCAAACGCTGCCCTGGAGGGAGCGAAAGGCACAATTCATCATCCAGGCTGAGGACGGTGTGATGGATCAAGTGCTGGTTCGTATCATCCCGCTGATCGGGGCAGATAGCGTGATCGAGAAGTTCATTGATTGACCGATGAGTTTGGCAAGGGCTTCGATGTCCGCAACTTGCGTAATGTGCGCGCCTTCTATCAGGTCTTGCCAAACTGGAACGCACCGGGTACCGAATTGAGCTGGACGCGCTATCCAGCTCAGCTCCTTGTGGAGGCAGCCGCTTCTTGATTGGCAGATGTGTGTGAAAAATGGTCAAAATTGCTAATCTATGGCCGTAGGAAAACATGCAGGCGCGATCCAGATAACTGATCGCGTGTGACTACCCGCATATGACGTGAGTGTCTCCTATGTGGCCCGGGTGCGGGCCCGGCAACGTCGAGGCGATTTGAAGGCCGTGGCCCTGCGCATTTCTTCCCACTGGTCCACTCCACCCTTGACGATCTGTACACGGTCCAGGTTGGCACCTTCCGGCTCCTTGAGGGCGTGCACCATGAAAGGTGGGGCGCCTGCAGATGATCCCAGCGTAAGGTGGATACGGCGTAGCCTCATCCACCATCCTCACCGCGAAGCAGAGTATCTATGCTCCGGTTTCAGCCTGTAGACCGTCATCCGACGCGCCCAGCATTCGCAACATCAGGCAGGCGGTACTGCGACTGGCCTGATCCACATCCACGGAAGAATTGAGTGCCGTGCGCAGTCCCAGGCCAACAAAACAGGCCATCATGATATCGACATAGGCTTCGAGACCACCTGGCGGGATATCGGGTTGCGCGAGAACGGCCAGGCGACGCACGCCGTCCTGGAAAAATGTCGTCAGCGTTTCCAGTTTCTCAGCGACTGAAGCATTCCGCACCGCTTCCGCCAGTATTTCATACGAGAGGCTGCTGTCATCCAGCGCCAGAGAACTCTCGCTGATGGTTTTGAACGCTTCAAAAATACTGCAGCTACCGCATTCCACAGCTTCGAAAATCGCATCCATCTGCGCGAGTCGCATATGCACATTCTGCTCGACGATGGCGAGAACGATATCGGACTTGGAATCGAAATGTCGGTATATCTGGCCCATGCTGACCGATGCTTCCGCTGCCAGTTCGGCAGTCGTGGTGGGGTGGAATCCCTTCGCTCCGAAAAGCAGGCGGGCAGCATTGATGATCCGCTCCCTCGGGGGCTGGTCGGGAACGGCTTTTTTTGATGTCTTAACCATTGCTGGGCTTCCCTTCGGGCCTCCACCTTCGTGATATTCTTTTCATCTGCACATGCATTATCCTGACTTCCTCCCCGTCCTGAACGATAGGGCTTGCCGCATACCGGGTCAATGCCAGGACAATTGTGAGCATGTTGTGGCGCTATTGCCAGTTTCACCCGTCCCTCGCGGCAAATCCGGTTGGATCGCCTCGATCCGGAGCCGGGTCGACAGTCTAATACATGGACCCGAGCCCGCCGCCCAGAGCGCGATACAGTTCGACCGCGTTGGCTTCGCGGATAGCGCGCGCGGTCAGCAGGCTTCGCTCGGCATTATAAAGTGTGCGCTGTGAGTCGAGGGTCGTGAGGAAAGAATCAATGCCCGCAAGGAATCGTTCTTCCGACAGCCGATACGCACCCCTCGCGGCATCATGCAGTGACGTCTGGGCCTCGAGCTGTGCGTCGATCGTCCGGCGGCGTGCCAATGCGTCAGCGACTTCCCGGAATCCCGTCTGGATGGCGTGTTCATAGCGGGCAAGCATGGCGTCATACGTTGCTTCGGAGTAGCGAAGATTGGCGCGGTTGCGTCCGAAATTGAAGATGGGAACCGATATCGCCGGTGCGGCCGACCAGTAATCGCTGCCACTGTCGAACAGCCCGGAGAAGTCGGGACTCATGGTGCCGAAGGCGGTGGTGAGTGAAAGAGTTGGGAAGTAGGCGGCGCGCGCGGCTCCAATATTCGCATTCGCCGCCCGAAGCTGGTGTTCCGCCGCGACGATATCGGGACGCCGGAGCAATGTCTCCGAGGGCAGGTTTTGGGGAAGCATGGCGAGAGTTGCCCCGGTGTCAGGCAGACTCTCGGGGAGCAGTTCGGTACCGACCGTGGTGCCGACAAGAAGGTTGAGTGCGTTGCGAGCCTGGTTGACCCGAGTGATGCCCTCGGCGATATCCGCGCGTGCCTGGTCGAAGCTGGTCTCGGCCTGTCGCACATCGAGTTTGGAGGCGATCCCCGCGGCCAGGCGCGCCCTGGTGAGGGCGAGGGTCTGGTCGAAAGCCCGCTTGTTGTCGAGCGCAATGCGGAGCTGCTCCTGATCGGCGGCCAGGGTGAGCCAGGCGGTTGCCACCTCGGCGATCAGTGCGACCTGTACGGCATTCCGGTTTTCCACGGAGGTCAGATACTGCTCGAGGGCGGCGTCACTGAGATTTTTGATCCGACCGAACAGATCGGTCTCCCACGCCGAGACACCGATCCTGGCAGTATAGATGTCGTTACGGCCACCCCCGGAGGTCGTATCTCCCACATCAGGCGCGACGCCGCCCGGCAAGTCCTCATAGCTTGCACGGCCGTCCACTCCTAGCGTCGGAAACAAGTCCGATCGCTGCACGCGATACAAGGCGTGGGCTTGAGCCACATTGGCCAGAGCGACTCGCAGATCGCGGTTGTTGTCGAGCGCGAGTTGCATGACATCGCGCAACCGGGGTTCGGTGAAGTATTGCTCCCAGTCGAGCTCGGCGGGGTTGATCGCCGAAGTGCCGAAATTGCCGCCCTGCACCGACAGCATCTCGGGAACGGGCAGGGCTGGGTGCGCAGTCTTCGGGGCCATGTTGCAGCCACCGAGGACACCGAAAGCAACGGCAAGAAATATTGGCTTGAGCTTCATGATTTAGGTCTCACTCTGTGTCGCTGTGGGGGGCGATAGTGTGCCGCCATGTTCCTACGTGTTTTCGATAGCGCGATCCTGACGAAAGAGGCGTTTTACCAGATAGTAGAACATCGGTATAAAGAATATTGCGAGCAATGTGGCGGTGAACATCCCGCCCACCACGCTGCGGCCAATGGCATTCTGTCCCCCGGAACCCGCACCCGTGGAGATCGCGAGCGGCAGCACACCAAAGCCAAAGGCAAAGGATGTCATCAGGATGGGGCGCAGACGAAGCTTGGCTGCTTCATAGGCAGCGGTCGCCGCATCAAGCCCCGAACGCATCTTCTCCTCTGCAAACTCGACGATCAGGATCGCGTTCTTGGAGGCGACACCGACGGTGGTGATCAGCCCGACCTGCAGATAAATGTCGTTGTTGAGGCCGGTCAGCCAGGCCGCGAGCAGGGCGCCGATCGCGCCGATCGGCGCCGCAAGGATGACGGCCATCGGTACCGACCAGCTTTCGTAGAGCGCCGCGAGCGCAAGGAAGATGATCAGCACCGACAGTGCATAGAGGGCGGGCGCCTGGCCGCTGGAAAGGCGCTCCTCGTAAGAGGCGCCGCTCCATTCGAGACCGACGCCTTCGGGAAGATCTTCGGCCAGAGCCTCCATGCGGGCCATGGCGGCGCCGCTACTGTAGCCTGGCGCCGGGGCACCGAGAATCTCGATGGCGGGCCGGCCGTTGTAGCGCTCGAGGCGGGCGGGGCCAAAGCCCCAGTCCGTGTCGGCGATGGCGGAAAGCGGCGCCATTTCGCCGGACGCTCCGCGGACATACAGATTGCCGATATCTTCCGGGTTGTCGCGGAATTCGGCGGTGGCCTGGAGCATGACCTTCTTCACCCGGCCCCGGTCGAGGAAATCGTTGACGTAGCTGCCGCCGAGCGCGGTGGAGAGCGTGTCATTGATATCCCCATGGTTGAGACCGAGCGCACCGGCACGGGCCTGATCCACTTTGACCCGGAGCTGGGAGACGTCTTCCACGCCGCTGGCGCGAACCTGGCTGAGGGTCTCGTCCTTGTGGGCCAGCTCGAGCAATTGGTCGCGAGCGGCGATCAGCCGGTTGTGACCGATACCGCCGGTATCGATGAGCTGCAGATTGAAGCCGGTGGCATTCCCCAGTTCGAGAACGGCGGGCGGAATGAACGAGACCGCGCTGCCGCCGGGCAATTGAGCCAATACCCGGTTGGCGCGTTCAGCGATCGCGGCCGAACTGTTTGCCCTGCCAGGCCGTTCGCTCCAGTCCCGCAATTTCAGGAACGCGGCGCCGACATTCTGGGCCTGGCCGGTTCCGTCAAAGCCGCTGACGCTGAACACATAGGCGACATTGGCCGACTCCTCGACCAGAAACTGGTGTTCGAGCTGGGTCATAACGTTGACGGTCTGCTCCATGGTGGAGCCGGGCGGCAGAATGGACTGGGCCATCATCATGCCCTGGTCCTCATCCGGCAGAAAGCCTCCCGGCAGACGGGCGAACAGCACACCCAGAACGCCGATCACCAGTGCGTAGACCAGCAGCGAGCGTCCCCAGTTGCGGTTCACCCGCAACACACCTGAGCCGTAGCGTTTGACGCCGCGATCGAAGCTGCGGTTGAACCAGCCGAAAAAGCCCTTGCGCTGTTGATGGGTTCCGTTGGCGGGTTTGAGAAAGGATGCGCACAGGGATGGCGTCAGGATCAACGCGACCAATACCGACAGCGTCATGGCCACCACGATGGTGATCGAGAATTGCCGGTAGATGATACCCGCCGAGCCACCGAAGAAGGCCATGGGCAGGAAAACCGCCGAAATTACTACGCCGATGCCAACCAGGGCTCCACCCAGTTCATCCATGGAGCGTCGGGCGGCTTCCAGCGGCGTCAGACCTTTCTCCTGAATCAGGCGTTCGACATTCTCCACCACCACGATGGCATCATCGACCAGCAGGCCGATGGCCAGCACCATACCGAACAGGGTCAGGCTGTTGATGGAAAATCCCAATGTGTACAGAACGGCGAAGGTGCCCAGCAGCACCACGGGTACCGCAATGGTGGGAATCAGGGTTGCTCGCCAGTTCTGCAGAAACAGAAACATCACCAGGAAGACAAGCACGATGGCCTCGAGCAATGTAAAGACAACCTGCTGCACCGAGAGTTCGACGAAGGGAGTTATATCGTAGGGGTAGACCAGCTTGATATCGGCGGGAAGCTGTTTCGACAGCCGCTCGATCTCGTCCTTGACGGCCCCGATCGTATCTAGGGCATTGGCGCCCGACGCCAGCGTGACGGTCATGCCGACCGCCGGCATGCCATTGAGACGGGCATCGAAATTGTAGATTTCGCCGCCGATTTCCACCTCGGCGACATCGCGCAGGCGAACGGTCGACCCATCCGGCTCGCTTCTGAGCAGAATCTCGCGGAACTGTTCGGGGGCTTCCAGGCGCGATTGCGCCGACACCGTGACGTTGAGCGCCTGGCCCGGCGTTGTCGGCAGGCTGCCGATTTCACCAGCCGATACCTGAGCATTCTGATCGCGGATGGCGGCTTTGATATCGCCGAAGGTGAGGTTGAGATTGCCGAGCTTGATCGGGTCCACCCACACGCGCATCGCATACTGCGTGCCGATGATCTGGGTGCTGCCTACCCCGGTGATGCGACCGATCGGATCCTGTAGCATCGAGGCGGTGATATCGCCGAGATCGACCTGGTCATGGCTTCCATCTTCGGAGTAGAGCGAGAGAATCAAGGCGATGGCCGCCGAGGATTTTTCGACCGTCACCCCTTGTTGCTGGACTTCCTGCGGCAGCAACGGCATCGCCTGCTGCACTTTGTTTTGAACTTGAACCTGGGCGGTATCGGGGTCGGTACCCTGCTCGAAGGTCAACAGTATGGAAAGGTTGCCGGCCGAATCGCTGTTCGACCTGAAGTAGCGCAGGTTGTCGATACCCTTGAGCTGCTGTTCGATGACCGCCGTCGTGGAGTCGCTGAGCGTCGTCGCATCGGCGCCGGGATAGAGAGTGCGGATCTCGATCGCGGGCGGTGCGATACTGGGAAACTGGGCAATGGGAAGCGCTCGGATGGCAAGCACGCCGGCCAGCATCGCGATGATGGCAAGAACCCAGGCAAAGATCGGACGATCAATGAAGAAACGGGACATCGTCGCTTACTCCCCCGGATTCGTTGTGGATACTTGGGGACTCGCCGGCTGGGATGATGGGGCCCAGGGTTTGGATGTCACCAGGGCGCCCGAGCTTGCGCGGTGGCGCCCTTCGACAATTAGCTGATCTCCTGGGTGCAAGCCCTCCGTCACCATCCAGCGGTTACCGATGGCCCGCTCCGCGGTAACGAAACGCTGCTCCACCTTGCCCTCTGCATCGACGATCAGAGCGACGGCGCGGCCGCGCACGTCGCGGGTGATCCCCTGCTGGGGCGCGAGTATGGCTTGCTGCCGCACGCCATCGGACAGACGTGCACGCACATACATGCCCGGCAGGAGCATGTCATCGGGATTGGCAAAGGAGGCTCGCAGCGTGACGGCACCGGTCGTGGGATTGACGGAGATTTCGGAAAACTGCAGCTGGCCCTCGATGGGATAAACGTTGCCGTTGGGAAGCAGCAGTTCGACGGGGACGCTGTCGCTATCGTGGATCAGGTCTCCCGCCAGCATGGCCTCCCGGAGGTCGAGAGTCTCCGCGGCCGACTGCATCACGTCGACATGCACGACATCCGTGCGCTGGATGGTGGCCAGCGGCTGCGCCTGCCCAGCCTGAACCAGGGCGCCGGGTGTGACGAGTGAACGGCCGATACGTCCGGAAATAGGTGCCCGGATGCGGGTGAAACCGAGATCGACCTTGGCGGCGTGAATGGCCGCTTGCTGTACCTCGACCTCGGCGCTTGCCTGATCGGCGGCCGCCTGGGCATTGTCGGCATCCTGACGGCTGGCGGCCTTGAGGCTGGCCAGTTCCTGGTAGCGTTCCGCCTGCAGCCGTGTGGCATTGATCGACGCTTCTGCACGGGTAAGCGCAGCCTGCGCGCTTCGAAGCGCCGCGCGATAGGGGGCATCCTCGATCTCGTAGAGCAGCTGTCCGGCCTCGACGATCGAGCCCTCCTCGAACAAGCGATGACGGATGATGCCGTTCACCTGCGGACGCACCTCGGATGTCTCGGCGGCCACGACACGGCCCGGAAGCTCGCTGCTCAGGACGGCGGTCTCGTTGTGCAGCGTTACCACGCCTACTTCGGGAGGCGGGGGGGCGGCGGACGGCTCGGGTGTTCCACAACCGGAAAGCCAGAGCGATGGGACAAGTATCACTAAACCTGCGAGGGTTTTGGCCGAAGACATTGGGTTACCTGCTACTGGGGACGGCTAGGAATGAGCGCTCACTCCCATTTGAGACGACTCTAAACAATCCATTTCTGGGTGTCAAGTGAGAGCAGCCATACGGCAGGAGCGGCGCGGGACCTCGCAGTGCCGTCGCGCACCAGATGCCGAGGTACGGGGCATGGTCATTACCTATGGGAGATCTTCGCGTGTTGGAGACATGGGTTCGTAAACAAAAGTGAGCTGGAATGCGTCGGAAAAAGCTATACTGGGGTCCTAGGGATTTTGCCTCCAAATATTGCAAAAACCGCTGCAGGCCGCGCCAGCCTTGGTTTCTGGGGTTTCTGGGGTTTCTGGGGTTTCTGGAGGCCCATTACTTATCGATTGTCAGCCGGTGGCCTTCAACCGATGCCATTTAATCCTCAAGTTTTTTCGCAATCCACCTGTCGGTGCGAATGTGTATCTACCCCGGAGGTTGATAGTCTCCCAGGCCACTGGTGAGGCCCGCTTTACTGTTTCCAGAGACATTGCATCGCCATAACCCTCAAAGCTGTCCAGCAGATTACTGAGCACTTTTGAGTTGAAGTAGATCATGGCATTTGCCACCAGTCTGGCACTTTCGTTCCAGATCTGGATTTCCTCATCGCTATTACCCCGGAATCGGTCGCTATTGACGTGGCTAATAG
>NZ_AUHJ01000028.1 GCF_000423125.1 Haliea salexigens DSM 19537
GGAAAAAATTGCCACTTTTGGCAGGTCGGCCAATATGCCCCATATTGGGCCAAGTCAATGGTCGATACCTTATTTAACATAATGCACATTATGCGCCATACCATATTGATTTAAAAGGAAATAATGGAGGTTTAGATAGTGTCTACTAACCCTGGTTTTCGGTCAAGTGGTTGTGCTCGCAGAAGGACCTCGCGAGCAAGGTGCTACCGGCAAATGCCGGCCTGGATAGACTCTAAAATTCGTATTTTTCCTTTCGCTGGATAAACGCATCTCGCCCACCTTCCAAGATGCTTGCAACTTGATCACGAATTACTGGAACATCAATTGAACCTTGCGCCTCGAAACCAAGAGAGCCTTGGTTCTCTGAGGCGGTAAAGACACCAATCCACTCCGCATCACCGAACACAGGGATATTGGCGTTGTGGGTCGCGAACAGAAACTGACGACTAGTTTTCGCGTCTCGCAGCTCGGTAACAATTCGGTCAGCAATAAATGCGTTATCCAGGTTGTCCTCAGGCTGGTCCATGATCAATGGGTCAGCATTCTCCAGCAGCAACATGTGGAGGATAGCCGTACACTGTTGACCAGTAGAAAGTCTATTCAGAGCTCTGAACACGGGCTCCACCTTGCCGTGCGCGACATTCAGGAAAATATCAACTCGATGATCTAACTCAAGGGCCTCCAAGGCCATAATTTGAGATGGTTGAAGCTTCGCAAGCGCTTCCGCCATTGTGGGGGTAAAGCCCCAATCCACTTGTAGTGTCGCTGCGCCTTTCTGGATGTCTTGCGCCAAGGAAAGCGGGTTCAGGATCTCCTGCTCATCAATCCAGGCCAGCCGTTTTTCACCTATGCCTTCCAGGCGACAGTCCATAAGAAATCGCTTTAGCGGCGTGCGGTCCGCCTCAGGAACAATATCGACCTTGAGCTTCCCTTCAAGGCGTTTATTGAGCTTTTTGGCAGCCTTTTGCAGTGCCTGGGTCCTTTGATTTCGCAGGTCAGATAATCCCGCAAGCAGGTTACGACGCTCCTGTCGCAAATTGTCCCGAAGACTCTCAAAATTCGAAAGTCGCGACTTCATGGGTTTGATCCGTTCAATCTCCTGCATCAAACGTTGGTAAGCTGTACCGACCTCTTGGCCGCTCTTCCCCGCCATGGCGGGCAAGCTACGTAAAGCCTTCTCCAACTCCAGTTCGTTGCGCTGCAAGGCCTGCTGCCACAAAGCAAGCTGGGTTCTAATCTGCTGGTCACCTTCCGCTAGCTCTTCCTCCATCGCTCTAAGATGTTTGGTAAAGCTTTGCTGGAGCCGATCCAGGATCACTCGGATGGGTCTTAATTGGTCGGCATCTGGCAGTCCGTCCAATGCTTTATCACTGAGGAAGGTAAGGTCCGGGAGGTTGTCGTTCAGCGCGGTCAGTCCATCGCGCAGGTGTTGCACTTCTTCATTGCTACGCTGAGCAATTTGACGCTCACGTGCCAGTAGTGATGTTTTTGCAAGTTTCTCCTGGATGCCGAGGTTTTGGAAGCCTTGAACCTGCTCCTCCAGCTTCGGCAGACGCTCCACTTCAGCTTTAAGATCGTCGTAATCACTGAGCGCCTTGGCAAGCTTTTGCTGGTTATGCTGCAAGTGCTTGTGCAGCTCGGAACTGCGCCCAGCAAAATCACTGTCCTCAGGCAGGAAGCGATCTAGTAACTGTAGGCGGCTGGTTTCGTCCTGGGCCAACTCATAAATTTCGTTTTGGGGTACTAGGGACATCCCCGTCGCAAATAACACTTCGCCCTGAAACCCACGCCTGGCAAGGCTTTGGGGAGTGCCTTACTTTCTGGCTTTCTCCTGAATTGGCTGATTTTTAGCCGATTAGGCTAAGATCGGGCGTTTGGATTCCCGAATGAGCCTGAAAAGCAA
This sequence comes from Haliea salexigens DSM 19537, assembly GCF_000423125.1. GTDB lineage: Bacteria > Pseudomonadota > Gammaproteobacteria > Pseudomonadales > Halieaceae > Haliea > Haliea salexigens. The sequence goes on from NZ_AUHJ01000028.1 coordinate 1,904, forward strand.
ACGCCGCGCCATCCTCCTGGATTCTGAGGTTCAAGATCTATATGGCGCACCGAAGCTTGCCTTCGAGCAAAAGCGACACTATTTCTCCCTGAATGATCCCGAACTCGATGCCCTTCGCTCAATCCGTGACCGCTACAACAGGGTCTACTTCATCCTGTTGCTGGGCTACTTCAAGGTCAAGCCCGTTGTCCTGAACATACGTTATAGCGATGTGCGGGATGACCTGCTGTTCATTGCAGGCGAGTTCTTCCCCGACTTGAAACTCGGGCGCAAGAACTTGTCGCCCATGCAAAGAGTGCGAATCTACCGCCGCATATTTCAGCTATTAGACTACCAATCTTTTGATGAAGACAGCGAAGCGGCTTTAAGCAAGCGCGCTGGAGTGGCGGCGGCAGCCTCTATCGAGTCCCGATTCCTATTCGATGAATCCACCGACTTTTTGGCCAAGCACCGTATTGCCATCCCGAAATATACCGTGCTACAGCGGGTGGTCAGCAAAGCAATTGCCAGTGAGCGCCAGCGCCTGGCGGATATCTTGTCACACTCGATGAGCCCGTCACTGAGTGAGAGCGTGGACGCAATCCTGGATGACGATACAGCAACGACACTGAATAGTGTTCGGCAATCGGCCAGGAACTTCTCCCTATCAGAACTGGAAAAGGAACTCAGAATACACCAGCAGATCGAGCCGCTGATCGATGATATCGATGCGGTTATTCAGCAATTGGGGCTATCACTCAGCAATCTGGAACACTTTAGTTCCATGGTCGACTATTACACCCCGACCAAGCTTCGTCGTTTCGACAGAATGACTCGGTCCCTGTACCTGATCTGTTATCTTCACCTCAAACATCGAAAGGTGACCGAGCACCTGGCAGACGCTTTTATCCACCACTGCCGCAAGCTTCAGCAGGAGGCTAAACAGTACGCTGACGATACTGCTTACCAGGAGTGGAAAGAGGCCGTCGCGAATGTCGGCAAGGGCGCCACGCTGTTACGTTTGTTTATTGACGATTCCATTGACGGATCTGTGCCCTTTTGCGAGATACGCCAGCGAGCGGCCGGCGTCATGCGCCCGAAGCAGATCGAGTCGCTGTGTCGGTACCTTACCGACCAGAAACAATCGCAGGCGTTCTACATATGGGAATACTATGACCAGCAGGTGGAACTGATCGAGCAGATCCTACGGCCGATATTCCTGTCCCTCAAGTTCCAGTCATCGACAACGACTCACGCCCTGGGCGCACAGATCGAACGGAGCCAATTCGACCTTGATTCCTGCGGCAGTATCAGGGAAATCGACCGGCGATTGATCAGGCCGAGACACCTGCCCTTTGTCGCCACCGGCGGCGCCATCAATCCTGCTCGCTTTGAAGTGCTGCTCTATCTACTGGTTCAAGGCAAACTCGACGGGCACCTGTTCATCCCGCAATCGCCTAAACACTGCAGTTTGGGGGATGATCTGGTCGATGACGACATCTGGAAACAGAGACGGAAGCTGATCAAAAGCTCGTTGCTGAACCGGATTAACACAGCCCCGAAACAACTGATGCATTCGATGCAGAAGGAGTTGACCACGACACTGGAGCAGGTGGGGGACCGCATCCAGAAAGGCGACAACCGAAACGTCGTACTGCGCTCCCGTTCCGGGAAAACCCAGTGGCGACTCCCGTCATCGGGAGCTAAGAGCCTACTCAACAACCCGTTCTTCGAACAGCTGAATCAGGTCAACATTGCCGACCTCATGCGATTTGTAGACCAAGAGACCGGGTTTCTTGGTGCCTTTGATCACGTCAGGCAAGTGCAATCCAAGCAGGAGGTGAACGCCAACAACCTGATTGCTGCCATCATTGCCAACGGCACCAACTACGGCCTTTACCGCATGGCGCATATATCAGATCGTTCCTATGAAGAATTGCGCTCGACGCAGGCCAACTATCTGCGCATGGAAACACTGAACCAGGCCAACGATGCCATTAGTAATGCCATTGCCAAACTGGAGATCTTCCAGCATTACAATATCCAGGAAGGTGTCCTGCATGCCAGCGCCGATGGGCAGAAATTTGAGTCTCGGCTGCATACGTTCAAAACGCGTTACTCGTCCAAGTATTTCGGCACCAACAAGGGCGTTTCTGCCGTCACCCTGGTCGCCAATCATGTGCCGGTGAACGCCCGGGTTATCGGCGCCAACGAACACGAGTCCCACTACATCTTCGACCTGCTGTTCAACAATACATCGGAGATCAAGCCGGATGTTTTGTCCACGGATACGCACGGCGTGAACCACGTGAACTTTGCACTACTCGATCTCTTTGACTATACCTTTGCGCCGCGCTACGCCCAGTTCGGGCGAGTTATTGAGGATATGTTCACGGTCAACGTCAGTGGCGACGATAAGCCCGTATTGTCCCTGAAAAAGCCGATCCGCGCGGACGCCATTGTGCAGGAATGGGAGACCATCCAGCGCATTGTTATCTCGCTTCAGCGCAAGACGACATCCCAGGCTGCGCTGATCCGAAAACTATCCACGTACAGCAATACGCACCCGCTGGTGCAGGCTCTGACGGAGTATGACCGGCTGGTTAAAGCCAGTTACCTGCTAAACTACATTGACGATGCAGCCCTGCGCAACTATGTACAACGGGCACTGAACCGGGGAGAGGCCTATCACCAGTTACGAAGAGCGGTGGCCTCGGTCAACGGCAACCGGTTCCGCGGCTCCTCGGACCAGGAAATCGACATCTGGAATGAGTGCGCCCGACTGCTGACGAACGCGATTATCTACTTCAACTCACTCATACTAAGCAATTTGCTTGCTTACTACCGGGCCACCGGGGACCAGAAAAATCTGGAACTGGTGAAAAAGGTATCCCCTGTGGCCTGGCTGAATGTGAACCTCAATGGCACCTACAGCTTCACGTTTGAGCAAAACGTGATCAATATGGCGGAGATTTTAAGCCCGCTGACCGGTGAATCTGGGAAACCGGAAAAGTAGGGTACTCTTGAAAGCATTGCCAGGCCTGGGTTTCAGGGCGAAGTGTTATTTGCGGCGGGGATGTCCCTAGTACCCCTTGATGGCAGCCGGGGCAGCAACCGCCTGCCCCAGACGTATTGTCAGATTCAGGCCAATAACGATTGGAAAGCGATTCAATGCTGGTTGGGGGAATTTGACGATTCGCCCAATACGCGGCGTAAGTACTGCTCCGAAGCAGAACGCCTGCTCCTCTGGGCGATCAAGCAGCAGCGCAAACCAATCTCAGGATTGCTGCGAGAAGACTTTCAGGACTACCAACTGTTTCTATCGAACCCTATGCCGGCAGACTACTGGTGTGGGCCTCGAGCGCCCCGCCACTCTCCTGCTTGGAAGCCTTTCCAGGGGCCATTGAGTGAAGCCAGCCAGCGCACCTCGCTCATTGTCATCAATGCGCTGATGTCGTATCTGGTGGACGCCGGCTATATCCGCGGCAATCCGCTGTCGTTGATTCGGAGAAGAAACAAGAAGCTGAGACCCCAAGCTGGGGAAGCCCCAGTACAGGAGCGCTTCCTTGACCAGGAAACCTGGGATCACCTGAAAGCCTACATTGCCGCCCTCCCCCAGGACACTCTGCGTGAGAAGGAAGACTACGAACGTATCCGCTTCCTGTTCCATTTCCTTTATCTCCTCGCGCCCCGAGTGTCTGAGGTAGCCAGCCACGCGATGAACAGCTTCAGAGAGTATCGCGGGCGCTGGTGGTGGTTTGTTGAAGGCAAGGGACAGAAGCATGCGAAAGTACCCGTGAGCGATGAAATGCTAGACGCACTGATGCGCTATCGGCATTTCCTCGGTTTGGAGGATCTCCCCCCTGAGAACGACACCTCCCCGGTTCTACGCAGCATCAAGGGTACGAAGGGGGTTTCCGACAACATGGTGTATCGACTAGTGAAGAAAACCGTACAGGGTGCCGCGGATAGCGTCGAGCAAGAAGTCCCCGTCTGCGCCAGGAAACTCCGGAAAGCGTCCACCCATTGGTTCAGGCACACGTCGGTCACACACGGTGATGATTCAGGAATCGGACTTAAGTACATTCAGGCCTCTGCCAGACATGACAAGATCGAGACAACGTCAATCTATCAACACGCCGACGATCATCGATGGCATGACGAGTGGCAGCGACTCAAGTACTGATCCGACCCTGTAAATAATTCTGTGTAACTGCCAGGGTTAAATGTAGTCCGCCAAGCGGTCTTCGAACTCGATCATAAATCTATTCAGGGCCAGCTTCCAGTTGCGGATCGGCATGGTCCATTTTTTCGACGCCTCCCGAATCGCCAGGTAGATCACCTTCATCGCGGAATCGCCCGTGGGGAACAGCTTCCGTTTTTTGACAGCCTTGCGAATGACGCTGTTGAGGGACTCGATGGCGTTCGTATCCGGCATGATATACCCCGGTGCCCGCTACCCGAGCCAAATTTCTTCCATTGGCGTATGGTGAGACCATCCGGGATAGGGGCACCGGGAGCACGGAACCTAGTGGGCAGGCCGGTCTACACGATGAGCCGCGAGCTCGTGTTAGTAGTTGGCCGCCCCTACGACCTGCCCGGATGCGCTGCGAGCGCGAATCCGTAGTTGTCGTGTGACCCACTTGCTCCCGTATCAATTATCTACCGGGAGGATTGCTGATATGCGTATTTTTGGTTTGGATATTCACCGGACTTTCGCCGAAGTCATGGTACTGGAGGATGGCCAGGTCACCAGTTTGGGCCGTGTGCTGCTTGACCGCAACCATCTTATCAAATTCGCCGACACCCTCACCGCCGAGGACGACGTGGTTCTGGAGGCCACGGGCAATACAATGGCTGTCGTACATATACTAAAGCCACGGGTCCATAGAGTTGTCATCGCCAACCCACTTCAAGTGCGCGCTATCGCTCATGCCAAAGTGAAGACTGACAAGATTGACGCGGCTGTACTGGCGCAGCTTCATGCCAGTGGATTTTTACCGGAAGTCTGGGTCCCCGACGCTGCTACTGAATCGCTACGACGAACTGTGGCAAATCGACAACGATTGGTGCGTCACCGCACCCGTATTAAAAACACGATCCACTCGATCCTTCATGCCAACCTGATTCCGCAGTGTCCAGCGTCGGACATGTTTGGGCATAAGGGAAGAACCTGGTTACAGGAACAGCCTTTGCCTTTTGATGAAAGGGCGTCGATCCAACGATATCTGCGCAATCTCGATCACCTGAATGAAGACATCAAAGTGTTGGATACAGAGCTGGCGACGTTTGCCCTGCGCAACCTGGATGTGCAGCGCCTCATGTCGATATCCGGCGTCAATACGGTTGTTGCGGTGTCACTGGTGGCAGCGATAGGAGATGTGAGCCGTTTCGCAAGGCCGGAGAAGCTAGTCAGCTACTTCGGTCTCAATCCCAGCGTTCGGCAAAGCGGTCTTACGCCAGCTCATCACGGACATATCACCAAGCGGGGGCGTTCTCATGCGCGTGGAATGTTGGTAGAGGCAGCATGGTCTGCTGCAAAAACACCGGGACCTCTACGAGCATTCTTTTGTCGCATACGTGGGAAACGCGGAGCACAGATTGCCGCTGTCGCAACGGCCAGAAAACTAGCCGTTATTGCCTGGCATATACTTACCAAACAGGAAGACTACTTATGGGCCCGGGAAGCCCTTAAGGCCATCGACACAGGCGATCAGGATATCCCTCACACCGCGATTCTGGAGCTCTGTGAGTACGTTCAGCCAGAACTTGGCGCCTTCATTCTCGGACAGCCACAGTCCCAGCAATTCCTTGTGGCCTTCCATGTTGACGCCCAGGGCCAGATAAACGGACTTGTTGATGACCTTCCTGTCCTGCCGGACTTTGACGACGATGCAGTCCAGATACACGATGGGGTAAATGGCATCCAGGGGTCGCGACTGCCACTCGACGACCTGCTCGATAACCGCATCGGTGACTTTCGAAATCAGGGCTGCCGATATGTCGGCGTCGTACATTTCCTTGAACGTGGTGACAATCTCCCGGGTAGTCATGCCCTGTGCGTACAGGAACAGGATTTTGTCATCCATCGAGGTGAATCGGCGCTGGTGCTTTTTGACCAGCTTGGGCTCGAAGCTGCCGGCCCTGTCGAGGGGAGTATCTAACTCAAACTGACCCTCTTCAGTTTGCAGGGTCTTGCTGGTGTAGCCGTTGCGGCTGTTGTCAGTGTCGGACTGCTCGTGTCGATCGAAGCCAAGATGATCGTCCAGCTCCGCATTCAGCGCCGTTTCGACTGTGATCTTGGTCAGCATCTGGCGGAACTCATTGAGATCCGCCTCAGTCTTGATATTTTTGGCGGCTGCCTGGGCAATCGCTTCCAACTCTTTCTTCTTCATAGTCTGCCTATCCTCACCCATCGCGTGGGTTAATAATAGGCAGTTACACAGATTTAGTTACAGTCTCACTGATCCCGATTGTCTCGACCGTCTGCTGACTACAGCATTGCCAGACAGTGGTGATTTGCTGTGGAGCCAATTTGAAAACAGCGAATTCAACTTATTCTAATCCCTTCAGAACGGTTCTTCCAAAGAAAGCTTTACTGAAACCAGGGCCTGTCCCTCGTGTACTTTGTGTTTAATCATACTGAACATATATCATACACAGGAGGACAGAAGACGAATCGGAAAAACAAAAATCATACGACGCATAGTCGTCTGTACTTTCATAACGAGCATCACACGAGTTTGAAACCACATCAAAAAACCTTCGAACTTGTTCTGCTAATTTACTAGGAACAATCAAACTATCTGAAGCCTCCTTCCCAATATTCTCAATAAGATCGGTAAACTCTCCATAGCCTATACTGTTGAGTTCTGGAATGCTTTCCGAATTAGGGAAAACGATTGGAAATTCGCGTTCATAGATCTCTCTAGATGTGATTCCTGTTCCTTTTGAGAGATGAACTTTTATATGACCTTCCTCTGTCCATACAAATTCTCTTTCGAGCAAATCAAAGTAGTCTTCGATTGCCGATGCTATGTCTTGGAGAGATTCGTCTTTCATATCTACCTATCAAGTACAGGATAAGCCTGTACTACCCTTCCATTTGCGTCAATTCGACCTTTGATATACACACCACTCGTAAAAATAATTCAATGAATTAATCGAACAGAACACTAGGTCCCTTCACGCATTGCGTGTCCTCTGTGAACTCTTCGAACTAGTTAATATGGCCAAGCCCAATGAACCCGAATGGTGGTATTCAATACACCAGTTTCCTGGTGGTGATATCACCCAAGTATCAAAGTCTTCATCCATAATAGCGATAGCATTATCCAAAAAGCTCTCCAAGGTCATAGATATAGGGGGACGATTGGCGTTACTCCATAGAATGGTGATATCGTCTGCCATTTCGAGATTCGCTTCTGATGCAAGCAGGCTCAGATTTTTGCTTAGGTTACACCTATCAACTTTGCCATTGATTAGGCGCTTATTTTCAACACGTCTCCAGTCTATCGCACCAGAAACCATGAATGGCAGTTCAGATTCTAGCCATTCCTCGGCGGATCTATCCCAAAGAAGTTGGTAATCAATGCTCCTATCGGCGAGTACAGTTAGGGTATCTTCGATCAAATTTATTCGGTGTCGTTTCTCAGAAGCACACTTGGCTTCAGTCCTTCTTTTCTCAAGCAGCTCTCTTTTTGAGTCTTCGATAGTCATCGATTCAGTACTCTGATCAACTTCATAAACTCGTCTTCACCGCCCGGGAATTTGATAGCCTTATTTACCATCATCGCCTCTCCTTTACCAACTCTCACATTGATATGTGTTCCCTTGTTGGGATCATAGTCAATTCTATACTGTTTCCAAATTCCATCGACCTTGGTTTCGAAACCAACAATCTTTCCATTCGCTCTACTTGCTGGGAGCCTTCCAACAATGTTTACCCTAGTAGTTGGATCAATTCTACCAAGCAGTAGTAGCGCCTTGTTTCTCGCGGCTTCGTATGATCCAGTATTAAGCACTGTTTCCCGGAGTTTACAGCCGCCTATATTGTGAGCTAGAGCCCCCTGATCTCCCACAAAGTAGGTATGATCATGATTAATTGTGAGATTAAAGACTTCCGCTTCCTGGCTGTAATTGACAATCCGATGAACACCTAGCGGTTCTCCATCTGATCCGAGCAAACTATGCCCCGTTGATAGGTCACCCGCATCTAACCACTGGCCACTCACATAGAAGGGGTGGCCTGCTGTCGCTGTTATGACATCGCCGTTTGCCAACTCGATATCTACCAGATCTTTGAGCCCTTCGCCCTGGATCAGGTGTACTACTTCCTGTAGTCTTTTCTCGCCTATCTCTTCATCAAACGCCCAGACCTTGTCTCCAATCTCGATATCTGAAATGGGCTTCAAGCCTTCTTCGGTGTGCACCAATGTATCTGCTGCAAAGCTATTACAGCCTGGCCCATCACCCCGCACAAGCATCTTTCTAAACTTGCCGGACAACATCTTAAGTAATTTATAGGCAGCGGGGCCACCCATAGCTGCGAGACCGACCGCCCACGGATTCGGGTTCAACGTCTCCGCCTCCGGCCCATTCAGCGCAATATCCAAAATACTCAACCCAGCATTTATCTGCTGAACCGTCAGATTTGCCCGAATACTATTCGCTGCACCAATAGACCCAAGAGAGAAATGCCCGCTGGGATCAATGTTCAACGCCGGATCAGCATTCGCATAAAGATACTTATGCAAAGTAACCGGATCGCTGTTGTTCCCCATCCAGGTATCCTGCTGGGTAAACCGACCAATCCCCTGATCGTAATAACGCGCCCGCAGGTAATACTGATCCAGTGTGGCGTCATAGCTCTCGCCAGTGAACAGATAGGTATTCTCCGTCACCCCGCTCTGGTTGAGCACACCGCCGAATACCTCGTAATCATATTCGTCGGTCACCCCACCGAGCTCGTCCGTCAGCAGCCGCGTAGACCCCAGCCCATCATAGTGATAGTAACTGTCGGCCCCACCGCGCTCCTGGCTCAACAGGTCATGCCCATAGCTGTAGCTGGCGTCTATGCTGCCCGCGGTGACTTCCTCAACAACCTGCGCATAGTCCCGATTGACATCGATAACCAGATCCGTCGTCACCCCGAACTCAGTTCTGGCGTTCCGGATGCCATTGTGATCGTAAGCAAAGGACGTGGTATCGCCCCCCTGCTCCACTGCCACCAACCGGTCCTTGGCATTGTAGGTGTAGCTGGTCACATCCCCATCCAGCGTCTCAGTCAGGGTGTTGCCATTGGCATCATAGGTATACGTACTCCCCCCCTGTTGCGTCAGCCGATCATTGGCATCATAGCTATAAGCCGTAGTCACCCCATCAATCACGCTCTGGGTACGGTTACCCACCGCGTCATACTGATAACTGGCGTTGTAGTCGCCGTTGACTGCGTCGGTGACGTTTTCAGCCGTCAGCCGATACAGATCATCGTAGCTGTAGCTGGTAGAACGCCCGTCCAGCTCATCAATCTGTGTCCTGCGCCCGCTGGCATTCAGGCTGTAGTCGTACTGCTCGATCAACGCCCCGCCACCGTCATAGGTGGATAGCCGCGTCAGGCGATTGAGGCTGTCGTAGCTGTACACCTGGCTGCTGCCATTGGGGTGGCTGACGCTGGTCAGGTTGCCCACGGCGTCGTAGCCGTAGCTGGTAAGGCCGTTGTCATCCGTTACGCTGGCCAGCCGGTTCAGGCTGTCGAAGCCATAGCTGGTGGTGGTAACGGTTCCCGTCGGTGAAGTCACCGTCAGGCTGGTGCGGTTACCCGCCGCGTCGTAGCCGTAGGCCAGCACGGCGCCATTGGCCTGGGTGTGGCTTATCAGGCGGTCACGGCTGTCATAGGCATAGCTGGTGGTGCGGGTACTGGCATCTGCCGCAGTCTGGATCACCTGAACCAGGTTACCCACGGCGTCGTAGCTGTAGTCCTCGCTGCTGCCGTCGTCGAAGCTGCGCTGGGTCAGGCGGTCGTTGAGGTCGTAGCTGGAGGCAGTGACCTGGCCGTTGAAATCCACCCGCTGGGTGGGGTTACCCACACCGTCGTAGCTGAAGCTCTCCAGTTGGCCCATCGGCAAGGTTCTGGCGCTGGGGCGGCCCAGGGCGTCATAGGCCCAGTGGGTGGTCCGGTTTTCCGCATCGGCCTGGGTAAGTTTGTTACCCACACTGTCGTAGGTGAAGGCGGTCACTCCATCCAGGGCATCGGTCACCGTGATCAGGCGGCCCAGGCCATCGTAGGCATAGTCAGTGACGATGCCGGACTGGTCCGTCATGGAGGTGCGGCGGCCCAGGGCGTCGTAGCTTTCCACGGTGGTACTGCCATCGTGGAACAGGGTCTCGACGCGCTGGTCCAGGGCGTTGTACACATACTCGGTACGGCGCGCCAGGGCATCCACCTCGGCGGTGAGGTTGCCATCGGCGTCGTACTCAAAGCTGTGGGTATTGCCCTGGGCGTCGATGGTGGCCGTGCGTCGGCCCGCGGCGTCGTACTCGTACTCGGTGCGATTACCATTCTCGTCGATTTCTGCGGTGACGCGGCCCACCACATCGTACTCCGTGTGGCTGCTGGTGCCATCGGGCCAGGTGGTCTGTACCAAACGGTCCAGCGGGTCGTAGCTGTGCTGGGTGGTGCGGCCGAGACGGTCCGTCTCCGTGACCAGGTTGCCCTGCACGTCGTAGGTGTTGCTCGCGGTGGTGCCATCCGGGTAGGTGGTGAGGGTCAGGCGCGTGTAGGCATCGTACGCATACTCGGTACGCCGGCCCTGAGCATCCACCATCGCCACCTCGTTGCCCGCCAGGTCGTACTCGGTGGTGGTGATGTTGCCGGTCGCGTCCTCGGTTTCGATCAGGCGGTCGCGGGTATCGTACGTGTAGGTGGTGACCTCGGTCACGCCGTCCCTGACCCGGCTCTCGGTAAGCACATTGCCGTTATCGTCGTAGGTATAGCGGGTGGTGTGGCCCTCCGGGTCTTTCTCGGTGAGTTTGTTGCCCTCGTCGTCGTAGCTGAAGGAGGTCACATTGCTTTCGGCATCCAGGCTTCTGATCACGTGCCCCTTGACGTCAATGACATTGCCAGACACGTTATCCAGGGGGCCTTCCACCGTCAGCAGATTGCCGACCCGATCGTAGTCCTGGGTGTAGAGGTTGCCCCGGGCATCGGTGGCCGTCAGTTCCTGACCTCGCAGGTTATAGGTGAAGCTCACCGTGTTGCCCAGTTCATCCGTCTGGTTCAGTTGGTCCCGGCGGTCATTGAAGGTGGCTGAGGTGGTATCACCAAGGGCATTGGTACGGCTGGTGAGGTTGCCGTCCGCATCGTAGGTGTAGCTGGTGATATTGCCCAGCGCATCCACCTCGTCGGTGACATAACCCTCCTCGTTATAAAACAGCTGGGTGCTGTAGCCCCGGCGGTTGGTCACGATGGACTGGCGCCCGGCGATATCGTGGTCGTAGTCGGTGCGGTTGCCGTCACCGTCTTCCTGGGCGATCAGGCGGCCATCATCGTCGTAGATGTTCTTGATAAGCTTGCGGCCCAGGGCGTCGTACATCTCCAGCAGGCCGTGTTCGCTGTTGTAGGTGTAGGTGCTCTCCGCGCCCAGGGGGTCCGCGGCAATGGTGAGGTCGCCGTTGCCATCACGGGTGTACTCGTAGCGTTCTCCTGCCGGGTCGATCAGGGCGGTGACCTGGCCGTTGCCGTCCCGCTCGAACAGCACACTCTTACCGTCGGAGTGGAAGATGCCGTTGTCGGTGTAGGTCAGGGTGTTGCCGTTGGGGTCGGTGATGGTGCGCAGGCCTATCTCCTGGTCCAACTCGTACACGTAGCCGTCCTTGGTGGTAAGCAGGTAGTGGGTGGGGTCGGGCTCCTGGTCGCCGGCAATCTGCACCAGTTTGTCGGCATTGAAGCGCAGCAGGCCGTAGTCGGTCTGCTCCAGGGTGCTGGTGGTGCCGTCTATGGGCACAAAATCGAGCTCCACGTCTGTGAGGGGTAGGAACTGATTGCACTCCGGCGAAACGTGTACCTCGAAGGTTTCCACCGCGCCGGTGGGCAGGGTGACGGTCACCAGGGGCTTGCCCAGGGGTTGGATGCAAAAATCGACCAGCGCTCCCAGCGGCCCGTAGGTGTAGTCGTTCAGGGCCCAGCCCCGGCCCGCCGGGCGGCTCTCCTCAATCTTCACGTTCTGGTAATCCAGGCTCCAGCCGTAGCCGAAGTCCTGGGCCTGGTGCCGGCGGCGGCTGTCGTAGGTGCGGTTCACGCGGATGGGGATGCCCGATACCGGGATCTCCAGGTCGGTGACAGTGAAGGAGAAGTTGCCCACCTTCATATCGCCGGTGAGGCGCACGGTGCGGGCGTCCACGCCGGTGTTGCGGCTGTCGTCCAGGGCTTCCAGCTGCAGGCGGTAGAGGCCGTTGTCCAGCAGGGTGGGGTCCAGCTGGGCGATCACGGCGCTGTTGACGGCCGTGGTGCCGGTGGCGATCTCCAGAGGCGCGGCTTCCCCAGCCAGGCTGTACAGCTTCAGGCTCCAGGTGGACAGGTTGTCGTCGCTGATGGTGGCGACGATGTCCACGGGGGCGGACACTTCCTGGGCGTCCTCCACGTTCTCGATCACGGCCAGGGGGACGCTAAGGTCATTGGGATCGCGGATGTAGAAGGTTTTGCGTTCCACGATGGTGTCGTAGGCATCTGAGACCCGGGCGACGATGTCGTGGGGGCCGATCACGGACTCGGTGATGGTGGCGCTGTTGTCGCTGGCCAGGGGCACGTCTACGCCATCCACGGTAATGCTGGTGGTGGTGTCGCCAGCACTGCCGCTGGCCACTACCTGAATGTGGATGCTCTCACCGGCGTCGGCCACTTCCGGGGTGACAACAATCACTGCCTCCATCTGGGTACTGGCGGGCACCACTTCAATGGTCCAGCCCAGTTCCACCCACACGATGCCGTCGCTGACACGCACGGTGGTGGGCTGCGGGCCGGTGGTGGCCGGGGTCCAGGTGAGCAGGCCGGTGGCGGATACAGTCGCCCCCGCCCCGCCCTGGGTCAGGCTGTAGCTAAGGACGTCGCCATCGGCGTCGGTGGCCTCAATCTGGAACTGGTAGCTAAGCCCTTCCTTGGCGGAGGTAGACGGCAGGTTCACAATCTGCGGCGCCTGGTTACCAGCAGTGCCGAACACCGACAGGGTGTAGTGCTGCTGGGTGGCCGCGCCATCGGCATCGGCCACTTCCACCAACACGCTGTGGATACCCACATCGGCGTTCAGCGGGGTCCAGTTGATCAGGCCCGTGGCGCTGATGCCCATGCCGGCGGGCGCAGCCGCCAACTGATACGTCAGGGCACTGCCTTCCGGGTCCGTTGCCATCACCTGGTAGCTGTAGGGCGAGCCGGCAGTTGCCTGGTTATCAGGGTCACTACTAATCACCGGCGCCAGATTGCCGGTGTAGCCAGTGCCGTCATCCACTGCCAGGGTGTAGGTCTGGGTGGCGGTGCCGCCAATGCCATCGCTGACTGACAACACCACTGTGTGCAGCCCCTCCTGGCCCACCACGGGCGCGAAGCTCACGGCGCCGCTGGCATCCATGGTCATGCCGCTGGGGGCGGTATCCAGGCTGTAGGTCAGTACGTTGCTCTCAGGGTCGCTGGCCAGCAATTGGTAGGCGTAGCTGTCGCCCAGGGTCACCACCGTAGCCGGTGTGCTGGTGATCTGGGGCGGCAGGTTGCTGGTTTGTTCCACTACGGCCAGGGTGAAGCTCTGAATAGTGCTGCCACCACGCCCGTCGTAGGCCTTGAGGGCAACCGGGTGGTCGCCCAGTTGGCTGTCGCCGGGCACCCAGTTCACCACGCCGGTGTTGGGGTTGATGCTAAGCCCGGCGGGGCCTTCCACCACGGAGTAAATAATGGGGTCGCCATCCGTGTCTGTGGCCTGCAGGCGGTATTCGTAACGGGCACCTAGGTAGGCCGAGGCCACCGGGGTGGAGCTGATAGCCGGCGCGGCATTGAGCAGGGTGCTGAACACGGCCAGAGTGAAGCTCTGGGTGGTGTAGCCGCCGCGGCTGTCCGTAACGCGCACGCTCACGGGGTAGTAGCCCACTTCGATAGGCATCCAGCGCACCACGCCCAGGTGGTCCATGAGCATGCCCACGGGGCCATCCACCAGCTCGTAGCTGAGGGTATCGCCATCCACGTCAGTAGCTTGCACGATGTACTCGTACTCGCCACCCACATCGATACTAGAGCCGGGTTGTGACGTAATCTGCGGGGCGTGGTTGACTTGCGGCCCCGTCACATCAACAGTAAAGGCCTGCAGTGCCACACCACCGCGGCCATCACCCACCTCAATGAGCAGTTCATGACGGGTGACCTGGTCCGCCGTGGGCCTCCAGGTAATCGTCTCGCCATCGAACATTTGCATGCCGGCGGGCACGTCAATCAGCGAAAAGGACACCGTATCGCCATCAGCATCCGTTGCCGTCGGGGTGTAGGCGTAGGAGCCGCCCACGCTGGCCGTCGCTGGTGGCGCTGAGGTGAACTCCGGCGCTACATTGCTGGGGGTTTCCACCACGGTGAGCACATAGCTTTGTTCGGAGAAGTAGCCGCCGGTATCGGTGACGCGTATCACCACGTCGTGCGGGCCCAGCTCTGCGAGTGTTGGGTTCCAACTGACGACACCACTGTCAGCGTCGATGGCCATACCCGCTGGCGCTTGAGTCAGCGAGAAACTGAGCGCATCGTCCGGATTGGGATCAATGGCCGCGACATCATAGACGTAGGCCTGATCCGTCAGCGCTTCTTCAGCCGGGTCAGTGGTAATCACCGGTACCTGTTCCACCACCACTAGGTCGTATCGCTGTATGGCAGATGCGCCGTGTGGGTCTGTCACCTGCACCAGTACTTCGTAGGTACCCGCATCTTCAGAGGTGGTCTGCCAGTTGATCAGCCCGGTCTCCGGATCCAGGGTCATGCCATCAGGGCCGCTTACCAGGGCGTAGGTGAGGTCATCGCCATCGGGGTCGTAGGCCTCAACGTCGTAGACATACTCGCGGCTGGCGAGAATCTCGCGGGTGAAGCCCCGGTAACGCACGGCGTGTTGGGAATAGTTATAAAAACCGAATTGCCCGGACAGGAAGGTATCGTCCTGTAAGGTAAAGGAATCAATGACGGTGGCACCCTGCTTCACGGTAATGGTGAACTCACCAGGGTGGAAGGTCAGGGTAAAGTCATAGTCCGTATGCGGGTACCAGCGGATGGAATTGTGGTAGAGCGTATCCACCGTGGCGTTGTAAGTCCCCCAGAGGTTTGGCTTGCCCTCGCTGCCATCCGGCGCCAGATTGATCACCTTCACGGACATGCCGCGCAGGGCACTGTTCTGTGTGTTCTCCTTCCAGTCAAACAGGTAGTACTGGTACTGGTTCTGCCAACCGAACACGAAGCCCATGAAATCGTCGTCACTGGTGGTGCGCACCCGCCAGATACCGGACATCTGGTCCGTCGCCACGTCGAAGTCACTGAGCAACACAGAGGCGCGCGCATTGACGGTCTGGTCCGCCTGGGTGCCGTCCGTGTTGATGGTCCACTTCGCCTTACCCTGGCTGCCAATGCCCAGGTCGATAAAGTTCCACAGGTTCAGGTCCACGGGCTCGCCGTTACCGGCGGCGGGCTCCAGCACGAAGGGCAACTCCGGCTCACTGGTAATAATGGGCGCATTATTCTGATCCAGCACCTCAATGGAGACGACTGCTGGCAGCGAGCCCAGCCGCCCGTCATCAACCGCGAACTCAAAACTGTCCGGGCCGGCATAATAGGCGTCCGGCAAGTAGCGTATGGCGGCGCCCTCTCCCAGCAAGGTGCCGTGCTGCGGCGGCGTCACAATGGTAAAGCCCAGCGGGTCGCCGTTGGGGTCCTGCCCCTGCAAGGGCGTGTCCACCGCCTGGTTTTGCCCGGTTTCATAACTGGCCGGGAAGGCCAGCGGTGGTGCGTTGGATGCACTATCGACCACGGTCACATCAAACTGCTGGCTGTCAAAGCCGCCGCGCCCATCACTCACCTGCACGCTGAAGCTTTCCACGCCCACATGGTCGGCGGGCCACTGGATCTCGCCCGTGGCGCTGTTGATGCTGGCCCCGGCGGGGCCTTCCAACAGGCTGTATGCCAGGGTGTCGCCATCGGCGTCGGTGGCGTTGACGTCGTAATAATAGAGCTGGCCCAGGTCCGCCGTGTACAGCGGCGTGGTGACGATAACGGGCGGGTTATTAAAATCGCCCACGGCGATGATAAAGAGCTGGGTATCACTGGCGCCAGCGATATCGGTTACCTGCACGTCCACAGTGACATCACCGCTATCGGCGGCCTGGGGCGTCCAGCGAATCAGGCCGCTGATGGGGTGCACCCACATGCCGTCGGGGGCGGTGAGCAGGCTATAGCGCACCAGGTCGCCCAGGTCCGGGTCGGTGGCGCGCACGTGGTAGCGGTATTCCTGGTCTATATGCGCGGTGGTGCCGGCATCGGAAATAATCTCAGGCGCCTCGTTAAGCTCATGCACGCTGATGGCGTAGGCCTGGGTGTCAGTCAGCCCTTCAGGGTCGGCCACCTGCAGCGCTACCAGGGGCACTAGGCGGCTGTTGTTATCCGCCACGCACTCCTGCGCCAGAGGCAGCGCATCTACCGCTGCGCTCAGTGCGTCGAAGTTGTGCTCAAATGGCAAGCTGAAGCTGACAGATTCCGCTTCCGCAGCGCCGAGGTTGTCAATCACAGCGCTTAACAGCGGGTATTCGACATCACCGCTGCGCCCGGCAATTGCCAGGTTCACGGCCTGCCCGGGTGCCCCCAGCCCGCGGTTGCGTACCACGGCAGTGGCCTGCAACGGGTCATTCGGGTCCAGGGTGATGCTATCGATAAACAGGTCGGCCTGGGGTACGGAAAAACGGTCAACCACGGCGCCAGCGAGATAGCTGCTGAACACCTGCTCGAACAGCACGGCGTCGGCGCTGGCCTGGGCCAGGTCCCACACACTGCCGCCGGAGGCCAGCGCCAGTTCCGCATAACTGGCCAGCACGGCGTCATCGCCAGCCAGCAGCACCGGGTTACTGCACTGTTCTACCTGGCCGTCACGCAACAGGTAGCCGTTGTTGTTGGCGTCCACGCCCATGGCCAGTTCGCCGGAATCACACTGGAAGGACACATCGGCAATGACCGAGAGTTTGTGGTCTTCCGTCTGAAGTTGAGTCGACAGCGCGGCCATGACGGCGCTATCGATGGCGGCGGGCACGTCGTTAATACCCAGCACCAGGTGCTTGGCCACCGGGGCGCGCAGAGGGTATTGGTCCAGCACAGCTTGCAGCGCTGCCAGGCCGTCGGCCACAAGCCCCGCCCCGGGTGCCAGTTGCGCGCTGGCGAGCGGCACATCCGCCGCCGGATAGAGCTGCTGGCCGCCAACGTTAACAGCCGTTGCAGCGGCTTCAATTGACAGCAGGCCGTACTGGTTGGGGTTGGCCCCGGCGCCTATATCCAGCGCCACCAGGGCGGGTTCGATTGTGGCGGCCACGGCATCCAGCAGCGCGGCAGGCAGGGTGACAGCGTCGCTGGTGTCGGTCAGGAACACCAGGTCCAGCGCACGGTAGGTCTCATCGTAGCTGGTGAGCGAGCAGTAGCGGTTCACGCTTTGCAGGCCGCCGACAAACTTGGCCTGGGGCAGCCAGGCGATCGCGCCGCTGGCGCCGTCGATGGTCATGCCCGCAGGCGCGCGCTGCAATGCGAAGGCCAGCACATCGCCAGCGTTCGGGTCCACCGCCTCGGCCAGGTAGCTGTAGGGCGTGCCTTCGAAGCCCTGCTCCACCGCGGTGGAAATAATGACGGGCGGCTTGTTCTTCTCAATGACCTCGATGGTCACCGTGGCGACATTGGAATCGAGCTGGCCGTCGTTAACATAAAAGGTAAACAGGTCGTTGCCGAAGAAGCCCGGCGCGGGGGTATATTCAACCGTGTTGCCGCCGAGGGACTGCAGTGAACCGCTGGCGGGGTTGGCAAGAATACTGTAGCTGAGCGCGTCGCCGTCCACATCGCTGGCCGACAACACAATAACAACGGGCTCATCCTCCAGCGTAGTGGCGCTGCCATCGTCGGCAACGGGGGCATCGTTCACGGGGTTGGCCGTGAGCAGCACGGTGGCCACATTGGAGTCCAACTCGCCGTCGTTCACCTTGAAGGTGAAGCTGTCGTCACCCACGAAGTTGGCATCCGGCGTGTAGCTGTAGTTGAAGCCGCTGCCTGCCAGCGTGCCGTTGAGGGGCTGT
Organism: Haliea salexigens DSM 19537; assembly: GCF_000423125.1. Classification (GTDB taxonomy): domain Bacteria; phylum Pseudomonadota; class Gammaproteobacteria; order Pseudomonadales; family Halieaceae; genus Haliea; species Haliea salexigens. The sequence continues at coordinate 20,213 of NZ_AUHJ01000028.1, forward strand.
GTGAGTATTGTCGCGGTCACGGTGTCCCCGTCCACGTCCTGCCAGGTCAAGGTCAGGGGGACGCTGGTATCCTCGGCAAACTCCAACTGCTGGTTGAAGGCCACGGGCGCGTCGTTTATCGGCAATACGGTGATATCCACCACCGCGGGCGCGGAATCGACAAGGCCGTCGTTAACGACATAGGTGAAGCTGTCGCCGCCGCTGTAATCCACCGCAGGGGTGTAGACGAGGTCCGGAGCCGTGCCTGAGAGTACGCCGTGGGCTGGCTGGGACAGCAGCGTGTAGCTCAGGGCATCGCCGTCAGGGTCGCTGCCTGACAGGGTGACGGCCAGGGGCTGCTCTTCGTTGGTTTCGTAGCTCAGTGGCTGCGCCATCGGCGGCTGGTTAAAACAGTTCTTTGCGCCCAGGTAGGTAAAGCTGAGCCAGCCGTTGCCGTTGAGCCGGTAGCTGGTCAGGGCGATGGTGGCAAAGCGCACCACGTGGTAATCGTAGTTGTTGCCACTGCCGCGATTGCTATCCCATACCGGTACGTCTATGGGCACGTTGATGAGGGCGTTAAGGGCTGTCTTAACGGCGTTGCTGCCGGTTACCCCAGGGGCGCCCTGGGCCCAGTCACCCGGGTGCAGAACAGTGTCGGAAGCATCGTCAGGATTGACGTAGAGAGGTGGCCCCAGAAATCTGAACAGCGCTATAAGTGGATTGCCTGCCTGACTTAGGGCATCGTATTGCCCGATATCAGGAGATCACAATGGC
>NZ_AUHJ01000029.1 GCF_000423125.1 Haliea salexigens DSM 19537
GTCAGGATTGACGTAGAGAGGTGGCCCCAGAAATCTGAACAGCGCTATAAGTGGATTGCCTGCCTGACTTAGGGCATCGTATTGCCCGATATCAGGAGATCACAATGGCTAGAAGACCTCGCCGCAATCACAAACCTCAATTCAAGGCCAAGGTGGCACTGGAGGCCCTCAAGGGCGAACAGACCATGGCAGAGCTGGCTGAACGTTTCGATGTTCACCCGAATCAGATCACCCAGTGGAAGACACAGCTTCTGGACCGATCCGCAGATGTGTTTGACGGAGGAGAATCCAAGGAGCCGCCGGTGGATGTGAAGACGCTTCACGCCAAAATCGGGGAGCTGACTTTAGAAAACGATTTTTTAGAAGGCGCGCTCACCAAGGCGGGATTGCTGAGCGAAAAACGATGATCGACCGCGACCACAAACTACCCATCAGTCGGCAGGCCAAACTGCTGGATATCAGCCGAGGCACGGTGTACTACCAGCCCAAGCCAATTAGTCCCCGCGATCAGATGTTGATGAACCGCATCGACCGGTTGCATCTGGAACTACCGTTTGCTGGTGCCCGGATGCTACGGGATCTGCTGCGTCAAGAGGGCCACAAGGTGGGTCGCTCCAAGGTTGGGCGACTGATGCGCCTCATGGGCATTGAAGCTCTGTACCGGAAACCCAAGACCACGAAGCGGCATCCTGGGCACAAGGTCTACCCGTACCTGCTCCGGAATCTGGCGGTAACTCGACCCAATCAAGTGTGGGCGATGGATATTACGTATTTGCCGATGGCTCGTGGCTTCGTCTACCTGGCTGCCGTCGTGGACTGGTTCTCCCGGCGTGTGCTGTCCTGGAAGGTCTCGACCACCATGGATACCCATTTCTGCCTGGAGGCCGTTGAGGAAGCCATGGAGCGGCATGGCAAGCCGGAGATCATGAACACCGACCAGGGCAGCCAGTTCACCAGTATGGCCTTTACCGGTCTGCTGAAGGACAACGGCATCCAGATCAGTATGGACGGCAAGGGCGCCTGGAGGGACAACGTGTTCGTCGAGCGACTGTGGCGATCGGTGAAATACGAGGAGGTCTACCTCCATGCCTACGACACTGTCTCGGCGGCCAGGGCTGGACTGGATCGCTACTTCCGCTTCTACAACAGCCGCCGGCCCCACAGCAGTCTTGACCGGCAGACACCTGATCAGTTCTACTTTGAAGCGCTGTCACTACCCATGGCAGCTTAAACCAAGGGCAGGCATCCACTTATAGAATCGGGTATTGCTGTTCAAAGAACTGGGGCCACCTCTTCAGCGTACTTTGGAAGCTCCAGTGGCAGTGTTTTTAACGCTATGGGTAAGTTGGCCACGGCATCATTGTGTTCGGCGTAGAGTCCAAACAGCTGGTGTACTGTAATGGCTGTTCCTGGAACAGTGGTGGTCAACAGGTCGATATAGCCAGAGAGTGTTTCTCGTTGATCGCTGAGCTGCCTTTTGACTGAACGCTCGTTTCTGGGTTTTGCGGCGGAGCGAATATCAATTCGATCTTCGAGTGCCTGATAAAAGGTGTCACTATCGGCTTTGGTACCCACCATAGGTAGAACAAATCTATCTAGCTGTAGCGCCTGCAGACGGGCGTAAACTACATCGAGAGCGGTTGCCTTTTGAGCAACAAACAGTACTCGCTTGCCGGCCTGTAGCGCATTGCCAATTGCATTCACGATAGTTTGGCTTTTCCCGGAACCGGGAGGCCCCTCGAGTGCTACATTTTCACCCGAAGCCACTTTAAGCAAAGCTAGAAACTGAGAGGAATCTGCGTCCAGAACAAGGTTGGGCACCTCTCGCGTTGCATCATCCGATTCGGCGTCATCCTCCGTATACCCACAAAGCGAGCCACTGGCTTCACGCCCCAGCATCAGCTCACTCAGCACCGGAAACTGAGAAAAATCCAATCCCGCGGTATCGAGGTCGTAATACTGATCGATGCCTTGAAACGGGAAGACGCCAAATGTCGCCTGCCTTAGAACCGACCACTTCATCCGCCTGGGCTTTTTGGCGAGTGTCAGATCAAAGGCGGCCTCAATGTCCAATTCTTCTGCTTCGAACGTCTCCACTATTTCATTGATGTCGAGCTTCACATCATGTTGGAGCTTGTGGCTGAGAACGGGGTTGAAGTGAACGCTTCCCCGCTGTTGGACCGTATAGACTTCGCCCTCTTCGGAGCGCTCTCGATCGAGACTGACAGGGACGAGTGCGATAGGCGAGCGGAAGCCATCCCGATCCGGGTCAGCGTCTGGCAGGCTCCACTCCAGATAGCCCAACACCAGGTACACAACTTCAAGGCCACGCTCCTCGCGATATGTACGGGCTTTACTGTAGATTCGGCTCATTCTGGACTGGAGGTTGGCCGGCAACAACAGAGTCTGCAGCGCCGAGTCCATGAACCGTTCATCCGTGGCGACCGCATCAGGAGCCGGCAGAGTGAAGGAAGGATTTATCTTATGAATTCTGGCGTGATTGATAAGGTCCTGATGCTGATTGGATGCCGGCCGAGGCGGCAAATCCAACAAGCCCCGGATACGGTCTTTTAGTTCTCGATCAAGCGTTTCCTGCTTTTCATACGCCGCTTCATCGGTGTCGAAGTCAAGCTTCTCAAGAGCTGCAATATAGTCCTCATCAGTAGCCTGGGCATTTTCAAAGGCTGTAATAAACTCATGAGTGCGCTCGTCTGGGGGTTCATCATCCAGAGGAGGCAGACTCTGCAGGCGCATCGGAATGTCTGACTGCAGAATTGCGAGGATGCACTGAGGCTTCTCATCGACAATTCGAACAAAGGACGCAGTGCGCGCGGACAGTGCGTTATTGATAAGCGGATTACGGCGGGTGGTATCCAGTAGCCGAGGCCGTAGTAACTCGATTCTCTGGTTGACCAGTGCCGTCAGCGAATTCAACGCGTCATCCCCCGGAAGTCCGTCCTAGATCCTTTCTAATTATTGACAACGAGATGGCCTGGCGAAAAACCGAGCAGTTCACTGTCTACTGTCTACTGTCAGCTTACTGAATCAAAAATCAGTTCCCCGTTCAACAAATTTGCCGGGAAATGCAATCAAGTTTGCACTGCGTTTCAGGCACTTGCCGACAAGTGCCTCGTCGCATCTAGTCCCCTGACTTTTTATTTCTTCCTTTATATGAGCCGTCGCTGTGCCTTTAATCAGTTAGCGCTATCCAAGGCATTGGATACAGCACCCTGAACAAGCCCGCCAATCGTTCCTCAAGGAACGTAAATGCGCCCACGTCAGCAGTCTCCCAGACGCCCTCCCCCACGGCATTCCTTGCGACTATTGAAGGTGCATATCCACACACATTCACCTGGCTGTGGCGTATCCGTCATCACCCGAGGAGCAATTAGGGCTGATTCTGATGATCCAGGGCCCCTGCGCACTGACTCGGCCAGGCGTTGAGAATGCGTGAGCTTTTCGGAAGAAGACACCTCGATCGCCACCTAATCACGCCAATTTACGGTCCTCCCCTGCGAGCCAAGGAGCCTGTATACTAGAAAGCGTTCTTCGAAGAACGCTTTTGGTTACAAGATGCCTCAACCCAGCCGCACCGCCAACGAAGACCGCAGGGCCCGGTTAGTCAGGATGCTGGCCCCGGCCATGCAAAACGTGCCCCGAGAGGAAATCCGGCGGGCACCCTACGCTATTAGCGCCGAGGTCCCCGAAGCCCAGCACAACGCCCTTATTGATCACGCAGTAGAGCTGGGTGGCCCCCCTGGCACCGTCATTGGCCGCAAAATCACCAGTCCCGAGGGCCACACCGTCGAAATATTGCTGGGCTGGGAACGCCTGGAGGCATTCCTCCACCGGGATGCCTTCCCCCGCTCCCCTTCGATTCCCGTTGGCCTGATCGAATGCAATGCAGCCGAAGCCGCCTTCTACGCCATTGAATACGCCGCCAAAGACCACAGCGCCTCTGGGCTGATCAGCACACCCCTGCTCTACGCTGCGGCGGCCCAAACCGGAATGGAACATTTTGGCAGGACAGGCAAACCCTGGAAGATACAGCCCATGGCCAATGCCCTGTGTATCGCCCGCCCTACCCTGTCCAACCGCCTCCGACTGCTCCACGGCCTCGCGCCCAGAACCCGGGAGCTACTGCAACACGGGCTGATCAAGGCAGAATTCGCCAAAATTTTGCTCGCCGAGCCCTCCCCAAGCCGTCAGGAGCAGCTCGCGCTCAAGGCCAGCAAGGGCATGATGTCCACCCGAGCGCTCTATCGCCTGGTGCATCCCGGATACGAGCCACCGCAGGTTGTGGCACAACCACGTGGCAAGCAAAAGCATCGACTGGGCGACGTCGGGCTGATGGAGCGGGAGCTGGCCGAGCACTACGGTACCGGCACCGCGATTACCCTCGATGCCAAGCAACACAAGGGGACGGTCGAGCTGGCCTTCCACAGCCTGTCGGAGCTCAAAGGTCTACTCGATAAACTGGATCAGCGGATGCAAACAGACACCCTGCTCAAAGGCCAATTGACCCTCAGCGTCGATAACGCCCGCGAGGCCAACGCCCTCCTCCTGGAGCTGGGTGCGAACAATGATCCGGAGCTCGATTAGCCAGCCGCGATGGACTTCATCGGAAGCGGGGCTAGACCAATCAATCGGTGAGAAGAGGCTAACAAGCGCCTAGAACAGGCGCTGTATTCGGCGTGCAAAAATGCACTTTTGCAAAGTACTTTATTCTTATATATCAACAACTTACCTTAAAATGGGAACCGTGCACATCTACAGCTTCAGCGCTCCACGGATGGCCTCCTCCACCGCCGTGATCTGCTCATCGCTGAGCTCATAAAGATCCACTTTATACTGTCCCTTCTTGGACCGATGCGCACCAATCACTGCCCGTTTGCGCCCCTGATCATCGACCAGTTCTCGGCGCCCCTTGAGCGCGACCGCGGACTTTGCCGGCTTACGAGCAGCCTCTCGCAGAGCCTTCAGCAACGCCCCGCCATCCTCAAATCGCGCCGTGTCAGAGAAGGACTTCAACACCTGCTTTCTCGCGGCAGGCCCGAGACTCCCCAGCGCTTTCTGGATATCCAGGCCGGCCCGCAAACTGATTGCCGTGGGTGACGCGACCAGCTGCACAACGGACTCGGGCAACTCGGCCAGTTTGAGATATTTCCCTGCCAGCGTGCGGTCAACACCTTCCATGCCCGCCAGCACCTCCAGCGTGACATCCGGTTTTGCTGCGCGAAGCTGAGCAAAGTAAATCGCCCTCTCCCAGGAAGAAATATCCTGCCGGTCATCGTTTTCGCTATCCGCCAGGCGCTTGGCATCCGCATCCGTAATCTGGTCGCTGTACCAGGCTTTGAGGGCACCACCGCCCTCCCCTGCCTCCGCCAGCAACTCAGCCACATAACGCCGCCGGGTGCCGTAGATCACTTCATAACGCTTATCGCCCTCGGGCTCCTTCAGGTGACGTACCAACACGGGATCGCGCTGCCCTTCGTCACGCACCGATGTCAGTAACTGCCGCACCGCGGCATCATCAGCGCTCAACAGGGATTGCACCCGCTTATTCAGTGGTGACGCCACACAGAGCCTGGGATCCACCTCAATCAGGTCGCACTCCACCGTGGTTTTGGAGACCGGCATGTCGAGATACATTCGCTGCTGGCGTTTGCTGCGTACCGTCAGCGCCGGCGAATTGATCGGCGACGAAACCCGTTTCTCCGCGGGCTTCGCCTTCGAAGTAGTCTCGCTCTCTGCCGCCGTGTCGCCCAGTTGGGCCGACAGGGCATGTATGCCAAACTTTTTCTTGTCCGCCATCAGTAGATCCCCTTCTCTTCCAGCTCCGCTTTCTTGCTCGGCCAGCGTGGATACACCGCCCGCTCCAGGATTTCATCGAATACCGTCTTGAAGTTCGCCATCGCCCGCTTGCGCGCCTCACGGTTTACGTTGGCATCGCCCGCATTGACATCAAATACCGTGCGCCGCATCAACGACAAGTTGCTCACCACCGCCTCATGCTTCTTGATCACCGACTGCATGCAGTCGGTACTGAAGGTTTTGCGGATTTGATCCAGCACGAATTCGCTACCGAGGGTGGCGTTTTTCTCCGAGGCGGAAAACCGGGTCGGCAGAAATAGCATGTCGGGCAGCACAATCTGCTCACCGAAATTCTCATACAGGGTTTCGGACTGGTCTTTGTAGAGATCACCAAAGGATAGCGTCGACGCAAAATCAGTGATTTCGGTCGGCACCGGCACGATTACAGCATCGGACGCAAAGATGATATTCAGCGGCAGCAAGCCCAGCGACGGTGTTCCGTCCATGATCACGATGTCAAAATCGGATTTGATCTCGCTGATGGTGTCCTTCACCCGATGAAACCAGTGCAGCATCTTCGTCAGCCGATCACTTTCAGAGCGGGCTTCCATGATGGCATTGGACAAGGCGTACTCAACACCTGCCAACTGCAGCGTTGAGGGAATGATTTTCAGGTTGGGCAGGTGCGTGTCACGGATCACCTGCCGGGCCCAACTGGCCGGATACCCTTCTTCTTCCAGGATGTAGGGGCCGAGCGACTGCTCATGAGAGGTCTCAAAATCCGGCAGAATGCCGCAGTTGTAGGTCAGTGAAGCCTGGGGGTCCAGATCCACGAACAGCACCCGGTAGCCGAGGTTGGCGTAATAGGAGCCGGCATACCAGGATGTCGTGGTCTTCCAGCAGCCCCCCTTGAAGTTGGTGAAGCTCATCACCACTGCGTTTTCATCCGGGCGCCGCCAAGGGCGGGTCCCGAAATACTCCTGCATGCCCAAGACTTGTTCCAGGGTAGCTCCCAGCCGGCGGTGGGTTTTGGGATCGAGGTCCGGGGGAGGGAGGCGACCTTCTTTCTCGGCCATATAGATCGTATTGGACTTCGCGCCAACCAGATCGACCAATTCCTCGCCCTTGTAGCGCCGAGGTGGCATCTGGTCTTCTGCGATAGCCTTGATACCCCGGACGAGGTTATGGCCATTCTCCAGATACCGCCCCAGCTTGTTGAAATTTTCCTGGCTGATAGGCATGTTGATGTTTTCCCCATGTCAAAATGATTATTGACATTCTAAGGCAAATTATTCAGGAAAAATATCAATTAGGGGCTTATTGTAAGGAAACTGAACATACGGCTTTCCTTTCGCTCCTCAACACAATGACATCTTGAGGCGTCAGGCCGATCTGGGGAGCCCATGAGCCCCAAAACCGGGGAGGAGGGGGCCACACACTGGCCTGGCAGGGCGCCTGTGGATAAGTTCGGGGCTGCCACACGACCAAAGGACAGTGAACCATGGCCTAAGTACAGTGAACTATCAGGAAAGGACAGTAAACCATGGCAGAAGGACAGTGAAGCATCGATGACGACAGTGAACGGTGATTAAGTACAGTGAACCATGATCAAAGGACAGTGAACCAAGACAAAAGCACAGGAAACCATGCTATTAGGACAGTGAACTAAGCTTTAGTGTTTGCAGGTCATTGTTTATAAACGGGTTTTCGCCCTATATTCAGTACTATTCACTCTATTCCCGCCTATTCAAACTAATCACCCCTATTCACATTGATATTTTCTTCTACTCGAAGGGCTCAAAATGTCAATTCGCACCTCTAAGAGGGGATGTAAGTAAACTGACCATTGACAGCCCATATTTATATCAATAGGGTTAGCCGAACTGGATGGTTTTCTTCCTCAAAAGAATTCTGACATGGCGGCGAAACCACTTTTTTACAGCATATCCCCCGAAGCCTCAGGCCAGCTGTCGCTGCTGATCAAGGACACCAGTCTCAAACCGAAACTGCGCGACTTCCTGATCATCCTGGTTGACGCCTGCCAGGATGCCGAGCACCAGCGCATCAGTCGGCAGGCCTTTGTCCAGCGCCTGAAGCAGGCAAACCATGCTTGCAGCGCGGGGCTAATCGGTAAACGCTTCAAAGAACTGGAACACATCGGCGTCCTCAAAGACACCGACTGCTACCTCGAAGGCAAGGCCTGCCGCATCGTCGAGATTACCAGCTTTCAGCCGGTACTGGCCCATTTTGCCTCGCCTGATCGCATGACCCTGATTCCCTCACACCGTCCCTCCAAACAGCAACTGTCCCTGGCGATTGACCAGTTGGAGAGGGAAGGCAGTTATCTGTCGCTGTCTGAGGATGTGCCGCCGCGCATTGAGAGTCTGTTCTGCATCCTGGACGCCGGGATGAAGCTGTCGGGCCGCGACAAGCGCAAAGACATCCAGTGTAAATACCAGTTCTATGAGGATGACTGGATCGAGATCCGCACCTCCACCCAGACCCGGGAAGGCAGCGATGTGGCTTATCTATCCGATGAGCGCGCGATGCGGGCACTGAACGGTATTCTGCTCGATCAACTGGAAACCCGCTTTGGCTCGCTGGATCAACTCTCCGCTACCGACCTGGGCATTCAGGACGAGTATTTCTTCTTCGATCTCTATGAACTCTGTCGGCGTATGGGCCTGCGGCCCAATGACCAGAATCGTCGCATAGTGCGCGATATGCTGGCGCGTTTGCGCGACACCGAGTTCAAGGTGGATGCCAGCCAGTCGCCTTACTTTATGGAGAATTTCACCTTCGGCGCAGAAACAGCGCACTATCGCTATATCACCGAGTTTTACGCCAAGAAGGACTACGAACACGATGAGCAGGGCCGGCGGGTAGTGACCTCCGATCGATTCTACCTGGTCAAGTTCCACACCGCGATTCTCGCCAATCTGATTTCCGGCGGGCGTTCGTTTATCTCCCACGACGGCTTGATGTCTGAGCGATCAGGACTGGCTCACCGGCTCAACAATTGGGCCAAGGCGGTGGTGGGTGTGCGCCCCAAGCCGACCAGCCGTCCCTTTACCTATACCCTTGATGAATTCGGTGAGCGAGTGATTCCCTCGGCCCGCATGGACAACTTCGAGCGGGACTTTCTGAACCTGATTCGGCGCCAGTGTAATGAGGTGGATGAGCAGGGCAGGCCGGTTCACGACGAAGCTACACCGGGTTGGCAGGAGGAGGGCACCAATATTGGCTGGCTCTACGGCTATTACTACAAGGTCGAATGGGACGAAGAGAAGGTCCAGGAACACCGCCGGATGCGCCGCCGTCGCCCCCGCAGCGCCAAGGTCTACCCCCTGATCACCATCTGGCGCGACGCCAAAGACTACTATGTCGGCGACGACAGTGATCACAACAAAGCCCTTCGGCGGCAGGCCGCGGCGTTGACCGCCTGACAGGATGGCGACGACCTGGCAGCCCTCGCGCAATGCGCGGCTGACGCTCAAACAACTGGGTTTGTCAGTCAGCCAGATTGATACGGCTGCCGACACCTACGGCGGCCAATCCGGCGAAAAATCCGATATAGCGTTTATGCGTTACGCGCGTGAGCACGCCGATAGCCCGGATCTGGCGCGCGGCACCGCTAAAGCACTTGAGATTCCGCTGAACTGGCAGCCGTCGCCGGCCGTCGAGGCGAAGCTCGTTGCCGCCGGTTATCAGCACGATGCCATTGCGCACTACCGGGAACTGTTTGTGATCAGTGCCCGGGAGCAGGGCAGGGCGCTCCGGGACCCCGGTAAGGCCTTTTTAGCCTATTGCCAATGCCGGGCGCCTGCACTGCAGGGCCCTCTGCCTGCGAACTGGCTGCCTAGCACCTCGGTGCTTGAAAAGCTGGTACAGGCAGGACAGCTTGAGCAGACCCACATTCCCGAACACATCGCCGGCTTTGTTCGCAGCCATAGCCAGACGCTTTCAAACAATTGGGATCGCAGCTTCCAGCTATGGGTGCAGCGGAGGAGGGCGCCGGCGTGATGAACCTCCCGGTCCCCGCGACCATAGACGCCCGCCCGCCGGTCCTGGACTCACGATGCCCGCTCGAGCACTGAAAGCATTCATTCGGCGACTCACGCCGGATGCCCCCGGGGCGCGACCTAACGCGCCCACCGTCCACGCCCTCGATGGATCTCTGCTGGGTCTTTACAGGGCCGATGGCAGTCAGTCGAGAGCACAGTTTGAGCAGCAGACCCTGCCTCTGTTTCGGGCCCTGCACCGGTCAGCGGTACAGCGCCAGGCGGTAACAGCCGAACCGGCCATGCAAGCACTGCTCGAGGCTATCACCCGGGCCTGCCAGCGCGCGGCCAACGAGCGGCTTCCCAGAGGTGGCCAGGTCACCGATTACCGGCGCTATGAGACCCTGTATAACTACGCTCTGATCAGTGCCATGGCGATCGCCTGGCATATGGATGTGGCCCGCCTGGAAAGGGGAGGGCAGGTGGCAGTGGCGGAAAACTTTCTGCCCCCCGAGGGTCTGGCACGCCTGCAGCGGGAGGCCCTGGTGTGGGCACACTGGCAGGCCTTTTTTGAGGGCGGCGATGACGGCGGTTTGCGAGACGTCGCCGGGCGCAGCGCGCTGCCCGGGCAGTCCGAAACAACGCGTGCCCAACCCGTCAGGCAAACAACAGCCAAAACCCCGCCGGGCTCCCATGCCCCAGTTCCAGAAGCCAACACACAGGGCACGTTGTTTGTCCGCCCGGACAGGAGCCAGTGGGCCCAGCCTTTAGCCCGGGGCTGGGTGCTGGTGGAGGCAATCCGTGAGGGACTGCAGGACGGTTCCTTACCCTACAATCGCAAGAAAGCCTGGGTGCAGGTGGACCGGGAAGGGCGTACCTTCCTGCAGGTGCCGGAGGTCTTCGAGTGGTGCCATGAACGCCTCAATGCGGACACGCCCCCCAAAACCCTGATAAACCAATTCGGGCGCCTCAACATCTGTACGCGAACCCGCAAGGGCCAGAATCTGCTGCGCGGCGGTCGCCGCAACCAGAAGCACTACCAGCAGGGCTTTGTGGTGGAAGATCCGGCACTGTTCTGGGGTGGCGACCCACCTGCGGAACAGTTTTATATCCGCCACCTCACTCGCCATGGCTTTGGGCAGCCTTCAGCCAACCCCGCTAATCAAGCGGAGTGACAGCGGCGAAGGGTTGACCTATAATTAACTATCATTATCTCTGTTAGAGGTAGATAGCTATGTTGACCGAAGCTGACCGCACCACACTGGCCGAGGCCGGTATTACCAACATCGACCGCCTGGCCTCAGCGGCGGCCGCGTTCCTGCGAGCGCATCCGATCTACGAGACCTCACCGGTCACCAACGCATTGTCGGAGGCGGAGGAAGCCTATCTGCGCAGCGCCGGTGCGCGCGGGGTTGGGGCCTGGTCAGAGGAGGGCGCCGCCGATAACGTCGCGGTCATTGCCGGGGAGTTCGCCCAGATAGTGACCACGGCGCTTAGCCAGAAAGAAGTGGCCGAACTGTTGGGCGTCAGTGCCAGCCGGATCCGCCAGAAGCTCGAGGCGGGCGAGCTCTACGCTATACGCACGACGGGCGGCCGGGTGTGCCCCCGCTTTCAGTTTGGGCCGAAAGGCACGCTAGCGGGCCTGGAGGCCGTTCTGCGGGCATTGCGCCCTGAGGCGCACCCAGTGGCCGTACAGCGCTTTTTCATGGATACGCACCCTGATCTCACGTCTGACACCCTGAATCGCGCCCTGAGCCCCCACGAGTGGCTCCTGACCGGCCATCCGCCTGAAGCAGTGGTCGTCCTGGTCGGCGAAGTTTAATGGCGAAGTTCCCCGAACCGCCGGGTGTGGATACCCTGCGGGCGATACCGCCTGTGCTGCACCACTTAGCGGAAGGCGCCACCATGACCCGCCTGTGTTTTGTGGGCGGCAAGTTTTCGACATCCTGGGACACCTTTCGCTTCTATGGGCCGACCACCAGCCGATTTGATCATCAGATCCCAGACGGGCAGGGGAGGGGGCAGGTGCAGGACCGGGGCATCATGTACCTGGCCACCGGTTCCGAAGCCATTCCCACCTGCCTGGCCGAGGTCTTCCAGGCCACACGCCTCATCGATCGCAACGCCCGGGATCCGGTCCTCGCCGGCTTCGCCCTCGCAACCGACCTGACCTTGCTTGACCTGACTGGCCCCTTTGCCACTGCGATCGGCGCTTCCATGGCCATCCACGCAGGACCCCGGCCGCGGGCGCGGCGTTGGGCCCGGCAACTCTATGAAGCCTACCCAGAGATCGATGGCTTGCTCTACTGCGCCTCGATGTACGGCAACGCACCGGCGGTTGCCCTGTTCGAGCGCGGGGCCCGGGCGATTCCGAAGCGCCCCGTCTTTCACCGAGAATTGCGCGACGCGGTTATGGCCAACATCCTCACCGAGACCGGCCGGGTGATCGGTTACGAGGTGGTCTGAGGGGAGGTGAATCTCCCCAGCAACACCTGAAACTCCCTGCCGGTTAACCACCGATTACATCCTGTAAAACTCTCGGGCTTGCCGACGCCGATGGCGTCACTACCGAACGCGGCGTAGCCCAAGTGGTGTAGTGACGCCAGCGCGCTGGCGTTGGCAAGCCCGGTAAACCCTGGGCTCGCGCGGCCGCCACACGGCGGCATTCGTAGTGACCCGAAAATTATTGGAATAAAAATGACTATTGCGGGCCCCAAGCGGCTCGCGGCTAAATAGGCGTGCTTGATCGCAGCCTTCGGCTGCATGTAAGCGCGCGGGCTACGCCCGCATCTGCTGGTCAGCCAGCAAGAGGAGCAAAGCAAAGAGTGTTCCTCGTCGGCCTTAGCGACAGACTGCCGACGCAAACCTGAGGGGTTGAAGCGCATCCCCTTCGGGGGCGCGCTTCAACATTTTGTGACAACAGAAATGGTGAAGGAGGCCAATAGGTCGTTAACCGACTACACGGTGTGCTGCGCCGTAAGTCAGCATGTAACCGCAGTTAAGGGCAGCGCCCTCGACCGCTGAACGGCAGGGATTCCCCACAGGGCAACCCGCCGTTTGTCTGCAAAGTCAGGCAACCATAAAACGCTTTATGTTCGTTTCCCGCATTGCGGGATCACAGCTCGCCACGGCGATTGTGCTGAACATAAACACTGAGCACGGGTGTAGGTACTGATAAAAATACCGGTCGACTATGCGGAAGAAAAAATGGAAAACAGTAAGCGCCAACTAATCGGCCTGACCCTGTAAATCAAGGGGCTGGAAGGGTAGGGCGGTTTGAAGTGACGTGACGGGGAGCCAATGCAGGACTTGGAGTATGAGCTTCGCGGTATGGTGCGCCGGGCATCGCGCACCGCCTACGGCACCCGGGCTGCCCGGGAGAACGTGCTGATGCAGGCCGCCCGTACATTGCATGAACTGGGCTTTCGTAAAATGAAACCGGAAAGCCTGAAACCGAAGCACGTCGAGGCCCTGGTAACGCGCTGGCAGCAGCAGGGACTCTCGGCCGGGACCATGAAGAACCGGATGTCCCACATCCGCTGGTGGGCCGGCGCGATCAACAAAGCGCCGGTGGTGGCGCGGGAAAACGCCCACTACGGCATCGATAACCGCCGCTTTGTCACCGGGGAAGACAAGGGCCGGCAACTGGCAGCAGACAAGCTTGCCCAGGTGCGCGATCAACACATCCGGCTGTCCCTGCGCCTGCAGGAAGCCTTCGGGCTGCGCCGCGAGGAGTCCCTCAAGTTCAGTCCCGCCTACGCCGATCGCGGGGACCACATCCGACTCAAGGATTCCTGGTGCAAAGGGGGCCGGGCGCGGGACATCCCCGTGAGAACGCCGGAGCAGCGTGCGCTGCTGGATGAAATCCGGCGGTTGACGGGACGGGGATCATTGATTCCAGACAACAAAACCTATATCCAGCACCTGCGGACCTATGAGCGCGCCACGGTGCGCGCCGGCCTCGATAAAAACCACGGCCTGCGTCACACTTATGCCCAAGCCCGCTATGCCGACATCGCTGGATGGCCTTGCCCCGCGGCAGGCGGCCCGTCACGGCAATCACTGACACCTGAGCAGCGTGTGCGCGACCGCGAGGCCCGCCAGCAGGTGTCCAGGGAACTCGGGCACGAGCGATTGGCCATCGTGGCGGTGTATTGTGGGTAGGATAGGGTCAGGCCGGCAATCAGTGCCTTTTACGGCTAGTCGAAGTGGTCTCGGCGCAGAGTTGCACACCACCGTCCCACTCGAGTACAACCATAGCGCCACAGTGCTCGCAAACCGCACGATCGCCGTCGTGAGAATCATCATGGCGATGGGTCTCACCGCGGTAATCACACGCAATGCATCGATAGACGTACAGCACAGGGCGATTCGTTCCGCCTCTCTTGGAATGATCTGTCGTCATATCGATATCCCGTACCTGACGTCCAGGCCTCAGGTGTTATCCACAATCTTGGCGGTGGGGCCGTTGGTCTTGACTGACGTGATGCCGTTTTCCATGGCCGCCGCGCCTGAATACATTTCACTACTGCCAATGACCTGGCCGTTACCGGCTTTCAGGTTGAAGTAGGGTTCATTCTTTTTAGAGAGTTTGCGTTCATATCGCCCATCATCCGGAGAATTCTTGCGCACCGATTCGATCCCATTCTCCGCGGCGGATTTACTTTCATACAGCTCGCTGGTGAGGATGATCTGGCCGTTACCGGCCTTCAGGTTGAACATGAATTTACCGCTGGCGCTTTTCTTCAAGTCGTAGGTGCCTGCCATTGCCTTCACTCCTTGGATTAGGGGCGTAGTTGGGCGTAATCCCGTCTGAGAAGGCTTGAGTATGCGAAATTGTCGAGGCTGATGCCACCGCAATGTCACGCAGCGCAGTTCCACTGCTGGTACATGCGGTGTCCGCGGACACCACCGGACGCGTCCGGGCCGCCTGAACAGAGACCCGAATTTAAGGCAGAATGGCCTGATGCGGTTATCACAGCGCCCAAGAGAGAACACCATTCAGTGCCAGCATCCAGGTCAGCAAGGTTGCGCCGCCGCATTCCCATAGCGGTCCTTGGCCTGTGCTGGCTGGCGATCGCAGTCACGCCCGTTCGGGCCGACGTCACTATCTATGGTGGGGATGATCGGATCCGCGCGCGCATCCAGGCGCTGATCGCGACCGAAGTGCCGGCAGATCAGATGAGCGGTGTGAGCCTCGTAATCACCGTGGGCGCCGAAGCACTGAACGCATTCTGCGAGAGTGACTCAGGACAACCCGTCCTCGCCACCTATCTCTACACCAGCCGGATACCAGCGGCCGCCGCTTCGTGCCAGCAGCCGGTTGCGGTGATCCCCGTGGATCCGCCGCTGACGGCGCTGTACCGCCTGGCCCGGGCGCTGTTTCCGGGCAGCAAGTCCGCCACCCTGATCAGCGCCGCGGGCGCAGAGGGGACTGTCGGGCCCTACCGGCAACTACCCCTACCTCCCGAGGGCGTCGCGAGGGGCTTGGGCCGTCTCATCCAGGAGGGACGTTGGGATGTATTCCTGATGCCCGTTGATCCGGAGGTCTTCGGTGGAGCCGATTACCGCCTGGCGCTGGAAACCCTGTTTCGCCATCGCAAGCCCGTAGTCGTCTCCATCCCGTCACTATTGCACCAGGGCGCGGCGGCGGCGGCCTATTACGCCCCAGAGCAGCTGGAAGCGGCCTTGCGACAGACGCTCCGCCACTGGGTGGAATCCGGCGAGCTGCTGGCGGAGCCACCTGATCGTATACGGGTAAAAGTGAACGATTCCGTGCTTCGCAACGGCTACGGCAGAGTAATTGCAGAGCGGGACGTGCGCGCATTGGAAGTGGAGGTAAACGGTGTCGACTAGACGATGGCGCATGCCGCTACTGGCTTTGCTCACGCTTCCCCCGCTGCTGGGTGTGCTGTTGATCAGCGGGATATCCTGGCGTTTGTTCGATCCCGCGGTGACCCAATCCTCTGAAGTGGCGTTGGAGGTACTGGAAGATATGATTCGCACCACCGGCAGTGAGTCCTTGCGCTATCCACTGGCGGTGGGTGACGAGGAGGCAGTCGAAAGACTGGTCGGGGCAATGGCACGCAACGACCTGGTGTTTGCGGTGCAGGTGGCGGATGCAGAAGGTCGTCTGGTGGCCCGGGCCCAAAATCAGCAGTTGCCGATCGCACAGGGAATTCAGCTGATCGAGTATCGCCAGCCGCTCACTATTCAATCTCTGGCGGACGAGCCGGTGTTAGTTGGGGCAGGCGACGGTGAAGTATACGTGGGCGAGGTGCTGTTTCAATTGACGCCACACGTGCTGACAGAGCAAAAAAGCCGACTGGTCAAGGACTACCAGCGCCTGATCGGGGTGGTGTTATTGCTGGGTTCACTGCTGGTTCTGCTCGCAGCCCGGATTTTGTGGCGATCTGCGAGAACGATAACGGGCGCTTTGCGGCGAATTGCTGCAGGCGAGCGCGGTATCCTCATCAACGACGAGCCGCTGGTGTCGGAGTTTGACGTGATCGCACGTGGCGTGAATCGATTGTCGGAGAATGTGGATGAAGCCCGGGCGCGGCAGGAAGCCTCGCTACAACAGCTTGAAGCGGCGGTGAACAGTGCCCAGCAATCGGACAGGGAAACGCGCGCCTTCTACGAAACCGCGACACGGGAGATCGCCGATCCGGTGATGCAGGTGGTAGAACTGCTGAAATTGAATCAGCAAAGCGCCAGCTCGCCGGTGGACCCGGCGGTGATTTTGCACAATGCCGAGCGTGTCAAACTGTCCGTCCTCGCTATGCTCGGAAAACTCGAGGAGGCGCAGGAGGGCAGGGTGACGACGGAGGTGGATATCACCGACTACTTTAGTGACTTGGCCACTCGATATCAGCCCCGGTTCGCACGCAGGGGGCTGGCCTTTCATGTGAGTGGCAGTGCGCCGACCACCATCGATAACGTCCAGGTTGACTCTGGGACGCTGGATATCGTCCTGGAAAAGCTGCTGGAGAATGCCCTGGCCTTTACGCCGCAAGGCGAGGTGCGGATTCATTGGCAAGTCGTGGATAAGGCGACGTTTGGCCCGGAGCTGGTCATATCGGTCAAGGACAATGGCCAAGGGATCGCAGCGCAGGACCTGGAGAAGGTCTTTGAGCGGTATACGCAGTTTTCTCCGGACAATGATGGGGCGTCTGGCAGTGGACTGGGTCTATACATAGCGAGGGAGTTGTTGGCCCGCAGGGGAGGTAGTTTGGGGCTGGTAAGCCAGCGCGGGGTCGGTAGTGAGTTCACGGTCCGACTGCCAGTCGTTCTGGTGACCCGCCCTGAAATCGCGCAACCGGGCCTCCAGGGGCATATTTCACTGACCGTCGGAGTGGATGCGTCACAGCACCGCCTGATTGAATCCAGCTTGGCAGTATGGGGTATGGACACTTTGCAGGCGGATACCGCAATTGAAGCGCTGGCCCTGCTCGCCAAGCATCCGGTTAGCCTCCTTTGGGTAGAAGAGGGGATAGAGGATATCGATCTGGATAGCTTTCTGGCGGAAGCGAGAAAGCGACTGAAAGGGGCCAAGGTGGTGGTATTGGCGCCGGATTCCACCGAGTCGCATGACGGCGTGCTTCAGGTGCGAAAACCCGTTGAGAAGCCCGAGGTTAATGCGATATTGCGCCAACTCACCGGAACAGCGGATGATCGGGTCGATTATCGCCTGATCGAACGTCTCAAAACGGTACAAAAGCCAGACAATGAGTAGAATTTTACCTTCCGAGCCCCGCCGCCATGTCCATTGATTCTGCACGCGTCGTCTGCACGGGTTGCGACTACGAAACCCGCGATCTCATGCGCCCTGTTCGAATTCGGTACCAGGCAGCGGACGGAAAATCTGTTGTGACCGGCTGCGCTACCGGCTGGTGTTACGACTGCGCAGACTACTCCAGTATTGAACGGATAAATCCGGATGTCCTGCGCAAGGAGCTGGCCCAGAAAGAGCAGGCGCAAAGGGAAGCTCGTGACCAGCTAGCGGCGTTGAGCGAGGGATGGTTCTCCCGAGTTCGGCACCGGGCTCAGAAGGGACATTTGCGGTACCAACTTGGTAATCTGAACAACGCGATAGCCGAGTTGGGTGCGTTGATTCGTATGGTTAATCATCGGTCATCGAAGGCTAGATGTCTGAAGTGCTGGTCGAACAAGACAGCCCCGGTCACATTCGATGCCGGAAACGGCACTGCTCAGGACTTTGTCCATGAATGTGGCGGCCAGTTGCGGATCATCCACGATCACTCAGGGCCGCGCTTCCACTTCCGGGTAGCAACTTACGTATTGAACCAGGAAGGTGAGCTGCTTGCAGAAGAATGAAGGGTCACCAAGGCGGTCGGCGCGGTGAATAACTAACGGCATCGTTTTCAATCGATGAACCTGAGATAGAGCTACGAGGATGGAATCTTCCGAATCATCGGGTTTCGGCAGCTGTCGCCACAAAGCAGCCATTTCCATAGAGCTGAAAAGTAACCTTATCTGCTCAATGGTGAGCTAAGCTGTCTTGAAAAATTGAATCAACTGGGCTTCGGGTGCCGGCGCAATGTTGCCCCACTACATGGGTATATATCTCGGTTGTTCTCAGATCCGAGTGACCCAGCAATTCCTGCACGGTCCGGATATCACTGCCCTCCTGGAGCAGGCTAGTCGCAAACGAATGCCTGAAGGTATGTGCTGTCACGCGCTTGGTGATTCCGCTAGTCCTCACTGCTCGCCTGAGTTGTTTCGCGTATGCGGTGCCGTGCAGGTGATGTCTGCATATGTATCCATCCACGGGATGCCGGCACCGTGTACTAGAAGGAAAAAGATATTGCCAGGCGAAATCCTTGAGGGCATGACTGTACTTTCGTTTTAAGGCGCTATCGATTGAAGAATAGCCATATCCATCGTCCAGATCCTTTTCATGCGAATCTCTAACAGCATTGATTTGATGCTGAATAGGTTTAACCAGCGTCGCGGGGAGTAGCGTGTATCTGTCCTTCCCTCCCTTTCCCCGAAAAACGAAAATTGATTTATTACCCAGGTCTATATCTTTTACCCTGAGCGTTAGAGCTTCCTGAATACGAAAACCGCAGCCATAAAGCATGGCTGTCAGAAGCCAGTATTTGCCCGTGAGTTCTGCCAGGATAAGTTGTACTTCGTCCGGAGAAAGAACTGTAGGTAGCCGTCTTTGCCGACGGGAAAAGCCGTACTTGAGCCCTTCGATATTACTGCCAATGATGTGGCGGTACATAAAGACCAGTGCGCAGAGCGCTTGATTCTGGGTTGCCGCGCTGACCTGCCGGTTGACGGCAAGGTGGGATAGAAAGCGTTCAATTTCATGGTTGCCAAGTTGTTCGGGGTGGCGCTTGTCATGAAAACAGATGAACTGACGAATCCAGTACAGGTATGTTTTCTCTGTTCTCAAGCTGTAATGCCTAGTCCGCATCTCGCTGCGAACCTTTTCGAGGAACGGGGAGCGTGGCATATTTGAAGATCCCATATACTGTACGTATATACAGTTATAGGTTCAAATGGTCGAAAAATCTACTATCAGGTCCTATGAGTAACGGAGAGAATGGCTTCCTTTCCACAGCGGCATTGTAGATAACCATCTGATTCTATGGGATATTTGAACCCACACGGCAGTGCATATAAGACCGTAAAAGGTCTCATGAACAACGAAGGCTTCTTTTCAACAGCCCCTTCAAGGTCAGGCAGCAGGGTAAAAGTATGATTTATAAGAAATTTCAAGCCAAACCTGACTGCGAGTTCGAGCGGCATAGTCAGAATTCCGCCTATTAAACTGTTATATGAATATGCAGCCAAGCGCATTGGTCTAGGATAAGAAATGAATTTGAAATACAGGCAAGGGAAGAGAGAAGATAGCCAGCGTATAGCAGAGCTAGACTATATAGCCTCAGATGGCGTGGTGGAATACCTATTCCATGACTTAGTACCTGGGCTGTCAGCACTTCAATTACTATCTAATGGATTAGAACAAGATGAATATCCACATACATTCCGCAGCTGTATCGTCGCGGAGTCTGACCAAGAAATAGTTGGTATGGCGCTGTCATATCCCGCAGAGCACCACTGCATAACTGATGAGCTAGCGAACTTCCTGCCAGCTGATCGCTTGAAGAGGTTCCGTGAATTCTACTCCAGCAGGGTCGAGGGAAGTTATTTTTTAGATGCTATGAGCGTTGAAGAAAAATATAGGGGCTTAGGCATCGGGAAAGCATTGCTAGAGAAAACTAAAGTCAAAGCCAGTAGTGAAGGTTACTCTGAATTAAGCCTTATTGTGTTTGCTGACAATACGAGAGCTATTAATCTTTATGAGCACAGCGGTTTCAAGCGCGTTAAAAATATTGAACTGCAACCACACCATCTAATTCCGCATGAAGGCGGCTGTATCTTAATGAATTGTGTGTTGTGAAAACATCATATAACAAGGCCATTAAATTCGCTCCCTACGGTCGCCGGACGCTCGCAAGCTCGCGCCGTTTATGGCAGCGTTA
>NZ_AUHJ01000030.1 GCF_000423125.1 Haliea salexigens DSM 19537
GTTCGTATAGTGGACTCACTAGACGCGGCCACTGCGGAAAAGTGGCAAGGATGACCCCACCTTGCGCAAGCGAAAGGGGTAGGCAGAGTCTCGTTGTTTTGGAATCTGCTGAACGCGTCTCTCAGGGCCTGTTTAGGCGCAGCGGTCAGTAATGACCGGGTCCATCTTCGAACTATCGCCGTGCCGCATCATCCGGGTAGCGCTCATTCAAGCCTCTCCCGCTCCGTATGGGGATCTGTTTTAAAACCGCTGTTGATAGTCGGGCGCTCATGCCCGGTTTGAACGACAGTCTCTTCAATCACGCAAGCACACTGGCGGTCAGTGCGTTCTGCTCAATCCAGCAGGGCTAATTCTCCGGAACGTAATAAAAAGACCGGAACTGACGATAACCAGACTCCCAAGCCAAAAGAACGGGCTCAGCGCTTCATCAAAGATGAAATAGCCAAGTGCTACACCGAACAGAAGTCTGGAGTACCTGAATGGAGTGACCGTGGAGACTTCTCCAATACGCATCGCTTTCATCAGTGCGATATAGGCAATCACTCCGCAGAAAATCGTGCCTATCAAGGCAAGGCTCGCGTGGCCGCTGGGCCAGACAATTTGAGTTCCACTCCATAGCGAAACGATTCCACCCGCCATGATGATTGCGAGAAAGCCGTAAAAACCGAGTGCGAATGTACTTAACGATTGTGGCGCAGCTCTGCTCGCCAGATCACGCCCAGCAAACCCAATCAGCCCGATCACGGCCAATACCGACAGCGGTGAAAACTCATCGCTATTGGGACGCAGAATAATCATAACTCCGATCAGGCCCATAGCTATAGCCAGCCATTTCAGCAGTGAGACCCTTTCGCCAAAAAACAGTGCTGCACCTAACACCACAACAACGGGAGTCGCCTGCAGGATCGCAGTGGTGGTAGATAACGGCGTTAACGCCAGTGCCATGAAATAAAACATTCGTCCGATAACCTCGCACATCATCCTCACGCACATAACAGGTGATTGCACGGCAATTAGAACCGGCTCTTTTCTCCAGAGCAGCCCCAGCCAGAAAACGATCGAGCCTCCCAAACCGAACAACAAAATCACCTGCTCAATCTCCATGGATTGGGCAGCTTCCTTGAATAGCGCATCTTCTGCTTGTAACCTGAGTTGATGACCTTCGCCGGCCTGTCTGGGTTTAATCTTTAAGGCTTCTTCCCTTCTCAGGCCAAAAGCCGCTTGCAGCTGCAAGCTCATTTTTGTATGCGGGTCATTTATCATCTCAAGACGCTCATGATCTAAAGTTCTTGCCTTAGCGTTGCCATTGGCAACGTAGTTCCTGTCCGGTATCCCGTAAAAATCATTGGAACGAGCAATGACGTTTTGTTTATTCACCGCTCTGGCCCACCAGCGCAGGTTAGTCATGCGGTTTTTTATCGTACCGATGGATAAACCCTGTTCTCTCCAGTGTTTCACCAAGGCATCAATATGCTTGGGCTTCAGGGAATGTTTGGTCATCCCCCTAAAACCCAGCTCATGTAACTGATCCGCTATTTGGGTCAGTTGGTGTTCACGATTACTCCGGGTGGCATAACTGCCTTCCCGGTTATTGCGGCAAAGCCCTTTCAGTTGGTAGTTCAAGTCTTTCATCTGTGTATCAATCCATTTTTGGTTAGTGTTTCTGATCACCAACAAGCCGTAGCTTGAATGGCCTGCTTAAAGCAGAACGATCACGGGACACAACGCCCACCTTGACCTGAATGTGTCTGGCCATAGACAGCAGGTTTGTTCTCCGTTGAGACATGGTTCCTGCAAACCAATTGACCGGAATCCTCCGGGGTGCTTAAGACCTCCTTTTAAGAGTGAATTGGAAAATGAGCAAAAAGCGAAAAAACAGCAGACGCAGTTAGCCCTAGACGAAAGTAATCGCGTAATGCGATGAATTAAAAAGGTAGCCTGTAATACATCGCTCAGGCTTGTGTTGAAAGATGCAGGGTTTGCCTGCTAAGTAGAAGATGAGTCCAGCGAATAACGACAACTACCCGCTGCGTGCGATAAAAGACCCGTTTCGCACAATGCTCCGTTTGCTTGCGCAAGGTGGAGCTTGCCTTACCACTTATCCACAGTGGCGGGGATAGAACCGGTAAAACCGTTAATGACGGTTGATGGGTGCCAGTATAGGAACCCATCATTTGCTTGTCAGGAGGAAATTCCGACGCAAACGGTCGTGGTTATTGGTACGCACGCCCTCGTCACTACCCAACTTGGTTGGTGCAGTGACGTGGGCGAAGGCCTGTATGACGAAAAAAAATCAGGGTGGTTACAGTGTAACCACCTAACCAACATCAAAATTTGGTGCTCGGTAGAAGAAAACGACTATTTTTGCTCGCTTACACTGTAAGCAGAAAAATTTATTGACTCGCTTTTTCGGTTTTAGGTGGCATTTGCGGGTAGTTGGAGCAATAAAAATCTATTCACTCACTGGCGTGGTTAAATAGTTTTTTTGTAGCATTTGCCTTGTTATCGCTTCAATTTTGCTACAAATTATTTAATAATTTGCATCCTCAATCTTGCCTATAATTCTAAAATATCGAAATGGATTATTTAACTTATAAAAGCCTTATAAGCCAAGTCCCTCTGGAAAGCAATTGCCGGATTCGCTCTATATACACGTCAGTGCGCTTTCAGCTATTCCCGATAAAGTGTCATTTTTTGTATTGAAAATTGCTTCGGCACTTAAGTTCGCCCGAAAATATTTTTTTCTGTACCTACAAGCCTAATACTTAGCCTCTAATACTCAACAACGATTTTGCCAAAATGTTTACCCGTAGCCTGATACCGGAAGGCATTTGCAAGATCGCTAAGTTTATAACTACTGTCAATAACGGGCTTAAGGCCACTTGCATTAATCGCCTTCACCATATCTTCCTGCATTCTGCGATTACCCACCATAACAGTCTTGATTTGAATCTGCCTACTGATCATAAGCCGGAGATTAACTTCCGCACCAACACCCTCGAGAACACCGATGGATGAAACGTTACCGCCAATCCGGCAAGCAGTAATCGATTGATTCAATGTACTGCCACCTACGTCCAGTGCATGATCAACACCGCCGCCAGAAAGCTCGTAGACCTTTTGCCCCCACTCCGGAGTTTCTTTGTAGTTAATGAGCTCATCAGCTCCCAAAGCCTTCATGCGCTGCAATTTTTCATTTGAAGAAGAGGTAGCAAATACAGTGGCGCCAGCCGCCTTGGCAAACTGAAGCGCAAAAATGGAAAAGCCACCACTGCCTTCAACCAAAACCTTGTCGCCAAACTGCAATTTACAATCAGCAAAAAGGCTGCGCCACGCTGTTAAAGCCGCACACGGCAATGTCGCCGCCTCTGTATAGCTAAAGCCTTCGGGCATCAAGGTCAATGAATGTTCATCAACAGCACTGCGTTCACTCGCGTAACCTTCACAGCTATCACCGGGTATGCGGGCAATATCAGCAGGGGTGGCAGCTCCGTCAATCCAATCAGGAAAAAACAGAGACATCACTTTATTGCCCACCGCCCATTTTTTTACATCAGAACCAACGGCAACCACCTCACCCGCGCCATCAGACATGGGAATAATGTCACCAGCAATGGGCTTCATTCCCGCTACTACCGCGAAGTCGTGATAATTCAGCGAGCTGGCGTGCCAACGAACCAAAACCTGATTCGAAGCAAGTATTGGTTCGGGCAAGTCAAGATATTGGAAATTATCCAAACTACAGGGGACTTTGACAAAACAAGCTTTCATTCTAACTCCTAACAATAAAATAGATCACACTTGCCCAAACGGGCAAGACAACGGCTGGCGCTCTCTCAAGCTCTCGCCGACCCCACCGTAATTTACCTCCAGTACGCCGTTATCAACCGTCTCATACTCTGTATGGTTCAGCCCCGCATCTTGCTCACTGTTTAAACTCATGACCCCACAGGCTAATACGATCATGTATTACCGGCTTCCAACTCGCTTCATCATCAATAGTGATACCACCATAGCCCAACTCAAACATAAATTTTGAAGGAGTCTGTGCGTAGAAAGTCAGGTTTTTATCATTCGAGTGTTGTCCGAGGCTAACCGCGATCACAACCCCTGCTTCTTGAAGCCGCTCGTAGGTGGTTCCAAAATCAGACAAGGTGTTAACTTCCAAATGAAAGTGATTGAGTTTGTTAACACTGACATCACCCAAGCCTTCCGCATAAGCTGCCGAATGATGCCGAGGGTTTGTGTGTAAAAAGGATGCATGCATCATGCTTCCGTCTGGCATTGGCTGATAAATATAATCTGAAAGATCTGCCGACATCACCTCACGCATAAACTTCTCGTCGGCCAAGTGACCGTTTGAATTAAACGCGGCATGGCCGACCCCCAAATCACCCGTAACAAAGCCACCTTCAACTTTGTCTGAGTTAAATTCACCCGCTTCGCTTAAGTTGTGCGCTATTTCAAAACGCGTACCGTTTAAATCAACAAAATGAAAGAACTGATCTACACCTCGCAGTTGTGCCTCCGCAACGCTTCCTTCCTCTACGTTAATGCCTTGACCCTTGATGTGATTGCGGCGTTGTTCAAGCTCTTCAATCGAGTCGACTTCCCAGCCAAACCATGCAATATCATCTGCTGCACCTTCGATACAATGAACACGGCGTGCTTTTTCATCAACACGAAAAAATAAGCCTTCTGCACTCCTTTCAACACCAACACCTAGCAGCTCGCCATAGCGCTCCCAAGCATCCATATCAGAAACTTCAAACCCAAAATACGCTGTTTTAATCGTCATATACTTCTCCAGTAATTATTAGTAGTCGTTCTCACGATTCGATTAAAGCTGACCCTCTTTAGACATAGTCAAGGCAATATCTTCAATCATATCTTCCTGTCCACCCACCGTGCGACGCTTGCCCAACTCAACTAAAATATCTCTGGCTGATACGCCGTAGCGCTTTTCAGCACGCTTTGCGAACAGTAAGAATGAGCTGTATACACCCGCATAACCAAGCGTCAAAGCATCTCGATCAATGCGAGCCGCAGAATCAGCCATTGGGTAAACCAGGTCTTCCGCCACGTCCATTAACCCGAACAGGTTAATGCCGGTGTTGGCTTCCATTCGCTCTAACACAGCAACTAATACTTCCAAGGGTGTATTGCCTGCACCAGCCCCAAAGCCTGCGGCAGAACCGTCAATGCGTGCGGCGCCAGCCTCCATTGCTGCGAGGGAGTTCATCACTCCAAGGCTTAAATTGTTATGGCCATGAAAGCCGACTTCTGTTGCGGGATTTAATTCGCTTCGTAATAAGCTAATCCGCTCGGTCACGTCGTCTGGCAGCATAAAGCCTGCCGAATCAGTACAATAAATGCATTGGGCACCATAGGATTCCATCAGTTTGGCTTGTGTGAGTAGCTCATCGGCGGAAATCATATGCGCCATCATCAAAAACCCAACCGTATCTAAGTCAAGTTCGCGCCCGTATTGAATGTGCTGTTCAGAAACATCCGCCTCGGTACAGTGGGTGGCAACACGAATGGTGCCGATACCACAATCGTAAGCCATTTTTAGTTCATCAACGGTGCCAATACCGGGAATCAGTAGCGCCGATATTTTGGCGTTTTCAACAACGTCAACGACTGCACGCAAATACTCTTCATCACTGAAGGCAGCAAAACCATAGTTAACGGAGTTACCGCCAAGACCGTCGCCGTGGGTAACTTCAATTAAGGGCACGCCGGCTTTATCTAAACCGCGAGCAACGGTTTTCATTTGTTCAATGCTGATTTGATGCTGCATAGTGTGCATGCCATCACGAAGACTCATATCGTGAATGGTTACTTTTTTGTCTTTCAAATTCACTTGATTGTCCCCTTAGATCTACGCTACTGAAGTGGCTTGTAGTTTGCGTGCAATAGTCTCACCGGTTTGCAATGCTGCCGATGTCATAATGTCCAAATTACCGGCATAAGTGGGTAAAAAATCGCCCAAGCCCGTCACTTCCATAAAAACGGATACACGCTTGCCGTCAAATACCGGGCCGTTTACCAAGCGGTAACCGGGAACATACTGCTGAACTTTCGCCACCATGCTGTGAACGGATTCAGTAATTTTGGCTTCGTCAGGGGTTTCTGCTGTTAAGCAGTGAATGGTGTCGCGCATTATCAGCGGTGGTTCAGCAGGGTTCACCAAAATAATGGCTTTGCCCTTTTCAGCACCGCCCACTTTTTCAATAGCACTGGCAGTAGTGCGGGTAAATTCATCAATGTTTTTACGTGTGCCGGGGCCGATGGATTTTGCCGCTACTGTGGCAATAATTTCGCCATACGGCACAGCCTGAACCTGTGAGACTGCCGCAACAATAGGAATAGTTGCTTGGCCACCACAGGTCACCATGTTGACATTGTTGGCACCACCGGCGAGCACTTGTTCTAAATTAACTGGCGGGATGCAATAAGGTCCGATGGCAGCGGGGGTTAAATCCACCATCGCCGCACCTAATTCGCTCACTTTGCGGGAGTTCTCTGCATGGACATAAGCCGAGGTGGCATCAAAGCAAATTTGTACGCCGTCTTCTACCAGCGTTGGCAACATACCATCCACGCCTTCTGCGGTGGTTTTTAAACCGAACTCCCTGGCTCTTTGTAGGCCCGGTGAGGCTTCTTCCACACCCACCATCCATACCGGTTCGATAATCTCTGAACGTAACGCTTTAATCAGCAAGTCTGTGCCGATATTACCGGGGCCGATAATCGCTACTTTAATTTTGTCTGTCATAATTTTCCCAACATCACACAAAGTTGATAGAAAGATCGCCTATGGAGCTAATGGTGAGGGACATGTTGTCACCGGCCACTACTGGCTCCAAGGGCACGAGAGAACCTGCAAGAATAATATCTCCAGGGTTTAAAGAAACACCGTATGCACCCATCACATTAGCTAACCACGCAACGCAGGTGAGTGGGTTGCCCAATGCGGCAGAACCCAAGCCACGGCTCAAAAATTGACCGTTCTTTTTTACGATCATTTCGCAGTTAGGTAAGTCGAGCGCTTTAGGGTCAACCGCCGCTTTGTCGTTCAGGGCAAATACTCCACAAGAAGCATTGTCGGCAACGGTATCTTCAAGGGTGATTTTCCAATCAGCAATGCGAGAATCAACCACTTCAAAACAGGGCATAACGGCTTCGGTTGCCGCTAGCACGTCAGCTTCTGTGACGCCGGGCCCTATCAATTGTTTTTTCATGACAAAAGCAATTTCACCTTCAGCCTTGGGTTGAATTAAGTTACCCGTTAAAGGTACTTCATCGGTAAAAATCATTTTGTCGGTTAAAAAACCAAAATCAGGCTGGTCTACTTTGAGCATGTCTTGTACTGCTTTGCTGGTTAGGCCAATTTTTTTACCAATCACCTTTTCGCCCTGCGCCAGTCTTTTTGACAAAATACCTAGAGAAATTTGATAGGCATCATCAACCGTAATGTTTGGGTATCGCTCTCGCAGAGGGGCTACGGTTGTGCGCTCCGTGAGTGCTAAAAAAAGCTCGTTTGCGGCGGACTGTATTAAAGTGTTGTCCATTATTTAGCCTTACTTGTTAGTAAATTCTTGAAACGTACCGTACTGGCCTTGAAAAAACACCAACGGCTTTTTCGCATCGCCAGCCTCAAGGTTTTCAATAAGCCCAATGACAATCTCATGGTCTCCGGCATCATGCACAGCCCAAACAGAGCAATCGATCCACGCCAAGCAGCCATCAAAACGGGGGTTTCCGCTAGACGTTAGCGAGTATTCCAAGCTATTAAGCACATCCGGCTCGCCTTGAAAAATCGTTTGGCAAAGCGCTTGGTGGTTTTCAGCCAGCACGTTGACACAAAACTTCCCGGACTTTTTAATTGAAGCCCAACTACGGGATGTTTTAGCCGGCAAAAAGGCAACCAATGGAGGCTCCATTGAAACAGAAGTAAAGGTGCCTACAATTTGCGCAACGGGATGTTCAATACCTTCTTGCGCAGTTATTGCGGCAATACCTGTGGGGTATTGCCCTAGTACACGACGATAAAGCTGGGGGTCTATAACCATCTTAGTTCAACTACCTTTTATATTTTTCAAAAGCCCTTAGTTACCCTTTGCCAACAGCGAACTAGCTCAGATTTTATAACTCAAGCAACTTCAAAACTGCCCTGTCGCTTCACTTCAGGAGGCCACGAATTATTGCCATTAAGTCTAAAAGGGGCTTGATGATGTTGCACTATTCATTCACGCCATATACTACTGAAAAGCCGCCAAAGCGTAGCTAACCAAACCAAGTGCGATCAACGAGTTGGCAACCCGATGAGTTCAAAGTAAATAGCTACGTCACCAATCCACTTCTGGCTTAAGCATTAATAAAATCATCAACCAATACATTAAATTCATCGGCCCTTTCCCACTGCGCCCAGTGACCGCACTTTGAGTAAATATGCATATCGGCATTAGGGATGAGCTTTTGTAAAATAAACCCTGCATCAACCGGGATAACACGATCCTCTGCACCCCAAACCAGCAAAGTCGGGCAGGCAATGTTTTCTACACCCTGACGCCACAAATGATCCTTCGGGTGAGCCATAAGGCCTCGTAAGGGTGGGTTTGCAAGCGTCTCAGGCAAGGTGCTAATGCGGAAACGCTCTTCAAGTAATTCTTGGGTGATTGCCGAACGGTCATAAACTAACAGGTCAGTGATACGCGATAGCTTTTCGAGGGTAGGGCCCTCGCCTTCATAGTAATCGAACATTCGCTGAAGGCCTTCAGTCGGAAAAGGTGAAAACATGGGCAGGCCGCCCCCCGGCCCCATCAGCACCAAGCTGGATACTCGCTCTGGCGTATCCAGTGTAAGGCGCAGTGATGTCATACCACCTAGCGAGTTACCAACAAGGTTTGCCTGTTCAATACCCGCATCATCCATCACATCACGCACCGCATTGGCAAGCGAGACAACTAAACCATCAGGTTGAGCGCGTCTGGCTGATTGACCATAACCGGGCAAATCGACAACGATGACACGATTGCGCTGTGACAGTGGGTCAACATTTTTTTTATAGTTGCTGTAACCATAGGCACCTGCACCGCCGCCATGAATGAGGATAACTGCGGGGCCTTCACCTTTTTCTTGATAGTGTACGCGGCCATCAGCGGCATCAACGTAGTGGCTTACGAGTGTTGATTCAGTTGTCATATTGGTTTCCATTAAATTTTATAGCAAAAGGGCTTATTGGCTTTCTTACGTTTTACGCGTTGCCATCTGCCAAGATTCGCCCGTATTGATCACGGATGGCCTTTTTGTCGATTTTACCGGTTGCGGTTAGCGGAACCTTGTCGATAAGAATACGGTCCGGCGTCCACCATTTTGCAATGCGAGGTTCAAGCCATTTGCGCATGGCTTTCTCGTCAACGGAACCCTCGGTTAAAGGCTCGATTAACATAATCGGTCGCTCTTCCCATTTGGGGTGAAACACCCCTGCGACAGCCGCCACTTTTACACCGGGGCAGCCTACGGCAATATTTTCTAAGTCAATCGAGCTAATCCATTCGCCACCGGATTTGATCACATCTTTTTTGCGATCAGTAATACGCATAAAGCCGTATTGATCAATGGTGGATATATCACCCGTATCAAACCAGCCATCGGCATCAATTACCGGTTTATCCACACGGTAATACTGTTTTAACACCCACGGGCCGCGGACCATTAATGCGCCAGAGGCTTCGCCATCGTGCGGTAGCTCATTGCCGTCATCATCAACAATTTTCATGTCGATACCGAACATCATACGGCCTTGCCGTGTCCAGATAACTTCGTTTTCTTCGTCTTTACCCAATGCAGCAAGTGCAGGGGTTGGGGTTGAAACAACACCTAGCGGGCTAGTTTCTGTCATGCCCCAGATTTGTTGCACCTTCACACCGCGGCTCTCAAAACTTACCGCCATATCACGCGGCACGGCTGATCCACCAATAATCACACGCTGTAATGTGCCTGGGGTTTCGTCCTTTTTATCCAGAAAATCAAGGTACATGGTCCAAATAGTAGGAACGCCGCCGGAGAAGGTGACACCTTCATCGCAGATCATTTGTTGCAAACTTTCGCCATCAAATTTATCTGCAGGGAAAACAAACTTCACACCATTGATGGCACCCGCAAAGGGCAAGCCCCAAGCCGTTGCGTGATAGAGGGACTGACAAGGCATCACCACATCAAATGCAGAGAAGTTTAATGCGCCACTCAGGCCTGAGGCCAAACCATGTAAGACAACCGAGCGATGGGAATAAAGCACACCCTTCGGGTCGCCGGTTGTTCCAGAGGTGTAGCACAGGAACGCACCTGCATTTTCATCAAGCTGCGGCCAATCGAAGCTGTCGTTTTGGTTTTTAATTAGCTGTTCATAGCCTTGCCAACCATCAAGGGTTCGCTCGGCATCAGTCAACAAGATAAAGTGTTCAACCGTATCCAGTCGATCCTTAATGCGCTCAACAATATCAACCATATTACGGTCAAGTAACAACACCTTGCTGCCGGCATGATTGATGGTAAAAATGAGATGTTCGTCAGGTAAGCGTGGATTTGCTGTATGTAATACAGCGCCCATACCCGGTACGGCAAAAAACAATTCAAAATGACGATGGGTATTCCAGGCCATGGAGCTAACGCGGTCACCCGGCTGAACACCCAACGCCTTTAACATCTGTGCAACTTGGGCTGTACGTGGCCAAGCATCTTTATAGCTATAGCGCCAAACAGGTTCGTCAATGTTTTTTGAAACCAGCTCTTGGCTAGCATGAGCAACCGATGCAAAGCGCAGTACATCGATTATATTAAGAGGGCTGTCCTGCATCAAACCGGGCAGTGCCATTTATTTACTCCTATATAAAGTACTTGCAGCCAAGCACAAAAAACCATTTACAAACATGGCTTTTATACTGCCAAAAAACTTTATGCCATGCGGAACCTACATGAAGAAACAAAGAGGGCCAATCAACAACGACCCTCTTTGTTTTAGTCCTTAGAAGCTATACCGAACCGTTGCGCCATAGGTACGCGGTGGCGCATAACGGGGCATCGAAGTTGCCGTTTGCACACTTTCATCAGCGGCAAAGTCATAAAAAGCAAACCAGGTATCATTACCGTACAACACGATATCTTCATCCGTTAGATTCTGACCCCAGAGCGAGAACTCCCAACCAGAAGCTAATGTCAACCCTACACTGCCGTTAACCAAACCGTCAGTTTCAGACTCAAACTGTGGCGCATCATTGAATTCAAGGCCATAACGCTCTTTTTTCAAATAGTCGATATGTGCATTGATACTGCCGCCATTATCCAGAGGGTAGTCAAAGTCCAGCGCCCCCATCATAGGGATAGCAAAATAAGCCTTAAGATAACGATGGCTATCCCAGTCCATCATAGCAATCGTCATCCCTTCGTCAGCACCGAGGCCTGAGAGAAAACTAGCCAGACGACCTATACGCTTATTAAATTCCTGATAGCTGTATCTACATTGATCTCGATAAATAATTTCCTGGGCACCCGAAGTTATAAGGGCGCCATTCAATAAATGGCGGATGGTGAGCGGAGACGAATAAGCTGCCTCCGCTGGTTCAGAAAACATCAATGGCATAGTTAAGCCTCAATATGTAAACCCTTAAAAACTAGCGTACTAATAAGACCCTCATTCCGATTACATTCTATCCTTTGATAATAGCGTAATCGGAATTCAGAAGGTCTACGCCCTACAAAAACAACAGAAATGAACCCCAACCCCTGGGCTTGGAAATACTGAATCAATACTTAAACGTCACAGACGCTCCATAAGTGGCTGGCTTGTTGGTGTAACGACCTATAGTATCGAATGCCGCAACTACATTGTTCCAGTAATATTCATTGAAAACATTCTTTCCCCACACCGAGACGCGCCAGCGCCCATCTACCGATTGAATACCAGCTCGCAGGTCCACTAGACTGTAATCGTTGATTTCAAAAATGGATGCGTCACCAACTGCTGAATCAGCGAGGGTTGCCGGATTGAGGTCACCACCAATCACTGAGACCGTATCTGAGTTGTAGGTGTAGCTCCCACCAACAAAACCGTCAAAAGTATC
Organism: Haliea salexigens DSM 19537; assembly: GCF_000423125.1. Taxonomy (GTDB): domain Bacteria; phylum Pseudomonadota; class Gammaproteobacteria; order Pseudomonadales; family Halieaceae; genus Haliea; species Haliea salexigens. Next base: position 12,129 of record NZ_AUHJ01000030.1, read on the forward strand.
CGTCATTGGGAATTCATAATCGATATTTGCCCCAACCTGATATTCTGGTGTAAAGGGTACAGTCGTGCCAGAAAAATCAGCGGGAACACCACCAGCATTAATCCCAGTGAACTCATCAATATTAGTGTCAAGATAGGCAAAAGTGGTACTAACTATTAAACCTGAAACGGGTCGCGAGACAAGCTCTAGCTCTAAACCCTTGATTGTCGATTTCGGTATATTCTGTAGAACATCAAGAATACCAAACGGCCCGCCATCCTGCTTCGAACGCAACTGTTTGTCAGTATAATCATAATAAAAGACCGCTCCATTTATCTGTAAAGCGCGGTCAAATACTGACGCTTTGAACCCCCCTTCGTAAGCCAAGACCGACTCCTGCGTAACAGGAAGGTATTGGTTAAACTCAAAGGCTGACACTGTTGGGAAGCTCCCTGCCTTATAACCCTTCGAGATATTAGTATAGAGCAATAAATCTGAATGAGGATTCCAGTCAAGACCAATACGCCAAGAAACATTATCTTCATTCAAGGTGTCAACATAATTACCCGGGGCACCAATTGGTACACTACCGACGGGCTGGTCAAGCAAGTTAACCGCGAAGCACTGGCCAGTTTCGTATGAACCAAAAGATCCGCCCAGTAATATGTCAAAGAAGAATGGACCGGTGTCATTCGCCCCCCCAGTTGGATCCATATTACAGCTGTCGACATTGGTTTTTGCATCGGTGTAGCGAACACCCCCTTTTAACGTAATGGTATCTGCAACATCATATTCAACATTACCGAAGAACGCATAATTCGTCATTTCCTGAAACGATGAATAAATGGTTTGACTGATGGGGTATCCTAGAGCAAAGCCAAGCGTCGCATTAGACGAGGTATTTGAAATGTCCAGATGGACTGTTTGATCAACATTGCTGTTTTCGTAGTTGGCCCCAAGAACCCAGCGAAGAGCAGACTCACTGCCATTAGACAATCGCAATTCTTGAGAAAAGCTATCAATTTTACCTGCATTATCAAGAAGGTCGATATCACCTGTCGGCAACCCATCGCCCTCATTGCCTTGCGTCTGCTTGTAATCCACATAGGCGGTGAGCGAAGTTAAAGAGATGCTGTCCGTCAGATCGATATCACCGCGTAAAGACGCCTGCCACATACGGTTATCGGCACTCGGAAGACCAGGCGTCCAATCGGCCGCACGCTCTTTCAGTGGAGAGAAAGGCGCAGCCTCAACGCCCGAATCAAGGATAGCATTTTGCGGGATCAAACCAATATATTGTGGCGCAGCAGTCTCACTCTTATCTTTCCAGCCATTAACATTTAGAAGAAAGCTAGTGCTATCGGTCGGTTCAAAAGCAAGTTGCAGACGACCCATATAATTTTTGACTTCTCCGTTAGCGTCATTGGGACGACTGTTACTGACCTGCCACCCGTCAGCACGTTCAACCCGGCTCGACAAACGCGCTTTCAGAGTATCAGACAGCGGGCCACTGACAAAACCTTCTCCGATCACTTCATTAAACCGACCGTAACTCAGATTAACACCCGCGGAAAATTCGTCGGTCGGCTTCGCAGCGATATAGTTGATCGCCCCACCCGTAGCGTTCTGTCCAAAAAGTGTACCCTGCGGACCCTTGAGCACTTCGACACGCTCAAGGTCATAAGCAGTATGAGCTGCTAGAACAGGGAATGATAAAGGAACCTCATCAGAGTAAACGCTGACTGTTGGATAAGATCCAATCGATGTTTCGTAAAACCCGACCCCACGCAATGTATAGATTGGGGTATTATTTGCACTGTTCGTATAACTCAACCCTGGAATGGTTTGAGCCAAATCTGATAAAGAATTAATCTGCTGATTGATAAAGGTATCGCCTGAAACAACCGCAACAGTCAATCCAACGTCGTTCAGATTTTGGGTACGCTTATTTGCCGTAATAACAATCTCTTCCATCCCACTTGCGTGCGGAGCATGTTCTGCAAAAGACAACCCTGCACCTATTGAAAGCGAAGTCCCTAATGTGCAATTAATAATATGACGTAAGCCTAGCTTAGAATTAAATGTTCTCATCTATACATCCTTTTAGTATTAAGTTTTTTTAAAAATGTAAGATTGTCCTGCTGGTTACATATCACTGCTACACTCATTGGTGACATTAACACCGCTGTCATCCTCTTCGATTGAAGTAACACTGTCACTAAAGACATACTCGACACCTTCACAAGCCATTTCCTGAAGCATATCTGTCAGGTCATCTCTCAGAATTTCCACATCGCCAGCTTCACCTTCTCCTGCACCAAAGTTACCGTCTGTTTGCCAAATAACCTCGCCATCCGCATTAAAGCGAGTGATTTCACGCATATTAACGGCAACTTTTCGGCATGCATCAAGAATCCCCATGCGCTCCGCCACTTCGACGGCAGTACCCCTGAGATCGATCGCGAAACCACCTTTCCTTGGCCCTGGCGCGCGCTCAACAACGGTGACATTAAAACCGTAACGATTAAGCCAGTAACCAAGACTTTGGCCGGCGGACCCTGAGCCTGAAATTAGAATGGATGTATTTTGTAACTCTTTTGTCATAACTCATTACCTCTTATTGGTACAGGCAGCTCAGGTGAAAGCATGTGATAAACCCACCCTGGCCTGTGTTTATAGATATTCTTATTTAATTGCATCTCAACTCTATTCGATCGCTACTCACTGCTCAGAGAAAAAGCTCGCTATCATGGACTCGCAATCGTTAGTGCTTGGCCCTTTAAACCAGTTCATCGCATTTCGCTCTGGATCGCCCGAATAAAGCCGTTCATAAAGACCCTGCCGTGAACCAAACTCAGTACCCGTCATATCCCAGGCCAGCTTCAGCAACTGCAAGCGCCCCTTGGAATCAACACCTTGCGCCACAAGATAACGATCCATCATCGACCCTACATCATCTCTGTTGTAATCAGCTTCAGTTGGAGCCAAGCTACCGGAGCCTGCTGCCAGGCGTAATACATCGACTGCCTTGGTATTAACAAGGGGGAAGAGAAAGTTAAGCGCCGCATAACCAGAGGCTGTTTGGAAAACAGGCTCACTGACACCATCACCAACGACGGCTTTTTTCCCTTCGCTGTATGCCTGAATACGCTTTTGGGTATCAACAAGCGTAGCCGTACGAATGCCTTCGGCAACATTAACCCAGCCTACCAGCTCTCCAATTGCAGCCTGAAAGCGCGGCGTTTTGTCCCGCTGGTTCATTCTTGCAACGGCTGTCGCCATACCTGTCAGGAAGCGCAATTTCATCGTAGAACGCGTACAAGCCTGGATCCCCGTATAACCAGCACCATATTGCATAATGCCGTTGTATGCTTCCAAATCGCCGTTAACAATTAAGCGTTCGTTTGGCACGAAAACGTTATCGAACACCAAAATAGCATCGCCTTCATCAAAACGCGTGGTTAGCGGCCGGTCAAAGGCATTTTGTCCATTGTCGTATGTCTGACGAGCCAGAATCGAAAGGCCTGGCGCATTCATTGGAAGCTGAAATGCCAGAACGAAATCTTCTTCGCCAGGTTTTCTGGGGAAATACGGCCCGATGTAGCATTCATTCGCCACCGGCGCGAGGGTTGATAACATACGGCAACCGCTAACAACCACACCGTCATCTCGGCGCTCAACAACACGAACGGCTTCATTAGGCGCATCATCTTTGGAACGATCCGTTTGAGGATCAATTAGTGCGTGAGTCACTTGCAGGTCATTTTCACGACAATTATCTACAATTGCCTGAGCCTTATCTGCCGCTTCGGTTTTACCGATGGCACGAAGCGCACAAACCTGATCCATTAGGAAAGCTGACATAAAATCGGTTAATCGACCCATCAAGCCGAAAGTCGTTTTAGTTCTCAAATGGTAGCAAGCAGAGAGCTGACCAAGCTCACCCTCCGTTTTCGCCTCAAGATAAGTTTTACTTACAACATCTCCCGTCGCGGGTGATGCAAATGTAAGAATATCTTTATACGCTGAATCATGCTGCTGGTCGTACACGCCAGAAATGGTATTAATGACGCCCTGCATGGGGCCATACTCAGTAACATCCGTTACCAGCTTCCCATCAACAAATAACTGCCGGTTGTCGCGAAGCGATTCTTTATATTCCTTACCTGTTTTTATACCCATTGAAGACCTTCTTATTAGTTGACATTAATTTCGTACATAGCCGCTTACAATTACCGAATTGTTGTGTGCATTATCAAATAGCAATCGGGGCTTGCAACTACCCACAAAGCATGAAATGTGCCAGAACAAAAATAAGAGATTATTCTCTATTAAAAACAACAGGTTGAATTATTTCTTGCGACAATTACACCTAACGACACTGACGTAGCTTTTCTAAAATATAATAAATTTACAACATTTCACCACTTTATCTTGTAATATTCCGACAAAACATTGTTCGCTGCCTAAAAGAAAGCGCCTACGTAGAATGAGGAAGTCCCTTTGACACACAAAAACCAACAAGAAGAGGAGGACTTATCATCTTTCCTCGTCGAGCGTTTTCACGTCGACCTTGACCAAGGCACACTGTGGGTTGATGACCACCGCATGCTTCTACTTCAAGCCGATTGGTTTTCCGACATCCACAAACAAATCATTGCATTGGCCGGTGTTGAGCAAGCCAGAAAAACGATCACTCAGCTGGGTTATTCTGCAGGTGTAAGAGATGCGAATCTGGCAAAGAAAATATATCGCAACAAACCCTTGTCTGAAATTATGCTTTCAGGGCTGCAGTTTCACGCCTTCCAAGGGTTAACCGTGGTGGAATCGGTAGCCTCCGATTTCACGCTAGACCCTCAAAAATTTTATATCGAAGCTTTTTGGAAAAACTCAATAGAAGTTCAGACACAGGAAACACAAGCTGAGAAAAAACAGCCTTCCTGCTGGATGGCCGTCGGCTACTCTTCGGGCTTTCTCTCCACCTGCGCCGACAATGAAATTATTGTGCGTGAGGTAGAGTGCATATCCATGGGCTGCTCTTCCTGCCGCTGCATAGCCCGTTTTGCCGAAAACTGGGAGAACATTACTGAGGATAGAAAATACATCCCCACATTAAATGCACCCGAACAAACCGACAACAAAATCGAGATAACCCACTCGAATAACCTTCAGCCAGCATTACATCCTGAGGCAAAGCCCCATAACAAAGAACCCGTAGAACAAGAAGTGCCCATCAACACGCCGACTGTTCTGGGGAACTCACCTACGTTTAAAGCAGTGCTTCATCAAATTGAATGTGTTGCAGACACCATGACACCCATATTTTTACTGGGTGAAAGTGGTGTTGGTAAAAGCTTGCTGGCCCAGAAAGTTCATTTAGAAAGCCCTCGCGCGCATGCTCCTTTTGTTACCGTTAATTGCGCCACAATCCCTGAAGCATTATTTGAAGCAGAGCTTTTTGGCGTACGAAAAGGCGCCTTCACCGGTGCTGACGCCAGCCGTGCAGGTCGTTTCGAGGAAGCTCAAGGCGGCACACTGTTTTTGGATGAAATTGACACCTTGTCTCTTGCTTCGCAGGCAAAGTTACTCAGAGTTATTCAAACGGGTGCATTTGAACGGCTAGGCGGCGCTAAAACCCAGCAAGCTGATATTCGGCTTATTGCGGCAACAAACAAAGATCTCGCCGCTGCAATTGAGGCTGGGGAATTCCGAAAAGATCTGTTTTTTCGAATTAATATTTTCCCCGTTTCTATCCCCCCGTTGCGCGACCGGATAGATGATCTGCCACTTCTTATTGAAAACATCCTTAACCGCTTCTCTCAAAAACACGGCAGGGCCATTTCTGGCTGGACGGCTGAAGCCTACCGCGCCATGCTATTGCATCCTTGGCCCGGAAACATAAGGGAGTTGGAAAATGTTATTGAGCGTGCCGTAATTCTAGGCAAAAATCACGAACTACTGAACCTGTACCATTTGGTTTTTGGTCATGACCGTCCAACAAACACACATCACCTGTGGTTGAATTCCGAAGGGCAGCTCATCAGTGACAACAACCCTCTTAACGACGATAATACCCTTGAGAAACCCTGGGTAAAAGAGGCTCTGGGTGATAGCAGCCAAACCCTACCTGATTTAGAGCGCACGCTGGTACTTGCAGCAATAAACAGCTGTGAGGGGAATGTTGCCAAGGCAGCAAAGCGTCTTGGAGTCACTCGCTCCCAACTGGATTATCGACTTAAAAAATGGCGTAAGGACGATAAACAATAAAGCACAACATGAGATAACTGATGACTCACAACACAACAAATAATAGAAAATATTGCTCGCAATGCGCCAGTATCCTTATAAAAAAATGTCCTAATGGCGACACATGCGAGCGATCAGTTTGCGAAGACTGCGGACACATAGAGTACGACAACCCTAAAGTTTTAGTCGCATGCTTTGCCACATTTGAAAATAAATTATTATGGATGCGGCGTAAATACGAGCCCATGGCAGGGTATTGGTTTATTCCCGCCGGTTTTATGGAGCTAGGAGAAACACCTGAAGAAGCCACATCCAGAGAATTATTCGAAGAGACTTGTGCTGTTATACCTCCAGAAAACCTTGACTTTTTTATGATTGGATCTTTACCTGATATCAGCCAAATATATCTGGCCTATCGTGGTGAAATAGCGGATATTAAGGCCATCCAAACAACCGACGAAGCTCTAGAAACATGCCTTTTCACTGAAGATGAAGCCCCGCTAGATAAATTAGCTTTTCCGACTGTTATTGAAACTTTCCACCTATTTTATAAAGAGCACAGGGAAAGTAATTATGGCGCACACAAGGCATCGGTTGTTAACAATAAACACATCCTTTCACCACTTGCTAGCAAAGCTAAACCTAAGCAGGCACACCCAAAATGAATGCACATTGCGAACGATTTAACCACACCAGAGCCTTAACCAAGTACCTCTTGTGACAATCATCAACCACGATGCAATATGTGATGGACTCGTACATAGCATTGACACGTTACAACTGCAAGATTAAATTGGTATTTTGAAATTGCTATACTTCCATAGCGGGACAAGAGTAGTATTCAGGAAGATCTGTTTAATATAGCTATGAGAGTGGTGACAGCACACTCAAATTATCAATAAACATCATTACAATAATAGACGGATGTATATGGGCGAGAACAACCTATTTTTTACACCAGTATTCAGCAAGCTCACAAGCTTACCCTGCCTGTTTGAGCACTGCAGCGATATAACTCGCTCAAGCAAATACGTTTGTCATTTCCAAATGGGGCACGCTTGAATGGCAAGGAATAATGACACTGATATCGTCAATGAGTTCAACCACGAAGGACTCAAGGCTAGCCAAACCATCATTGAAGGCAGCGGAAAGCACCTTGATCATATTTCAACGCTGGATTTATTTGCCAACAATTTTGAAAAAGACACACACAGCCATGAAGAAGCCCAGCTTTTATTGGTGATTAGAGGCTTGGTTACCTTTGACGTTCACAATACGAGCAGGTGGCTAGTGCCACCACAAAATGCAATATGGATCCCTGCGGGTATAGAGCACAGCATGACAGGTATTGGTGAAGTTGAGCTGCATTGCGTATACCTTGATCCCGGCCAGACCGACATAACCCTTGCGAATTGCTGCACCGTTGGTGTGTCCCCTTTGTTGCGTGAACTTATCATCAAAATGTCTAACCTTCCTGGACACATAGATGTTAATGGCCCACATGCGCGACTGATTACCACGATGCTTGATCAAGGCATAGGACATATTAACGGCCTATCGAGAGTAGACATCCTCGCTGATTGTTCTGCCCGGACCTGCGGACCTGTCGAAGTTTCCATCTATTGACCCGAAAATCCTGTTTGCGGCGTTGAACATGTTATTCCTATCCGGTCAATTCTGAACGAGCGCGCGCAACCGCTCGTGCCATGCGGTTTCCCTGGCTTCCTTGCTAGTGGGTTGATGTTGGTCTGGAATCCCTCCCAGCGAAAAGTGACAACGTTCCAGGTGGCGCTCTGGTCGGTGGCACCAGCAATGGCCGAGCCGGCGTTTCCTGTTCTTTCTGGCGCAGGTGAGTC
>NZ_AUHJ01000031.1 GCF_000423125.1 Haliea salexigens DSM 19537
AAGCACAAAGCCGAAACCAGCGGGACCAGGGCGTTACCCGAAAGCCGGGCGCCACCGGCTGAGCTGCTCCTGGGTCTGTTTGACTGACGAGCCTGAAGGCCAACGATACCAATCAAAATGCTGCGTTCACAGCGCCGCGGCAGGGATCCGCCGTGCTGGTTGTCGGAAAAGGAGCCGCTAGTGGGAAAGAGGAGGGTAAATTTTCAGCGTTGCTGGCTCCCCGTCAGCCGGATTGGGTTGCATCGCAGGGGTGTCGAAAGAGTCAACTGCGGTCCAAAGCTGTTGGACTTGGGTGAAAAGGGCGTTTATTCTTCCTATACGTAGTTCCTGGTTGTTATCCATAGTTGCTATCTCATCCAGCCAAATCCGGACAGCATCTGTGCCGCATTGTTCATTCCACTGCTGAACATCCGTTGCGGAAACTGCGAGCCCCCCAGGGTAAACGCGGCATTGAGCAGGCACACCGTCGGGTCATCCAGGCGATTGGTTTGGGTGGAGCCCGCAGCATCGCCCTTGAATGACATCACGGCGACCCACTGCTGATCCTGTGCCCAGGCACTGAGTAGCTCCCGTAAATGCCGGTCGTGCAGGGAAACACCGTCTGCTTCTCTATGGCAAGGCTTGTCATCGAGGCAGATCACAAGGACATCCTGTTCCCGAAGCACCTCCAGACACCGCCCGACTCGCCGGTATTCAAGCTCACTCATACTGGTATTAAGGATGAGTTCCGTTAACTCCCCCGGCTCCTCTGCCAGAAGCACCCGGAACAACTGGTGCCTGCTCGATACGTCTCGTGAATGCACTTCCGGCTCAAATCCCTGGTCTGAGAGCAGCGCCTTTATCCTGCCCCCGGTGGAGCCGTTGCCTTTAAGCTGCAGGATTTCCGGGGCATTTTGGCCGGCACTGGAGCTGATCACCACCACGCTTTTGTACTGCTTGCCCCAGATCATCCGTGCAGGCCCTGAGCCGGCCTGTTCCTGGGACTGGATGTTGTCCGCATCGCAGGAGACAAATAACACCGGAAGTTTGCTCATGTGCCTTCTCCTTAAAATCCGCAATCATCGCCGGGGCTTATCGCCCCAGCTTTTTCGCCGACTGCCCGCCAATGCCGAAATGTTGCTTGGGCATCTCGTTGAGAATGACACGCACACTTTCAACCGGCGCTCCGAGGGAACGGACAATGGCGTCGGTTACCTCGTGGATCAGCATCTCCTTTTGCTCGTCGGTACGACCTTCCAGGATGTTGATTTGAGCAACGGGCATAAAGCCTCCTTATTCGAACCGGGCCGTGACAGTACCCAGGCCCTGGTAGCGAACGCTGATGTTGTCACCGGCTTCCACGGCAATCGCCGCGGTGATGCCACCAGTCATGATGAAGGTACCAGCCGGGATGTGTTCGCCCCGTTCGGCCAGCAGGTTAGCCAGCATGGCGACGCTGGAGGCCGGGTGGCCCAGAACCGCAGCACCGGCGCCAACATCGACGATCTCACCGTTCTTCTCGACTACTACCCCGAGAGTTTTCAGGTCCAGGTCGGCCACGTTGGCCATGGTGCCACCGGTGATGAAACGGCTGGAGGAGGCGTTATCGGCCACCACGCTCACCAGGTCAAACTTGAAGTTCTCGTAGCGGGAGTCGATCACTTCCACCGCCGGGATCACGAAATCCGTCGCCGCCAGTACGTCACCGATATGACAGCCCGGGCCGTGCAACGGTGCCTTGGTCACAAAGGCGATCTCGGCTTCGATTTTCGGGTGGATCAGCTCTTTGGTTTTGACCACACCGCCGTCTGGTACGCTGAAGTAATCCGCCAGGAAGCCGTAGATCGGGGTTTCCACACCCATCTGAGCCATCTTGGCCCAGGAGGTCAGGCCCATCTTCATGCCCACCACCTTGTTACCACGGGCCTCCTTACGACGGCGGATTTCCCACTGCACGTCGTAGGCGTCTTCGAAGGTCATATCCGGGTAATCGTTGGTGACCTTGGTGATGTCGTGGGCGTTCAACTCGGCGTTTTCTACGTGCTCGGCCAGGGCCAGCATCTGATCATTGCTCAGGGTCTTGCTCATGCTTTTTGCTCCTCTTGCGCCTTCAGCAGATCCAGCGCCACGTCCACGATCATGTCTTCCTGGCCACCCACCATCCGGCGTTTGCCCAGTTCAACGAGAATATCCACAGTCTTCAGGCCATACTTCTGTGCAGCCACTTCGGAGTGGCGCAGGAAGCTGGAGTAAACGCCGGCATAGCCCAGCGCCAGGGTTTCACGGTCCACACGCACCGGGCGGTCCTGCAACGGACGCACGATGTCGTCAGCCGCGTCCATCAGGGCGTACACGTCGGTGCCATGGTCCCAGCCCATTTTGTCGAAGGCGGCAATGCACACTTCCAGCGGGGCGTTACCGGCACCGGCACCCATGCCGGAGAGGCTGGCGTCGATGCGGTCACAGCCTTCTTCCACTGCAACGATGGAGTTGGCCACACCCAGCGCCAGGTTGTGGTGGGCATGGATACCGGTTTTGGTTTCCGGCTTGAGAACGTCTTTCAGGGCGCGGAAGCGGTCCCGGATGTCGTTCATGTTCATAGCACCACCAGAATCGACCACATACAGGCAGGTGGCGCCGTAGTCTTCCATCATCTTCGCCTGTTCAGCCAGGCCCTGCGGGGTCTGCATATGGCTCATCATCAGAAAGCCCACGGTGTCCATGCCAAGCTTTCTTGCGTGCTCGATGTGCTGCCTGGAGACATCCGCTTCGGTGCAGTGGGTGGCCACACGTACAATGCGGGCACCGGCTTTGTAGGCGTTGTCCAGGTCGTGGACGGTACCAATACCGGGCAGCAGCAAGGTGGCAATCTGGGCGTGTTCCACCACTTCGGCCACCGCTTCAATCCACTCCAGGTCGGTGTGGGCGCCAAAGCCGTAGTTAAAGCTGGAGCCTTGCAGGCCGTCGCCGTGGGCGACTTCAATGCTGTCAACTTTTGCCTTGTCCAGGGCCCGTGCGATGTCCTGCACGTTCTTGATGGAGTACTGGTGACGAATGGCGTGGCTGCCGTCTCGCAGGGTCACGTCGGAGATGTAGAGTTTTTTACCGGGATTAAAGGTCATGGTTCGGTCCTCCTCAGTTGACCAGCGATTCGGCGATGCGCTCGGCGGTACCGAGGGCGGCGGAGGTCATGATGTCCAGGTTGCCGGCGTACGCGGGCAGGTAATGGGCCGCACCTTCCACTTCCAGGAAGATGGAGGTTTTCAAGCCACTGAAGCGGCCGAGACCCGGGACGTTCATGGGCTGGTCTTCAGGAATGAGGTCGAACTGGACTTTCTGCTTGAGGCGGTAGCCCGGTACGTAGGACGACACGGCTTGCACCATTTCTTCTACGGAGGCTTCGACTTCCGCCTGATCAGCAGCGTCAGACAGCACGTAGACGGTGTCACGCATCAGCAAGGGCGGCTCGGCCGGGTTCAGGATGATAATGGCCTTGCCCTTCTGGGCACCACCGACCACTTCAATGGCCTTGGAGGTGGTTTCGGTGAATTCGTCGATGTTCGCGCGGGTGCCGGGGCCGGCAGACTTACTGGAAATCGACGCAACGATTTCGGCGTAGTGCACCTTGGCCACGCGAGACACAGCGGCCACCATCGGAATCGTGGCCTGACCACCGCAGGTAACCATGTTCACGTTACCTTCATTCAGGTTCTGTTCCAGGTTCACTACCGGCACGCAGTACGGCCCGATGGCCGCCGGCGTCAGGTCCACAATCTTGATGTTTTCTTTGTGGCCACGCAGGAACACTTCGTTGTGCATGTGGGCACCGGCGGAGGTGGCATCAAACACGATGTCGATGTCGGCAAACTCCGGCATCTTCACCAGGCCGTCCACGCCTTCGTGGGTGGTGGCGACGCCCATGCGGTTGGCACGGGCCAGGCCGTCGGATTCCGGGTCGATACCGACCATGGCGCCCATTTCGATGTTCTTGCCATTACGCAGGATCTTGATCATCAAGTCGGTGCCGATGTTGCCCGAGCCGATAATCGCGGCTTTGATTTTCTTGCTCATAATCTTGTCCTCGTTTGGTCCGGATCAGACAAAGCGCACAGAAGCGCTGCCAATCCCGCCAATGTCCACACGCATGGTGTCACCGGCTTTCACCGGCTCCAGCGGTACCAGGGAGCCCGACAGGATGACTTCACCTGCCTTCAGGGAAATACCAAACTCGCCCAGGGTGTTGGCCAGCCAGGCCACGCAGTTCACTGGAGAGCTCAACGCGGCTGCGCCGGCGCCGGTGCTGATGATGGAACCGTTCTTCTCCACCACCATGCCGCAGGTCACCAGGTCGATATCCCGGGGCGAAACCGCGTTGTCGCCCAGCACAAACAGGCCACAGGACGCGTTGTCGGAAATGGTGTCCTGAATGGCGATCTTCCAGTCCTGGATGCGGGAATCGACAATCTCGAAACAGGGCATCACGCATTCGGTCGCTGCCAGCACGTCTGCGTTGGTGATACCCGGGCCGGTCAGATCCTTTTTCAGGATGAAGGCAATTTCGCCTTCGGCACGAGGGGCAATCAGGCGGTCGCTGATGGGCACCGCTTCACCGCTGTTGAACACCATGTCGTCGGTCAGGTAACCGAAATCCGGCTGATGAACGTTCAGCATGTTCATCACCGCTTTGCTGGTAACGCCGATCTTCTTGCCGATTACCCGGGCACCGGCCTGCTGCCGGCGCTCAAGCATGCGCAGGGAGATGTGGTAGGCATCCTCGATGCTGATGTCTTCGCCACGGCTGGTCAGCGGGGAGACTGCTTCCCGCTTGACCATGGCTTCGTACAGTTCGTCGCCGAACTGCTGGATTTTTTGCTTATCCATTACTTGCCTCCGGCGCCGGCCTGATCCGCCTCGTTCAGAAAATCGTCGACCAACCGGGCGAACCGGGAGGCGTGTTCAATCTGTGTCCAGTGACCGCAGCGGCCGAACACGTGCAGCTGGGCACGATCAATCAATTCAGCCAACTTATATGAGGCTTCCAGGGGAATCACTTCGTCTTCGCGACCGTGGATAATCAGGGTTTCGTGGGGCAGCGCGCGGATCGCCTCTTCAGGGCTGGCCAGGTTGTCCACCCAACGCTGACGCGGGGCCGGGAACATGGCCGCAAAGGACTCCTGAAAGCCCGGGCGAATGCTGGCCTGGTAACGCATCTCTGCCAGTTCATCGGTCAGCAGGCCTTTGTTGAAGGCAAATACATCCATCAACCGGCGCATGGTTTCCAGCGAGGGCTGGTAACCCCAGACTTCATCCAGGCCTTTGGTGATCGGAAAGCTGACCCCGGCAGAGCCCATCAGTACCAGACGGCGAACGCGCTCTGGATGCTCGATGGCCAACGACAATGACAGACCACCCCCGAAGGAGTTGCCCACCAGATCGACCTGATCAAGCCCCAGCTCGTCCATAACACCGATGGCGTGTTTTACCCAACGCTCACGGTTATAGATCTTGTCTTCCGGGCGCTCGCTGTAACCAAAGCCGAGCATGTCCGGCGCAACCACACGGCGGTGTTTGGCCAGCTCGGGAATCACCAGGCGCCAGTTGGCCCAGGCGGTTACCCCGGGGCCGGAACCGTGAATCATCATCAATGGGAAGCCACCTTCGCCGTGATCGTGCACATTGGTCCGGTAGCCGGCCGCGGTGATCTCACGCCCGATTTCAGGGCTGTCTACAGGTACGTTCATGGCTACCTCACAGTTTGATACAGATGTTTTTGGTTTCAGTGTAGAACTCCAGACCATGCACGCCGCCCTCACGACCAATCCCTGATTGTTTGGCGCCGCCGAAGGATGTGCGCAGATCACGCAGGAACCAGGAGTTCACCCACGCCAGACCAACTTCCATCTGTTCCGCGACGCGAAGAGCTCGGGCAGAATTTTCTGTCCAGATGGCGCAGGCAAGGCCGTAACTGGTGTTATTGGCCAGCTCGATGGCTTCTTCTTCGGTGTCGAAAGGGCGGATGTGACAGCAAGGGCCAAAAATTTCTTCACGGATAACACGGGCGTCTTCAGGCAGGCCGGTCCAGATGGTGGGCTCAATCCAGGCGCCATCGTTCAGCTCTGCGCCCATGTCAGGAATGCCTCCACCAATCTCGACGGTGGCACCCTCTTCGCGAGCCAGGTCGTAATAGCTTTTAACTTTGTCGCGATGCTCCAGGCTGACCAGCGGTCCGAAATTCGCCTCAGGATCTTCTGGTCGTCCCAGTTTCAGCTTGGCCACCTCTTCTTTCATGCGCGCGAGAAACTGATCAAAAATCGGGCGCTCTACATACACCCGCTCGGTGCCCAGGCAAACCTGACCACAGTTGACAAACGCGGAGCGCATGGTGCCCTCCACGGCTTTCTCGAGATCGCAGTCGGCAAAAACAAGGCCAGGGTTTTTTCCGCCGCACTCCATGGAAACATTACGCAGGCCCACTGCGGCCGCTTTCATGATGATCTCACCGGTGCGGGTTTCGCCGGTGAAGGTGATCGCATCCACTAATGGATGAGAAGTCAGGAAGGCACCCGCAGAATCAGGGCCAAAACCGTGCACCACGTTAAACACACCAGGTGGCACACCACACTCGTTCATGACCTCACCCAGCAACGTGGCCGTGGCAGGTGTTTCTTCCGACGGTTTAACAACAACTGTGTTACCACAGGCCAGCGCAGGGCCAACCTTGAAGGTCATCAGCAACAGAGGAAGGTTCCATGGAGACACCACGGCAATAACGCCCTTTGGTGTCCGATGGCCTACGTTCACGGCGCCCTTGCCATCCGGGGTATCCATTCGGAAGCCCTCAGTAGGATGGTTCATGGAGTCCGCAAATTCCTTGAAGTTAGCTGCACCGCGAGGAATATCGATGTGGCTGGCCATTGACCGTGGCTTGCCGGTATCTAGACACTCTGCGGCCAGAAATTCGTCGAAACGCTCGTTGATGCGGTCCGCGATCTTATTCAAGATGGCGGCACGCTGCTTTTGGGTCAGCTTGCTCCAAGGCCCCTTAAGCGCAGCTTTAGCGGCACGAACGGCAGCATCGACCTCCGCCTCGCCGGCCTCGTGAACCTGGCCAATCAGGCTGTTGTCCACCGGGGAGCGATTTTCGAAAGTTTTGCCGCTGGCCGAAGCCACGTACTCGCCGTTGATAAAATGTTTGAACTCTTTCATGGCTGCCTAGTCCTGTTAAATTGAATCCCGTTTGGCCTGTTGGTAATCAGGTCAACACGGTCAGGAAGCGTTCGTTCAGTACGCGATCGTGGTAGAAAATCGCCTTACCGAGGTCTTCTGCCTTCCAGGTAATGGGTTTGTGATCCGGGTAGTGATAGTCGCCGCCGCAGAACACTTCGTTACGGTTGCCCGACGGGTCAAAGAAGTAGATGGTCTGCCCGTGGGTCAGGCCGTGACGGGTCGGGCCGATATCGATGGAGGTATCGGTCATGGAGATCAGATCCGCCGCCCGCAGTACGGCTTCCCAGGTATCCAGGAAGAAAGAGGCGTGATGGAACTT
This sequence comes from Haliea salexigens DSM 19537, assembly GCF_000423125.1. Classification (GTDB taxonomy): domain Bacteria; phylum Pseudomonadota; class Gammaproteobacteria; order Pseudomonadales; family Halieaceae; genus Haliea; species Haliea salexigens. Next base: position 7,526 of record NZ_AUHJ01000031.1, read on the forward strand.
GCCTTTCTCTTCGTGGTGGATGAAGGCCACGTCGTGCTCCTTCATGGACACGGTCAGGAACTGCGCCACACGGGTGCCTTCGGGGTCCAGAACCTGTTCCGCCAAGTAAAAGCCCAACACGTTGACGAAGATGTCATACACTGCGGCCAATTCCGGGCCGTAGAACAAGGCATGATCAAAACGCACCGCCTTCATGCCCTGCAGGCCGCGAGGCCAGGCTTCCGGGTTAACGCTGGACACACCCCACTTTCCGGTATATTTCTTATCAGCATAAAGTTCAAAGGCATGACCGGAGGGCACAGTGAAGCGAACGCGGCGACCGCAATCTTTCAACTCTTCCGCCGGTACTTGCTCAACCTCAACACCGTAATCGACAAGGTCTTTTTCAAGCTGGTTCAGGGCAGCTTCGTCCACCACCTTGAAGCCCATAAAGTCACAGCCCGGCTCATCGGCTTCGCGCAGAACCACAGAGAACTTGTCCACTTCGCTCCAGGCCTTCAGATAAACACGCCCCTGGTCGTCACGATCGGTTTCGATCAAACCCAACAGGTCTGTGTAGTGTTTGACGGCGTCGCCCATATCGAGAACCCGGATCTGAACGTGGCCGGGACGCATTACACCTTTTTTCATGACAGTTACCTCAACGGTTTTGTTGTTGTTTGCTTCGCAAGTGCCGCCTCAGGCAGAGGTACACACTCGATGGTCAAGTCGGTCAGCGGGTAGATCCGGCAAGCCAGGACCTCCCCTTTTTCGACGGCGTCGGGAGGGGCGTGCACCTTGCTCATCTTGCCGCACTCAAAATCCCCTTCCAGAACCCGGATCTTGCAAAAACCGCAGCCACCACCCCGGCAGCCCACGGGCACGCACTTCATACCCAGCTGTTCCATAGCCTTGAGCACGCTCTGGCCTTCCTGGCAGATGAAGTGGTCACCCGTTGTGCGGTTGAACACCTGGAACTCGGCCATACCGCCTCCCGGTCAGATCTTCTTGAACAGGGCTGAACGCTGGGTGTCTTCCGCACCGTCGGCCGCTGTCAGGAATTTCTCCATGAAAATGTCGCGCTCGAACAACCGGCCCTGCATCAAGGCGGTGATCGCCGCATCAATCATCGGTGGCGGTCCACACAGGTAGGCTTTGTTGCCGGCGAACCGGCCATCAAAGTGTGCCTTGGCGGCTTCATGCACATAGCCCTGATATCCGCTCCAGTCGGCATCATCCTCGGCCTGGCTCAACGCTGGCACGTAGGTGAAGTTGTCGTGGTCACGGTCGAGGGCTTCGAACAACTCCCGGTTGTACAGCTCGGCCTGGTTGCGGGCACCCTGAAACAACACGATTTTGCGTTCATCGTTCTGCTCCAGCAGGTCCATGATCATCGATTGCGGGCTGGACAGTCCGGAGCCGCCAGCGATGAAAATCAGGTCGCCGGGCTGAGAGCTGCGCACGAAGAACTGACCGTAAGGGCCCGACAACTTCAGCTCATCACCGGCTTTCAGCTGCTCATGAATGTAAGTGGTGGCCGCGCCGCCCTCGACCAGGCGCACATGCAACTCCACTTCGTCAGCCCTACTGGGCTGATTGGCCAAGGAGAAGGCCCGGGCGCCATCAACGCCAGGCAGTTCAATGTTGATATACTGGCCAGCCTGAAAGGTCATGGGGCGGTCCAGTTTCAGGTGCAGACCCTTGATGGTGGGCGACAAGTCCACGATGTCGGTGACGGTGGCGACGTAATCCTCAACAGGATGGCCTTCAAAATCCGGATCAACATCAATGTCGGCTTCGATGGTGACATCGCTTTCGACCGTGGCGCAGCAGGCCAGCACCTTGCCTTCGCCTCGCTCCACGTCCATCAGGGCAAACGGTGAGGCGTCGCCAATCTCGACGTCGCCTTCAAGCACCTGAACCTTGCAGGTAGCGCAGGTACCGTGACCGCAGGCAAACGGCAACCAGACGCCCTGGCGGAGCGCTGCCGCGAGGATGGTCTGGCCATCCTCCACTTCGATCTGCTCGCCAATGGGTTCGATAGTTACGGTGTGGCTCATAGCTCTACCCTCAGTATCCGACGCCAGCCATGCCTTTGAGGTCAGGTGTTGTGACCGTCAGCATGCTTTTGTGGTCAATGCCGTTGTCGGTCAGGCTGGCCTCGGCATTCGGTGTAAAAGGCTCGTCGTTCAGCAGCCATTGCGCCTTCAGAAAGTCCGCCCTGGCAGAATCCGGGTGCGACGCGGTGGCCGGTTTGATGATGTCGTCCACTAAAGCCCGGAAGGACATGTCTGGCTGCACCAACAGTGCAAAGGGAGCACAGAACATCAGGTGGTCCGGCCAGTAGACATACAACAGCTGCATGCCGTGGAAGTTCTCAACCTTGTCTTTGGCTTCAAACTTGTAGTCGTATAAAGCGTTAACACTCATAGTGGTCACCTTGTTGTTTTTGTGGGCAGGTCGCCCGGCGCCAGCGGCAGCCGGGCGATTCCCGAATCAGTATCAGGCTGCGTTTTTGTCCTCGTCGGCCGGCTTGATGCCCTTGATGGACAACCAGCGCTTGTGGTCCGGAGAGCCCAGGTACTCGAAATTGTCCTCGCCGATATTGATGTGGTAGTACTTCTGCACCACAGTCTCGACATCTGCACCTTCACAGTTGCCCTGATAGATCTGGTGCACCGGCAACCAGGCCTGGATGTACTTCTCCGGCTCATGCTCAAAAATTTCACAGCAGGCTTCGGAGCAGAAGTGGTAGCGCTCGCCCTCATACTTCAACTGACGGTGACTGAGCTTGGTGGGCGCGCCCATTTCGGTGAACAGGGTCGGCACCTGGCACACCTGGCACAGCTGCGGCAGGGTGTTGTTGTAGAACCGACGACCAGCAGCGGCTTCTTTCGCCAGATGCTCGTAACGCGGGCGGTAGTACTTGTCGAAAGTGTCCGGGTACTTTTCAGACATCCAGTCCATCTCTTCCTTCTCTGGAATCCAGGTATGGAAGCTGGTGGCCTGGCTGTACTGGTAGAAGGTGGTCCACAGCTGGTGGCTGAGGTGATGCTTGGCATCGTTGGCCACGTCCTGGTACTTGGGCGGACGAATGCCGTACCGCTCAAGATCCTTGAACAGGGCGCCACCGTTCTGCTCGTAATACACCTCCCAGGCCTCAGACCAGGACATGACTTTGTTCGGCAGCATGTAGTCCATCATCATGCTGACCAGGCTGAGCAGGCGGAAACCGCGCCAGAACCACTTGTCGATCCAGCGCTGAACGATGGGCACGTTGTCTTCGTGCTGCTCGAGGATGAACTTGATCACCTCCAGGCCCAAAGTCATGTGTCGTGCTTCGTCTGACTGGGCAGAGAAACCGAAGGTGACGGTGGCCATGTCGCCGTTGTAGGCGGCGCCGGACATGAACGGCACGAACAGCAGGTTGGTCAGCACGTATTCGAACGAGAACGAGATCGCGGTCAGGAATTCGAACGGACCCGCGGTGCGGGCATCGTCAAAGAAGGATTTGGGTACCGACAGGAACCACACCCGGTCGTGCATGTGCGCGGCATCGTGCAGGCCGTTAAAGTGCTTGTTGTAATGGCTCATGGCGTGTTGCTGGGTCTGGGAGTGACGCAACTCGTCAATCGCCTGCATCTGGCAGGCCACCCGCGCACCGGTGCCACTGAACTGACGACCTGTTTTGGCATAACCCTGGAAGGCCGCGTGTTCCAGCGGCGACACACCGCTGAGGAACAGTTTCAGGGCGTTGACGTAGCGAGCATCTGAAATGTTCTGGTGGCCGTTGTTCTGGGCAAAGGCATCAAAAATGGCGTACAGCTTCTTCTCTTTTTCCGCCTGGTACTTCCAGTAAGAATCCATAGTCAGACGGAACGGGTCTTCCCACTGGGACCAGTCGGTAATCTTGATACCTTCAAAATCCTCGTCCGGAAAAATGTCCTTCTTTTTCTGGTAGGTTGGCTCCCAACCCATGTCGCGGGTCAGGTACTGGTACTTGTCTTTAAGATTCAATTTCTTGTTTTGAACAGCCATGATGATTCTCCCAATTATTTCCACTCAAGAATAAAATGGTCATCGTCCTCATCGACATTGCCGCCGATGCTGATGACATTTACGAGCATTTCCTGAACATCCCAATCGCGCCCCAGCTTTTCTTCCATCGTTTCCCGATTTATCACCAGGCGCTTCTCAGCCTGGATCCGGATCAACGCAGGCTGGTGCTGTATTTCCGCATGAGGGTTATCGTCCATAACCGCTTCGGCGAGATAGCGAGAGTCGTCGTTGTCCTGAAATACAATGAATACCAACTGGCTCATGCTGAGACTCCCCTACTCTGCAGTCCGAATTTCTTCAGGCGGGTAGAAAGCTCCGCGCGGGCTTCATCCAGAGCGTCAATACCCACCGAGGCTTCTGCCAGTGGTTGGAGAGCGCTATAGACCTGCGGCTCCCACTGATCGATCCACGTCTGGAGCAGTTCGCAATTGGCTTCGCTCTCACCGGCGACGGCTTTGATCATGGCGTTGGTCCAGCGAAGGGAATCTTTGTACCAGTCGCGCATGAACTCGGTGAGCATGGAAACGTCTTCCGCACCCTGAGTCGCAAGCCAGGCATCCATTGTGTGGTACACCAGGGTGTACATCAGTCCATCCAACAGAATGTTCTGAACCAGGGTCAGTTCGAACCAGTCATCAACGACCAGGGTGTCCTCCACGAGTTTGCGCATGGGCTGCCACAGCTCGTCATCCATCCAGTAGCCTTTGGACTCGTCCAGTGCCTTACCGGTACTACCGTCAATCAACAGAGCAATGCGAGACAGGTACTGACCAATGCCCAGACGATCCATCGCGGCGTAGATGTGCATCTGGGAAACGGTGGTGGCTACAGCGTCACCCGCGATCTTGCTGTTGTTCATGTTGGCGCCCAGCTCAACATGACGGAAAGGCACCAGCAGGCGCAGCAGCTGCTTCTGAGTCTCTTCCGGCAGGCGCGTCAACAAGTTGCGCTTGTCGCAAAAACCAAAGCTGGTCTCGGCGGACTCCTGCATTTTGGCCCGGTTGCCTACGTAGGCGCCGTAATAGAACTGGCGGGGATCAGACACCGCGTACCAGTCGTCCATGCGGATGGCGGTACGGCGATCATCATTGAGCTCGTATCGGGAATCCCATTGGGGGCGATAGTGGAAGTTGGTTTTCGCCTCCAGGTCGTAGCTCGCTTCCTGATAGCGAGTCGCCGGCTTGTCACCAAATCGGCGCGCAATGTGGCTGTAGGTGTGACGAATGGGCTCCACCGAGGTGGTTTTGATTTCGATACTCATATCAATCTTTCCGTTTTGTTTTTGTGAATCAGATCGTGGGTGTTGCTGTTGTTCAGTAACGCTGACCGCGCTCGCCGAAGCGCCACTTGATCATGTCTTCGTCGATCTCACGGATCATGTCCGAATCCATATGGACCACGTTGTTGTGCTTGCAGAAGATCTCGAAGGCTTCCCGTGGCAGGACAAGCTCGACGAACAGCTCCGGATAACCAATGGCAAAATCGAATTCCACGAATTTGTCACCCGGCTCGCTGCGGACCCGGATGTAGCGGGTCATTTCGTTAAAAGTCTTGGCTTCTGGTTGGTTCGTCATACTGAGCCCCGTTTATGTTTGTGGTCGGCTTGCAGAGTACTGAGCAACGGCTGTGCCACTTTGGCCAGACCGGTCAGGAGACGAGGATTAAGCTACTGTTTTGGATAGGTTTTTCAGGCCCGCACAAAAGCCCGAAGCGGGCAAAATTGGCGACAGGTTCCAGCGCGAGAAGGGCTTATTTTTTACCAAAAGATCAAAATCAAGGGTGATCTGATCAAATGCTCAGACCAAGGCCCATTTCAACGATTACCGCCATTTTTTTACTATTTGGTTGATTTTTGACTTTGATCAGGTGTTAGATGATCAATTAATGAGCTCCGAATGAGCTGTTCTCCGCCTACAACTATAAAAGGGGTCTCCGACCATGGCTGTCAGTTACAAGCCACAACTGAACTATACCGATTTCAAGGATCTGACGGAGCAGATTCATTTCCAAAGCTCGGAAGGCAAGATCTGGTTTGGCGAGCAGCGGATGCTGCTGATGAACCTCACCTCACTGGGTGCATTTCGCCGTGAGATCGTCAACAGCATGGGCGCAGAGAGAGCCAAAGGGTTCTTTCTGCGGCAGGGTTATCTGTCTGGCCTGAAAGATGCCGAGCTGGCCCGCAAACTTCGCCCGCATTGCAGTGAGCTGGACATTTTCCTGGCAGGCCCCCAGTTACACTCGCTCAAAGGCATGGTCAAGGTGATCCCACTGGAAATCGATCTGGACCAGGAAACCGGCGATTTCTATGGCCGCCTTGAATGGATTGACTCCTGGGAAGTTGAAATCTGCAAAACCGAACTGGGGCAAATGAGCGAGCCGGCCTGCTGGGTGTTGCTGGGGTACGCCTGCGCCTATACATCGTCATTCATGAGGCGGGAAATCATCTTCCGGGAAGTGAGTTGCCGGGGCTGTGGCGATGAGAAGTGCATTATTGAAGGCAAACCGGCGGAGGAATGGCCGGATGCAAAAGAATTTTCCCGCCACTTCAAAGCAGACCCGATCATTGAAGAGCTCTACGACCTGCAGGAGCAACTGAACTCCCTGCGCAGTACCCTGCAGCGACAGCAGGGCCAGTACTACGGCATCGGCCAGTCGGCCTCCTATAACAAAGTGTGCAAGATGATCGACAAGGCCGCCCAGGGCAAGGTGTCTGTGCTGCTGCTCGGTGAAACCGGCGTTGGTAAGGAAGTCATCGCCAAGAGTGTTCACCTGCGCAGCGAGCGGGCCGACGGCCCATTCATTGCCGTCAACTGCGCCGCCATTCCGCCAGACCTGATTGAAGCCGAGCTGTTCGGGGTGGAAAAAGGCGCCTATACCGGCGCCAACCAGGCTCGTGAGGGCCGCTTCGAACGAGCCCACGGCGGCACGATTTTTCTGGATGAAGTGGTTGAGCTGACCCCTCGGGCCCAGGCCACCCTGTTACGAGTTCTTCAGGAGGGCGAGCTGGAGCGGGTGGGCGACAACCGCACCCGCAAGGTGAATGTCCGGGTGATTGCCGCCACTAACGAAAGCCTTGAGCAAGCGGTCGAGGAAGGCCGGTTCCGGGCCGATCTTTTTTATCGCCTAAACGTTTTCCCGGTACAGATTCCGGCCCTGCGGGATCGCCTGGAAGACCTGCCTCTGCTGGCGGGGCACTTTCTTGCGAAGTTCCACGCCCAGTACGAGAAGCGCACGCTTGGCCTCTCCGACAAGGCATTGTCGCTGTGCATGAGCTACCACTGGCCGGGCAATATCCGGGAACTGGAGAATGTGATTGAGCGGGGGGTGATCCTGACCGACAACAACGAAACCATCAGTCAGGATGCCCTGTTTGTGACTCCGCCCGCGACGGACAAACAGCCAGGTGAGCGTATTGATGAAGAAGGCAATATGCGGTCCGGCCCACCGGAAGGCGGCACGGGCAGCTGGTCTGATACGATTCTGGGGGCTGGAATAAGCCTGGATGAGGTAGAAGAAACCCTGATGCGCCAAGCCATGGAGCAAGCCAATCAGAACGTCTCCAAAGCCGCCCGACTGCTGGGCCTCACCCGCCCCGCCCTAGCTTACCGCCTGAAGAAATCGGGTATTCTCACTGAGGACTAGGTCCGTTTGAGTGCGACACGGATGTTGCTGCTTTCGTAAACTGATCAAATCAGCAACTGGAATCTGGAATTTATCATTTGATAAAAGTCAACGCTGAAAATGGTCATCCTCACAACCCTTTAGATACTACCTGCCTCAGAAAACCCTCTGTTATTCAGTACGTTAAAAAATCAATAACAATCTGGCACAGACATTGCTGAATCACCGTAAGTCGCTTTACTTCACAAAAACAAAGACGGTGACAGAACAATGCAAGAAGCCCCTATGCGCTCTTTGCGCACCTCCGGCGCTGCACTGGTGTTTACCAGCGCCACTACACTATTGCTGACAGGATGCGAAGCCCCGCTCAACCTTGAAGCGGTCAGAAGCATTGAGAGTCAGCCCACCAAAAGAACCGATTTCTATCAGGCCATGGCCAGCAACCGGAACACTATTGTTGTTGCTGGCAACGATGGCGTTCTTCTCTCCAGCAGTGATCAAGGGAAGAGCTGGAAACGGCATCCTGAAATCACCGGGAACAGCTTCCTGTTATCGCCACCGGCGCCGCGGCGCTGGCTTTGGTCGAGGCGGGCGCCGACGGGGTCAAGGTGGGTATCGGTCCCGGTTCCATCTGCACCACCCGTGTGGTCACCGGTACCGGCGTACCCCAGATTACGGCTATCGCCAATGTGGTCGAGGCCCTGGCGGGGCGCGAAATTCCCATCATTGCCGACGGCGGTGTACGCTTTTCCGGTGATATCGCCAAGGCACTGGTCGCCGGTGCCCACTGCGTCATGATGGGCAGCATGTTTGCCGGTACCGAGGAAGCCCCCGGTGAGGTGGAGCTGTACCAGGGACGGACCTACAAGGCCTATCGCGGCATGGGCTCCCTGGGTGCCATGTCGCGCACCCAGGGTTCCTCCGATCGCTACTTCCAGGATGCCAGCAAGGGCTCCGACAAACTGGTGCCCGAGGGCATCGAGGGGCGCGTCCCCTACAAGGGCCCTGTGTCCGCAATCATTCATCAGCTCATGGGCGGCGTGCGCTCGGCCATGGGCTACACCGGCAGCCACACCATCGAGGACATGCGCACCCGTCCCGAGTTCGTCAAGGTGACCGCCGCCGGCATGTCCGAGAGTCACGTCCATGACGTGTCGATCACCAAGGAAGCGCCCAACTACCCCATTCGCTGAGGCCAGACCTGCCCATGACCGCCGATATCCACGCCAGCCGCATCCTGATCCTGGATTTCGGCTCACAGTACACCCAGCTGATCGCGCGCCGCGTGCGCGAGATCGGTGTGTACAGTGAAATCCATGCCTACGACCTGGACGAGGCGGCCATCCGCGACTTCGCCCCCAGTGGCATTATCCTCTCCGGGGGGCCCGAGTCGGTCCCCGCGGAGGGCTCGCCCCGGGCTCCTGCCTGCGTGTTTGAACTCGGCGTGCCGGTACTGGGGATCTGCTACGGCATGCAGACCATGGCCGCCCAGTTCGGTGGTACCGTGAGCGCCTCACCCACCAGCGAGTTCGGCTATGCCCGCATTCGCGTGGTCGGCGAGGGTAGCGGGCTGCTGCATGATATCCGCGACCACCTGGACCACGACGGCAGCGGCCTGCTGGACGTGTGGATGAGCCACGGCGACAAGGTCAGTGGCCTGCCCGAAGGCTTTGAGGTCATCGCCGAGACGGACAGCTGTCCGATCGCCGGTATGGCCCACCGGGAAAAGCCCTTCTTCGGCATTCAGTTCCACCCCGAGGTGACCCACACCCTGCAGGGCAAGCGCATTGTCGAACACTTCGTGCTGGAGCTCTGCGGCTGTGACGCCCTCTGGACGCCGGCAAACATTGTCGAGGACGCCATTGCCCGGGTCCGTGAGACCGTGGGCAGTGACAAGGTGCTGCTGGGCCTGTCGGGTGGCGTCGATTCCTCGGTGGTGGCGGCGCTGCTGCACCGGGCCATCGGCGATCAGCTGACCTGCGTGTTTGTCGACAATGGCCTGTTGCGCCTGCAGGAAGGCGATCAGGTGATGGACATGTTCGCCCGCAACATGGGGGTGAAGGTGATCCGGGTCAATGCCGAGGACCTGTTCCTGGGCAAACTGGCGGGTGTCGACGACCCCGAGGCCAAGCGCAAGATCATCGGCAATACCTTCATCGATGTCTTCGATGACGAGGCCACCAAGCTGCAGGATGTCAACTGGCTGGCCCAGGGCACCATCTACCCCGACGTGATCGAGTCCGCCGGCGCCAAGACCGGCAAGGCCCACGTGATCAAGTCCCACCACAATGTCGGCGGCCTGCCCGAAACCATGAAGATGCAGCTGGTGGAGCCCCTGCGTGAGCTGTTCAAGGACGAGGTACGGCGCATCGGCCTGGAACTCGGCCTGCCCTACGACATGGTCTACCGCCATCCCTTCCCTGGCCCCGGCCTGGGCGTGCGCATCCTCGGCGAGGTAAAGAAGGAATACGCCGACCTGCTGCGCCGCGCCGACGCCATCTTCATCGAAGAGCTGCACAAGGCGGACTGGTACCACAAGACCAGCCAGGCCTTCGCGGTTTTCCTGCCGGTGAAGTCGGTCGGCGTGGTTGGCGATGGCCGCCGCTACGAGTGGGTAATCGCCCTTCGGGCGGTGGAAACCATCGACTTCATGACCGCCCGCTGGGCGCACCTGCCCTACGAACTGCTGGAAACGGTCTCCAACCGCATCATCAACGAGATCTCGGGCGTCTCCCGGGTCACTTACGACGTGAGCAGCAAGCCGCCGGCGACGATCGAGTGGGAGTGACGGGCACTGGCTGGCAATGTCTAGCAACGGCAGGCATTTCGGCTGAGGGTAAAAGAACTTTCCGCTAAGCGATAGACTGTATGTAAACACAGTATTGCAAGGACGCGGAACATGCCTCATGTGGCGGCCAGGACGGCCAGCCGGGATCGGGATACTGGTCGTTACCAGAGCCACCGACCCGAGCAAACCCTTCTCTATCAGATCGTTGACGAGTATTACCCGGCATTCGCTGCGCTTATGGCAGAGCAGGGAAAGGAATTGCCGGGCTATGTGCAACGGGAATTTGAAGAATTTCTCCAATGCGGGCGGCTGGAGCATGGCTTTCTACGGGTTCGCTGCGAGTCTTGCCACGCCGAGCACCTGGTCGCTTTCAGCTGTAAGCGTCGCGGTTTCTGCCCGAGCTGTGGGGCGCGGCGGATGGCCG
>NZ_AUHJ01000032.1 GCF_000423125.1 Haliea salexigens DSM 19537
AGGTAGGCGAGGAAATCGAGATTGTCGGTATCCGCGACACCGTGAAGACGACCTGTACGGGCGTTGAGATGTTCCGCAAGCTGCTGGACGAAGGCCGTGCGGGCGAGAACGTGGGCGTACTGCTGCGTGGCACCAAGCGCGAAGACGTTGAGCGTGGCCAGGTACTGGCGAAGCCGGGTTCAGTGAAGCCGCACACCAAGTTCGAGGCAGAGGTGTATGTGCTGTCGAAGGACGAAGGTGGCCGTCACACGCCGTTCTTCAAGGGCTACCGTCCGCAGTTCTACTTCCGTACCACGGACGTGACGGGAGCGTGTGAGCTGCCGGAAGGCGTTGAGATGGTCATGCCGGGCGACAACATCCAGATGGTTGTGACGTTGATTGCACCGATCGCGATGGAAGATGGTCTGCGCTTTGCGATCCGTGAAGGCGGCCGCACCGTGGGTGCTGGCGTCGTCGCCAAGATCATCGAGTAACATCGATGCAGGGAGCGCTTCGGCGCTTCCCTGTCAACTCGAGCCGAACCGCTTGCGGGCAGTTCGGCTTCGTTGTCTCAGAAGAGGATATAGGCCAGTAGCTCAATTGGCAGAGCAGCGGTCTCCAAAACCGCAGGTTGGGGGTTCGATTCCCTCCTGGCCTGCCATTTATGGCAGGGGGTTGCGCGTCAGGCGCGGCCCGACCTGAAGGATAGTAGTAATGAGTGTGGAAACGAACGCCGGGCGTTTCGATTCCGTGAAGTGGGCGGTTGTCATCGCCCTGCTGGCTGTCGGTATCATCGGCAACAGCTACTTCTCGGCGGAATCGCTGCTGTATCGAGTGCTGGGCATTGTGGCGATTGCCGCCGTGGCCGGGATGATCGCGTTGCAGACCGCCAAAGGCGCTGCATTCTGGACTCTGGTGAAGAGTTCCCGCACGGAAATTCGCAAGGTCGTCTGGCCCACGCGGCAGGAGACGGTCCAGACCACCCTGATTGTGGTGGTCTTTGTATTGCTGGTGGCGCTGATGCTGTGGGGGCTCGATTCCCTTCTCGGCTGGCTTGTGTCGCTGGTGATTGGTTAGTCGGAACAGGATAAGGGATAGCCGATGGCAATGCGCTGGTATGTGGTCCACGCCTACTCAGGTTTTGAGAAGAAAGTTGCGGCTGCCCTGAAGGAGCGTATTGAACTGCACAACATGCAGGACCGCTTCGGTGAAATACTTGTGCCCACCGAGGAAGTGGTGGAGATGCGTGCAGGTCAGAAGCGGCGCAGCGAGCGCAAGTTCTTCCCCGGCTATGTGCTGGTGCAGATGGAGCTGGACGACGGGACCTGGCACCTGGTGAAGGAAACGCCGCGGGTCATGGGCTTTATCGGTGGCAAGGCGGATGCGCCTGCGCCGATCACCGAGGCCGAAGCCGCCGCCATCCTGCAGCGGGTTGAGGCGGGTGTCGAGGCGCCTCGTCCCAAGACGCTGTTCGAGCCCGGCGAGATGGTGCGGGTAGTCGACGGTCCATTCAACGACTTCAATGGCGTTGTGGAAGAAGTGAATTACGAAAAGAGTCGCCTGAATGTGGCCGTGCTCATTTTCGGTCGTTCCACCCCGGTGGAGCTTGAATTCAGTCAGGTCGAAAAGGCCTGATTGCAGTGCGGCGGGTGCCACGTGAGTGGCGCCGGCCAACGTTAACGGCGGCTGTGGCCGCCACAATGGGGAGCCCGCGTAAACTGATCTTTAGTGGTCGGGATTACAACGGCGCTAGCACCCGGGAGAGAAAACATGGCGAAGAAAGTATCGGCTTATATCAAGCTGCAGGTGGGCGCCGGTAAGGCGAACCCGAGCCCGCCGGTTGGCCCTGCGCTGGGTCAGCACGGTGTGAATATCATGGAATTCTGCAAGGCGTTCAACGCCGAGACCCAGGACCTTGAGCCCGGCCTGCCGATTCCAGTGGTCATTACCGTTTACGGCGACCGCTCGTTCACCTTCATCAAGAAAACCCCGCCCGCTGCGGTGTTGTTGCGCAAGGTGGCTGGCATCAAGTCCGGCTCCGGCACGCCCAACACAGTCAAGGTTGGCAAGGTGACCCGCGCCCAACTGGAAGACGTGGCAACGCAGAAGTGGCCCGACCTTACGGCGGCAGACATGGACGCGGCAGTCCGCACTATTGCCGGTAGCGCACGCTCCGCCGGTATCGATGTTGAGGGGGTGATCTAATGGCCAAGCTGTCCAAGCGCGTACGCGCATTCAAGGAAAAGGTTCAGCCCGGCAAAGCGTATGCATTCGACGACGCCGTTGCCCTGCTGAAGGAATTGGCCACAGCCAAGTTCAACGAGACCGTTGAAGTTTCGGTGAACCTGGGCGTGGATGCACGGAAATCAGACCAGGCCGTTCGCGGTGCTACCACGTTGCCGCACGGCACGGGCAGCCACGTGCGCGTCGCGGTGTTCACCCAGGGTGATGCAGCGGAGCAGGCCAAGGCCGCCGGTGCCGAGTTTGTGGGCATGGAAGATCTTGCCGAGCAGATCAAGGGCGGCATGATGGATTTCGACGTGGTGGTGGCTTCTCCGGATGCCATGCGCGTTGTCGGCCAGCTGGGCCAGGTACTGGGTCCGCGCGGCCTGATGCCGAACCCCAAGACCGGCACCGTCACCCCCGACGTGCTCACTGCGGTGAAGAATGCCAAAGCTGGTCAGGTGCGTTTCCGTACCGACAAGAACGGCATCATTCATGGCGGTATTGGCAAGATTGACTTCGAGCCTGCTGCGATCAAGGGCAACCTTGAGGCGCTGCTGGCCGACCTGCGCAAGGCGAAGCCCTCCTCCGCGAAGGGCGTGTACATGAAGAAAATCACCCTGTCCACGACCATGGGCCCGGGTGTTACGGTCGACCAGTCCTCGATCGAAGCTTGATCGACAGCTCCCCCACAAGGGGAGGTGTCACACGGGCCAGCCACGGACGGATGGCCCGGGTAGTGCGCTCCTACCGGAGCGCGTTGCCCACTTTGAGGTCTTTGGAGCAGTCTTGGGCGAATGCCTGATTAGCTGAAAACTGAAGGCCATCAAAGACCGTAGGTGCCTGCGCTGTCCACGACAGCACGGCTTAATCGAGCAGCCCGCAAGTGCTGCCCAACCTACGCAGATGGTGGATGTGTTCACCACGCAAGGTGGTATCGCCATAGCGTTGGCGGTACCGGAACTGTAAATCCAGGAGTAATACCAGTGGCAATTGGACTCGACGACAAGAAAGCGATCGTTGCTGAAGTTAACGAGACTGCCACCAATGCCCTGTCCCTGGTGATCGCCGATGCACGTGGCGTCACCGTGGACGGAATGACAGCTTTGCGCCAAAGCGCTCGCGAAAATTCAGTGACCCTCCGTGTTGTGCGGAACACACTGGCCAAGCGCGCGCTGGCGGGAACGGACTACGAATGCGTCAGCGACGCGCTCGTGGGCCCCTCCCTGTTCGGATTTTCGATGGAAGATCCGGGTGCAGCGGCACGGTTGTTCAAGGATTTCGCCAAGGAGAATAAACACTTCGAGGTGAAGGTATTGGCGGTGAGCGGCCAAATGCTGGGTGCGGATCAACTGGATGTACTGGCCAAACTGCCGACGCGTGATCAGGCACTCTCGATGTTGATGAGTGTGATGAAGGCGCCGGTAACGAAGCTGGTACAGACGATGAACGAAGTACCTGGAAAATTGGTTCGCACACTGGCAGCAGTACGCGATCAGAAAGAAGCGGCGTAAGTCGCCGCTATTTTATTTATCAGCTAACCGGGAGATATGAGTCATGGCTCTGTCCAAAGATGACATTCTGAATGCAATCGCTGAAATGAGCGTAATGGATATCGTTGAGCTCATCAGCGCAATGGAAGAAAAATTCGGTGTAACCGCTGCTGCAGCTGTTGCTGCTGCACCGGCTGCTGCCGCTGGCGATGCCGGCGCTGCTGCTGAAGAGCAGACCGAGTTCGACGTAATTTTGACCAGCGCTGGCGAGAAGAAAGTCAACGTGATCAAAGTCGTACGTGAAGTAACCGGCCTGGGCCTGAAAGAAGCCAAGGGCGTGGTTGACGGCGCCCCTGCACCTGTCAAGGAAGGTATTTCCAAGGCAGATGCGGATGCGCTGAAAGCCAAGCTGGAAGAAGCAGGCGCGGCCGTCGAGGTCAAGTAAGCGCTTGCCTTACGTCTGGCCAAGGCTGGACCAGGACAAGGCTGGTGGGCGTGTTTGCCTGCCGGCCTTTTCCCGCTTGATGAACACAAGTTTTTCAGGGTGGGCTGCGCGTGCAGCTCATCCGTCAAGAGCCTCGCTTGCCGCCGGCAGGGCGGCGGGAAGCTAAACACGCTGGGGAGTACTGATGGCATACTCGTACACTGAGAAAAAACGTATTCGCAAGGACTTCGGCAAACTGTCGAACATGATGGATATTCCATACCTGCTTGCGATCCAACTCGATTCTTACCGGAAGTTCACCCAGCAGGGCATACCACTCGAGGAGCGCGGCGACTACGGCTTGCACGCGGCCTTTAAATCGGTATTCCCGATCGTCAGCTACAGCGGCAACGCGGCATTGGAATACGTTGACTACAAACTCGGCACGCCTGTGTTTGATGTCAGCGAGTGCCAGTTGCGTGGCATTACCTATTCCTGTGCCCTGCGGGTCAAGGTGCGTTTGATCATCTACGACAAGGACGCCTCCAGCAAGACCATCAAGGACATCAAGGAGCAGGAAGTCTACATGGGGGAGATTCCCCTGATGACCGACAACGGCACGTTCGTGGTCAACGGCACCGAGCGCGTGATTGTTTCCCAGCTGCACCGCTCCCCCGGCGTGTTCTTTGACCACGACAAGGGCAAGACGCACTCCTCCGGGAAGCTGCTCTACTCAGCGCGTGTCATTCCCTACCGTGGCTCCTGGTTGGACTTCGAGTTCGACCCCAAGGACATGGTATTCGTGCGTATCGACCGCCGGCGCAAGCTGCCGGCCACGATTCTGCTGCGCGCGCTGGGTTACCAGTCTGAAGAAATCCTCGACATGTTCTACGAGGTGAACACCTTTACCGTCGACAAGGACGGCAACTACAAGATGGCGCTGATCCCCGCGCGTCTGCGTGGTGACGTGGCGTCCTTCGATATCAAGGTGGGCCGCAAGGTCGTCGTCGAGCAGGGTCGCCGTATTACGGCGCGCCATATTCGCGAGCTGGAGAAGGCCGAAGTTGCCGAGCTCGAGATTCCGCGCGAATACCTCCATGGCCGCGCGCTGGCGAAGAACATCGTCGACGAGAAAACCGGCGAAGTGGTGGTGGAATGCAACGCCGAGCTGAACGATGAGATTCTCACCCGCCTGGCGGAGATGGGCATCAACAACATCGACACTCTCTACACCAACGAGCTGGATTGCGGTCCCTACGTGTCCGACACGCTGCGCCTGGACACCACGCGCAACGAATTGGAAGCGCTGGTCGAAATCTACCGCATGATGCGCCCCGGCGAGCCGCCGACCAAGGAGTCTGCAGAGAACCTGTTCCAGAACCTGTTCTTCTCCCCGGATCGCTACGACCTGTCAGCGGTAGGCCGCATGAAGTTCAACCGCCGCCTCGGTCGCGAAGAAGTGACCGGCAGTGGTGTGCTGGACCGTGAAGATATCGTGGAAGTGCTGAAGGCACTGGTGTCTATCCGTAACGGTCGCGGCATGACTGACGACATCGACCACCTGGGCAACCGCCGTGTGCGCAGTGTGGGCGAAATGGCCGAAAACCAGTTCCGTGTGGGCCTGGTGCGTGTTGAGCGCGCGGTCAAGGAACGCCTGTCGATGGCCGAGAGCGAAGGCCTCATGCCGCAGGACCTGATCAACGCCAAGCCGGTGTCGGCTGCGGTGAAAGAGTTCTTCGGTTCCAGCCAGCTGTCGCAGTTCATGGACCAGAACAACCCGCTGTCTGAAGTCACGCACAAGCGTCGCGTGTCCGCGCTTGGGCCGGGCGGTCTCACCCGTGAGCGCGCCGGCTTTGAGGTGCGCGACGTGCATCCAACGCACTACGGTCGCGTATGCCCGATTGAAACGCCTGAAGGCCCGAACATCGGCTTGATCAACTCGCTGGCGACCTACGCCCGCACCAACGATTACGGCTTTCTTGAGAGCCCGTACCGCAAGGTGGTTAACGGCCAGGTCACCGACGACGTGGAATTCCTGTCTGCGATCAACGAAGCCGAGCACGTGATTGCCCAGGCGTCGGCGGCGGTGGACAGCAAGAACCGTTTTGTCGACGACCTGATCGCCGTGCGTCACATGAACGAATTCACGGTCATGCCGCCCGAGAAGGTGGACTACATGGACGTGTCGCCAAAGCAGGTAGTGTCTGTTGCCGCGGCGTTGATCCCGTTCCTTGAGCACGATGACGCGAACCGCGCGCTCATGGGCTCGAACATGCAGCGCCAGGCCGTTCCCACACTGAAGTGTGAGAAGCCGTTGGTGGGTACCGGCATGGAGCGCTACGTGGCCGCTGATTCCGGTGTGTGTGTCGTGGCCCGCCGCGACGGCGTCATCGACTCCGTGGACGCCAGCCGCATCGTGGTCCGTGTCAACGACAAGGACGTGGGTCGTGACGAGGCGCCGGTTGATATCTACAACCTGACCAAATACACCCGTTCCAACCAGAACACCTGTATCAACCAGCGTCCGATCGTGAAGCAGGGTGATGTAGTGGCCCGCGGCGATATCCTCGGCGATGGCCCGTCCGTCGATATGGGTGACCTGGCACTGGGCCAGAACATTCGCATCGCGTTCATGCCCTGGAACGGCTACAACTTCGAGGACTCCATCCTGGTGTCCGAGAATGTGGTGAAGGAAGACCGTTTCACCACCATCCACATCCAGGAACTTACCTGTATTGCTCGCGACACCAAGCTGGGCTCCGAGGAAATCTCCTCGGATATCCCCAATGTGGGCGAGAGCGCGCTGTCCAAGCTCGACGAGTCCGGCATTGTGTACATCGGTGCCGAGGTTGAGGCGGGCGACATTCTGGTGGGCAAGGTCACGCCGAAGGGCGAAACCCAGCTGACCCCGGAAGAAAAGCTGCTGCGCGCCATCTTTGGTGAGAAGGCCTCGGACGTGAAGGATACGTCACTGCGTGTACCGTCCAGCACCAAGGGTACGGTTATCGACGTGCAGGTATTCACTCGCGATGGCCTGGAAAAGGACCCGCGCGCACAGCAGATCGAGAAGCACCAGCTAGACAAGTTCCGCAAGGACCTCAAGGAAGAATATCGCATTTTTGAAGAGGCGACCTTCTCCCTGCTGGGCAACCAGCTCAAGGGTGCCAAGACTGTCAGCGGTGCTGGCCTGGCCAAGGGCACTGAGCTCAGCGCCAAAGTGCTGGCGGACCTGGACCGCGAACAGTGGTTCAAGCTCAAGCTCGCCGACAGCGACCTGAACGAGGCACTGGCGGCCGCCAAGAAGCAGCTCGACGAGCAGACCAAGCTGCTGGAAGAGCGCTTCGAAGACAAAAAGCGCAAGTTGCAGAGCGGCGATGACCTGGCACCGGGCGTACTGAAGATCGTCAAGGTTTACCTGGCCATCAAGCGTCGCATCCAGCCGGGTGACAAGATGGCTGGTCGTCACGGTAACAAGGGTGTTATTTCGGTCATCATGCCGATCGAGGACATGCCCTTTGACGAGAATGGCGAGCCAGTGGACATTGTGCTCAACCCGCTGGGTGTGCCGTCGCGCATGAACGTGGGCCAGATTCTCGAAACCCACCTGGGCATGGCGGCCAAGGGCCTGGGCGTGAAAATCGACCAGATGTTGCAGGAGCAGCGCAAGGTCGCGGAAGTACGCGAGTTCCTGGAGCGCATCTACAACAACGGTGCCGGCCGTTCGGAAGATCTCAAGTCATTGAATGACAAGGAAATTCTGGCCCTTGCCGGCAACCTGCGCGAAGGCGTGCCGATGGCGACGCCGGTGTTTGACGGCGCTGCCGAAGAGTCGATCAAGGAGCTGCTGGCTCTGGCTGATCTGCCCGAAAGCGGCCAGTTTACGCTGTACGACGGCCGCTCTGGCGAGGCATTTGATCGCCCGGTGACCGTGGGCTACATGTACATGCTGAAGCTCAACCACCTGGTGGACGACAAGATGCACGCCCGTTCTACCGGCTCGTACAGCCTGGTAACCCAGCAACCGCTGGGCGGCAAGGCGCAGTTCGGTGGCCAGCGCTTCGGTGAAATGGAGGTGTGGGCACTGGAAGCCTATGGTGCCGCTTACACCCTGCAGGAAATGCTCACCGTGAAGTCGGACGACGTTGCGGGGCGCACCAAGATGTACAAGAACATCGTCGATGGTGACCATCGTATGGAACCGGGCATGCCCGAGTCCTTCAACGTGTTGGTCAAGGAAATACGCTCCCTCGGTATTGATATCGAGCTGGAGAGTGACTAACCAGCGGTAATACGGACTCGGGGCTACGGCGGCACGGTGTGTCGCTGTAGCTGGAAGGAAAACCTCGTGGAGGAAAGACCTTGAAAGACTTACTTAATCTGCTCAAGTCCCAGGGACAGTCAGAAGAATTCGACGCCATCCGTATCGGCCTGGCGTCGCCCGAAATGATCCGCGCCTGGTCATTCGGTGAAGTGAAGAAGCCGGAAACCATCAACTACCGGACCTTCAAGCCAGAGCGCGACGGCTTGTTCTGCGCCAAGATTTTTGGCCCGGTAAAGGATTACGAGTGCCTGTGCGGCAAGTACAAGCGTCTCAAGCATCGCGGCGTGATCTGTGAGAAGTGCGGCGTGGAAGTGGCACTGGCGAAGGTGCGTCGTGAGCGCATGGGTCACATCGAGCTGGCGAGCCCGGTGGCACACATCTGGTTCCTGAAGTCACTGCCTTCGCGCATTGGCCTGTTGCTGGACATGACCCTGCGCGATATCGAGCGCGTGCTCTATTTCGAATCGTATGTGGTGACCGATCCTGGTCTCACCACGCTCAACCCCGGTCAGCTGCTGACCGACGAAGAGTATTACGAGGCGATGGAAGAGTTTGGTGACGAGTTCACCGCGAAAATGGGTGCCGAAGCAGTTCAGGACCTCATGAAGCAGCTCGATCTCGAGCGCGAGATCGTGACCCTGCGCGAGGAAATCCCGCAGACCAATTCGGAAACCAAGATCAAGAAGCTGTCCAAGCGCTTGAAGTTGATGGAGGCCTTTGCCGGTTCCGGCAACAAGCCCCAGTGGATGGTGCTGAACGCGCTGCCCGTATTGCCGCCGGATCTGCGTCCGCTGGTACCGCTGGATGGCGGCCGTTTCGCCACCTCGGACCTGAACGACCTGTACCGCCGGGTGATCAACCGCAACAACCGCCTCAAGCGCTTGCTGGACCTCAACGCGCCCGACATTATTGTGCGCAACGAAAAGCGCATGCTGCAGGAATCTGTGGACGCGCTGCTGGACAACGGCCGCCGTGGCCGCGCCATCACTGGCTCCAACAAGCGCCCGCTGAAGTCTCTGGCCGACATGATCAAGGGCAAGCAGGGGCGTTTCCGCCAGAACCTGCTCGGCAAGCGCGTCGACTACTCCGGTCGTTCCGTGATCGTGGTGGGTCCCACGCTCAGGCTGCACCAGTGCGGCCTGCCCAAGAAGATGGCACTTGAACTGTTCAAGCCGTTCATCTTCGGCAAGCTGGAAGCGCGTGGCCTGGCCACGACGATCAAGGCCGCGAAGAAAATGGTCGAGCGCGAGCCGCCGGAAGTCTGGGATATTCTCGCCGAAGTGATTCGCGAGCACCCGGTACTGCTGAACCGCGCGCCCACCCTGCACCGTCTGGGCATTCAGGCTTTTGAACCTGTGCTGATTGAGGGCAAGGCGATCCAGCTGCACCCGCTGGTCTGCGCGGCCTACAACGCCGACTTCGACGGTGACCAGATGGCGGTACACGTGCCGCTGACTCTGGAAGCGCAGCTGGAAGCCCGCGCACTGATGATGTCGACCAACAATATCCTGTCCCCCGCCAACGGCGAGCCGATCATCGTGCCCTCGCAGGACGTGGTACTGGGGCTGTATTACATGACGCGTGAGCGTGTGAATGCCAAGGGGGAAGGCATGATCTTCGCCAACGTCTCCGAGGTGAACCGCGCTTATCGCGCCGGGCACGTACACCTGCAGGCGCGGGTGAAGGTGCGCATTCACGAAGTAGTGCAGAACGAAGAAGGTGAGCGCTCCGAGCGCACTGTGGTGCTGGACACTACGGTGGGCCGGGCACTGCTGTGGGAAGTCGTGCCGGAAGGTATCGGCTACGACATGGTCAACCAGGACATGACCAAGAAGGCCATCTCCCGGATTATCAACCAGTGCTACCGCGTAGTCGGCCTGAAGGCGACCGTGATCTTCGCCGATCAGCTGATGTACACCGGCTACGAATACTCCACGCGTTCCGGTGCGTCCATCGGCGTCAACGATTTCGTGATTCCTGAAGCCAAGGCGGAGCTGATTGCCCGCGCGGACCGGGAAGTGAAGGAAATCGAAGACCAGTACGCCGCCGGCCTGGTTACCCAGGGCGAGAAGTACAACAAGGTGATCGACATCTGGTCCCGCGCCAACGACCTCGTGTCCAAGGCGATGATGGAAGGCATTTCCAAGGAGACCGTTGTCAACCGCAACGGAGAGGAGGAGCAGCAGGCGTCCTTCAACTCGGTGTATATCTACGCAGACTCCGGCGCCCGGGGCTCACCGGCGCAGATTCGTCAGTTGGCCGGTATGCGTGGCCTGATGGCCAAGCCCGACGGCTCCATCATTGAAACGCCGATCGTGGCCAACTTCCGTGAAGGCCTGAACGTACTGCAGTACTTCATCTCAACCCACGGGGCGCGGAAAGGTCTGGCGGATACCGCACTGAAAACCGCCAACTCCGGTTACCTCACCCGTCGCCTGGTTGACGTGGCGCAGGACCTGGTGGTGACGGAAGTGGATTGCGGCACGGACCAGGGGCTTTTGATGACCCCGGTTATCGATGGCGGCGACATCATCGAATCGCTGGGTGATCGCGTGCTGGGTCGTATCGTCGCACGCGACGTGATTCGCCCTGGCACGGAAGACGAGATCGCTATCACAGCGGGCACCATGCTCGACGAACTGTGGATCAAGCGCATTGAGGAAATGGGTATCGACGAGGTAGAAGTGCGCTCGCCGATCACCTGCGAAACCCGTCACGGCATCTGTTCTGCCTGCTACGGCCGCGACCTGGCCCGGGGCCACCGGGTCAACATGGGTGAGGCCGTGGGTGTTGTTGCCGCGCAATCCATTGGTGAGCCGGGTACCCAGCTGACCATGCGTACCTTCCACATCGGTGGTGCGGCCTCGCGGCAAACCGCGCAGGACAATATCCAGGTCATGAACGACGGTAAGGTGCGCCTGCACAACGTCAAGACCGTGGAGCGCAATGACGGCTTCCTGATTGCGGCCTCGCGTTCGGGTGAGCTGTCGGTGCTGGACAAGATGGGCCGTGAGCGCGAGCGTTACAAGCTGCCCTACGGTGCCATCATCAAGGTGCAGGACCACGCCGATGTTGCGTCAGGCGATGTGGTGGCGAACTGGGACCCCCACACCCACCCCATCATCACCGAGGTGGCGGGTATTGCGCGCTTCTCCGGTATGGAAGAGGGCATCACCATCAAGCGCCAGACGGACGAGCTGACCGGCTTGTCCAGCATTGAGGTGCTGGATGTGGGTGAGCGCCCGGCGGCGGGCAAGGACGTGCGTCCAGCAATTACCCTGGTAGACGACAAGGGCGAGGAGCTGTGCCTGGCGAACACCAACGTGCCGGCGCATTACTTCCTGCCGCCTAACGCGCTGGTGAGCCTCGAAGACGGCGCTCGCCTGGATGCCGGTGCGGTTATCGCCCGTATTCCCCAGGAAGGCTCCAAGACCCGTGACATCACCGGTGGTCTGCCGCGTGTGGCCGACCTGTTCGAAGCGCGCAAGCCGAAAGAGCCCGCTATCCTGGCGGAAATCTCCGGTGCCGTGAGCTTCGGCAAGGAAACCAAGGGCAAGCGCCGTCTGGTGATCACACCCACTGAAGGGCAGACACTGCCTGACGGCTCCGATCACTATGAGGTGCTGATTCCCAAGTGGCGCCTGATGTCAGTATTCGAAGGTGAGTTCGTCGAAAAAGGCGAAATCGTCTCCGAAGGCCCCTTGAGCCCGCACGATATCCTGCGCCTGAAAGGTGTCGAGCAGCTGGCCAAGTACATCTCGAACGAGATCCAGGAGGTCTACCGTCTGCAGGGTGTGAAGATCAACGACAAGCACATCGAGGTGATTGTTCGCCAGATGCTGCGCAAGGTGATTATCACGTCGTCGGGCGACTCCACCCTGATCAAGGGCGAGCAGGTCGAATTTGTGGCCTTCATCGAGGAGAACGAGCGCCTGCTGGCCGAGGGGCTGGTGCCCGCATCTGCGGATCGCGAACTGCTGGGTATCACCAAGGCCTCACTGGCCACGGAGAGCTTCATTTCGGCGGCGTCTTTCCAGGAGACCACCCGGGTGTTGACCGAAGCGGCGGTGACTGGCAAGCGCGACTACCTGCGCGGGTTGAAGGAAAACGTGGTTGTGGGTCGTCTGATCCCGGCCGGTACCGGCCTTGCCTACCACGAGGAGCGCAAGCGCACCCGTGGTAGCGAGGTGGAAATGAGTGTGTCTGCCCAGGAAATCGAGGCGGCACTCACCGAGGCACTGCAGGACACCGAATAACGGTGGGGCTCCGGGGCCGCGAGGCCCCGGAGCTGCAGAGGCCGATGTTGCTGTCGGCCTCTACTCTGTTCTTGACTCGCATGGGGGGCGTCTATAGAATGCGCCTCCTCTTTCCCGGGGTGCCTCGCCGTGTGTGTGGCGCCCGGGGTATTGCGCTGTATGGAAAGGCCCTCGAAGTGGGCCCCCGCTGGCGCTGCAAGCCGTTGAACCGGCTTGAGGATGGCTGCATGGCCATGAATTCAAACAATATCTGGAGTTCTAACTAGATGGCAACGATCAACCAATTGGTTCGTAAGCCGAGGAAGCGCAAGGTCGCCAAGAGCGACGTGCCGGCCCTGCAAAGCTGCCCCCAGCGCCGCGGTGTCTGCACGCGTGTCTACACGACGACCCCCAAGAAGCCGAACTCTGCACTGCGTAAAGTCTGCCGTGTGCGCTTGACCAACGGGTACGAAGTGTCTTCGTACATCGGTGGTGAAGGCCACAACCTGCAGGAGCACAGCGTGGTGCTGATTCGCGGCGGCCGGGTAAAGGATTTGCCGGGTGTGCGTTACCACACCGTGCGCGGCAGCCTGGATACCTCCGGTGTCTCGGCGCGTCGTCAGGGCCGTTCCAAATACGGCGCCAAGCGGCCGAAATAAGCTCCCGGGGCTGTGCCCCGGGTCAACAGTGAAGTGAGTAAGGCCGAACCCCTGCCTCCCCCGCCTGTGTTGCAGGTCGGTGTTCGGATCAACCTGAAGAGAGAAGGGCAACAACATGCCAAGAAGACGCGTAGTCGCCAAACGTGAAGTGCTGCCGGATCCCAAGTTCGGTAACGTTACGCTGGCCAAGTTCATGAACCATGTAATGATCAGCGGCAAGAAGTCCGTCGCGGAAACCATCGTCTACGGTGCGCTGGAAATTGTTCAGGAGCGCCTGAAGAAAGATCCCATCGAGGCCTTTGACGAAGCGCTTGAGAATATCGCGCCGATGGTTGAAGTGAAATCTCGCCGCGTAGGTGGTGCAACCTACCAGGTGCCGGTTGAAGTGCGTCCCGCCCGTCGCGTGGCATTGTCCATGCGCTGGCTGGTTGATTACGCGCGCAACCGCGGTGAGAAGTCCATGCGCCAGCGTCTGGCCGGTGAGATCATCGACGCTTCGCAGGGCAAGGGCAACGCCGTTAAGAAGCGCGAAGACGTGCATCGCATGGCAGAAGCCAACAAGGCCTTCTCGCACTACCGGTTCTAAATTAACGCCAGGCAACCTGTTACAGGGGAATTTATCGTGGCACGCAAGACTCCTATCAAGCGATACCGCAACATCGGTATCTGCGCCCACGTGGACGCGGGTAAAACCACGACCACCGAGCGCGTACTTTTTTACACTGGCCGGTCTCACCGCATTGGTGAGGTGCACGATGGTGCGGCGACCATGGACTGGATGGAGCAGGAGCAGGAGCGTGGTATTACCATCACGTCCGCTGCAACAACCTGTTTCTGGCGCGGCATGGACGCCCAGTTCGATGAGCACCGTATCAACATCATCGACACCCCCGGACACGTGGATTTCACCATTGAGGTGGAGCGTTCCCTGCGTGTACTCGACGGCGCCGTTGTGGTGTTGTGCGGTTCCTCCGGCGTGCAGCCGCAGACGGAAACCGTTTGGCGCCAGGCCAACAAGTACGAAGTGCCACGCATGGTGTTCGTCAACAAGATGGACCGTGCCGGCGCCGACTTCATGCGCGTGGTTGGCCAGCTGAAAACGCGCCTCGGTGCGAATGCCGTGCCCCTGCAGATGACTATTGGTGCGGAAGACGAGTTCAAGGGCGTTATCGACCTGGTGGTGAACAAGGCCATTCTCTGGAATGAAGAAGATCAGGGCATGACGTTTACGCTCGCTGATATTCCTGCGGATATGGCTGACGAAGTGGCAGAGATGCGGGAATTCCTCGTCGAGTCTGCCGCGGAAGCGACCGAAGAGCTGATGGAAAAGTACCTCGAAGGCGGTGAGCTCACCGTGGAAGAGATCAAGGCCGGTATTCGTGCGCGCACCCTGGCCAACGAGATCGTACCGGTAATCGGCGGTTCTGCGTTCAAGAACAAAGGCGTTCAGGCTATGCTCGACGCAGTGATCGAGTATCTGCCCTCGCCGACAGAAGTACGGGCCATCGAAGGTACGTTGCTGGACCGGGATGGCACAGTCGAGACCCGCGAAGCGGACGACGACGCACCGTTTGCGGCGCTGGCATTCAAGATTGCAACTGACCCCTTCGTAGGTACGCTGACCTTCTTCCGCGTCTACTCCGGCAAGCTGGAGAGCGGTACGGGTGTTTTCAACTCCGTGAAGGAAAAGAAAGAGCGTATCGGCCGTATGGTGCAGATGCACGCCAATAGCCGCGAAGAGATCAAGGAAGTGCTGGCGGGTGATATCGCCGCGGCGGTGGGCCTGAAGGACACCACCACCGGCGACACGCTGTGCGATGCAGACAAGCCCATCGTGCTTGAGCGCATGGAATTCCCTGAGCCTGTGATTTCGGTGGCGGTTGAGCCCAAATCCAAGCCTGACCAGGAGAAAATGGGTATCGCGCTGGGCAAACTGGCTCAGGAAGACCCCTCTTTCCGCGTCAAGACGGACCCCGAAACGGGGCAGACGATCATCTCGGGTATGGGTGAGTTGCACCTTGATATCCTGGTTGACCGCATGCGCCGCGAGTTCAACGTGGAAGCCAACATCGGCAAGCCGCAGGTGGCGTATCGCGAAGCGATCCGTAACAAGAGCGAGATCGAAGGCAAGTTCGTGCGTCAGTCCGGTGGCCGCGGCCAATATGGTCACGTCTGGGTACGCTTTGAGCCAGGCGAGGACGAAAACGCTGAAGGTCTGGAATTTGTCAACGAAGTGGTTGGCGGTACGGTTCCGCGCGAATACGTGCCAGCGGTGCAGAAGGGTATTGAAGAGCAGATGCAGAACGGCGTACTGGCCGGCTACCCGCTGCTCGGCCTGAAGGCCACGCTGTTCGACGGTTCCTTCCACGATGTGGACTCGAACGAAATGGCGTTCAAGATCGCAGCGAGCATGGCCACCAAGAAGCTGGCTGAGAAGGGCGGCGCGGTGCTGCTTGAGCCGATCATGAAAGTGGAAGTGATTACGCCCGAGGAAAACATGGGTGACGTGGTCGGTGACCTCAATCGCCGCCGCGGTCTCATTTCCGGCATGGACGAAAGCGTTTCTGGCAAGGTGATCAACGCGGAAGTGCCGTTGGCCGAGATGTTCGGCTACGCGACGGATCTGCGCTCAGCAACCCAGGGCCGCGCGACCTACACGATGGAGTTCATGAAGTATTCGGAAGCGCCGAATAACATCGCGCAGGACATCATTTCCAAGAACGCAACCAAATAACCCAGCTATCCCATAGAGGTGACTAACAGTGGCAAAGGAAAAGTTTGAACGTAAGAAGCCCCACGTCAACGTGGGCACCATTGGTCACGTAGACCATGGCAAGACGACGCTGACAGCGGCGCTGACGAAAGTCTGTGCAGAGATCTGGGGAAGCGGTTCGGCGGTAGCGTTTGACGGTATCGACAACGCACCGGAAGAGCGTGAGCGCGGCATCACGATTGCGACCTCGCACGTGGAATACGATTCACCGACGCGTCACTACGCGCACGTGGATTGCCCCGGACACGCCGACTACGTGAAGAACATGATCACCGGTGCGGCGCAGATGGACGGCGCTATCCTGGTGTGCGGTGCGACTGACGGCCCGATGCCGCAGACCCGCGAGCACATCCTGCTGTCGCGTCAGGTGGGTGTACCCTTCATCGTGGTATTCCTGAACAAGGCTGACCTGCTGGCGGAAGATTGCGGCGGCGCGGACAGCGAAGAATACGCCGAGATGAAAGAGCTGGTGGAAATGGAGCTGCGCGAGCTGCTCGACACCTACGACTTCCCGGGCGACGACACGCCGATCATCTGTGGTTCCGCGCTGATGGCGCTGAACGGCGAAGACGACAACGAGCTGGGTGTAACCGCGGTCAAGACGCTGGTCGAGACGCTGGACAGCTACATCCCCGAGCCCGAGCGTGCGATTGACCAGACGTTCCTGATGCCGGTTGAGGACGTGTTCTCGATCTCAGGCCGCGGTACCGTGGTAACGGG
>NZ_AUHJ01000033.1 GCF_000423125.1 Haliea salexigens DSM 19537
GTAACCGTCCGGTAAACCCATCTGTTCGCGCCCCGCAAACTGCGTAAGCTAGGTGCCCACCTAATCTTAAGTGGGCACCTGATATGGATAACGAAGCGTCTCCCCCAAGGATCATCAAGCGGCGCCGTCGCTACTCTGCGGGGTTCAAAAATCGAGTGTTGGCCGAGTGCCAGCAACCGAACACCTCCGTGGCCGAAGTTGCGCTGCGCCATGGCCTCAACCTCAACCTGGTACACAAGTGGCGCCAGTTGATGACTGTCGATGACACCGGAGAGTTTGTGCGGCTACCCATGCCGGCCAAAGACCAATCCAGTCCAAGCCGGAGCGTAGCGCGAGTTCTGCCCACTGTCAGCATCCGGCTGGATACGCCGCGCGGTCCGATCACCGTCGAGTGGCCATTGAGTGAGATTGACCACTCGGTCGCTTGGCTCAAGGCGCTCGTTCAGTGATCAAGATTGACGAGATCTGGCTGTCCCGCGAGCCGCTGGATATGCGCGCCGGACCGGACACGGCGTTGGCACGTGTCATCAACCGCTTTGGCAAAGCACGTCCGCATTGCGCGTATGTCTTTGCCAACAAGCGCGCCAACCGGATGAAGGTGCTGGTGTGTGACGGCTTCGGTATCTGGCTGGCATCGCGCCGGCTGCACCAGGGTCGGTTCGTCTGGAGCCAGCTCCGCACCGGCGATCCATTGTGCATTGATATGCCGCAGTTGCAGGCCCTGGTGGTCGGCTTACCCTGGCAGCATGCCGGCGCTGGGCACTTTATGGACCGACATTAGATAACACCAGAATCCCGCTCGCAGTTCCAGAGAACGATTGCCGATGATTGCTGCTGGCACCGATTTGCTGGTGCTGGCAAAGTGTTCCCATGCAAGCGCCTATCGATCTCAATCAGCTCAACGAGACCGAACTCCGCCAGATGGCGGAGCAAATGCTGGCGCAATTGGGCGAACGCGATGCGCGCCTCGTGGCGCAGGACGCCGAGCTTGCTGCACGTGACGAGGCCATTCGCCGCTACTCTATGCGCGAGGAGCAGCTGACCCACGAGATTGCCCTGCTTAGGCGCCATCGGTTCGGCAAACGCAGCGAAGGCGTCAACCGGCAGCAATACAACCTCCTTGAAGAACTCGTTGACGAAGACACGGCGGCCATTGAACAAGAGCTGGAGCGGCTGGCGGAGAGTCGCCCGCGGCCGGAGCCCAAAACCCGCACACCGAAGCGCCGGCCCTTGCCGCCCCAGCTGCCACGCACCGAGATCCATCATGAACCGGAACACACCACCTGCAACTGTGGCTGCACCCTGACCCGGATTGGCGAGGATGTTAGCGAGAAGCTGGATTATGAACCCGGCAGCTTCTCGGTGGAACGTCACATCCGCGGCAAGTGGGCCTGCCAGCAATGTGAGACCATCACGCAGGCCCCGGTAGCACCGCACGTGATCGACAAGGGCATCCCCACCACGAACCTGCTGGCGCAGGTGCTGATCAGCAAGTATGCGGACCACCTCCCGCTGTACCGTCAGGAACAGATTTACGCCCGGGCCGGCGTTGAACTGCCACGATCCACACTGGCGGACTGGGTGGGGCGCTGTGGCGTGGAACTTACCCCGCTGGTGGAGCACCTGCGGAGCAAGTTGCTTGAGCACGCGGTGCTGCACGCTGACGAGACGCCGGTGCCCATGCTCTCGCCGGGCAAGAAGCGAACACACCAGGCTTACATCTGGGCCTACGCAACCACGCGCTATGCCCCGGTGCAAGGTGTCGTTTACGACTTCCAGCCCTCGCGCTCCGGCAAGGCCTCCAGGGACTTCCTGGCGGACTGGCGCGGTCAGCTGGTCTGCGACGATTACACTGGCTACAAGGCCGGCTTCGCCACGGGCATGACTGAAGTCGGTTGCTGGGCACACGCCCGACGCAAGTTCCACGAGCTGTTGGAGCGGAACCAAAGCCCCATCGCCGAGAAAGCGCTATCGTACATCGGCATGCTCTATGACGTTGAGCGACAGGCCAGCGGCCTGCCGCCAGAGGAGAGGCAGCGGCTGCGCGACACCGAGGCGCGGCCCGTAATAACGCATCTGCGCGAGTGGCTGACGGGCCAGCGATCCCAGCTGACCAACGGCACGCGAACTGCGAAGGCGATCGATTACACGCTTAAACGGTGGACCGCCCTGGTTCGCTACCTGGATGACGGCAATCTGCCTATCGATAACAACTGGGTGGAAAACCAGATCCGGCCCTGGGCCCTTGGCCGAAGTAATTGGCTGTTCGCAGGCTCACTACGCAGTGGCCAGCGTGGTGCCAATGTGATGACCCTGATCCAGTCGGCAAAGATCAACGGTCTGGATCCGCAGGCTTATCTGCGCGACGTCCTGGAGCGCTTGCCGAGCGCCCGGCAGTCAGACCTTGATGAGCTGCTGCCGTATAACTGGACACCTCCGATCAAGGTGTAATCACCGGACGCATACATTCTTCCTGCTCAGTGCCGTTGCTCTTGGGGTGCTGATCGCCGCCTATAGCCGAACCCTGCAACAAGCCCTGTTATTGTCTTTTTTTGGGTTGTTTCCGGTGATGTTCCTATCGGGTACCCTGACGCCCGTGGAGGCGATGCCAGACGTTCTCCAGGCGTTATCCCGCCTGAGTCCGTTGCGCTATTACATGGATATTATTATCGGTGTGTTTTTAAAAGGTGTCGGCTGGAGGGATCTGTGGGATGAAAGCTTATGCCTGATCGCCATCGCAATTCCAATGTTGATTTTGTCATTGGGTATATTTCGACGTCGGTTGCAGTAACAATTCCCGAAGCTCCTTTAATATTCTAGCGAGTAATGAAATCCTCATGTGTGGCCAATTGGTGATGTATTTTTCCGATACCAACTATTTTTGACTTCTATGATGCTGGTTATGGCTCGGTAGTGGCGGCAGTAACTGACCACTACAAGTTAAGCTTTAGGCTTGAGATCTTCTGTTTCATTCTCGATAAATTACCTGCTAAATTGGAATACGACTTTAGCATCTGCTTTCGTCAAATGTTGATCTTTGTCAGGGCAATCAACAATAGACAATAAATGCCGTATGACATTCAAGCGGGCGCGCCTTTTGTTATCGGCTTTGACAATATACCAGGGGGCATGCTCGCTATGGCTGTGTTGTAACATGTCGTCGCGGGCGGTCGAGTAATCATCCCAATGTTTGATAGCGGTATCGTCGATAGGGCTGATTTTCCATTGTTTCAGGGGGTTTACTCTTCGATCCTCCAGTCTCCGTTGCTGTTCCTCTTTCGATATGTCGAGATAGTATTTAATGATTTGTATGCCGGAATCACAGAGCATTTTTTCGAAAGGGACGACTGTTTTTTGAAACTGATCGTATTCCGCTTCTGTACAAAACTGCATAACTTTTTCGACGCCTGCACGGTTATACCAGCTGCGATTCATGAGTACCATTTCCTGGCGGCTCGGCAAAAAGGCTGCATAGCGTTGGAAGTACCAGCTGTTGGTATCTTTCTCTGAGGGTTTACCCAACGCGACCACTCGCGTCTCTCGCGGACTTAAATGTTCGGTGATCCGCTTTATCATGCCGTCTTTACCAGCTGCATCCCTTCCCTCGAAAATGACCAGTAGCTGCAGATCGTTCTTGATAATGTGGCGCTGCAACCTGACGAGCTGAATTTGCAGATTTTTAAGCTGTGTTTTATAGGGCTGTTTTGTCTTCTCTGATTTGGTCATGGTTTTACCTTAGGAATCAACTGTTCTTAATTTCACTCATGCTTCCGGCTTTCTGGACAACGAGGTCACCATGGGAATTGCTCCTATAATCAGAAGTATGCCCAGCCACTGAACCGGCGATAGCGTTTCAGAAAAATAGGCGTAGCCGAAATACAATCCAAACACGGGTGTTAAAAAACTATAGACATTGAGTTTGTAAAGCGGTGCCTTGTCCATTAGCCAAAACCACACAATAAACGGTAGTGCCGTACCGGGTATTGCCAGTGTGAGTAATATCCAGGTGTACTCCCAGTTCAAATTCAGGGATGGCAAGGGGGCTTGAAGCAACATCAACAAGCCCAAGGGTATTGATCCCAGTAGTAATTGGAAACCCATGGCGAAAAGAATATCGATGCTGTTGGCTGCTTTCTTCAACAGGATATTGCTGCTTGCTATCCCTGTAGCCGCTATGACAACAAAAACAACACCGCTTAATGGTTGGCTCTCCTTTGCCAGCAGGCTTTCCGCGCTGATGACCACGATGCCGGCAAATCCGAGTAGTGTGCCCAGTAATGCCTGTTTTCCGATGCGCTCGTTTAAAAGGTGCCAGCCAAGAATACCGGCAATCAGTGGTTGCGTATTGGTGAGCACGGTTGCCAGGCCAGGTGTAATTAAACTGCCCGCGTAGAACATGCCCCAGAAGCCAATACTGGTCGCTGTGATACCAATAGCCAGGATGTAACCGTACTCTTTAATGCCTTTGGGAGCAGGTCGACCCAAAAGAACAGCGATAAGAATCAAAGTACAGCCTGCCATCGCTGCTCTGATAAATGCGGTTAGCATAATTGGCGCATAGGGCAGGCTGAGAGTGATGAGTGGGTAGCAAATAGCCCATAACGCCATGGTTAGAATGGCGCCGAGGGCAACAGGTGAAAAAAGACGGTTCGATTTGTTAGCGATAACTCCTGACTCCCTTATTGGCGCTGTAGTTACTCAAGAAGCGCGATGTTTCACTGATTGAGCAAGGTATCAGTTTGCGTTATCACTTTTTTGAGCTGTACCAAGGTGTCGTCAACGCTTTCCATATAGTCGAATTTGTATTTGCTCATCTTTTCCTTGATATGAGGGTAGTCGCTGGCCATCAAGTTTCTCAGGGTGAGAATTTTGCTTTCGAGGGCGCTGATCTGATCTTGCAAGTTCTGTATTTTTTCTTCAGTCTGCTGAGATTGTTTAAATTCGGACTGCCGTTTGGTGACGGTTTGATCGTATTTGGCGATGTCGTCCACCGGGTTATCTGACGAGTGGGCCTCGGCAATTATGGGTAGAAAGATCAATACCGCCAGCATATGTTTCATTTGCAGTTTTACAGTTTTCAAATTTGTCCCCTTATGTGTTTAGGTAGCCATTTTGAAAGACACGCTAGATCAGAAATTATACTCCACGCCAACATAGGCGGTACGGGGCTTGTTCGGGCGGGCGCCGTCTGGCACCCGCGACACGATGGATTGCTCATCGAGCAGGTTGTCCACCTTCAGGAATACGACCGCTTTTGGATTCAGGGCATAGCGGCTGATGAAATCCACCACGAACAGGGATTCCGTTTCTTCGAACCGACCGCCAGCGCGGTTGCAGCCCACGGAGACGCACATCTCGTCGATATACTTGGCTACCACATAGTTGTTCCAGCCATTTTGGTTTTCCAGGCCGACCCGCAGGCTGAAGGTGTTCTCCGGGATGTCCGCCAGGGTGTCGCCGTCCTGGAAGCCTTCTGCCGGGTTGTCCTTGCTCAACTCCGCCTTGGTGTAGGTATAGGCCAGGTTCACGGGCACAATGATACTGCCGGCGGTGAAGGCCGTACCAGCCTGCAGTTCCAGCCCCGTGACCTCCGCCTCGCCGGTGGCAAAGCTGCCGGAGGTGGCACCGTTGCTACAGGGATTGGCCAGGGAGCAGTTTTCCGTCTTGTTTTCGAAGTCGCTGTAAAAACCGATGGCTTCCAGGAACAGCGGGGCGCCGTTGTAACGCACACCGCCCTCGTAGTTGATGCTGATTTCCGGTTCCTCGAATTCCTGGGCGCCGCCACCGAGGGGCGAGAAGCCCCTATGCACGCCGGCCAGCACTTGCCAGCTCTCGTTTAGGTCATAGGTGAAGGAGGCCCCAGGCAGCCACGCGTCGGTGGTATTGCCGCGTTTACTGCCTAACAGGGTGCGCGCCGGATCGTTGAATTGTTCACGGGCGGTTTCCACGTCCTCGTAGCGCAACGCCAGATTAAGGCGCAGGGCTTTGGTCACCTGCCAGTTGTCCGTTATCCATAAAGATAGCGCTTCGGCCTCTTCCAGACGGTTGTTGCTTCCCGTGGGCTGGACTACGTTTTGGAATACCAGGCTGCCGTTGATCTGGTCGTAAACCTCAATAGGTTGGAAGCGATCCATCTCGTCCTCATGGACACGACCACCGAGTTCCAACTGGTGGGCATCCATGTCGACGGCAAAATTCAGCTCGACACCCTGAGACTCGTAGGAGCGGTTATTGTGTACGTACTCCAGTCCAGTGGCGTCCACGGTACCGTCGAGAACACCCTGTGCCGTGGCATCGCCAGTGTTTGCGGCAGAAACGATACTGCCGCCACCGCCCAGCTTGAACCAGTCTCGGGTGAATTCGTTGTAATAGGCGGTTGTTGTGGCAGTGATCCGGTCAGTCAGATCCAGGCTGTAGACCAGGCTGTAGCCTTCGTGCTTATTGTCCATTTGATCGATTGCGGACAACCCGTAACGGCGGTTCTCGTCTTGATCGAAATCGGTGTCGGTAAGACCCAAGTAGGTCTCATTAGAGACTTCATCGGAATACTGCGCTTTGAAAAGCAGTCGCTGCTTGTCGCCTTCCCAGCCCAACTTGACTACGTAGTCCTCAATATCGAAGTCAGCGTCCCTGTCGCTGCGGTCAATGTCCTTAAAACCGTCGGATTTCCGCTGGACGGTTTCTACCAGCCAGCCGAAATTACCGCTTTTACCACCATAATGGGCATTTATGTCACGGCTGCCGTATTCACCTGCCACCGCCGTGATGCTGCCTGAGTAGTCCTCAGGAATCGGTGTGCTGACCATATTGATGACACCGCCGGTGGTCTGGGGGCCGTAACGCAGAAGGGGTGCGCCTTTGAGGACCTCCACCGTACTCATGCGCATCGTGGTGGGGAAATAGTAGGCCTCAGGGTTGGAGTAAGGTGCGGGGGCGATCAACACGCCGTCCTCCAGCAACGTTACCTTGCTGGAGCGCTCGGAACCCGCAGCGCGGATACCGATGTTGGGACGCAAGCCGAAGCCGTCTTCTTCCCGAATATAGGTGCCGGGTATGGTCTTCAGCAACTGGTTGATGTCAGTGGCAGCCTCAATGCGTAGTTGTTCCTCGTCAATAACCGCACCAGAACCGGCAATGTTCTGGGCCTGTTCCCGAGAACCAATGATTGTAATGGTTTCTAGGTAAGGATTAGCTTCCTTTTGTTGGGGAGCTGGAGCGGCCGCGACGGCTAAACTGCACATGGCTGCCGGGAAGGCGACGCTTATCGCTGATTTTTTCATGGTCATGTCTTTCCGTTAAATTTGTTTCTTACGCTAAAAGTGATTGGTTTGGTGCTTAGTGCTGACAACGACTATAAATGATAATCATTATTAATACCATTACAGTTCTGTCAGATTACAGTTCTGTCAGATTACAATCTGGGTAAATATTTCGGACAAATTTGCAACAAACGAAGGCTTCTGGGTTTTGCTTGTGCGGTATGAATTACCTTCCTATCGGAGGGTTGACGGATGACGTATATCTGATGATACGTTGGCTCATTTTTCTCAGGCGGCTGTCAATAGAGCAATACAGTTTGAAAGTACAGCTGATATCTACGAAATGCTTATAAAGAGCGTAGGAAGCTGTCTGCACTGGCTTCCCGGCAATCCGCGGCCCAATGGGGGGGCGGATTGCCCAGGAGACTGCCCTGCGACAGGGAGGGGTAAAGCTCGTCAAGACGTTGAATGTTCGTAGCCGACAAGCGCCGAGACAAATGATGGGGCTGGAGTTCAGCGGGCGATGAAACCCCGGCGGCTCGCAGGATTTGGACAAGTGCCGCGACAGTTTCACGGTGAAAGTTCGCCACTCGGTGTGACTTTTCCTCGACATGCAGACCGCGTTGTCGAGCACGACTTTGGGTGGTGATACCGGTGGGGCAACGGTTGGTGTGGCATTTCAGTGACTGCACGCAGCCCAAGGCAAACATAAACCCCCGCGCCGAATTGCACCAGTCGGCACCCAACGCCAGGTTTGCAGCCAATCGAAAGCCCGTAATAATCTTGCCGCTCGCCGCCAGCCGAATCTGATCGCGCAAGTCGTAACCGAGCAATGCGTTATGGGCAAACACCAGACCTTCGCGCAAGGGCATGCCGACATGGTCAGGAAACTCCATGGGGGCGGCCGCGGTGCCCCCTTCTGCACCGTCGATTACGACGAAATCCGGTCCGACACCTTCCGCCACAATCGCCTTGCAAATGGCCAGAAACTCCCAGCGATGGCCGATACAGAGCTTAATGCCGGCCGGTTTACCACCGGAAAGTTCCCGAAGTTCACTGACAAAGTGAATCATCTCCCGCGGCGTGGTGAATGCCGAGTGATGATCTGGGGAGAGGCAATCGAGGTGTTCATCGACACCCCGCGCCCTGGCGATCTCCGAGGTGACCTTGGCGGCGGGGAGGACGCCGCCATGGCCGGGCTTGGCTCCTTGGGACAACTTGATTTCTATCATTTTGACCTGGGGCAGGGTGGCTTGGGCAGCGAATCGCTTGGGATCGAACCGGCCTTTGCGATCGCGACACCCGAAATAGCCAGTGCCGATTTCCCAAATCAGATCGCCGCCAAACTCCTGGTGATAATCGCTGATGCCACCTTCACCGGTGTCATGGGCGAAGTCGCCCATGGCGGCGCCCTTGTTCAGGGCACGTATTGCCGCTTGTCCGATAGCGCCAAAGCTCATGGCCGAGATATTGAAAACAGAGCAAGAGTAGGGTTGTGAGCACTTGGGTCCGCCGACCATCACGCGGGGTGGTGACGGGGAGACGTCACCCGGGGTAGCCAAGGAAGCACCGATCCACTCATAGTCTTCTGCCGTGACATCGAGTTCGGTACCGAACGGCACAACGCCCGCCGTTTTCTTGGCGCGCTGGTAAACCACCGAGCGCTCGTTGCGGTCAAATGGTCGACCGTCGGTATCCGATTCGACGAAATATTGACGCACCTGTGGCCGTATCGCTTCTGCCAGCCATCGGAAGTGGCCAATCAACGGATAGTTGCGAAGCAGGGTATGTCGGCGTTGAAGAAAATCCCAGATCCCGATGGTGGCGATGAGCAGTAAAACCACGATGCTCCAGTGATGGCTGGGACGGTACGCGATAAAGGGTAAAACTGCGGAAGCAGCCAGTAAAACAACAATGAGCAGCAAAGGAACATAGCGCATGGCATCGGCCCTCAGTCTTTAATGATCTGCCACTGAAGTCGAGGAAGAGCATGCCGTCAACGCCACAGCAAGATACCTCGACTCGGGACCTTTACGAACGGTTGACCGCCTGATTCATTTTCATGGCCTGATGTTCTTCCAGCATCAGCAGCTGTTTAAGAAGATCCTGTGCCGATCCGGTTTCGGCCCGCCAATACAGGAAACGGTATAGCTCGATAAGTTGCTGGTGCTCGCGTACCAGTTTTGTCGCAATGTCATTAATTGTAAGTTCAGCGAGATCTTCATTGCGCTGGTGATATTGAAAAACAGGGCGTGAGTCAAGATATTCGGAACAGAGCGTGCTCAACGTTTTAGCGTCCGCTGTTTGCTCCAAGAGACGGATCAATTGAGCTAGCGTGCTTTCGTGCTTTGCCAGGTAATCCAGCAACAAACTGACGGCACCATTTTCCGCCCGTTCGACGGCATGAGCTATACTGTCACTCAAAAGCTCGTGATACGCGGTGGTCCAGTGCAGGACATCTTCCAGGGTTTTAATTTGCATGGGCGTGGTCTCTATTGTGTATCAACGTCCCTGATGCTCTGTGCGTCAATGGTTTGTAAAAAAGCAACCGCCTGAAAACTATGTGAAGATCTTTTTGTCGATTTATCCTCTGTTTGATATTCAGAAATATGCCCACTCATTTTAGTGGCCATGCTCCACTGAAGAGTTACTGCGCGCTGTTAATATTTGGTACTGCTCTGCTGTCAGTCTCGGCAATCGCTGCAGGAATGCCACCATGTTCCAGATGCGCTCATCATCGTGCCCCGGTCCCCAGGCGGGCATACCCGAGGCCTTGATGCCGTGTTTAATAATCCAGAATTGTCGCTTAATGGCCGGGTCGTCATTTTCGGTGTTATCGGCATGCTCGTGCCCATGTTTATCACCGGCTAGAGTTAGATTGGGTGGTGCGGGATACAGTCCCAGGGTGAAATCACTCTGGGTTTTTCCGGGTTTCAGATGGCAGCCGGCGCACATATCATTGTAGTCGGCGCCACCTGCCAATAACCGCTCCGGTGCGTTTAGGTCGCCAGGAAGCTTAATATCACTGGCAGCGCGGGCAACTGAACGTTCACGCAAGGTTTCCAGCAGCCAGTAGGTCAGCCGATTGTGTGGTACATCGGCTCCCATGGGGTAGAGACCTGAATAGAGAAACAGCCCACCACCCACCAGCACGATGACAGCGGTAATGACCAGACTCTTGATAAAGGTGGTGAGCGCCGACATGAAAACTCCTTGGGTTGATCAGTGTTGGTGTTCTGAATGTTGCTCGCCTGAGCTTTTTTCGTTGTCCTGATGATCAGCCTGCGCTTGATCCTTTTCAGAGTCGTTATGATGCATGTCATTCATGCATTGTTTCATCATGGCTTGCATCACGGGATCATTCATATCCATCTTGCTGTGATCCATATTTTTCATGGCTGCACAATCCGGTTTTTCAGCGTCTTTCATGTGCTCTTTAGGATCATGGGCCTGTGCAGATAAAGCGATGCCCAGAGCGGCGAGGGCGATGATGGGCGTGAAGCGTTTGGTTTTCATAGCGGTGTTCCTCTTGAAGAAAAAGTGATGGAGATAGGCATGTGCCCATGGTTAGAACCAGAACCGCAATCCGGCAACGAATTGGGTATCTGAGGTATCTTCGCCCGCTGCGCGGCGGTAATCGGCTGTGTCACCATAGGTGTCTGTCCATTCCACACCGATATAGGGAGCGAATTGACGGCTGAATTCGTAACGCAGGCGTAAGCCCACCGCGAGATCCGAGAGACCCGAGCCCAGGCCATTTTCAGCGTCATCCTTGCCGTACAGGTTGAGTTCTGCTCTGGGTTGAAGGATGAGTTTTTGTGTCAGCAGCAACTCGTACTCGGCTTCGGCGGAGAGAGCGGTCCGACCGTCGTCGCCCACATAGGCAGTCACATCCAGCTCAAACCAGTAGGGCGCCAGGCCTTGGACACCGAACGCGAGCCACTGGCGATCCTTACCTTCGTTATACTGGTCGAGTCGAACGCCGAGCTGCGTGTCAAAATAGGCATTAAGCGCATGGCCCCACAACAGGTCGGTTGAACTCTCCTCCAGCGTGCCGTCTGCGATATCACCCTCCGCTTTGATGACAAAGCGGTCGTAGGTGGTGCCATACCAGGCCTGGACATCGTAAACCGTGCTATCGCTATCTTCCTGATACTCCAGGCGATCACCCAGAATGGACCAGAAAGCGTGTTCGTCCGCCAGTTTCAGTTGCCGTGACCCCGGCTGTGCATAGGGCCCTTCGGTCAAGGTGTAACCGTCGGAATAAGCATGGGGATCGCGGGCATCGGCAGGAGCGCTGCCGCCCTGCATTTGCATTTCGCTGTGATCCATTTGCGCCAGTACGGTATTCACCGGAAAAGCACCGACAGTAAAAGCCAGAATAGTCAGGGGTTTTATCGCAATCAGCCTCATGACACCACCACCTCGCGGAACATGCCCGCATCCATATGAAACAGCAAATGGCAATGCCAGGCCCAACGACCCAAATCGTGAGGTGTAGTCAGGTAGCTGATACGTTGAGCCGGTTGCACTGGAATGGTATGGCGGCGAACCCGCAATTCGCCCTGGGCAGTTTCTAGTTCGCTCCACATACCGTGTAAGTGCATGGGGTGGGTCATCATGGTGTCGTTTTGTAGAATGATTCTAACGCGCTCATTGTGGCGCAGGGAGACCGGTGTGCTTTTGCCGAACTCCAGTCCGTCAAAGGACCAGCTATAGCGTTCCATATTGCCGGTGAGGTGTAGTTCCAGCTCCCTCGCTGGCGGGCGGCGGTCATCCAGTACACCGTCGATGGATTTCAGGTCGGCCAGCGTCAGCACGCGGTGTCCCTGTGGGCGCAGCCCACGCTGGCTTAAGTTGCGCAGGCCAATACCGGGGTCGTCGAGATTGGTACTTGGCGTATCCACCCGTTGGTCAACCGAAGCCCCGTATTCGGTTCGGGCGTGGTGTATGGTAGATGAAGGTTTGGCAAGCGGGTTCTCAGAACCCTGCTGCATGCCGTGCATACTGTGGTCCATGGCCATACCGCCGGACATTTGGGAATGATCCATCTTGGTTTGGCCCATGGAGTCCATTTTCATCATGTCGTGGCCCATGGCGCCACCACCCATTGCTCCCATCATATCCTTCATGGTTAACCACTCGGGCGAATCGGGTTCTGGCACAGGCGCTGTTAAACCTTGCCGCACACTCAGGGTGCCGCGGGCGTAACCGCTGCGTTCCATGCTCTGGGCGAAGATCGTATAAGCGTCGTCCTGTGGCTCGACCATGACATCGTAGGTTTCGCCGGGGCCAAAGCGGAATTCATCCACAGTGACCGGCTCGACATCCTGGCCATCTGCCTGGATCACCGTTAACTTCAAACCGGGAATGCGAACATCATAAAAGCTATTGCTGGCGGCATTGATAAACCGCAGCCGTACGCGATCACCGCGCTGGAACAACCCGCTCCAATTGCCCGCCGGGGTGGTGCCATTCATTAGGAAGGTGAGGGTGGCCGCCGACAGGTCCGCCAGATCGGTCGGGTTCATCCGCATCTGGTTCCACATCTGGCGCTTTTCCAGGGCTGCCTGTAAGCCCATCTTTGAAACATCGGCTGTGAAATCGAAAAAGGTGGGCTGATTGAAGTTGTAGACATCGCTTTGTACTTTCAGCTTGCTGAAGGTATGCATTGGATCTTCGTCGGTCCAGTCGGACAGCTGCACCACATAATCCTGGTCGGCACGGTGTCTTTCGCCTGCCCGCGGCTCAATGATCAGGGCGCCGTACATCCCGGTCATCTCCTGAAAGCCGGAGTGACTGTGGTACCAATAGGTGCCGCTCTGGCGGAGGGTAAAGCGGTAAACAAAGGTTTCTCCCGGTGCGATGCCTGGGTAGCTGATCCCCGGCACACCATCCATTTGATAGGGCAGCAAGATGCCGTGCCAGTGAATAGAGGTAGAAACAGGTAATCGGTTGGTGACGCGGATGGTGACGTCATCGCCCTCGCGCAGCCGTAGCGTCGGTGCCGGAATGGAGCCGTTGATGGTGGTAGCCATACGTGTGACACCGGTAAAATCGACAGGTGTTGCGGCGATTACCAGGTCGATTTCACGGCCGCTGAGTACCGGTGCCGAGCCCAGCGCGGTCGCGCCTTTTGCGGCGGCCTGCAACCAGGACGGTGTGGCGGCCAGCACGCCACCGGCTGCCAGGCCCTGCACGAAGCGGCGGCGACTAAGCTGCCAGGGCTGCTTGGGTCGGGGGAAACCATGGGTCATGAGTCAATCTCTTTTCGAATAAGTGATGGTTGTTCCACGTTCTGACTCCGCATACTAGCGAGCCGAGCCTGTCACCCGCATGACTTCAAAATGACAAAGTTGTAATCTAGTCGTCATCTTCTTGTGGGTTAGCCAGGTTTAGGCTGTTTCCAAACCCATTCTGAACATACGGAGCAGTGCAACGATGCGGCTATTGGTGGTCGAAGACGAAATCAAGACCGGCGATTATTTACAGCAGGGACTGACCGAGGCGGGCTTTCTGGTCACGCTGGTGCGCAATGGCCTCGACGGCCATCATTTGGCGATGACCGAGACCTTTGATTTGCTGGTGCTGGACGTCATGCTGCCGGATGTTGACGGCTGGCGAATCGTGCAGTCGTTGCGCGAGGCTGGCCGTCAGACACCAGTGCTGTTCCTGACCGCCCGCGACAGCGTGGATGACCGCGTTAAAGGCCTTGAATTGGGGGCTGATGATTACCTGGTCAAGCCCTTCGCTTTTGCGGAACTGCTGGCCCGGGTGCGCACTCTGTTGCGCCGCAGTGCGGTGCCGGTGATGACGGATCAGATCAGAGTCGCCGACCTCACCCTGGATTTGCCGCGGCACCGGGCCACGCGCGCCGGCCGCAAGATCAATCTCAGCCACAAGGAGTTTTGTTTGCTGGAGCTGTTGGTCCGGCGACAGGGCGAAGTACTGCCGCGCTCCTTGATCGCCTCCCAGGTGTGGGACATGAACTTCGATTCCGACACCAATGTCATTGACGTGGCCATACGGCGCCTAAGGGCAAAAATCGATGACGATTATGAACCCAAGCTGATTCACAC
Source organism: Haliea salexigens DSM 19537 (assembly GCF_000423125.1). Classification (GTDB taxonomy): domain Bacteria; phylum Pseudomonadota; class Gammaproteobacteria; order Pseudomonadales; family Halieaceae; genus Haliea; species Haliea salexigens. The sequence goes on from NZ_AUHJ01000033.1 coordinate 14,339, forward strand.
TGTGCGCGGCTTGGGTTACAAGCTGGAGGTCGAGGACGACCATGACGAAAGTTAGTCTCGCCCGGAGACGACCACTGTCACTCAACAGCCGGGTGATGCTGTTTGTCGCGATGGCTATCGGTTTCAGTTTACTGATGATCGGTTATCTCGTGCTGAATGAAGTAGAGCGCCATTTTGCTGAACAGGATGCCGACGAGTTGGTGGTGATTACTCGTGCTGTTGAAGACGCTCTACAATCGGCGAAAGATCAGGACTCGGCACCGGAGGGCGCCCTTGCGCGAGCTGTTTCTGGTCACCATGGTGTCTACTTTCAAGTGTGGGATGATGCGGGACGTTTGGTCTATGGTCCTGAGGAGGGTGGACCTTCGCCACAAGAAAACACCTATTCTCCTGTGAGCCGTATTCAGGTAGACAATCTTTATACCTGGCAAACTGATGGCAAAACCTACCGTGGCACTATCACGCATACCCGCATTGAAGACCAGAATTATCGCATCGTTGCTGCTATCGATATGGATTTCCATATCCACTTTCTGGAAAATTTTCGGCGCAGTTTGTGGATGATTATGGTGCTGGCAGGCGCGGTGACTCTCTTGGCGGCCTGGTATGGCGTGCACCAGGGGCACGCGCCCTTGCGCGAGCTGAGTGCGACAATGAGTGATATTCAGGCGGATCGCCTTCATGTGCGTCTAGACCCTAACACCGTTCCCCGGGAACTGCAAAACCTTGTCTGTTCCTTTAATCATATGATTGGCCGCTTGGAAGACAGCTTCGTTCGACTATCCTATTTCTCCGCCGATATTGCCCATGAATTGCGCACGCCTTTGACCAACCTGATCACCCAGACCCAGGTGGGTTTGGGTAAGTCCAGAAGCCTGGAAGAATATCGCGAACTGCTCTACTCGAATCTTGAAGAACAGGAGCGCCTGACCAAAATGGTCAACGACATGCTCTGGCTGGCCCAGAGCGAACACGGCCTGCTCAAGCCTGTCTGGGAACCGCTGGATCTGGCTCGGGAAGTGCGCGAGCTGTTCGATTTTTTCGAGGCCCTGGCGGAGGAAAAGCACATCCAATTGGTGTTGGAAGGAAAGGCACCGATTATACAAGGTGACCGCGCTATGCTGCGTCGCGCATTGTCCAATCTGCTGTCCAATGCAATACGCCACACACCAGTGGGAAGAAGTGTGCTGATCCGTCTGGATTCATCGGGCGAGGGTAGGGCGTTACTCAGCGTACAGAATCCGGGGCCAGAAATTCCAGCCGAGCATTTGCTCAGGATTTTCGACCGGTTTTACCGGGTCGATCCTTCCCGGCAACGCCAAAGCGAAGGTGCTGGCTTGGGGCTGGCTATCGTCAAGTCCATAGTCGAGGCCCATGAAGGAAACATCGCGGTGATCTCCGAACGCGGCGTCACGCGCTT
>NZ_AUHJ01000034.1 GCF_000423125.1 Haliea salexigens DSM 19537
GGTGAGCTCTGGGCTGGTCGGCGCCTTGACCCAGCGGAAACGCGCTGAGCCGTGGGATTGCTCGACATACACACCGTCGAGAAACAGCATGTGGATGCCACTAATCAGGGCATCTATAGCATCGCGCAAATATCTGACCGCACCTATGAACAACTCAGGACCATCCAAGCGAACTACTTTCGGTTGGAAACCCTGAATGCGTCAAATGACCGCATCAACAACGCCACCACGCGACTGAGTATCTTCAAGCACTACAACATTCAGGAAGATAGTCTTCACGCCAGTGCCGATGGTCAGAAGTTCGAAGCCAAACGCGAGACATTCCGCACACGGTACTCCTCAAAATACTTCGGGACCAGCAAAGGCGTCTCCGCGGTCAGTCTGAATGCCAATCATATGGCCATCAATGCCCGGGTGATCGGGGCCAATGAGCATGAATCCCATTACATCTTTGACCTGTTGATGAACAACAGTACTGAGATTGTCCCCGACATGCTCTCGACGGACACTCATGGAGTAAACCATGTCAACTTTGCCCTGCTCGACCTGTTCGGATATCGGTTCGCACCCCGATATGCCCAGGTTGGCAGGGTCATCAATGAACTATTCAACATCACCGAAGACAAGAGCCAGCAAGTGAATATATCGTTGCGCAAGCCGATCAACACGCAGCGTATCATGGCTCACTGGGACACCATCCAGCGGATTGCCGTCTCTTTGGCTCAGCGGAAGACAAGCCAGGCCAGGTTAGTGCGTAAACTATCCGGCTACAAGCACAATCATCCATTACTGGAGGCATTGAGCGAATATAACCGGCTGCTGAAAGCCCAGTATCTGCTGAACTACATTGACGACGCCAGCCTTAGAAATCACGTGCAGCGAGCGTTGAACCGGGGTGAAGCCTATCACCAGCTACGGCGGGCAATTAGCCACGTCAATGGTGACCGGTTCCGTGGCAATAGCGACGAGGAGATCCAGATCTGGAACGAAAGTGCCAGACTGGTGGCAAATGCCATCATCTACTTCAACTCAAAAGTGCTCAGTAATCTGCTGGACAGCTTTGAGGATCAAGGCAATGCAAGATCTCTGGAAGCAGTAAAGCGGGCCTCACCTGTAGCCTGGGAGAATATCAACCTCCGGGGTAGATATACGTTCGCACCGACAGGTGAATTACCAAAACTGGAGGAGCTAATGGCATCGATTGACGGGTATCGGCCGAAAAATGAAAAGTGATGGAGCGCTACAAGCCACGGCTGGCGCGGCCTCCAGCGACTTTTGCAATATTTGGAGGCAAAATCCCTAGGACCCCAAGGTCCTCCTCTTCGGCCAGTCGGGCGGAGGAGCTAAAACCAACACCATGCTTGCAGCGCCTTCAGCGAAGGGTTTGTTTCATAGCGCGATTGTGCAGAGTGGTTCATTCCTACGATTGGAGACACCTGAATCGGCCACGCGCGCAACTGAGATGCTTCTGCGTGAGTTAGAGATACCCAAGGCACGGGCCAGAGAACTACAAAATCTACCGTTCCAGAGGATCATTGCAGCTTACGCTACAATTTTTCCGAAGTTTAGTGGTATGGGTGGCTTCGGGCCAGTAGGGGGAAGTGAATTCTTACCACAGCATCCTTTCGACCCAGTCGCGGCGGCGGTATCCCGCGATGTCCCGCTAATCGTTGGAACTACGCTTGATGACGCAGCGATCTTCGGGGACTTCAATTTGAAACTGGCAGAGCCGGAGTTGAGAAACTTTGTGACGGCGCAGTACGGAGACAAGGCAGACCGAGTCATCGCTGCCTATCGTCGCGCATATCCTGAGGTAAGTCCTTTCCTCCTTCGAACAAGGATTACCACGGACAGCTTTCTTCGAAGCGGCGCCTATACTCAAGTAGAACGCAAGGTGGCGCAGGGAGGATCTCCCACTTGGATGTACCGATTTGATATGCCCTCCCCGGCCTACGGTGGAAAATTTGGTGCAGTTCATACCACAGATGTTCCGCTTACATTCCACAATACACTGAACCAGTTCACTGCAGGCGCGCCACCAGAAATGGAGAGGTTAGCCGACGAAATGGCGTCAGTATGGCTGGCATTCGCAAGAACGGGCAATCCGAATAACAGCCTGATCCCGCGGTGGGATCCGTATGATATTGAGAAGCGACAGACCATGATTTTTGGTAGAGAGACACGTGCGGTCTCTGATCCAGACGGAGAACTCAGAAAGCTCCATCAGGAACTAGGGCCACCCAATATCCCGGTTTGGTGAATACTGAATCGTATCGGTTTTTTTCGGAGACTCTATTCTCTGAGAGGATGTAGCTATGAGTACTACAAATCGAGACTATCCTGAAGTCGGGGAAAGAGCATTTTGCTTGTTTTAAAGAAACGGTTAATGAATACCAAGCTCAATGGCTCGCCACTCAGTCACTTTCCGCGAAGACTGGATGCACTGCACCCAGTGAGTACCGCATACCTGGGTTCCTGCAGTCCGAGATTGACCAAGACACTCGTGGCTGTACCAGCGTCTCTGATTGCGGACGACTCTTGTCACTGATCTTTGGAATCGGCTGGAGGTTGCTGACGTCACTGGCGTGAACTTCGTTCCGGTGGTACTTGCCTGTCGCATTGTCGGTTGGTGTTTGGCCAGATCGGTGCCTACGGATCTGGCATTTGATGCATTGGAGTAGGCTGTATCAGCTCGTGGTGGGACGGGGTGTCATTCACAACAGCGATCGCGGAATTCAGTATCTGTCGATACATTGCTTCAAGGACTGTCAGAGGGTGGCATGGAATCAACAGTCGGCAGCAAGGGTGGCTCCTATGACGATGCCTTTGATGAAACTATCAACGGCCATTAGAAAACTGAGGCTATCCAAAGATGATAGCCATTAGCATACTATCGCCAACTGAAAGAGCCGGCTATGGTTGCTTGATTCAAACTAATGACTCTGCAGAAATTTCAGAGCGATCCAATATCAGTTGTGATAAATCCTGTGGATAAGTTGCGTCCGGCTATTCACGCCTAGCTTGTAGAAGATTGCTCTAAGATGATTTTCTACTGTGCGTATACTGATACCAAGTGTAGATGAGACCTGTGCGTTGCTTTGACCGCTTGCCACCTGCTCAACGACTTCCCGTTCGCGTCGCGTCAGTGCAAAATCATTTTTAAGCGCGAAGGGAGGAAGCGAAGATTCACCGTAACTACCCTGGAACGGGGTCACGAGAACAAAATACAATTCACTACCCACAGTTAAGGAGCTTAATTCCGCATAGCAATTGCCGAAGAGTTCAATGGCGGTGCGTACTTCACTATCTTGGGTTAAGCGATACTCCAATTCACGCGCAGCTGCCCGTAAGTGAGTGAATTCATCCGAGTCTGGTGTCAATGTACGGAAAACTTCTCGGAAACGGTGACTAGCGCGTTTCAGCTGCAGCTTTCGGTCAAGTACTGCAAACTCAACGTTTAAATCGCTCTTATCCAGCAATTGTAACAATGCGGCCTGTTCATCGACCACATTTTTCAAGGAGAGGTTTTGCAGCACCATCTGTAATGGGCCCGAAATAGATGCCAAGGCTGCGTTATGCTGCTCAGTAAATCGTGGACTCTGTTCGGAACGATGCACGCCGACACAGTGCATCTTGAGGCCGTCTAAGTCGATGGGCACGACTAAACCCAACACATCACCCAGATTATTGGGGTGTAGAAAGCTGCGGAAGAAATCGGTTTCGCGCAGTTCGGAGGGCTTTACCTGCCTGCTGAGCTGTATCTCAACTGGGCTACTGTACTGCTTCCAGCGCTCGGGACGTCCGATAATTGGATTCAACACCGGATCTTCATCGAAAAAATCCGATTTATACTGTTCGAGTATTTTCGGGCATCCACCAGTATAACTGCTATGTTGAATGACAGGACGATGGTAGTCGTCACTCTGAATTTGCAGGTAAACCGCGCTATCTGCATTCAATAGACGCACCAGGGGATCCAATATGCTGTCAGTGACATTGGAGAGGGTCTCACAGCTAACAATTGAGCGAATTGTTGTGACAGTGGTGGCGGTATCTACAGTCATGCGGGGCACTTCTTGCTGCTTTTATGTGATTCTATCAGCATGCAACTACAAGTAAAGAATAAATTATGCTAGTTGCGAACGCAATTCCCCAATGCATGTTTACACACAGCTTACAGACCCAATCTTTTTTCATTTAAGAGAACAATTGGGTGAAACTCCCTGACTTCACAACAGTTCGACGTGAGGCTTTGACTTCATCAATACTACCGTTTATAAGACCTAGCATTGTGTGATAATTTGTGGCGCTTGGAAATTGCCAACAACCCGCACATTGAAGGTCCCCCATGCATGAGAACCATGCACCGATTTCCTTATACGGCTATTATCTAATGTGTGAGCGTATAACCACCATCACATGCAATTGATTGACCCGTTACATAGCGTGCTTCCGATGAGGCGAGGAATAGAACTAAATTGGCAATATCAACAGGATCTTGGAACTGTCGCATGGGGATTTCCTTAACGAACTCCTGGGCTACTATATCCGCTGTGGTATTGAGGGCTTCCGCTTGCCTGGTAAAGAGTCCCTCCAACATCGGTGTGCGCACCTGTCCGGGGTGAACTGAATTGGCACGAATTCCAAAACCGTTCTCCGCACAATGTAGAGCAATGGATTTGGTCAGATGTTCTACAGCTGCCTTGGAAGCGCCATAAGCGGTGAGAAAGGGCGTGGGCACAAGGCTTGCCACTGAACTGAAATTAACAATTGAACCTCCACCTGAGCGTGCGATAATGGGGGTCATATATTTGCAAGCCAAGAAAGTCCCAGCCGTGTTCACCTCGAACACCTTGTTCCAATCTTCAAGGTCGGCATTTACTGGATCTTTTTCCAGATCGACGCGGCCCTCCGTCCCCGCATTGTTAACCAAAATTTGGAGGCCATCAGCGGCAATCTGGTCAGCCAGCGCACACCAATCGGCTTCACAAGAAACATCCTGTCGAACAAAGGTGGCGCCAATCTCCTTTGCGACTGCAAGCCCGCCATCCCCGTTATAATCTGTGATAATGACCTCTGCTCCCTCTTGCACCAGCCGCTCGGCACAAGCTCGGCCGAGCCCTTGCCCAGCTCCGGTCACCAGAGCTCGTAGCCCCCGTACGCGGCCGCTCATGCCGGATGTCCCGATGGAATGCCAGCCAGCTGCGCACCATCGACTATTATAGATGATCCTGAAATCATGGAAGCCTCTTCCGAAGCAGCAAACAGGACCGCATTCGCAATATCTTCCGGCTTGGCAACACGGCCAACGGGTACCTGCTTTGTCATCCCTGCAACCAACGTAGCGCGATCAATGCCGGCTGCTGCCGCCACTGGATCTAGCATCTCGCTGTCCACAAAGGTGGGATGTATTGAAATACAGCGAATTGGATACCGCTGCACCGCGCAATGCAGGGCGACGGACTTGGTCAGGCTGACGACACCCGCCTTGGTCATATTGTAGGCGGCCAAATCCGCAGTTCCTGCTAATCCGCCCACTGAGCTCATATTGATGATCGCTCCATTGCCATTGCTTTCCGTGATAGCGCGTACACCGTGTTTACAGCCAAGCATCGTGCCCGTGAGATTTACAGCGATCATTGCGTCCCAATCCTCGAGGCGAATATCTTCGATCGATCCGGAGCGCCCTATTCCCGCAACATTACAGACGAGATCAAGCTTTCCGCGCCACTTTATAACCTGATCGGTAAGCATCTTCCAGTCGACCTCTGATGAGACATCTGCGCAACAGGCCTTTGCATGTTTTCCTAACTGCCTCTCTAATCGCTCTGCACCCTCTGCATTGATATCGACGATCAGCACCTTTGCGCCTTCGGCTATGAGTGCTCGGGAGACGGCCAGGCCAATACCTGACGCGCCTCCTGTAACAATCGCAACCTTGTCATTAAATCGCTTTTTCATCTAGATTTTCTCGGTGAGACAACTTATATCGGTATTCATGGTATCGAAGATGCTATAGGTATTAAGTATACGCCTTTGAACTATTCGACCTCAGTAAATGTGTTGTGCAGGTGGATGTGATCGGCTGCCCCATTTGCGCGCGCAGTCTCCATCATCCATTGCCAGTCGATTAATCCCGCTATAGCGCCGTCATCTTCATAGCCTACGATTGGGCCGTGTGCTATCGCAAGCATGGTGAGCCCGTCGGGTGTTTCGGGAATGTGTAGCGCGCCTGCACACTCGAACACATAGTCACCCGCAGAACCGGCGTCGTCCGGATAATGAAAAGCTCCTTCCAAGATGAACCCTTCCGCAGCACCTACGTGCTTGTGTATAGGTGCAGATACACCCGGATCGACCTTTAGCAGAAAAGTAAATCGTCCAGAGACTTCGTCAATATTGAGGAGTTTGAAGTACGTTCCCGGCATTCCCCAAGGTGTCCAGGGAAGCGTATCTGGATCAAAAAACGCAGAACGGTCCTGCTTCAGAGTACGAAGTATTGGGTGTGATTTTGACATTTCGATCTCCTGTATTTGACGATCAAGCCAGCGCTTTCACGGTGCGAGCATAGCTTCGCGCCAGCCGCTGGCATTTCATCCACTCGCCGTCACGTATTGTTGATTATCGCAGCTATCATATATTGTTCGCGCGTACGGCACTCGTCTATTGCCTTTACTGTGTACACGCTTTCTATTGTGGAAGAAAATCTGCATACCGATGCGTTCACCTCACCTGCGCAGCTGGAGCGCCCCGCTTCGTCTGCCGGAAACGGCACCCCACTTAACTCCCTTGTCTTCTCTTCAGATCAAAGAAAGTTCATCGTCACTTTAAAGCCCACAGTCTGCGGTCTTGCTGGCTGAGAGAAGTCGCCGAATCCAAAACCAAGAACAGAGAGGGAATATTCCTGGTCGAACAGGTTATCCACCCAAAGCATGGCGCGATAGCGTTCGGAATCAGAGCTCCACTGGATGCTGGCGTTGACCACGGTATAGGCATCTTGTTTGAGGCGCTCGCTGAAGTCGTAGTAAACGTCGTCAGTGTAATACACGAGCGTGGTGAAGTCGTAGTACCCGTGTGACGTGTCGAGAGTATAGGTGGCGCCCAATGAGGCTGTGACATCAGGAGCGTACGAAAGCTGGTTGCCGGATGCATCGAATGTGAAAGCTGCGTTACCAGAGCCAGGGACACCCATAGGCAGACCCGGTCCGAGAACTATTCCGGCGGGTGGCACGTTGGGCACGTAGCCAATGGCGTCAGTAAAGTCCTTGTATTCCGACTGCATCAACCCCAACCCGCCGAATAAGCGTGTACTCTCACCCAGTAGAGCTTCGAAATCGATGTCCAGGCCATAGATTTCCGCGTCTCCCGCGTTCACAGTGATCGGTACAGTTCCGCTTGCCTGCTGGGATTGAAGGTCAGTGTAGTCGTAATAGAAGAGCGACGAGTTGAGTCTCAGCGAGTGGTCGAAGAGCGTTGACTTCAAGCCTATCTCATAAGCTGTGAGCTCTTCTGGATCGACCGGATCATTACCCAGTTCGTTAAACCCGAACTGACCGCTCTTGAAGCCCGTGTTGTAGGACACGTAGGTCATGAGGTCGTCATTAATCGCATAGTCATAGGCCAGGCGAAAGGTCGATTTATTGTCAGTAACATCATCCACTACGTCAAATCCGTAGAGCAGGTTGCGACCAGAGAAGTCCCGCTCATCCCGGGTGTAGCGAGCACCGACCGTGAGCGCTCCGCGCTCGCTAACTTGCATTGTTCCCTGGGCAAATACAGCGTGGGACTCGGTATCCTGTTTGGCCACGATATTGTCGACTACAACGGTCTGAAAAGCCAAAGTCTCGAACCGGTCGTACTGGGCTGTGTTATTGTAATAGTAGGCCCCGACAATCCAGTCTAAGTTACCTGTGTCACCCTGTAGTTGTAGCTCCTGGCTGAAGGTCTCGTCCGCTTGTTCGACGGGTAAGGCGATGACCCCTACGGCACTGGAGTCTGCAATCGCAATAAAATCGGTGTCCACCTCGGAGTAGCCGGTAATGCTGACTAAGCTATAGTCGCCGAAATCGTGATTGATATGCAACGAAGCACCACCCGTTTTAACGGTGGCCTTGGGATTGCCCAGCAGTGGGACATGAGTATAAGAAGTATAAAAATTATCCCCTCTTGTCTCACCCGCCCAGAGAATCGCTCCATCAGGCCCCGGTGTTCTCCTCCCACCCAGATCCGTCTCGATCTCACTGTATCCCAGTGCCAGTTTGTACACGGTGTCGTCTGATTCGAGCACCCACTTTGTGCGCGCCGCCTCGGAGTTGTAAAACATGACATCGTCTCCGGTCACACCGCTTTCGCCGTAACCCTCGCCTTGGTCCTGATGGTACAAGGCCAAATCAGCACCCAAGTTCTCCCCTATAGGTGTCGCACCATAAAAGCTGGCCTCCGTGGTCTCCCACTCGTCATACCCGAGGGAAAGTGATGCGGTTGGTTCGTCTCCCGGGTCTTTGGTAATCACCTGTATCACACCACCGGTGGCGTTGCGGCCAAACAGGGTTCCCTGCGGACCCTTTAGTACTTCGATCCGCTCGATGTTATTGAGCGAGAACGTTGAACTAGAGGTAGATGGGAAGTAGACACCGTCGACGTACACGGCAACCGAGGGCTCCACGCCTGCTATGGTATTCTGTGTGCCAACACCGCGCATGAAAAATGTCATCGAGGCGTTTTGTTGACCCGAACCCATGTTGGGCACCAGCCTTTCCAGGCCTCTGGAGCTCTGAATGGCGACCTTTTCCATAGTGTCATATTCCGCCGTGACTATTGCGATGGGAACGTCCTGCATGCTCTCAGTCTTGCGCTGTGCCGTTACTAGGACCTCATCTAAGGTGTTCGCATAGGACAGCGACGGGGTGGTTAGCACTGCGGCACCAACAGCTGTCGGTAGCAAAAGTTTCTTATACATGATCATTCTTTCTCCGCCGATTTTTTGCGCTTGGATATCAAGTTGGCTATTTTCCGATCTAGCGCCTTATCACGTCTATGACGTAAATTACTCATTCTGAGCAGTACTTGACGACCTGTCTGCCAGGCCATCTATTTTTTGGAAGTTGATGAAGTTTGCTGTGCTGGATTATTGGCGAAAGGTACTGCGACCATGCCTTCTGGTAGCGACCATTTCCTGTCAACACGATGACTGTCTTTTGGTTCATCATGATCGGGGTAGGGCGTGTAAAATGCATGAAAATAACGATATAAAAATCCCGTAATATCAACAACATAGGGCCAGTTAAGCCTGGATCTCTTTATGGTTTGGAGTAGTAACCAGCAGGACTGGGGTGGCCGCCAACTTTTCTCGCTTAACGTCATTCTACGACAATCTCTCTTTCTTATCGAGTTCAAAAATCCCGTAGGGATTGATGTGGGCGGCGATAGGAGGGGTGAGCGCACCTGAATTCTAAAGTTCTATACGATTGAAGCTATCCCTGGCGAATTCGCATTTCAGGCTGCCGCTGGAAAATCAAGAAGGTTACGGCAGTGCTTATCCCACCTACAATCTTTGATGTCGATGATCTTGTTATCCATCGTATTGGCCGGCGTGGCTCCGTTCCGAGTTGAATGGCATCGATGCTCATTGAAATAGCATTGGTAAGCGTAAAGCCTGTTCTCCAGGTCAGCTGCCGTTCAAAAGAATGTGTGATCCAATAGCTTACGGCGAATGCTACCGATCAGTCTTTCAATAAAAGGATGCGACAGCGGCAGTGGTGGCAGTGACTTGATCTCCTCAATTTCAAGCACCCACAGGTTGGCTTTCCAGCGGTGGTAGAGAAACAATGGATCATTGTCTGAGCTAATACGATTTGGCCAGCCATGTTTCGCTGTCGCCTGGTTGAACAAGGACTTCTTCGCCCAGACCGCCGATTATGCGGAGTAGCGCATATTCGGCGGAATGAGCCAAAATGGCCTACTAGGTATTTTCGCTCTGGTCGTCGCGAGAACTATCCTTTCTTACCCGCGACACCCAGGCCCGGCCCTCGCTGTAGCCTGCCCACCACCAGCTAGCCCAGCTCAGCAGTCGGTTCGCCAGCCACAATGACCACAACAGCATGGCTATTCGATAGACGATCAGGCCTACACTGATCATAGTCACCTGGGGGAAAGCACCCTCGGCGGCCCGGTCCTGAAAATAGTTGTAATGGTGTGACCAGCTATTGTTGCCCGTCACCATCATATTGGGGTTCGAGAGCAAGCCCTGCGGGATGGCGAAGATGAGGCTGGCGACAGCCGCCACAGTCAGCAATGCCAGCCCGAACTGGATAAAATTGAAAGCTGTGTTGGAGTAGGCCCCGTGGTCCAGTTTTTGGCGGTAGGCCATGGCGAAGAAGAAAGCGGCGACGACGTATAGGAAGAATAAACGCCCTTTTCACCCAAGTCCAACAGCTTTGGACCGCAGTTGACTCTTTCGACACCCCTGCGATGCAACCCAATCCGG
>NZ_AUHJ01000035.1 GCF_000423125.1 Haliea salexigens DSM 19537
AAGCGCGTGACGCCGCGTTCGGAGATCACCGCGATGTTTCCTTCATGGGCCTCGACTATGGACTTGACGATAGCCAGCCCCAAGCCAGCACCTTCGCTTTGGCGTTGCCGGGAAGGATCGACCCGGTAAAACCGGTCGAAAATCCTGAGCAAATGCTCGGCTGGAATTTCTGGCCCCGGATTCTGTACGCTGAGTAACGCCCTACCCTCGCCCGATGAATCCAGACGGATCAGCACACTTCTTCCCACTGGTGTGTGGCGTATTGCATTGGACAGCAGATTGGACAATGCGCGACGCAGCATAGCGCGGTCACCTTGTATAATCGGTGCCTTTCCTTCCAACACCAATTGGATGTGCTTTTCCTCCGCCAGGGCCTCGAAAAAATCGAACAGCTCGCGCACTTCCCGAGCCAGATCCAGCGGTTCCCAGACAGGCTTGAGCAGGCCGTGTTCGCTCTGGGCCAGCCAGAGCATGTCGTTGACCATTTTGGTCAGGCGCTCCTGTTCTTCAAGATTCGAGTAGAGCAGTTCGCGATATTCTTCCAGGCTTCTGGACTTACCCAAACCCACCTGGGTCTGGGTGATCAGGTTGGTCAAAGGCGTGCGCAATTCATGGGCAATATCGGCGGAGAAATAGGATAGTCGAACGAAGCTGTCTTCCAAGCGGCCAATCATATGATTAAAGGAACAGACAAGGTTTTGCAGTTCCCGGGGAACGGTGTTAGGGTCTAGACGCACATGAAGGCGATCCGCCTGAATATCACTCATTGTCGCACTCAGCTCGCGCAAGGGCGCGTGCCCCTGGTGCACGCCATACCAGGCCGCCAAGAGAGTCACCGCGCCTGCCAGCACCATAATCATCCACAAACTGCGCCGAAAATTTTCCAGAAAGTGGATATGGAAATCCATATCGATAGCAGCAACGATGCGATAATTCTGGTCTTCAATGCGGGTATGCGTGATAGTGCCACGGTAGGTTTTGCCATCAGTTTGCCAGGTATAAAGATTGTCTACCTGAATACGGCTCACAGGAGAATAGGTGTTTTCTTGTGGCGAAGGTCCACCCTCCTCAGGACCATAGACCAAACGTCCCGCATCATCCCACACTTGAAAGTAGACACCATGGTGACCAGAAACAGCTCGCGCAAGGGCGCCCTCCGGTGCCGAGTCCTGATCTTTCGCCGATTGTAGAGCGTCTTCAACAGCACGAGTAATCACCACCAACTCGTCGGCATCCTGTTCAGCAAAATGGCGCTCTACTTCATTCAGCACGAGATAACCGATCATCAGTAAACTGAAACCGATAGCCATCGCGACAAACAGCATCACCCGGCTGTTGAGTGACAGTGGTCGTCTCCGGACGAGGCTAACCTTCGTCATGGTCGTCTTCAACCTCCAGCTTGTAACCCATGCCACGCACGGTGTGAATCAGCTTGGGCTCAAAATCGTCATCGATTTTTGCTCTTAGGCGCCGTATGGCCACATCAATCACATTGGTGTCGGAATCGAAGTTCATGTCCCATACCTGGGAGGCGATCAAGGAGCGCGGTAATACTTCACCCTGCCGCCGGACCAACAGTTCCAGCAGGCAAAACTCCTTGTGGCTGAGATTGATCCTGCGACCGGCGCGCGTGGCCCGGTGCCGCGGCAAATCCAGGGTGAGGTCGGCGACCCTGATCTGATCCGTCATCACCGGCACCGCACTGCGGCGCAACAGAGTGCGCACCCGGGCCAGCAGTTCGGCAAAAGCGAAGGGCTTGACCAGGTAATCATCAGCCCCCAATTCAAGGCCTTTAACGCGGTCATCCACGCTGTCGCGGGCGGTTAGGAACAGCACTGGCGTCTGACGGCCAGCCTCGCGCAACGACTGCACGATCCGCCAGCCGTCGACGTCCGGCAGCATGACGTCCAGCACCAGTAAATCAAAAGTTTCGGTCATCGCCAAATGATGGCCGTCGAGGCCATTGCGCGCGAGCGTGACCATAAAGCCTGCCTCGGTCAGCCCCTGCTGTAAATAATCGCCAGTTTTGATTTCGTCTTCGACCACCAATAGCCGCATCGTTGCCCTGCCCCGTAGTTTTCAGAATGGGTTTGGAAACAGCCTAAGCTCGACTAACCCACAAGAAGATGACGGCCAGATTACAACTTTGTCATTGTTTAGTCATGCGGGTGACAGGCTCGGCTCGCTAGTATTCGAAATCAAGAACCTTGAACAACCATCATTTACCTAAGAAGAGATTGACTCATTGACTGAATGGTTTCCCAACACTGGAGTATTGAGAATATTCATACACTTTGCTTAACTGAACCCATTTACAACCCAGCTGTCCTTCCCGAATAGGAAAGCTAAAAATAAGCCGCGTTGTTATCTCTCATGAACACTACCAGCCTAGCACCCACATTCGGACCGGCATCCAGATCGCCATCACCATCATCATCAAATTTTCAGTCAGCGACACGAAGCCCAGGGGAACATTCGAGTTGCCGCCGACACAGGCGCACTTTAGTTCGCGCTTATCGATATACACTGCCTTGAATACCGACACCGCACCGACAGTCCCGATAAACAACGCCACCGGCACCGCAATCCACATGAGAGCTCCGGCGATCATCAGAATACCAGCTAGAGCTTCGCCGAAAGGATAGATATAACCGTAACGTACCCAACGACGGGCCAGCAGGTCGTAATTCAAAAACATTGTTGAGAAGCTTTCCACATCCTGCAACTTCTGTACTGCCAAAAGCGTCATTGAGATGGCAATGAACCATTCGAGTGTTCTCACTATCATGAAGGTACCAAAGGCTACCCAACTGAAAGCCAGCGCCATTAGGAAACCAACAGCGAAAATTGCGATTACCGGCTTGTAGCTGGTCTCATCTTCGTCCGGCACCTCTTGGCCGAAGTACTCGCGCAGTTCGTCGTAGCCTCCAATCCGCTTTCCGTCAATCCAGGTTTGGGGCGTCGTGTCGACACCATGCTTCTGCTTAAAAGCCTCGGTCTGGTCCTGCGTCTCAAGGTGATGATCCTCGACATCAAACCCTTCGTGCTTCAGCAGATCGACAGACTTGAGCCCATAAGGACAGAGATGATCCGGCATCACCATTCGGTAAATTTCGGCCTTTCTGGCGTTCGCATCATTTGCCATGGTTTTCTCCTATTTTCTCAAATTCACGTTTTCTGACAGCCTTGAGCGCTTGTCATGTCTCGCAAGACCAGAACCCGCGGTAACCAACCTTCAACCCTTTATCGAGAGAAAAAACTAACTCCGCATCGGACCGCCAGTCCGCCTCATCATTCAGCGGATTAACTGTAATGCTGGTTCCGCGTGCCTTAAATGCAAATCCGCCTGAATCGGTTTCACCACTCGCTTCCAGCGACAAGAGCACACCGTTCAGTTTCATGGCACCGGCGTTGCCTCCCTGTGCCGCCCACAGGATCGGATCAGTTTCCGGACTGCGATTAAAAGTGCAGCGTGGTCCTGTCTCAAGAATTTGATTGGCTTCGGACCGGAGCATGGGAGACGGGTCGAGCGTGGAGATCAACGTGTTGCTTAATGCATCGCCCACCGTTCCCACTTTAGCAGGAGGATCTTCGTATATCCTTTCAACAACATTACCGGCCGAGACATCAGCGATCAGGTAGCGCATTTCGGCGATCTCGCGCCGCTGGGCTCCAATAATTTCGTCGGCAAGCTTACGCACGCGGGGGTCGCGAATCTGCGCACGCTCCGAAGTCATAACTGCGATGGAGTGGTGCGGAATCATTGCTCGCATGTAGCTAGATCCTGACACAGTGACCTGGCTGCGCACCAGCCAAAACGAGAGCACGAATACCACGACAGAACATGCGAAGATTGCGAGGTTGATTCTTTTGTTTGAATACATACCAAGCATAGCGCATGATGGGTACCCAGTCCGGGTCGGTGCGCTCGGTGACCAGGATGGCACCCTCGGGAAAGGCATCGACATCGCCCGGCCGGTCCACCACGCAGACCGGCCCGCCGGCGATGGCACTGCCCACGGCTGCCCCCTCAAGCAGCACCCGACCTTTTTCCTTCAGGTGATAGCTCACCAGGACGCTGCGGTCCTTCTGCGATTCTATGGTTTCCGGCCGGGCCTGAACAATGAACAGCTGCCCGTCGCTGTCCCGGGCCCACTCGATATCCATGGGCCGCCCGTAGTGCGCCTCGATTCTGGCTCCCCAGCGGGCCAGGTGCAGGACCGCTACGTCATCCAGCACCCGGCTGCGTTGTTCTGCCGTGCTGGTAGGGACGGTGACAGTGGGCCCCTGATCATCGTCGGCATCCGAGGGCTGGCTATCCTCCGGTAGCGCATAGCGCATTTTCACCAGCTTGCTGCCCACGCTCGCTTCAATCACGGGGCTCAGTGCGCGCTCCTCGAGGAAGGGCTTGTAGGCCATGTAGCGGTCGGGATTGACCGAACCCTTCACGACGGTTTCCCCCAAGCCCCAGGCAGCACTGATGAGCACCACGTCGGGAAAGCCGCTCTCGGTATCCAGGGTGAACATCACGCCCGCCGCGGCGGATTCCACCATCTGCTGGACACCGACGGACAGGGCGACCTGTTCGTGTTCGAAGCCTCGCTCTTCCCGGTAGGCAATGGCGCGATCGGTGTAGAGGGAGGCGTAGCATTCGCGGCAGGCCTGCAGAAGGGCCTCCTCGCCGCGGACATTGAGGAAGCTCTCCTGTTGTCCGGCAAAGGAAGCCTCGGGCAGGTCTTCCGCGGTGGCGGAGCTGCGCACGGCGACAGCCAGGGAGGGGGTCTGCAGGCGCTCACAGAGTTCGCGGTAGGCGCCCGTGATCAGGGTGCGCTGGCGGTTGGAAAAATTCCCCCTGCGGATCAGCTCGCGGATGGCTCCGCCGGTGGCTTCGAGCGATTGGCTGCCTCGACGCATGGCAGCCACAGCCTCGCGGATGGGGGCCTCCAGCCGGTTGTCCGCCAGGTAGTCGCGGAAGGCCTGCGCCGTGGTGGCAAAACCGAAGGGGACCCGGATCCCTTCCTCGCTCAGGCGCTGGTACATTTCCCCCAGGCTGGCGTTCTTGCCACCGACTTGCGGCAGGCACGAGAGGTCAAGGGTGTCGAACCACAGGACGGTTTCTGGTTGGTTCACCGCATCATCTCCTGCTTGTGGGCTTGCCGCTACAGGATAGACCAGGGCAGGCGTTGTGGCGCGCAGGCATGGCGCCGGAGCCATCAGGTCCCGTGCAGGCTGAGGAAGCGGTCCACCACCTGCTCGACATGCGTTTCCAGGGACTCGCCCGTGAATTTTGCCGGCTGGCCGTAGAGTAGCCGGATCAACTCCAGTCCCAGCAGCATGCCAATCAACAGCTCCGTGCTTTGTGGCGGGTCCGGTATGCGCAGCAGGCCGGCGGCATCGGCCCGGGTCATCCAGTGTTCCAGCTGCGCGTGAGTGGCTTCCGGTCCCGAGCGGTAGATACGCGCCAGGATCGCCTGGGAAGAAGCGGGGCTGGCCAGTACCAGGCGCAGGAAGCCCTGGTGCTCCTCACCGAGGACGAAGCTCAGCAGCTGTTGGCCGAAGCTGCACAGCGCCTTGCGGGCACTGGAGGCGTCTTCCGGTTGCAGATTGAGGCTGTCCATCAGGCTGTTGGCCTGGTCGCCAATTACGGCGTCGAGCAGGGCTTCGCGATTGGCATAGCGGGCGTAGATCGTCACCTTCGAGACACCCGCCCGGCGCGCTACGGCCTCCATGGAGAGCTCACCCGGGCCCCCCTGGAACAGCAGTGACCGCGCGGCGTCGAGAATGGCGCGTTGCTTGGCCGGGTCGGGCGGTCGCCCGGGCCGGGCGTTGCTCGCGGTAGAGGACGGTGCGGCTTTGGCCTGCTTGCTTGACACTGGTGCGTACCTCTTAATTACTGTACGATACCGTACACTAAATTGGCGGATGGATCACCTTTCATGTTGCGAGCAAGGCTGGTCGCCATTCTGGCGGCGTTTACCCTGGCTGCCTGTGGCGAGGATACCGGTAATCAGGCCCAGGCGCCCGCGGCCCACTGGGTTTTGACGGTGCCCCTGAGGGCGACCTCGGATCAGCGCCTGCAGCTTTCCGGCACCGTGCGGGCGCGGTTTGAAACGCCACTCGCCTTCCAGGTTGGCGGGCGCATCCTGCAGCGCCGGGCCAATGCGGGGGAGAAGGTGACGCCTGGCCAGGTTTTGTTTCGCCTCGACCCGCGGGATTTCGACCAGGCGCTGCGCATTGCCGAGGCGGAACTGGCTGCAGCCAGGGCGGCACGGGAGACGGCCGTCAGTGAACTCTCGCGTCAGGAACAACTGGTGGCGCAGAATTTTGTCAGTGCCCAGAGCCTGGCGCGCTTTCGCCTGGCGGAGCAGGATGCCCGCAGCCGGGTGGACGCGGCTGCCGCCAGTCTCGCCAGTGCCCGCCATCAGCGCGAATATGCCGATTTGCGACTGGCGCAGGGCGGGGTGCTGATCGAGGTCAGTGGCGAGCCCGGTCAGGTTGTGGCGGCGGGCGAGCCGGTCGCTCTGCTGGCCCAACGGGGCGAGCGCGAGATTGAGGTGTTCCTCCCCGACGTGGGGCCGGCTCCGGTTCAGGGCACGGTTCGCTGGCGCGACCAGCCGCCCCGCGCGATACACCTGCGTGAAGTGGCGGGCTCTGCGGACCCGGCGAGTCGTACCTGGCGCGCGCGCTACCAGCTGGATGACAGCGACGAGAGTTTGCCGCTTGGGGTTGTGGTTCAGGTTGATCTCCACGAAACCGGCAGTTCGCAGCGCTTTGCCCTGCCGTTCTCCGCGCTGGATGAACGTGGGGAGGGTCCCCGCATCTGGACCTTGCGCGACGGTGAGGCGCACCCGGTGTCGGTATCGATCGCCGGTTTGCGCGACGATCGTGTGCTGGTGGCGGTGGATCTGCCCGCCGGCACGCCGGTGATCCGGCTCGGCACCCATCTGCTGGAACCCGGCCAGGCGGTGCGGGAGCGCAGGCAATGAGTTTCCCCAATCTCTCTGCCCTGGCGGTGCGCGAGCGTGCCCTCACGCTGTTCTTTTTGCTGCTGTCAGTAGTGGCCGGGGTCTATGCCTTCACGACGCTGGGGCGCGCCGAGGACCCGAGTTTTACCGTGCGCATCATGGTGGTCTCCGCCCTGTGGCCGGGGGCGACCCCGGAAGAGATTGAGGAGCAGGTGGCCGACCGTCTGGAGCAGCGCATCCAGGAGGTCGAGGACCTCTATCGCATCGAAACAGTGATTCGTCCGGGGCGTGTCGATCTGCAGGTGGAGTTCGAGGACTATACGCCCAGTGAAGCGGTGCCCGACCTCTTCTATGAAGTGCGCAAGCGGATGTGGGACGAGGCGCCGAACCTGCCTGAGGGGGTGATTGGCCCGATCGTCAACGATGATTTCTCCGACGTCTACTTCTCGCTACTGGCGCTGACTGCACCGGGCCTGCCGATGGCCGACCTGACCCGCGAGGCGGAGGCTATCCGTGACCGCTTGCAGCGCCTGGACGGCACGCGCAAGGTGCTGCTCCTAGGTGAGCGCAGCGAGCGGGTTTTCGTGGAGTTCGATCCGGCGCGTCTGGCCAACCTTGGGGTTCGCCCCGAAGTGATTTTTGATGCCATCGCGGCGCACAACCAGCTGGCCCCCGCCGGTTTCATCGACCGCGAGGGGCCGCGAACCTACCTGCGTATCGACTCGGACCTCTCCGCCCGCGGTGCGCTGGAGGCGGTCCCCGTCGCCATTGGTGATCGACTGCTGCGCCTGGGGAACCTCGCGACCGTCCACTCCGGTTACGAGGACCCGCCAAGTTACCTGGTCAGGGCACACGGGGAGGATGCCATTCTGCTGGGTGTGGTCATGCGCGAGGGTGAGAACGGGCTGGATTTTGGGGCGGAGTTATCCGCCTTCCTGGAGCGCGAGCGCGGCCGTCTGCCCCTGGGCATGACCCTGCATACCCTGACCAACCAGACCGACATGATCCGGGCGGCGGTGGACCTGTTCCAGGTGAAGTTCCTGGTCGCGGTGGCCGTAGTGATGGCGGTGAGCATTCTTTCCATCGGCCTGCGAGCTGGCCTGATCGTGGGGATCGCCATACCGGTGACCCTGGGGCTGGCCTTCCTGTTGATGAAACTGGCCGGGATCAACCTCGACCGAATCACCCTGGGGGCCTTGATTATCGCCCTTGGCCTGCTGGTGGACGACGCCATCATTGCCATCGAAATGATGATTGTGAAGATGGAGGCCGGCTGGGACCGGGTCCAGGCGGCCACCCATGCCTGGAACGTTACCGCGGCGCCGATGCTCTTCGGTACCCTGGTCACGGTGGTGGGCTTCGTGCCGATCGGTTTTGCCCGCTCCGGCGTCGGTGAGTACGCGGGAAATATCTTCTGGGTCATGGCCTTCTCCCTGCTGGTGTCCTGGCTGGTGGCGGTGACCTTCACCCCCTGGCTCGGCGTGAAGCTGTTGCCGGACCTGCACAGTCAGGGGCACGGTGAGGACGCCTACCAGACGCCACTCTACCGTTGCCTGCGCGGGCTGATCCTAGCCTGCGTTCGCCACCGCAAGAGCGTGGTGGCGGTGACCGTCGCTCTGCTGGCGCTGGGTGTGGTGGGCATGAATACCGTGGTACAGAAGCAGTTCTTTCCCGCCTCGGACAGGCCCGAGGCCCTGGTGGAAATCTACCTGCCCCAGGGCAGTGCGATCGGTGTGACCGACCGCGTGGTGCAGCGCCTGGAGGCTGTCCTCGAGGACATGCCCGAGGTGCGCAGCCTGTCCTCCTATGTGGGCGCCGGGGCTCCCCGCTTTTTCCTCTCGGCCAACCCGGAGCAGCCGAACCCCGCATTTGCCAAGATTATCGCCATTGGCGAGGATGCCGATGGGCGTGATCATATCCTGAAGACCCTGCGGACCCACGTGGATGCCGGCGAATTTCCCGAGGCCCGTATTCGACTG
This sequence comes from Haliea salexigens DSM 19537, assembly GCF_000423125.1. GTDB lineage: Bacteria > Pseudomonadota > Gammaproteobacteria > Pseudomonadales > Halieaceae > Haliea > Haliea salexigens. The sequence goes on from NZ_AUHJ01000035.1 coordinate 8,945, forward strand.
ACTCGTCTGTTCTACGGCCCACCCGTGGTCTGGCCAGTTACCTTCCGCATACTTGGTCCCGACCCCCTGGTCCTGAGGGAGCTGGCGCGGGAGGTCAGTGCACGGGTCGACGCGCATCCGAACACCACGGGCACCCACCTGGACTGGGACGAGAGGGTGCCGGTGGTGCGGCTCAAAATGGACAGCGAGCGACTGCGCCTGATGGGCCTGACACCCAGCGAGGTCGCCAGGCAGGTGCAGTTCCAGCTGGACGGCCTGCCGATCGATGAACTGCGCCGGGATGTCCGCACAGTAGAGCTGCGAGCACGGGCACGGCGCGATACTCTGCCCGACCTGGAGCACCTGGAAATACGCAACCAGTCCGGCGACAAGCTGCCGTTGATTCAGCTGGGTGAGCTGAGCGTGGAGTTTGAGGACCCGGTGATCAAACGCCACAACCGGCAGCGGGTGCTGGCGGTGCAGGCGGATGTGCGCGGCGCCCAGGCGCCGGCGGTGCAGATGGCCATCTGGCAGCAGCTGGAGAGTTTCCGCAGCCAGCTGCCCCTCGACTACCACATGGAACTGGGGGGAAGTATCGAGAGCTCGGCCAAGGGGGAAGGCTCGATCCAGGCAATGCAGCCGGTGATGGTGATCCTGACGCTGATTCTCATCATGCTGCAGATGCGCTCTTTTTCGGGGCTGTTTATCGTGGTGGCCACGGCGCCCCTGGGGCTCGTGGGAGCGGTAGCCGCCATGGTGCTGTTCGACCAGCCCTTCGGGATCAATGCCCTGCTCGGGCTGATCGGCCTGTCCGGCATTCTCATGCGCAACACGATGATCCTCACCCAGCAGGTGCAGGACAATCTGGAGGCAGGGCTGGAGGCGGCCACCGCGGTGATCGAGGCGGCGGTGCAGCGCGCCAGGCCGGTAGTGTTGACCGCGCTGGCCGCGGTATTCGCCTTTGTGCCCCTGACCCTGGACAGCTTCTGGGGGCCGTTGGCCTACGTGCTGATCGGCGGCATCGCCGTGGGCACGGCGATTACCCTGTTGTTTGTGCCGGCTCTGTACGCCCTGTGGTTCCGCCTTCAGGTGCCCGAGCGCTGATGCGGGGATGGCCGCGTCCTCAGTGGCGGTATAGGCTGGCCCTTGTGCTTATCGCTTGGAATATACGTAACGTATAGGAAGAATAAACGCCCTTTTCACCCAAGTCCAACAGCTTTGGACCGCAGTTGACTCTTTCGACACCCCTGCGATGCAACCCAATCCGGCTGACGGGGAGCCAGCAACGCTGAAAATTTACCCTCCTCTTTCCCACTAGCGGCTCCTTTTCCGACAACCAGCACGGCGGATCCCTGCCGCGGCGCTGTGAACGCAGCATTTTGATTGGTATCGTTGGCCTTCAGGCTCGTCAGTCAAACAGACCCAGGAGCAGCTCAGCCGGTGGCGCCCGGCTTTCGGGTAACGCCCTGGTCCCGCTGGTTTCGGCTTTGTGCTTCAGGTGATCAAGGATCTG
>NZ_AUHJ01000036.1 GCF_000423125.1 Haliea salexigens DSM 19537
TAGCAGATAAATCTGGCATCTTTGTTCATAGGTCAGCTGGCTGTATGGTTTGGTCATCACTTAATCTCTTGCCGGAGAAAAAGCGGCAAAGCATACTCTCAGCTGGCCGCCTTTTCTACCTCATCAAGTGATGCACTTCGGATTTGAATCCAAGATGAGAAATCCGGGTTAGGGCGAATTTTAGCGGGGTGGCAGAACGTCGTGGAATGAACGCTTACATGCCGCCTACAGCTTGCGTAGGCACCGGCTGCAACGCCAGCCGCTCACTGAAACGCTTACGGTAGGCCGGGTCTTTACGCGAACGCAGCAGGAAATATAACAGCAATACAGGCGTGAGCAGCAGCAACGCTGTTGAATACAATACTTTAATCATGGGTGTTTACAACACAACAAAGTACGTCAGCCCCATCAATTAGTAACAGGTAATAGCTCATGCCAGCGATGCTCCGCATAAGGCTTCTTGCTATTCAACACACCACCACTAATAACTTTTAGATAGCACTGCTGATAAGCCGCAGCCATCGTCAGGTTATTAAATCGGGTTTTAGCGTAGTGATGACAGGCTTCGCGATCATACTTGCTACTGTCTTGCATCACCGATGCAAGCTCACTGTAACTTGACGACAGAAAGCCAAGCTCTGGCTGGGTGATGATTTCAGGAATTGCACCATACGGCGTTGCAAAAACAGGAGCTCCCAAATATAAAGACTCAATAATGGCAAGACCAAAAGGCTCGTGCCAGCGGACCGGAAATAACAGCCCCCGTGAATTACGCACCAACTTGTGTTTAACTGCGCCCCCCACCATGCCGTTAAAACGTAAATGCCAATCAGGATGGAAATAAAAGCCTCTGCTACTGAGGCTAAATCGGACACCACCTAATATCTGTAACTTGACACCCGCTTGCTTTGACACAGCCACTGCGCCACTGAGGTTTTTTATCGGCCATTTGGCCTTGCCCAGAAAATGGAAATAATTCTGTGGTTTACCTAAATGCGGCTGGCCATATTCGGTCCAGTCCAGACCGTTGTGTATGAAACACTCCGCATTGTGGTTGTTAGCGTGGCGTGCACTTAAAAACACTGTATTTTGGCCATAGCTACGGGCATGTTCTGCATTACCATGCTCAGTACTAATATAAGGCACATCTAACTCACCATCAAAGGGCTGGTGAAAATGCACTATATCGGGCCAGCCGCCTATCTGCTCACGCATAGACTTTGTCGCATCATGCCGAGCAGCATTCTTTGGTAAGTCTGGAGCGTCCCCCCACAACAAACGTACCTCGTGACCAGACGCCTGTTGCGCAGTTAATAAGCCCCAGACAATACGCTCAGTTCCACCGTAATCTCGAGCAGGCAAAGACAATTTACTTTGCAGTACGTGCAGAATTTTCATTTTAATCGTCCTCTCTGCAGAGCATCGGCATGTTGTTTACCGGCAAGCTGTTGGTATTCAAACAATTTTGCCTCTTTTAGAAAAGCATACATAGCTTCAATATGCGCATGCACAAGCCCCCGCTTACCAGACAGAAACATTCTTTGCAGAACATAGGATTTGACAAAGGTAAGAGGGAAAATAAAGCAGAGTTTAATCAGAGATGGTCTTTTACGTTTTTCAAACTTTTCAAGCGCTTTGAGCGAAGAGTACTTATTCTTTTTTTGCATCAGTAACTCTGTGGTTCCGTAACCAAAATGCGTAACCAGCCCCTGCACTTTGACAGTCGATACCCCTTTTGCCAACACCAGATTTTCATGAACTTTTCGATCAAGTGGGTACTGCGCCTGACTTCGCCGGAACACGCGGACTATAGAACGTTTGCCTGAATACGGCGACATGGTCTCGCCCCAAAAAACATCCTCAAAGTACAAGCGCATGGCAATGTCTTCGCTCTGTTCGTACAGTTTCCGAATATGTGTTATCACCTCAGATGAAAGTATTTCGTCGCCATCAACATTAATTACCCAATCATACTGGCACAATGACATGGCAAAGTTTTTTTGCTTAGCAAATCCCAGCCAGTCCTGATGAACTACTTTAGCACCTTTTGCCCTGGCTATTTCCTGAGTGCCATCTGTACTGCCCGAATCAACCAGAATAATTTCGGCAAAGTCCTGCAAAGCATCCAAAACGGATGCTATGTGCGCTGCCTCATTACATGTCACCAGAAAGGCACTTATGGGTAATTTTTCAGCAGACTTTGTCATTGCTGTTTTGCCTTATGCTCAGCCTGTAAAGTAACCAGTGCAGCGTATTTATTAAAACCGTATTGCCCCAAAATAATGGCCATCAAAAAGCCTCTCCACCCGTCTAAAAAACCAAGATGTAACAAATATTGCTGCAAGAAGTCGGTAAAAAAACGTAGCACTGCAAACGCCAGGCTACTCCTTTTTCCTTTGGCATATTTTTCTTCAGCCAGTAAACAGGCATATTTCAGGTGTTTTTCCTGTGCATGATGATAACTGCGCCAACTGTGGTGAATAATGGCAGACTTAAGCGTACGACTTTTCTCATTTGGAATAAGCAGCGTTTCATGCACTTGGCGGTTCTTAAAACTCACACCGGTCTTTAAAAATAATTTACCCTGCGGCGAGGAATAACGACCATGCTTCAGCAACTTACCAAAAAAGTAAGTATGCCAAGGCATTTTAAATAAATTTTCCTGCAAATCTGGTTCAGACAAGACAGCATCAATTTCTGCTTTAAGGGCATCAGTCATGACTTCGTCAGCATCGATGTTTAATACCCAATCATGCTCACACCAGGTTAAAGCGCGATTACGTTGAGGGCCAAAGCCCGGCCAGTCAGTCTGATAAACCTTGTCTGCATACTGTTGTGCTATAGCTACAGTATTATCCTTACTGCCCGAGTCCAATACGATTAGCTGATCTACCCAACCAGAAAGCGATTGCAAACAACGCTCTATCCGATCTTCTTCATTACAGACAATCACAAAACAGGAAATTTTTCTCGTTCTCATGGCTATTTTGTCCAAGTATCACACTACGCTGCTTCATTGACGCCTTAATCGAAAAGCGCCAGTACTCTCGCATCAGGTTGCCGCTGAATAAATGCCGACAACCGCTCAAATACCTGCTTTGGCGGCAAGCGTGTTTTACTGCCCACCACACAGAATAACCCCGGATTGTCGGCTGCGAAGCTATCCGCCACCTGCCACTGCTCATAGGGGTGAGAGTCGTGTATCAACATGAGCTGCGGCACTTTACTGGTGCCTGCAATCACATGAAACTGCTCTAACAGCTGATGCTTTAGCGCACACAGATAATATAGCGAATATTCGGTCCACTTTAGCTGCAGGTAACGGCCCAGCCACCAGTTGCGTGGGTCTGTAGGGTTGTGTAATGAGCACAACCTGTCAGCCCAAGTTAACTGTCTGTTTTTTGGTTTTAAATCCTGCATCAACTGTTGGCTGATGGTTTTTGCCATCAACGCCGGTGTCACTGTCATACCTACTCCTTTCGGGCCGATATTTGCACTGATACCTAACAGCCGGGCAGACGAACGCCACCATTTCGGATGCTGTGCCCTTGGCTCATACTGCAACAACGCCTTGCCCTCGGGTAGTAACAATAATTCTGTTAACGGCTTTAAGCAGACCACATCGGCATCCAATGTCAGATAGAACTTATTAGACACTTTATTTGCAATCGCTATTTTGACCAATTGCTGCTTACGCCAGCCGCGCATCTTAGGGTATTTTTTCAGCTCCGGCAGCAACTCGTCTTCAGAAATGACGATTATATTTAACCCTTGCCAACAGGCATATTCATGTCTGACCAATTCCACTTCATACCCGGGCACGACAACAAACAATTCGCTAATCAACCCCGCCGGCAAAAAAGTGCTGAGCGACGTAAAAAGAATGTGCGCCCGCTTTAAGTCGTTGACATCATAACTGCCACTGGCTTTCAGGGGCAAAACGGCGCTAATCGCCATAAAAACTCCTCTATAATCACACCGGCCCTATCCAGGGATAACTTTGTGTCACAGTGAAAGGCGGCGTAGCCTACCCTAACAGGCTGTTGAAAAATCTGGTTTTCCTGAATGCTACGACTTTTATAACAAGTGCGCCTTAGTAAAATTGGCTCTTCAGGAAAATTTGTGGGTAAAGAATAGCCCGGCGTGACCGGAATACGACTAAAAGCAGGCTGAACAGGAGAGAGTGCATCCTGCCCCCTGACTCTGTAATGATACGAGTGCGACCAAGCACCAGACAGAGGAAGGACGACAGGATGCACCTCAAGACTATCCTTAATCGCGTGCAGAATTTCAAATCTTTTGTGTACGGCCCGGTGCGCTGGGTGGAAGACGCCAGCGAGCCGACGATTGAGGCACAGCTGCGCCCCCGGGCCAACGGTCGGGCAATCTGCTCGGGCTGCGGACGGCGAAGGCCCGGCTACGACACGCTGCCGGTGCGCCGCTTTGAGTTCATCCCGATGTGGGGTATCAAGGTGTTCTTCGTCTACGCCCCGCGCCGGGTGAGCTGCCGGCGCTGTGGTATTCGAGTTGAGCGAATGCCCTGGGCAGCGGGCAAGCATCAGCTGACCGAGACCTATGCCTGGTTCCTGGCGGGCTGGGCGAAGCGGCTGAGCTGGAAGGAGGTGGCCGGGGCGTTTCGGACGACCTGGGACCATGTGTTCAGTTCGGTGGAAAGAGCGGTGGCCTGGGGTCGGGCCCACCAGGACTTGTCGGGGATAGAGGCAATCGGTGTGGATGAGATCGCCTGGCAGCGCGGGCACCACTATTTGACGCTGGTTTACCAGATCGACGCCGACTGCCGCCGGTTGCTGTGGATTGGACAGGAGCGGAAGGCCAAGACCCTGCTGCGGTTCTTCCGCTGGCTGGGTAAGGACCGCAGTAGCGAGCTGCGCTATATTTGCAGCGACATGTGGAAACCGTACCTGAAGGTGATTGCCAAAAAGGCGGGCCACGCGATTCATATTCTGGATCGGTTTCACATCATGGCGAACCTGAGCAAGGCGATTGACCAGGTACGTGCCGAGGAGGCTCGGCAATTGAAGCGAGAGGGCTATGAGCCGGTATTGACCAATAGCCGCTGGTTGCTGCTCAAACGGCCAGAGAATCTGACGGCGAAACAGGAACCCAGGCTGGCGGAGCTTCTGCGCTACAATTTGAAGACAGTCAGGAGCTACCTGTTGAAGGAAGAGTTTCAGCTGTTCTGGTCCTATAAATCGCCCTATTGGGCGGGCCAATTCCTGGACAGATGGTGTACCCGAACGATGCGATCGCAGATCGAGCCCATGAAGAAAATGGCCCGTCAGCTGAGGCGCCACCGACCGCTGCTGCTGAACTGGTTCCGGGCCAAAGGCCAGTTCTCCAGCGGCATTGTTGAGGGTTTCAACAACAAAGCGAAACTGACTACCAGAAAATCCTATGGATTCAGAACCTATCATGCTGCTGAAACCGCCTTATACCATGCACTTGGGGCGCTACCGGCACCGAAAACCGCCCACGAATTTTTCTGACGAGGCGTAAAATTTATCTTGGTATTTCTCGATGCTTCAGCACCAATAATCTTTCTGCAGCAAGTCTTGTTCAAAATTTGATCAAAACACTCGTAAATGTCAGCTATCAAAGCCCTTAATTGCCCTTTCAGACAATCAACACCTTCAATCGGGTCAAATTATAGGCAGCCGCCGTAAAGCGGAAGATCCAAGAGACCTTGGCTCGCCCAACATGACGAAGTTTTCTCATCAGCCCTATATCTTTCATCCAGCCGAAGCACTCTTCAATTCGCTTGCGTTTGACTTGGCTGATTTTATAGCCCTCGGTGCCCGTCGTTCGTTTATCAATGCAGCTACGCAAGGACTTGGCAGCTACGTGTGGGGTAATGCCCAAGCCACGACTACCCTCAACAAATTCCAGGGTGTCGTAGCCTTTATCGGAACCTACGGTTCTTCCGGGACGTGTTCCCTGTTTTGCCAACATCGTGGTACCCGCATCCCACTCTTTACTTGTGCCAGCTTCAGTGACTTCAGCCTCTACGATCAGTCCGTTTCGATTTTCCGTCAGGATGTGCCCCATGTGACACAGCTTTGACTCTTTCCCTTTGCCCTTGCGAAACAGCTTTGAGTCCGGATCTGTGCTTGATTGATGGGTCTCGTTGCTCCGCTTCTGGCCATGAAAGTTTTGACCATCACTGTCGTCGTCACCACCGTCATCTTTCGGCTTAAAAGATTTGACCGAGGCGCAGGCCTCCAGCAAGGTGCCATCCACGCTGAAATGATCTTTCGACATAAGCTGACGGGCGCTCGCTTGCCTCTTGATGGCATCGAAGAACAGCTCGTCGATCTCACTGGCAAGAAGGCGATCCCGGTTCTTTGAGAACACCGAGTGATTCCATACCTTGTTGTTGTCTCGCTTAATAATCCGTAAACCGCGGTGGGTTTCATTCCGGATTGTGTCGTTCCGGACGTGTTGGGAAACCGGCAGAATCCGGGATATCCCAAGCTGCATCGTCCCTCGGCTGGGTAATGCCGATGGCTTGGCGAGTCGCGCCAGAAGAGGCAAACTGAGGGCCGCCTAAGAACAAGAAGGAGAAGATGGCCCGCCGCGGAACCACCCGCGCGGGCCGTGGCTGGTGTGCAAGTGCGTTTGGCGACGCCAACCACCAGCGAGGTCTATGTTGCCGGTAAACTGTGGCGGTTCGCAACCCTGACGCGTTGCCCGTGGCATGCTGAGGGCGGATGCGGATTCTCACGCCATGGGACCTACGAACGGGTCCGTCCAGTCGGCACCCTGATCGCTCGCTGGTACTGCCCCCGGGCCCGGCGCACCGTCAGTGCCTTGCCGGACTGCCTGGCGTCGCATTATTCGGGGACGTTGGCCGAGCTTGAGGCCACGGTGCTGGCCGTCGAACAGGCACCCTCACGCGCAGCGGCCGCTGGGCAGTTGCGAACGGAGATCGAACTGCCCGGCGCCTTGCGCTACCTGGACAGGCTCTGTCAGTCGATCCACCGCACCCTGGCCGCAATCCGCGGGCTCGAGCCGGCGCACTTCACCGCGGTGGCGCCGACGCTGCAGGCGTTTGCCGCGGCACTCGGTAGCGATACCGTCCTGATGTGTTTGCGCGGGATGGTCGCCCGCTACCTGCCGCTCCTGCCCACGCCGTTCGGCTTTGATCCGCGCCGGCGCTGTCGGGACACTGCCGTGCCGCGCTTCCAACACCAGGCGGGGCCTGACCCGCCCATCGCCATTCTGGAGACTGTCCCGGCAGGCCGATTCACGGCCGCTTGAGATGGAGAGCTCCGATGACCCAAGATGCCCACGACCTCAGCGAGCGGGTGGCCCTGTTCCGCCACCGCTTGATCGCTCAACTATTGCCTGATGATCTCACCGCACGACAGCGTCAGCACACGATCGAGCGCATCGTCGCAACCGATCACCAGATCCCCGGTTCGCAGCGTACCCGCGTGGCCGAATCCACCTTGCGTGACTGGCTGCGCGACTACCGCGTCGGCGGCTTCGATGCCCTCAAGCCGAAGCGACGCATCGATGCCGGCCATCCGCGGGCCTTGCCTGCGACCTTGGTCGAGCGCTTGCTGCAGATCAAGGAGGCGGAGCCAGATCGCTCGATCCGGCGGATCATTGACAAGGTCCGCGAGGAAGGCCTCCTGCCTGCCGCCCAATCGCTGCCCATCTCCACGGTACACCGACTGTTCAAGCAGCAGGGCTTGATGAGCCGTAACGGTGAGGCCGCGCCCGGTGAGGACCGGCGCCGCTTCGCCTTCGCCCGTGCCGGCCAGCTGTGGATGAGTGACGTCATGCACGGGCCCGCCGTCCCGGGCGAGGATCGGCGCAAGCGCAAAACCTACCTGATCGCCTTCATCGACGACGCCACCCGCGTCATACCCCACGCCGCCTTCGCCTTTGCCGAGAATACCCGCGCCTTCCTGCCAGTCTTCAAGCAGGCGCTGATCCGTCGCGGCCTGCCGCAACGCCTGTTCGTCGACAACGGCGCCAACTACCGCTCGCACCAGTTTGCACTGATCTGCGCCAAGCTGGGTGTGGCGCTGATTCACGCCCGGCCCCACCAGCCACAGGCCAAGGGCAAGATTGAACGCTTCTTCAGAACTTGCCGCGCACAACTGATCGCTGACCTCACTGACCACGATACCGCCAGCCTCTGCGCGTTGAACCGGCGTCTGGCCGTGTGGATTGAGGGCGAGTACCACCAGCAGCCGCATCGCGGACTGGAGCAGCAGACCCCGCTGGAGCGCTGGGCGCAAACCGCCGAGGGGATGCGTTACCCGGAGCCCGGAATGGACCTCGATGATCTGTTCCTGTTCGAGGATCACCGCAAGGTCCAGAATGATCGCACGGTCTCCCTGCACGGGCAGGTCTACGAAGTCGATGCCAGCCTGATCGGCCAGCGGGTGACCCTGCGCTATGACCCCAGCCAACCCGACGCGCCGGTGCAGGTCGTGCACAACGGTCAGTGTATCGAGCAGGCGCGCCGGGTCGACCTCTATGCCAACTGCTTCGTCAAGCGCCATCGCCGCAGCGGAGCCCTCGACCCCGATCGTCCGTCCGAGCCGGCACCTTCGGGCCTGATGATGGCCGCCCTCGAGTCCGATGACAACGACGCCCCAGCGGGAGGGGCACACTGATGTATCTCAAGCACTTTGCGCTCACCCAGTTCCCGTTCGACCACACCCTGGCGGCCACCGTGCTGTTCGCCGCCAGCGCACAGGCCGAGGCCGAGATCCGCCTCAAGCACCTGCTGGAGCTGCGCGGTATCGGCTTGCTGACCGGCGAACCCGGCAGCGGCAAGACCACCCTGTGTCGGCGCCTGACCGACGCCTTGCACCCGGGCCTGTACCGCGCCATCTATGTTCCGCTGACGACCGGCAACGTCATGGACATTTACAAGTCCATCGCCTGGGAGTTCGGTCTGCCCACCGAGCGCAACCGCGCCAGCGCCTTCCGCCAGATCCGTACCGAGGTCTCCCGCCTGTTGCTCGAAGGCAAGCAGCGCCCAGTGCTGATCATCGACGAGGCGCACCACCTGCGCAATGACGTGCTGGAAGAACTACGCCTGCTAACGAACTACGAGATGGACTCGGAAAACCGCCTGTGTCTGCTGCTGGTCGGCCTGACCGAGCTGCGCCGCCGCCTGCAGATGGCCGTGCACGAATCACTTGAGCAACGCATCGTCGTCCGCTACCACCTCGGTGGCCTTGGGCGCAGCGAATTGCCCGAGTATCTGGCCCACCGTCTGCGCCTGGCCAGCTGCGAACTGCCGCTGTTCGAACCCGCTGCAGTCGAAGCGATCTTCCAGGCGACGCAGGCGCTACCGCGCAAGGTCAACCGCCTGGCTCACTACGCGCTGACCGCTGCGGCGATTAACCAGGCGAGGAGCGTCACGGCGGAACATGTGCAGGCCGCATTGACGGAGGCCGGATGATGACAACACCGTTGTTGCCGATCATGGCGACCTGGTCGCCTGAGCAGAAGCTCGCCGTGTACGACCTGTGCCGGTCGATCAGCGAGATCCTCTGGCAACAGGATCGTGACTCACTGCTGGAGGCGATGATCCGCGACGATCATGAGCGTGGGTTCGATCACCACCTCGACGTCGACGACCCCAATCTCGAACTACCGTTCGAGGACAACCCGCCGTTCTGACGGCTTGCCGTATCCCGGCGAACCCTCCCTCAACATTCACCGGTCTGATCGACCGGCGAGTGTTGCCGCGCTTGGACCCACTCGCGTGTACCACCACCCGCAATGAGGTTTATCCCGACCCCGATCCCCGGCACGGCTGCGGCTGCGGCTGCGGAATAATCAGGGAAGTATTGTATTGCCCGGCCCGAATTTACTTGGGAAAGGCGTCACGGATTATTGAGCGAGACAACACTTGTCATCCATAGACAACCCAACAAACCAGCGGAACATCAGATCGTAGTCCAGGCGTTCCATCAGTTGACGCTCTGACCGGATCGTAAAGAATATCTGAAGAAGTAGTGCCCGAATCAACTGCTCTGGGGGGATCGACGGACGGCCAACAGCCGAATACATCTCAGAAAACGCAGGTTCAAGCTCGATCAACGCCTGATCGACTATTCCGCGCACCTTTCTGATGGGGTGCGACGTAGGAATTCGACTCTCGAGGTCAACATAGCTGAAAAGTGCCGCTTGAGTTTTGGATTGTCCCCGCATCGTCATTGCCCTTTGTAAACGGATGCGCTATTCACTCATAAATCGGGTTTTTCAACAGCCTGCTAAGCGCAATCCGGTGTAAAAAATTCTGCCTCGTCAGAAAAATTTGTGGGCGGCTTTCGGTACCGGTAGCGCCCCAAGCGCATGATATAAGGCGGTTTCAGCAGCATGATAGGTTCTGAATC
>NZ_KE383980.1:0-6693 GCF_000423125.1 Haliea salexigens DSM 19537
TGTATGCGTCCGGTGATTACACCTTGATCGGAGGTGTCCAGTTATACGGCAGCAGCTCATCAAGGTCTGACTGCCGGGCGCTCGGCAAGCGCTCCAGGACGTCGCGCAGATAAGCCTGCGGATCCAGACCGTTGATCTTTGCCGACTGGATCAGGGTCATCACATTGGCACCACGCTGGCCACTGCGTAGTGAGCCTGCGAACAGCCAATTACTTCGGCCAAGGGCCCAGGGCCGGATCTGGTTTTCCACCCAGTTGTTATCGATAGGCAGATTGCCGTCATCCAGGTAGCGAACCAGGGCGGTCCACCGTTTAAGCGTGTAATCGATCGCCTTCGCAGTTCGCGTGCCGTTGGTCAGCTGGGATCGCTGGCCCGTCAGCCACTCGCGCAGATGCGTTATTACGGGCCGCGCCTCGGTGTCGCGCAGCCGCTGCCTCTCCTCTGGCGGCAGGCCGCTGGCCTGTCGCTCAACGTCATAGAGCATGCCGATGTACGATAGCGCTTTCTCGGCGATGGGGCTTTGGTTCCGCTCCAACAGCTCGTGGAACTTGCGTCGGGCGTGTGCCCAGCAACCGACTTCAGTCATGCCCGTGGCGAAGCCGGCCTTGTAGCCAGTGTAATCGTCGCAGACCAGCTGACCGCGCCAGTCCGCCAGGAAGTCCCTGGAGGCCTTGCCGGAGCGCGAGGGCTGGAAGTCGTAAACGACACCTTGCACCGGGGCATAGCGCGTGGTTGCGTAGGCCCAGATGTAAGCCTGGTGTGTTCGCTTCTTGCCCGGCGAGAGCATGGGCACCGGCGTCTCGTCAGCGTGCAGCACCGCGTGCTCAAGCAACTTGCTCCGCAGGTGCTCCACCAGCGGGGTAAGTTCCACGCCACAGCGCCCCACCCAGTCCGCCAGTGTGGATCGTGGCAGTTCAACGCCGGCCCGGGCGTAAATCTGTTCCTGACGGTACAGCGGGAGGTGGTCCGCATACTTGCTGATCAGCACCTGCGCCAGCAGGTTCGTGGTGGGGATGCCCTTGTCGATCACGTGCGGTGCTACCGGGGCCTGCGTGATGGTCTCACATTGCTGGCAGGCCCACTTGCCGCGGATGTGACGTTCCACCGAGAAGCTGCCGGGTTCATAATCCAGCTTCTCGCTAACATCCTCGCCAATCCGGGTCAGGGTGCAGCCACAGTTGCAGGTGGTGTGTTCCGGTTCATGATGGATCTCGGTGCGTGGCAGCTGGGGCGGCAAGGGCCGGCGCTTCGGTGTGCGGGTTTTGGGCTCCGGCCGCGGGCGACTCTCCGCCAGCCGCTCCAGCTCTTGTTCAATGGCCGCCGTGTCTTCGTCAACGAGTTCTTCAAGGAGGTTGTATTGCTGCCGGTTGACGCCTTCGCTGCGTTTGCCGAACCGATGGCGCCTAAGCAGGGCAATCTCGTGGGTCAGCTGCTCCTCGCGCATAGAGTAGCGGCGAATGGCCTCGTCACGTGCAGCAAGCTCGGCGTCCTGCGCCACGAGGCGCGCATCGCGTTCGCCCAATTGCGCCAGCATTTGCTCCGCCATCTGGCGGAGTTCGGTCTCGTTGAGCTGATTGAGATCGATAGGCGCTTGCATGGGAACACTTTGCCAGCACCAGCAAATCGGTGCCAGCAGCAATCATCGGCAATCGTTCTCTGGAACTGCGAGCGGGATTCTGGTGTTATCTAATGTCGGTCCATAAAGTGCCCAGCGCCGGCATGCTGCCAGGGTAAGCCGACCACCAGGGCCTGCAACTGCGGCATATCAATGCACAATGGATCGCCGGTGCGGAGCTGGCTCCAGACGAACCGACCCTGGTGCAGCCGGCGCGATGCCAGCCAGATACCGAAGCCGTCACACACCAGCACCTTCATCCGGTTGGCGCGCTTGTTGGCAAAGACATACGCGCAATGCGGACGTGCTTTGCCAAAGCGGTTGATGACACGTGCCAACGCCGTGTCCGGTCCGGCGCGCATATCCAGCGGCTCGCGGGACAGCCAGATCTCGTCAATCTTGATCACTGAACGAGCGCCTTGAGCCAAGCGACCGAGTGGTCAATCTCACTCAATGGCCACTCGACGGTGATCGGACCGCGCGGCGTATCCAGCCGGATGCTGACAGTGGGCAGAACTCGCGCTACGCTCCGGCTTGGACTGGATTGGTCTTTGGCCGGCATGGGTAGCCGCACAAACTCTCCGGTGTCATCGACAGTCATCAACTGGCGCCACTTGTGTACCAGGTTGAGGTTGAGGCCATGGCGCAGCGCAACTTCGGCCACGGAGGTGTTCGGTTGCTGGCACTCGGCCAACACTCGATTTTTGAACCCCGCAGAGTAGCGACGGCGCCGCTTGATGATCCTTGGGGGAGACGCTTCGTTATCCATATCAGGTGCCCACTTAAGATTAGGTGGGCACCTAGCTTACGCAGTTTGCGGGGCGCGAACAGATGGGTTTACCGGACGGTTACAGCTCGCTCTCTGCAAGGCGGGTGGTTCCCCCTGCCTGGCGCCGCCACAGACGGCTGCGGATGCTCGTACCTCGAACGGTTGGGGGCTTCTCGCCCCCAGAGGAATGGGGGTTGGGGCGACCCAAAAACCAAATCCAGGTGCGAGGAACCGATTATGTCTATTGAAATGATTACGCTGGACCGGCTGGTGGCCAGTCGGCACAACGTGCGGATGGCTAAAGCCAACCGCGAGACCCACGACGCCCTGATAGCGAGCATTGCGGCTGAGGGGGTATTGCAAAACCTGGTGGTGGTGCCGGAAGGAGACCACTTTGCGGTCATCGCCGGAGGGCGGCGCTTGAAGGCGTTGCAGGGTCTGGCAAAGACCGGGCAGATACCCGGTGCACCCGGTACTCTGTGCGGTGCGCGGCGCCGGGGACGCCCTGTCGCTGGCCGAAAACTTCCAGTGGGAGGCCGACATTGCGCTGCGCTTTGGGCTCACGGAGGCCCACGTCCGCAAACTACTCAAACTCGGGCGGGTGGCCAAGGCCATCATGAACGACTACCGCAAAGGCCGACTAACGCTGGAGGACGTACAGGCCTTCGCGCTGGTAGACGACCCTAAGCGGCAGCTGGCCTGTTATCAGGCGCTGGGAGAACACTGTTCGGCTTATGCGATCCGCCGGTGGCTGATTGGTGAAGCCATCGAGGTGGGGCAAGGCATCGGTGCCTTTGTCGGTATCAAGGCCTATGAACAAGCCGGTGGCGCAGTGGAGCGCGACCTGTTCCAGGAGAAGGTCTATTTTTCAGACACAGAACTGGTCGAGCGACTGGCATTGGAGAAGCTGAGTCGTACCGCCCGTAAGCTGGAAAAAGGCTGCGAGTGGGCCTGGGTCGTACACGGCCTCGACCGTGAGTCCCTGACCACTGGTCTGATACGATTGCCAGCCGTGCTGATCGATGTCCCCCCTGACAAGGCCAGCGAACGCTAGCGACTGGCGCAGTGCGTGGCTGAGCTGGAGGCGCTCGATGCAGACGCGCCATTGCCCGATGGGTTTGACAGCGAGGACGCGCTGTTTGAGGCCATTGATCACGCCAATGAAGCCCTGTGGCAGCTGGAAGACGAAATAGAACAGACCTACAGCGGCTTCACGGAGGCACAGCGGCACTATGCCGGTGTGGTGGTGACCCTCAACTGGCGGGGCGAACTGGAGGTGCTGGAAGGATGGGCGCGACCGCAGGATATCCCCAAAACGGTTAAGGACGGCCAATCTGGTGCCGATGAGCCAGGCGCCGGAGAAGGCAGTGATAGCACTGCAACGACCGAAAAGCCCCTGTCCCAGGCGCTCGTGAGTGACCTGGCCGCTCACCGGCGGCAGATCACCAAACTGACCCTCCTGAAACATCCCAAACTGGCGAGTGAGCTGTTGCACTACGGCCTGTGTATCCAGGTCCTGACCGGTCGAAGTTGGGAGGGACGCATTTACTGCAACGCCAGCTACAGTGAGGTCCCCTGCGCATCGGAGCGGGGCGATACCGAGGACAGCCCCGCCGCAGAAGGTCTGCGCCTTGCGCGAGAGGCACTTAATACCGCCTGGCTAGCCGAGGACGACGAGGCGGCCCGATTAGCGGCGTTTTGCGCGCTGGCCAAACGGGACAAAGACAAATTGGTGACCTACTGCACAGCAATGCTATTAGAGCTTGGCCCCCGGGGGGCCAGCGTGGCGCGGGATGCGCTGGTGGATCAGCTGGCGCCGGATTTTCGGAAATACTGGCAGCCGACCGGTGAGCACTACTTCAAGCGCCTGACGATGGATCAGTTACGCGACACTTTCCGGCCGGTGCTGGGGGACTTCTGGGCCGAGAGCCAGCAGGGGAAGCGCAAGGGCGAGGTTATCGAGTCACTACAGCTGGCCTTTGCCGAGGACTACGCCGCGGATGATCCGCGGGCGACCTGGATACCCGCCGTCTTCTAGATCAATACCGGCTCGCACCTTGGCCACCTCCGGGTGGCCTTTTTTGATCCCGATGCACAGTGCGCGCGGGCAACGATCCAACTGAACCCGGTATAATGCAAACGATGACGCGAGCGACACACCACGCACAAGGAGCGAAGCGTATTACGATGGTTGAACGTACCTACTGCCACAGGCGAAGGCCACTGCCTACGGCCAACACAACGGGATGCTGCCAATGACGGTCAGTCGAGGCGACTTCCAGCTATCACTGGAGCAGCGGCGTTTCCGGGACCTGATAACACCCTACAGTTACCTGACCCGTTACTGGGATTGGGAAGCCCGCTGTCTCGATGAGCCCGGCCTAGAGCAGGCCATGGGGGTCTTCTCCCACGGTGAGCGGATCATGGCCGCGTTTTTCCGCAATGTCTGGTGCGGCAGTGACCAGGCACCACTGGGTTTGGTCGATGCGGTCCGCACGCTGGACAGTGAAGATCTCGCCATCATTGTCGGCTGGATGCGCGATCCCTTTTCCCCCTAATGACGATTGAGCACAGCACCGCATGAGTGAACGTAAATCCCGCAGGGAGATCGACAAGGCCATCAAACATCTCATGGCCTATACCGGGCCAAATGATGAGTGGGCGGGGCGATGGGACCAGGTCCAGGAGGATTTACTTGGTCCGCTGGCAGAAAAGCTCGACGTGAGTTTCGAGGCGTTGGAGGATTTCTTCTACGCGGGCCCCTACAGCCACATGGTCATTGGCTTCAGTTTTGAGGAATATGCCACCGTCCTGTGGGATAACGAACCGCACAATCTGATCGAGGCCTACCTCGCACACCGCGGGTGGCGGGAAGGCCCCGCGGGTCGTCGATACCTGCAGGCCCTCGGTGCATCCGAACTGCGATTCTGGGAGGTCACCGCAGTGAAACCCGGGGCTTACGCTGACATACGCCCCTATGGCACCCGGGACAAGCCGATACGCGTCAAAGAGAAAGCAGCGACCGAGAGCCTTCACCAATGGGATGGGCTGGTGGCCCGCGTGCTGCACACAGAGGCAACCCCCACGTTCAGCGGCGCCATGCTGCCTTTGCCCCCGGAGCTGGCTACCCGTATCCAGGGGGTACTCTCTGCCATTCCGGCGGAAACAAGGCAATTGATGCAACAGCTGGTTGAGCAGGGTGAGATCGAGCGTCTACCCGATGATCTCGACGACATCATCCGCCACACACAGGAATCGGAACTCGCCGGGGTGGCCTTCCTGATCTGGGCCATGGATGTCTATCTACAGACCACGGGGCCGTCCCCGAACCTGCGGAACATGGATGACGAGCCCATCGCACCCACCAGTGTGCGATTCCCCCTGCAGGGCTCTCGCAAGGCCGTTCTGCGCGCACTCGACGCGTCGCCAGTATTGCACAGAGAGGCGGAGGCCCCGTCCTGGACCTGGTTCCCCGAGCCCTACCAGGACATCGACGTTGGCGAGCGCGTGAGCGTGTTGGGGCATATCGCACTGGACGATAACGCTCTGGAACTGGACACCAACTCGACCGTCCGGGCTGAACGGGGCACCGCGCTACTGGCCGCGCTGCTCGGTGACCTTGTGGGGTCGCCCCTGACCGTCCACGAAAATATGGCGCTGATGGAGGATTACGACGATATGCCGATGCCCGCCGCCGACATCCCCGTCGAGGTACAGGCGGCGATCACAGCCCAGTTGACCAACCACTACCGCAAGACACTGGACGAGCCCATTCCCATGCTCAAGGGCCTGAGCCCGCGCCAGTGCGCAACAGACCCCTCGTTACACAATGCGGTCATCAGCTGGCTCAAACACCTCGAAAACACCAGCGATCGGGGCCCGGACGCAAGCTATGATTTCAGCTGGCTATGGGATGAACTCAATCTGGAACGCCAGTAGTACACTGTCGCGATACAGCACGATAACGGTCACTGACGGGCATGGATAACACCAAGCAACCCGCCTGGCGACACCTTCTGGAAACGGGGACCCTGGTGGTCCCCTTCCGGGTCCTGGATATGCACACAGAGGCCGCCCTGGACGGCGAGAACGTTGCCGTACGTGCCGATCTTGTTTTTGCCGGGGACGGAGCAGATTCCGAGCCCGCGGCGATTGCCGAATGGGGCGCGCTGGGCTTCCTGCGCTGTCCAGCGTGCGGCCACCGGGGCGAGGTACACCATGAAGACGACACGCACGAAGGTGATGCCGCCGTTTGTAGCGACTGCGGAGCACTGGTTACCCTCGAATGGGACGGCGGTGTGCAGTTAGC
>NZ_KE383980.1:7318-10198 GCF_000423125.1 Haliea salexigens DSM 19537
ATCGTCTTTGGGTTTGGGGGGAAAGACGACCAGCTCACCGCTAACCGCTATTCCAGGCTGGATAAGCAGGTTAAAGCCCTCACCCTTGTTGTGGCGAAACAGTTTCCCCACCTGGGTGTAGTTCTTGCGCTGCTCACCGCCCGCCTCAAACTCCTCGACGACATACACGTTCATATGAGTTGCCATGGATCCATCTCCTTGCTGGTTAAAGATCCGCCAGAGCCTCGTCCCGTGGGGGGTACGATACCCCAACGGGAGATGCGGAAAGTCCGCTACTTAATGCTGCTGTGAGCAGCGACTAAGTGACATTAACCTTCGTGGAAGTCGGAAAATCTGTCAATGGAAGGGTTCTTACAGCGTAAGGCGAGGCTATGCCTGATTGCTTCACAGGGAGAACAACACATTCAATGAAACGGGGCTGTAGCGCGGGGAACGTGTGAGACCCGCATCAATGCAAGCTCCGCCATTCCCAGGGGGCGATAGGATGACTGTCCTGCCACAGACCGCGTCGTGCAGCTCGGGCCTTGCGCTGCGCCTGGGCCAATTCACGATCATTGAGGGCGTAGCGTTCATACCACCAGGCCCAGCCTTTCTCGACCAGCGTGAGATTGACGTTCAGGCCGTTGCGGTAGACGGTACCGACAGTGCGACCATACCGGTCGGTGTCCTGAACAACCACGCCGATGTGTTGGCCGGCCACGAGCGCCTCCAGCGCTTCCCTGGCGGCACTACCGTAAGGCTGGCGACGCTCAGGCGTATCGATCCCGTGCAGCCGGATCTTGTGCTGGGTGTTGGTCGCATCCAGCAGGGTCAGCGTATCGCCATCGGCAATACGGACCACTTTGCCCGACAAGTCGTAATCCGAGGCGGATTGAACGGGCTTATCGAGCGCGGTGTCCGCGATAGCGGTGGTATTGGCCTGGAGTGCCGAAAGACCGTTGCGCGCGCTGGCAAGCGCCTGGTCCAATGAGGCCTCGACCGATTGCACGAGGCTATCGGTACCATTTGGTAGACGGACCGAGGCGACCTGTAGACTGACCATCTGGTCAGCCCAGCGCAAACTGGCAGTGACCCAGGTCACGTTGCCCTGTACCAGGTACTGCGCCACGCTACCGACAATGAAGAGCGCCAGCAGGGTGCGGGAAGACAAGAATCGCCAGCGGCGGGGGCGCGTGAAGGGAAGGATGCGGGCCATGGGCCGGCAGTTTAACACTCCCTGGCCAGGCGCGGTCAGGTGTGCGGAAAATGACCGGGAGGATCTGGCAGGGAAAAAACCTGCCCCGGGGATCCGGGGCAGTAGAGGCTTCAGTCGATGGCGCGCAGGATGTGCTCGCTTTCCCGGTGCTCGATGGCCCAGTCCCGCAGGGCGTAGAACAGCTTGTTGAAGTGCTCAGGATCCGACACGGACCAGGCGAGGTGGTTGATCGCCACCAGGCTGACCACAATACCCGCGGCATCGGTGGACAGTTTCCCTTCGAAGCAATTGTCCTCACAGACCATCCGGACCTGATCGTCCGGCAGCGCCGGAGACAGGTAACAACCGCCATTGGACAACTCCCACATGGTCCACATGCCACCGTTATAGTCGGGGCACAGCCGGTCCATGGTCTGGAAAATCATCGCTTCCAACTGCAGGAAGTACTCACCGGCATACTTGGGGAAAAAGCCGAGACGCTGATCCTCACGCACAATGCTGCGGGTGATCGGCTGACGCTCGCGTATCTCCTCAATGCGAACCGGTGTGGGGACATAGACAACAATCCTCTGCTGTATAGACATGGATCAATCTCCTTCACGTTGAATGATCCGCTGAAGCCTACTCCCGTGGGGCAAGGCCCCAACGGGTAATGCGGATAGACCGCCACTCAATGCTGCCAGGGGCAGCGATCAAGTGGTTTTAAGATCGAATGATGGCGGTTAGCTGTCAATGGAAGGTTGTGTACCGGGGCCATACCAGCGCGATGATCCGGGGTCTCCCAGCCAGTCCTTTCCAAGGCCGTCGTGGCGGTACGGGAGAAAAGCCTGCTATAGTGTTCCTTGAGGAACGCTGGGGGAGCGCGATGAAACACCAGGGTCAAACCAACCGGGCCGCTCGGCAGATACTGCAGCGCCAATTGTCTGTGGATGTGGAAGACGTCGAGCGCCGACGTCGTTACAAGGCGGACTTTGCTCTGGAGATACCTTTTACCGACGAGCAGCGTCGCGCTCTGAACGAAGCCGCACTGAGCCGCAAAGAACCCGTGGGCCGCGTCCTGGCACGGGCTGTGGAAGCGCCAGACCCAGGGTCGGGCAAAGATATAGAAGTGCTGACAGGCTGGGAGACGCTCAACGCCCATATCGAAGAAAGCGCCTATACGCGGTGGGCGAAGGTCAGCCTCATTGACGCAAGCGATGCGGATGCCGTGTTCTATGGCATTCAGCATGCCTACGAGGAAGCAAAGATCGCCGGCTATCCGGTGACAGCCATTGAATATGCCGAGGCGGTGGTGAGGGCGCGGCAACGCTTTGCGGAAAGTATCCCCACAATAACCGACATGGCGGCCGCCCTGCGCATTGGCAGGCCGACACTGGCCAACCGCCTGGCACTACTGCAAAAGCTGTGTCCCCACCTGATAAACCTGACCCGGCGCGGCCAGCTCCCCGAAACCGCCGCCAAGGCCATTGCCTCGCTGCCCAATGAAAAACAGCAGATACGCTACGCAAAACGCTACCTGCGCAACCCGATGCCGATCGCTGAACTCTATACCCTGATTCAATCTGGTTCGCCATCGAAGGATCCCAAAGCACCAAAGAATGACGAGGAATCCCTGCCGCTACACCCTGGAGAGCAAGCCTTTGCGTCGTCGATGGCGGACATGTTCGGTGTCCCGGTGGAATTAA
>NZ_AUHJ01000039.1 GCF_000423125.1 Haliea salexigens DSM 19537
TCTGATGAAGAAATCCAACTATGGAACGAATGCGCGCGCTTGGTCACCAACGCCATTATTTACTTCAATTCCAGCATACTCAGCCAGCTGCTGACGAGCTTCGAATATCAGAATGACGATAAGCGAATACAGATTGTCAAACAGGCTTCTCCAGTGGCTTGGTATAACATCAACTTGAAGGGTATCTATACCTTCGAAATGAGTGAAAAACTACCGGATCTGGAGGAACTGATGCGCACAATCGAGGGATATTTACCGGTTCGGGAAAAGTAATACCCCCTGGGAGGCCTCGGATGGCGGGGCTTTCAGCGATTCTTGTCGTTTTTGGACGGAAAATCCCTAGTACCCCTAAATGGCAGACGACTTTAACCAACAAGAATATATAAAAAAGCTGATTGTCGGTGGTGTCGATCCAGACAAAGCAAAAGAAATTGCGTCCAGAACAGCATACCATCAAACCAAGTCAGCAAAGGCAGGGCTTCGCCCCATTGGCGAGGCGATCACCCTGCCGGGCATTCCTGAACCCGAAGCCCCTGCCCTTCCTGATACAACCAACGCTAACCAGAACACCACGGAGGCCAACGACGCGGCCCCGGCTGTCAAGGGGGAAGCCATGAGCGACAAGAAGCCAGGGCGAAAGAAAGGCGCGACGGATGCGCTGGCCTCAAAAGTGGATGAAGCCCGCCAGGCGGCACTGCTAAAACACACCAAGCAGGAGATCAGGGACGCCCAGCTATCATTGTTTGATATTGCGCCCTGGGGCGACCATATGCGGGCATTGCCGAACGATTACGCCCGGTCGGCTCTTTTCACTGTGCGAAACAAACGAGTGCCCCGCGCAGCTTTGCAGAGCGAGCCTATTTATAGCATCGGAAACGATGTGAACATCACCTATACGGGCGTAGAGCTTCGGGCAGAAGATGATGAGCTAGTATGGCAACAGGTTATGGAGTATTCCAAGCGTTCGCCTATTGGCGATCCTATCAGCTTCACGTTCTATGAGCTGTGCAAGGACTTGGGGTGGTCGATTAATGGCCGTTACTACAAGAAAGCCGAAGAGTGTTTGTCACGATTGCAGGCATCGGCCATGCAGTTTGAATCCAAGCGGATTGGTCGTCTTGAGTCACTATCACTAATCAGCCGGTTTCGCGTCCTGGATCGAGGCAAGCGCAATTCTCGATGCCAGGTCATGATTGATGAAGAAATGGTTGTGCTGTTTGCCGGTGACTACTATTCGCGCTTCATTTGGGACAAGTACCGCAAGCTGTCCCCTACCGCCCGCCGCATGTTCGACTACTTTGCTTCACACAAGGAGCCGTTCCCGTTGAAGCTGGAAACCTTCCGGCTTATGTGCGGCTCGGAATCGACCAGAGCTAAGAAGTGGCGGGAGCAGGTCGGGGCAGCGTGTGAAGAGCTGAAAGAGAGCGGTCTGGTTGCCGATGCTTGGGTTTCCGCTGACTCCCTGGGGTGCAGGCGGAGCTGATGGCCACGCATCGAGGACAAAGGGGCTGCGGCCCCTTTTTTATTAAAACTTAAACCCACGTAGGGGGTGTCCGGAGACGCTTGTGACACCCGGCCAGAAACCGGCAACATGACCGGAATCAAAAGATAATTCATTTGCTCGTAAGTGACTTTGGTATTGCCGACCAGCAACTCTTTTGCTCCTTGCAGCATAAAGCAAACAGCGGGGCGATAAATTATTGGGCGAGCCTGTGACGGGTTACTGCGATGCATCAGTGAAATGTCAGCAATGGCGGTTTGCGTCAGGTCTTCTTTTGTAAGTAACGGAAGCAGTCGTTGCGTCAGGTCTGCCATTCGCTGGGCAAGGTACTGATCAGACATAATTGTAATCCTCGAGCTGTGGCTAAGTTCACCCTTTAAATGAGATTCATCAGTATAGGTGTGGGTGTTGTGTTTCGACCAGTAAATGGCTCAGGGAATGTAGTATTAGGCAAGTATTGCGGAGGATCTTACATCTCTTAGCGTGTTTAATCCTGAAACATTATGCCTTTGGAAAGTTTTGCAATACCATGTCGGCAACCGCGTATAAATCCTCAGTAGAGGCACCATTATTAGCTTGTACTGACATGCCCTGCAGTACTGTGCCGATATAGCGCGATAAAATAGCCGCATCGACATGCTGTGGCAGGTCGCCATCCTGCTGTGCTTGTTCAAAACGTTTCTGGAGTGCTTGCTGGCCGTCTAATCTGCGTTTAACTAACGCATCTTTAACGGTGGCTGAAGCTTCGCTGCAGGACAGCGCGCCCTGAACAGTGACACAGCCTTGAGGGTGATCCGCGTTGGCCATTCTGTCGGCAGCTCCGCGCAGCATCGATTGCACTACTAAGTATGCAGTTTTCTGTTCCATTGCCGGATAAAAGAAGGCATCAGGTCGTTTTTCATAGAGGTCGATAGCCTGCAAAAACAGCTGCTCTTTATTACCAAAAGCAGAGTAGAGGCTGGGTTTATTAATACCCATCACCTTTGTCAGGTCGCTCAATGAGGTGCCTTCGTAGCCATTACGCCAAAACAGTTCTAGCGCTTTGCCCAGTGCTTCTTCTTTATTAAAAGCACATGGCCGTCCGCGACAAACCGTTTGAGTTTTCGTTGTCATAGCTATACTCCTCATCGACACTTTAATGCCCTTGCTGGCACGCTCACATAGTAAACAGGCGGGCGAATACTGTCCAGCGATACTCTGTCGGATTCTGCTGCGGTAAAAAGGCCGCTGGCATCAATCGGAAACAGAGATTTCATATCGACTCTATAGAAATAGGCAAGTAGTCAGCAGTTTTCGGCACGCTAATTTCTACCTGCAATAACTATACTTTACCTCGTATTAAAGGCGGCCTGTTTTTGGTTGCTTCAGTTGTTCTTACGTCGTTTTTCTGTATTTAGTTCAAAATAAACATCAATTTTACCGATCAGTCCAAAATTAATTTGACAGTAACTTCGATTTCTATATTCTTACCGAACGGTACATAAATAGCTAGTTTTATTTGATGCAACTTTTTGCAGCATAGGGCAATAATTTCGAGAGCAAGGCCATGAGTACGACAAACACGTTAAAATTTCTTTTAGGAGGTATTGCTGCGCTGGTATTAGCCGCGTGCAGCAATCCGGAAGCAGCGGAAGAGACTGCGGCACCGGCTCCGCCGCAAGTTAGCGTAGCGCAGGTGGTGCATGAGCGAATCACCGAATGGGATGAATTCACCGGCCGTTTGCAAGCGCCACAGACGGTTCAGTTGATACCCCGAGTTTCTGGTTATATCGAGGAAGTTCATTTCAACGAGGGGGCTCTGGTAGATAAAGGAGACTTGCTGGTACAGATTGATCCTAAACCTTTCGCTACCGAAGTTGCGCGGCTTAAAGCTGAGCTGCAAAGTGCGCAAAGCGCTGCGGTTCAGGCGGAAAAGGAATACCGGCGGGCTGAAAAACTCAGTAGCCAGCGGGCAATTTCTGCTGAACTACTGGACAGTCGTTTAGCTCGTAAACAGCAAACAGCGGCAACAGTAGCTTCGGTTGAAGCTGCACTTGAACGCGCTGAACTCGACTTAAGCTACACCCGCATTACCGCGCCTATTAGCGGCCGGGTATCTTATGCTCAGGTTACCGCCGGTAACTTTGTGAGCGCGGGACAAAGTCAAATTACCAGCCTGGTTTCAACCGAGAAAATGTATGCGTATTTCGATGTAGACGAGCAGAGCTACCTCAAGTACGCACGTCTGGCTGAAACAGGGAAACGAGCTGATACCCGCGACTCGACCTCGAACCCCGTTTATATGGCACTGGCTAACGACAGCAATTATCAGCACGTAGGCCGGGTCGATTTTGTCGATAACCGCATTGATGCGCAAACCGGCACTATTCGTGTACGAGCCAGTTTCCCTAACGATGACAACGACTTGTTACCTGGTCTATTTGCCCGTATTCGTTTGGTGGGCAGCGACTCTTATGAAGGCATTTTGATTGACGAAAAGGCTGTTGGAACCGACCTGAATAACAAGTTTGTATTGGTGGTTAATAGTAATAATGAGCTGGAGTATCGGGCGATTGAGCTGGGTGAAAAAGTTAATGGCCTGCGCATAGTGACAGAAGGTTTAACGCCAAAGGACAAAATTGTAGTGAACGGTTTGCAGCGAGTTAGAGCCAATATGAAAGTTGATCCTCAACTGGTGCCAATGGCAAGCAGTGAGCAACTGGTCCGGTTGCGTAAAGTGCAACAGTTGCTGGACGAAGCCAATAACGAGTTAACGGCGCAGACATCTACAGAAGATAACCACGGTTAAGGGGTACTGAATGTTTTCTCAATTTTTTATCCGACGGCCGATTTTTGCCGCGGTTATCTCGCTGTTGTTCTTTATTACCGGTGCGATAGCGGTATGGCAACTGCCTATTACCGAATACCCGGAGGTGGCGCCACCAACGGTTGTAGTAACGGCTAACTACCCGGGTGCTAACCCCAAAGTCATAGCGGAAACTGTGGCCTCGCCACTGGAGCAGGAAATTAATGGTGTGGAGGATATGTTGTATATGTCCTCTCAGGCCACCTCGGATGGTCGTATGACACTGACCGTTACCTTTGCTATCGGTACCGACGTCAATTTAGCGCAAACTCAGGTGCAAAGCCGGGTAGAGCGAGCCAAACCGCGCCTGCCACAGGTGGTGCAGCGCTTGGGGGTAGTGACTGAGAAGTCGTCTCCAAATGAAACCATGATGGTGCATCTAACCTCACCGGATGATCGCTACGACATGCTGTACCTGTCGAATTATGCGAACTTAAATATCAAAGACGAACTGGCGCGTATAGAAGGCGTTGGGGCGGTCAAGTTATTTGGCGCTGGCGAATACAGCATGCGGGTCTGGCTGGATCCTAATAAGGTGTCCGCACTGGGTTTGTCCCCGGCGCAAATTACCGAGGCAATTCGTGAGCAAAACCAACAGGCGGCAGCTGGCAGTTTGGGTTCTCAGCCAAGCGGTGACGCTGATTTTCAGTTGCTTATCAATGTGAAAGGCCGTCTGACAGACGTCGAAGAGTTTGAAGACATTATTATCAAGGTGGGCGAGAACGGCGAGATCAGTCGCTTAAAAGATGTCGCCCGTGTTGAGCTTGGCGCTTCAACTTATGCGCTGCGCTCGTTACTGAACAATAAAGACGCGGTAGCGCTTCCTATTTTCCAGGCGTCTGGCTCCAATGCCATTCAAATTTCTGACGATGTTCGCTCCAAAATGGCGGAATTGTCGAAAGGTTTTCCTGACGGTTTAACGTACGACATTGTGTACGACACAACCGTTTTTGTGCGCAGCTCTATTGATGCGGTAGTGAAAACTCTGCTCGAAGCTGTATTGTTGGTGGTACTGGTTGTGGTGCTGTTTTTGCAAACCTGGCGCGCCTCAATTATTCCTTTGGTCGCGGTACCGGTGTCGCTGGTTGGAACCTTTGCCTTCATGCACTTGCTGGGCTTTTCGTTAAACACCTTGTCGCTGTTTGGGCTGGTGCTGGCTATTGGTATCGTCGTGGATGACGCCATTGTGGTGGTGGAAAACGTAGAGCGGAATATTAGCGAAGGTTTGTCCCCCATTGCTGCTACACAAAAAGCCATGAAAGAGGTGACTGGTCCTATTGTCGCGACGACACTGGTGCTGGCAGCGGTATTTATTCCAACCGCCTTTATGTCGGGCTTAACCGGTCAGTTTTATAAGCAGTTTGCGTTAACCATTACCATTTCTACCTTTATCTCAGCCATCAATTCACTAACGCTGAGCCCTGCATTGGCGGCGCTTCTGTTAAAAGGTCATGGCGAGAAAAAAGACATACTGACCCGCGGTATGGATAAGCTGTTAGGCCGTTGGTTATTTGAACCCTTTAACCGCTTTTTTGCCCGTTTGTCTAAAGGTTACGGCTGGCTGGTTAAAAAAGTGATCCGCTATGGCGTCATTGTAGGCGTTCTGTATGTGGCTTTATTAGGGTTAACCGGTCTGCAGTTTGCGACGACTCCTACTGGTTATGTGCCCAGTCAGGACAAGCAATACCTGGTGGGTTTTGCACAATTGCCGGATGCCGCTTCGCTGGATCGCACCGCTGCGGTCATTAAAGAAATGTCGAGTATTGCCTTGGATCATCCGGGTGTGGCGAACTCAATTGCCTTTCCGGGTCTGAGTATTAACGGTTTAACTAACAGTCCGAATTCCGGAATTGTGTTTGTGTCGCTAACTGACTTTGATGAGCGAACGGATTCTTCAATGTCGGCTAATGCAATAGCGGGCGCATTGAACCAGAAGTTCGCGGCTATTGATGAAGCTTACGTTGCCATATTCCCGCCCCCGCCAGTGCAAGGGTTAGGGACTATTGGTGGTTTCCGTCTGCAAATACAAGACCGTGCTAACCATGGTTACGAAGAGCTGTATAAGGTCAATATGGAGGTGATGCAAAAGGCCTGGGCGACGCCTGAACTGACCGGCGTATTTTCCAGTTATCAGGTGAATGTGCCGCAGCTTGATATCGATGTCGACCGTACGAAAGCTAAGCAACAAGATGTGAGCCTGGATGAGGTATTCCAGACTTTGCAGGCTTATATGGGCTCAGTGTATGTGAATGACTTTAACCGGTTCGGGCGTACCTATCAGGTGAATATGCAGGCAGATGAGCAGTTTCGCCAAACGCCTGAGCAAATCAGTCAGCTGAAAGTGCGTAACGGCAGTGGTGAAATGGTTCCTGTGGGCTCCTTTATGAACATTACCAACACCGCAGGACCGGATAGAGTCATGCATTACAACGGCTTTACCACCGCTGAAATTAACGGTGGTCCTGCGCCGGGTTACAGCACAGGGGAAGCACAGGCGGCCATTGAAAAAATTCTCGCTGAAACCTTGCCGAACGGCATGACCTACGAGTGGACAGAACTGACTTACCAGCAAATTCTGGCCGGTAATGCGGGCATGTTCATTTATCCGCTGGTTATCTTGCTGGTCTTTATGGTGCTGGCTGCGCAGTACGAAAGCTTAACTTTGCCGTTGGCCATCATCCTGATTATTCCGATGACCCTGTTATCGGCGTTAAGCGGTGTGCTTATCTATGGCGGGGACAACAACATTCTTACCCAGATAGGTTTAATTGTGCTGGTGGGGCTGGCGGCGAAGAACGCCATTCTAATTGTCGAGTTTGCCAAAGAGCTGCAGGACCACGGTATGAGTACCATGGAAGCCATTCTGGAAGCCGGTCGCCTGCGTTTGCGCCCCATACTGATGACGTCTATTGCCTTTATTATGGGTGTGGTGCCTATGGTCTTCTCCACCGGTGCCGGCGCTGAAATGCGCCAGGCCATGGGCGTTGCCGTGTTCTCCGGCATGATTGGTGTCACCATTTTCGGTCTCATTTTAACGCCGCTGTTCTACTACATGTTGGCTAAACGTGGCGAGAAAAAGGCGCTACCAGAGCCAACGGAAAGCTCTTCGGAGGAAAACAAACATGCGTAATACAGTGAAGCTATCAACCCTTGCTCTACTCGTGGCGTCGCTAAGCGCCTGCTCTGCCGGGCCGGACTACCAAAGGCCGGAGAAGGTAGAAAGCATTAACCTAAGCCAGCCGTATCAGCAGGCCGAGCAGGCTTTGAACTGGTGGCAGGCGTTTGACGATGCTGAGCTTAATCAGTTGGTAGAGCGTGCTCTGGAGCAGAACCGTACCCTGGCGCAAGCCAGGGCGAATGTCGACCGGGCTTATGCGGTATTTCGTGATGCCGACAACGATTCATGGCCGAAAGGGACGCTGGAAACAGGTTATCAGGCGAGTGAAAACAATACTCTGTCGGCAGACGATGATGACGTTATTACCCGCTGGTACAGCAGCGGTATTACCCGCGGGTACAGCAGCGGTGCCAACTTAAGCTGGGATCTGGACTTGTTCGGCAAATTACGTCGAGCCAGTGAAGCGGCGGAGGCTCAGGCGCAGCAAGCCGATATTCTCTGGCGCGACGCGCAAGTGCGACTGATCAGTCAGGTGGCCACCAGCTACGGCGAATATCGTGGAGCGCAGTTGCGGCTGGAGGTTGCCGAAGAAAATCTGGAAAACCTGCAGCAAAGTCGTGCCATAGTGCTGGCCAGATTAGAGGTCGGCATGGCTTCGGAGCTGGAGTTAGCACAAATTGACGTGCAATTGCACCGGGTGAAAGCGTCAGTGCCCGCATACCGGGAAGCGCTATCGGCGGCGGATGCAACCTTGTCAGCATTGTTGGCGTTAGAACCGGGTCAGCTGGAGTTAAGTGCTGATCCGCAATTGCCCGAGCTAAAGCGTCCGGTGGCTGTGGTCGACGGTGAGAACTATCTGCGCCATCGGGCGGACGTGGCAAGTAGCGAGCGGCTATTAGCAGCTCGTACGGCAAATATTGGTGTGGCGACAGCGGATTTATATCCGAACCTCTCGGTGCGTGGTTTTCTCGGCTTTTTATCCGGCCCCGGGTTAACACTGGGTAGTGAAACACAAAGCTGGTCAGTGGCACCGAGTTTAAGTTGGCAGGCTGCCGATTTAGGTTCGGTAAAAGCACGTATCCGTCAGGCCGAAGCCAGTGCGCAAATGGCACTGGCTCAGTTCGAGCAACAGGTATTTGACGCTATTAACGAAATGCAGTTATCGCTGAACAGTTACAACCTGAGCCGCGAGCAGCAACTTAATACAGAGCAACAGTGGCAGGCCAGTAAAAAGGCCGTAGAAATTGCCCGTCAGCGATATGAAGCGGGTAGCAACGAGTTCCTGGATTTGCTCGATGCCGAACGTGAACTGCTGCGCAGTCGCGACCAGTTGGCTCAACTGCAAGAACAGAGCTTTGTCCGCTTAGTCGATATCTACCGGAACTTTGGTGGCGGCATCCAGTTAAGGTAAATAGAACTTTAACCCAGGATCCGCAATAAGCAGATGGGGTGAGTATTCATAAAAAGGTGATTCCAAAGTAAAAGTTTTTTGATGGACGCTGACCCTGTCATTTAAGTGAAAACAACAAGTATGTTGGTGAACAACTATGTCTACCTATTTGCTGATCAACAGTGACACTTTGTTAGCTAAGCAGTTTGTGAAAACAATTCGACCTTCGGACGACGCCGTTTGGGAATTACATTTCGCAGAGGCAAGTGTGACTGAAGAAAGAAATAATGAAGCTCCACACCTGAGTGTCTGTGATCCTGAAGATGACTGGCGCCTGAATTATGAACTTGAGAGAGCCTTTTTGGAGTTCGGCTATTTTGACGACGTCATCTTATTTCGGGTATACGGATTTAATGGTTGATGGGGCACCTTCACCCCATCAATCTGATACCACCCTCAGATGGTTGATAGATCGACTCCGTAGTTGAGTTCC
>NZ_AUHJ01000040.1 GCF_000423125.1 Haliea salexigens DSM 19537
AACCGCCATCATTCGATCTTAAAACCACTTGATCGCTGCCCCTGGCAGCATTGAGTGGCGGTCTATCCGCATTACCCGTTGGGGCCTTGCCCCACGAGAGTAGGCTTCAGCGGATCATTCAACGTGAAGGAGATTGATCCATGTCTATACAGCAGAGGATTGTTGTCTATGTCCCCACACCGGTTCGCATTGAGGAGATACACGAGCGTCAGCCGATCACCCGCAGCATTGTGCGTGAGGATCAGCGTCTCGGCTTTTTCCCCAAGTATGCCGGGGAGTACTTCCTGCAGTTGGAAGCGATGATTTTCCAGACCATGGACCGGCTGTGCCCCGACTATAACGGTGGCATGTGGACCATGTGGGAGTTGTCCAATGGCGGTTGTTACCTGTCTCCGGCGCTGCCGGACGATCAGGTCCGGATGGTCTGTGAGGACAATTGCTTCGAAGGGAAATTGTCCACCGATGCCGCGGGTATTGTGGTCAGCCTGGTGGCGATCAACCATCTCGCCTGGTCCGTGCCGGATCCTGAGCACTTCAACAAGCTGTTCTACGCCCTGCGGGACTGGGCCATCGAGCACCGGGAAAGCGAGCAAATCCTGCGCGCCATCGACTGAAGCCTCTACTGCCCCGGATCCCCGGGGCAGGTTTTTTCCCCTGCCAGATCCTCCCGGTCATTTTCCGCACACCTGACCGCGCATTGCTAGGGAGTGTTAAACTGCCGGCCCATGGCCCGCATCCTTCCCTTCACGCGCCCCCGCGGCTGGCGACTCTTGTCTTCCCGCACCCTACTGGCGCTCTTCATTGTCGGTAGCGTGGCGCAGTACCTGGTACAGGGCAACGTGACCTGGGTCACTGCCAGTTTGCGCTGGGCTGATCAGATGGTCAGTCAACAGGT
Organism: Haliea salexigens DSM 19537; assembly: GCF_000423125.1. Classification (GTDB taxonomy): domain Bacteria; phylum Pseudomonadota; class Gammaproteobacteria; order Pseudomonadales; family Halieaceae; genus Haliea; species Haliea salexigens. The sequence goes on from NZ_AUHJ01000040.1 coordinate 896, forward strand.
CGGCTCGATCCGTCTGCCGAGCAGTACCGATGACCTCGTGCAATCGGTCGAGGCCTCATTGGATCAGGCGCTTGCCAGCGCGCGCAGCGGTCTTTCGGCACTCCAGGCCAATACCACCGCTATCGCGGACACCGCGCTCGATAAGCCCGTTCAATCCGCCTCGGATTACGACTTGTCGGGTACAGTGGTCCGTATTGCCGATGGCGATACGCTGACCCTGCTGGATGCGACCAACACCCAGCACAAGATCCGGCTGCACGGGATCGATACGCCTGAGCGTCGCCAGCCTTACGGTAATGCCGCCAGGGAAGCGCTCGTGGCCGGCCAACACATCGGCGTGGTTATTCAGGACACCGACCGTTATGGTCGCACTGTCGGTACCGTCTACCGCAACGGCATGAACGTCAATCTCAGGCTGGTCGAGAAGGGCTGGGCCTGGCGGTATGAACGCTACGCCCGCAATGACCGCGAATTGGCCCAGGCGCAGCGCGAGGCCCGAGCTGCACGACGCGGCCTGTGGCAGGACAGTCATCCTATCGCCCCCTGGGAATGGCGGCGCCTGCACTGAGCCGGATCTAGCACACTCCCCGCGCTACAGCGCCCGTTGCATTGAATGTACTGTGCTCCCTGTGAAGCAGTCTGGTATCGGCTCGCCTTACGTTGTAAGAACCCTTCCATTGACAGATTTTCCGACTTCCACGAAGGTTAATGTCACTTAGTCGCTGCTCACAGCAGCATTAAGTAGCGGACTTTCCGCATCTCCCGTTGGGGTATCGTACCCCCCACGGGACGAGGCTCTGGCGGATCTTTAACCAGCAAGGAGATGGATCCATGGCAACTCATATGAACGTGTATGTCGTCGAGGAGTTTGAGGCTGGCGGTGAGCAGCGCAAGAACTACACCCAGGTGGGGAAACTTTTTCGCCACAACAAGGGTGAGGGATTTAACCTGCTTATCCAGCCTGGAATAGCGGTCAGCGGTGAGCTGGTCGTCTTCCCCCCCAAACCCAAAGACGATAACCCGGACGCCTAGTCCAGAGCCTACGAAGACCGCCTGCGCAAGCCGGTGGTCTTCGTTCTAACAACAACGCCGCAAGGCATCCTCCCAACGGGATTCGTCCCGTTGGGCGCATCTCGGGAGATATTTTCAAGGTGCGAAACAATGGAGACTTTGCAATACGCCTCGAAAGAGGCTGTGATCGAGGCCGCGATTGGCTTTCTGGAGGAGAACGGACGGACCTATGGCGAGGCGCTCACCAGCCCGAGCAGAACCGCGGAGTATTTGCGGTTGCGGATTGGTGCCAGTGAGCGTGAGGTGTTTACGGTGATCTACCTCAACAATCAGCACCAGATCATCGCGACCGAGGACATGTTCCACGGCACGATCGACGGGGCTGCGGTGTACCCGAGGGAAGTGGCCCGCCGCGCGCTGGAGCACAACGCGGCGGCGGCAATTTTCGGGCACAACCATCCCAGTGGGGTGACCGAGCCCAGTGCCGCGGACCGGCGCATCACCGAACGCCTTCAGTCCGGTCTGGGCCTGCTCGATATTCGGGTGCTGGATCACCTCATCGTCACTGAGGGCGCGAGCTATTCCTTCGCAGAGCACGGTCTACTCTGAGATCGCAAACGGCGAATGGTGTATAACCTTCAAGGGAATCCAGCCGGATTCCCTTTTTTCCGTCTGCCTCAACCACTCAAGATTCGTCCTGGACGTAGCCGGGAGCCGAAAACGCTAACTGCACACCGCCGTCCCATTCGAGGGTAACCAGTGCTCCGCAGTCGCTACAAACGGCGGCATCACCTTCGTGCGTGTCGTCTTCATGGTGTACCTCGCCCCGGTGCCCGCACGCTGGACAGCGCAGGAAGCCCAGCGCGCCCCATTCGGCAATCGCCGCGGGCTCGGAATCTGCTCCGTCCCCGGCAAAAACAAGATCGGCACGTACGGCAACGTTCTCGCCGTCCAGGGCGGCCTCTGTGTGCATATCCAGGACCCGGAAGGGGACCACCAGGGTCCCCGTTTCCAGAAGGTGTCGCCAGGCGGGTAGCGTGGTGTTATCCATGCCCGTCAGTGACCGTTATCGTGCTGTATCGCGACAGTGTACTACTGGCGTTCCAGATTGAGCTCATCCCATATCCAGCTGAAATCATAGCTTGCGTCCGGGCCGCGATCACTGGTGTTTTCGAGGTGTTTGAGCCAGCTGATGACCTCATTATGTAACGTGGGGTCTGCTGCGCACTGGCGCGGGCTCAGGCCCTCGAGCATGGGAATGGGCTCGTCCAGTGTCTTGCGGTAGTGGTTGGTCAACTGGGCTGTGATTGCTGCCTGTACCTCGGCGGGGATGTCGGCGGCGGGCATCGGCATATCGCCGCAATCCTCCATCAGCGCCATATTTTCGTGGACGGTCAGGGGCGACCCCACAAGGTCACCGAGTAGCGCGGCCAGTAGCGCGGTGCCCCGTTCAGCCCGGACGGTCGAGTTGGTGTCCAGTTCCAGGGCGTTATCGTCCAGTGCGATATGCCCCAACACGCTCACGCGCTCGCCAACGTCGATGTCTTGGTAGGGCTCGGGGAACCAGGTCCAGGACGGGGCCTCCGCCTCTCTGTGCAATACTGGCGACGCGTCGAGTGCACGCAGAACAGCCTTGCGAGAACCCTGCAGGGGGAATCGCACACTGGTGGGTGCGATGGGCTCGTCATCCATGTTCCGCAGGTTCGGGGACGGCCCCGTGGTCTGTAGATAGACATCCATGGCCCAAATCAGGAAGGCCACCCCGGCGAGCTCCGATTCCTGCGCGTGGCGAATGATGTCGTCGAGATCATCGGGTAGACGCTCGATCTCACCCTGCTCAACCAGCTGTTGCATCAATTGCCTTGTTTCCGCCGGAATGGCAGAGAGTACCCCCTGGATACGGGCAGCCAACCCCGGGGGCAAAGGCAGCATGGCGCCGCTGAACGTGGGGGTTGCCCCCGTGTACAGCACGCGGGCCACCAGCCCATCCCATTGGTGAAGACTCTCGGTCGCTGCTCTCTCTTTGACCCGTATCGGCTCGTCCCGAGTGCCATAGGGGCGTATATCAGCGTAAGCCCCGGGTTTCACTGCGGTGACCTCCCAGAATCGCAGTTCGGATGCACCGAGGGCCTGCAGGTATCGACGACCCGCGGGGCCTTCCCGCCACCCGCGGTGTGCGAGGTAGGCCTCGATCAGATTGTGCGGTTCGTTATCCCACAGGACGGTGGCATATTCCTCAAAACTGAAGCCAATGACCATGTGGCTGTAGGGGCCCGCGTAGAAGAAATCCTCCAACGCTTCGAAACTCACGTCGAGCTTTTCTGCCAGCGGACCAAGTAAATCCTCCTGGACCTGGTCCCATCGCCCCGCCCACTCATCATGTGGCCCGGTATAGGCCATGAGATGTTTGATGGCCTTGTCGATCTCCCTGCGGGATTTACGTCCACTCATGCGGTGCTGTGCTCAATCGTCATTAGGGGAAAAAGGGATCGCGCATCCAGCCGACAATGATGGCGAGATCTTCACTGTCCAGCGTGCGGACCGCATCGACCAAACCCAGTGGTGCCTGGTCACTGCCGCACCAGACATTGCGGAAAAACGCGGCCATGATCCGCTCACCGTGGGAGAAGACCCCCATGGCCTGCTCCAGGCCGGGCTCATCGAGACAGCGGGCTTCCCAATCCCAGTAACGGGTCAGGTAACTGTAGGGTGTTATCAGGTCCCGGAAACGCCGCTGCTCCGGTGATAACTGGAAGTCGCCTCGACTGACCGTCATTGGCAGCATCCCGTTGTGTTGGCCGTAGGTAGTGGCGTTCGTCTGTGGCAGTAGGTACGTTCAACCATCGTAATACGCTTCGCTCCTTGTGCGTGGTGTGTCGCTCGCGTCAACGTTTGCATTATACCGGGATCAGTTGGATCGTTGCCCGCGCGCGCCATGCATCGGGATCAAAAAAGGCCACCCGGAGGTGGCCAAGGTGCGAGCCGGTAAGCGCCTAGAACACTGACGGTATCCAGGTTGCCCGCAGATCATCCGCGGCGTAGTTCTCGGCAAAGGCCTGCTGTAGTGACTCGATCACCTCGCCCTTGCGCTTGCCCTGCTGGCTCTCGGCCCAGAAGTCCCCCAGCACCGGCCCGAAAGTGTCGCGTAACTGATCCATCGTCATGCGCTTGAAGTAGTGCTCACCGGTCGGCTGCCAGTATTCCCGAAAATCCGGCGCCAGCTGATCCACCAGCGCGTCCCGCGCCACGCTGGCCCCCCGGGGGCCAAGCTCTAATAGCATTGCTGTGCAGTAGGTCACCAGTTTGTCTTTGTCCCGTTTGGCCAGCGCGCAAAACGCCGCTAATCGGGCCGCCTCGTCGTCCTCGGCTAGCCAGGCGGTATTAAGTGCCTCTCGCGCAAGGCACAGAACTTCTGCGGCGGGGCTGTCCTCGGTATCGCCCCGCTCCGATGCGCAGGGGACCTCACTGTAGCTGGCGTTGCAGTAAATGCGTCCCTCCCAACTGCGACCGGTCAGGACCTGGATACACAAACCATAATGCAACAAATCACTCGCCAGTTTGGGATGTTTCAGGAGGGTCAGTTTGGTGATCTGCCGCCGGTGGGCGGCCAGGTCACTCACGAGCGCCTGGGACAGGGGCTTTTCGGTCGTTGTTGTGCCATCACTGCCTTCTCCGACGCCTGGCTCATCGGAATCAGGTTGGCCGTCCTTCACCGTTTTGGGGATATCCTGCGGTCGCGCCCATCCTTCTATCACCTCCAGTTCGCCCCGCCAGTTGAGGGTCACCACCACACCGGCATAGTGGCGCTGCGCCTCGGTGAAGCCGCTGTAGGTCTGTTCTATTTCGTCTTCCAGCTGCCACAGGGCTTCATTGGCGTGATCAATGGCCTCAAACAGCGCGTCCTCGCTGTCAAACCCATCGGGCAATGGCGCGTCGGCATCGAGTGCCTCCAGCTCAGCCACGCACTGCGCCAGTCGCTCGCGTTCGCTGGCCTTGTCAGGGGGAACATCGATCAGCACGGCTGGCAATCGTATCAGACCAGTGGTCAGGGACTCACGGTCGAGGCCGTGTACGACCCAGGCCCACTCGCCGCCTTTTTCCAGCTTACGGGCGGTACGACTCAGCTTCTCCAATGCCAGTCGCTCGACCAGCTCTGTGTCTGAAAAATAGACCTTCTCCTGGAACAGGTCGCGCTCCACTGCGCCACCGGCTTGTTCATAGGCCTTGATACCGACAAAGGCGCCGATGCCTTGACCCGCCTCGATGGCTTCACCAATCAGCCAGCGGCGGATTGCATAGGCCGAACAGTGTTCTCCCAGCGCCTGATAACAGGCCAGCTGTCGCTTGGGGTCGTCCACCAGCGCGAAGGCCTGTACGTCCTCTAGCGTTAGTCGGCCTTTGCGGTAGTCGTTCATGATGGCCTTGGCCACCCGCCCGAGTTTGAGTAGTTTGCGAACGTGGGCCTCCGTGAGCCCAAAGCGCAGCGCAATGTCGGCGTCACTCAATCCCTGCCGCGCCAGCTCGGCAAAAGCCTGTACTTGATCGGCCGGGTGCATGGCCTCCCGCTGGAAGTTTTCGGCTAGCGACAGGGCGGTCACGGCGTCCCCGGCGCCGCGCACCGCACAGGGTACCGGGTGGTCACCGGGTATCTGCCCTGTCTTTGCCAGACCCTGCAGCGCTTTCAAGCGCCGCCCTCCGGCGATGACTGCAAAGTGGTCTCCTTCCGGCACCACCACCAGATTCTGCAATACCCCCTCAGCCACAATGCTCGCCATCAGGGCGTCGTGGGTCTCGCGGTTGGCTTTAGCCACCCGCACGTTGTGCCGACTGGCCACCAGCCGGTCCAGCGTAATCATTTCAATAGACATAATCGGTTCCTCGCACTTGGATTTGGTTTTTGGGTCGCCCCAACCCCATCCCTCTGGGGGCGAGAAGCCCCCAATCGTGCGAGGTACGAGCACCCGCAGCCGACTGTGGCGGCGCCAGGCAGGGGGAACCACCCGCCTTGCAGAGAGCGAGCAGCCATCAGGATGCGAACGCGCGAAAGGTGGGGGATGCCTGGTGCAAGCCAGAACGGATGCCAGGCTAAAACCTCCCCCAGAGGGATAAAACAATACGCAGGCGCTTGCGCCCGCCACGGTCGTTGCTTGATAGACCCGCTTCGGCCCAGGGAGCGCAGTGCGCAGGCAATGGTAATGCTCGTAAAGTGCCGAACCGCGTCAGGCATGCGACAGGTCTGTCTCGCAGGGAAGCCGTGGCCGAGAAAGCGAAATCTCCAGTCCATGCGGGCGTTCAGGGCGCCGCCGAAGTCCCATTGAGGCGCCTTCCGCACACTGACGTGATGACGGCGGTTCAATGGCGCAAAGAGAAACAAGCAGTGGCATCAGGGATAGCTTCGCTCAACCCCACCCGGCTATTGTTCCGCGGTGTCCCGGATCCAGTGCCCCTGTTCCCAGCGCACCCGCACCCGGGCGCGCTCCCTGAACGTTGCCAGTGGTAGTGAACCGTACTCGCCCAGGGAGGGGCCGTGCACTACCTGAAACTCGACGCGGGTCCGGGATGCACTGGTCGGATTCATCAGAGCATCGACCCGCAGCACCTGCCACTGGAAGCCGGTGAGCCCATTGCTGTAATAAGATCCCGGCAGCACGGCTTCATCTGTGGCAGCCCCGTCGCGGGCATGTTCTCCAGCCAGCTCGAACAATTCACATAGATCTTCCGGTGAGACGTCCACGAACAGATCCAGCTTCTGCAACGCCCAGGCCATGTCCTCGTGGGTGACGTGTTGACCCGTGGGATCCCGGGTGAGTGTCGCTGCAGTGTGTGCCGGTGTACCGATGTGCGAGAGGTAGGCGGGGTAGCGGCGGTGGCGGAACCAGATGTTAAAGGCGAGCGCGACGACAACCATCAGCAGGGCATTGTAGAGAATGGGGCTGAGCAGATAATCGTAACCCAGCGCCCGGACCTGCTCTCCACCCACCACGGCGGCCAGCGCCGCGGCTCCTCCCGGTGGGTGCAGACAACGCAGGTAGTGCATGACCAGCACGGCGCCACCGACGGCGCAGGCTGCGGCCAGGGCGAGGTGAGGAATAAAACGGGCGCAACTGACACCGATCGCGGCGGACACAATATAGCCCAGTAGTACGGGCCAGGGCTGAGACAGCGGACCGTGGGGTATGGCGAACAGCAACACGGTAGATGCACCGATAGAAGTGGCGATGAGGACACCGGCCTCACCCCACAGTTGGGGGGCGAGCAGACACAGGCAGAGTATCCCGACAAAAGCTCCCACAGCGGAGAGCCACTTTTCCCGGTGGGAGGTATTGCGAGGGCCCAGGCCAAGGAAACTGGCTACCTCTGCCTGTAATCTAGTGCGGCATCTATCCTGCCGATCTGGCTGGGGTGGATTCATGGAGATCGAATGCTTGAACAAAAAAAGCGCCAGTCTAGCGCCCTGAAAAAATCAGAAAAAGCGGTTAGTTCCGCTAAGCATAATCGGAAGAACAGGTTTAGCTGTGGCCAGGTGACTGATCTCGAGGTGCTGGCATTGATCACCCTTCAATATCCATGCATCCGAGTGCCGCGACGAATGACGAAGACAAACTACCGCCATTCCAGCGTGAGTTGCTTGTCGAGCCAGATCTGTTCGAGCTTATAGAATATCTCGCTGAGCTCAGTGGGTGGGCAGGGTATGCCCTGTGCATCCATACAATCGTGAAACTGGAGAGCGCAACGGGTCATCGCTTTATCCTGGCGGACGATCAAGCCACGTAGGCTGGCGTGATAACCGGCAAACTCAATGTCGACATTCACGCTATCTCCCCGCTCACCGATCGGGTTAAACGACTCAATAAAGATGCCCGTGAGTGAGATGTCTTCGGCGGTGACCCGCTGTTCAGCGTCGCCGGACAGGATAGTCACCCGCAGATCGTCCGCCTCTGTGCCCCGAACACTGGTCAAGGGGAGTCGCCAGCTGGATCGTCGGTTGGCGCTCTCATCCAGGTGTTGCTTGAGAAAATCGATGAGGAGTGGAACATCCGAGGTGTCAATATCGGCGGTACTGCCAAGTGTGACTTTGAACTGAATGCCCGTGTCCTTATCGGACACGGCGATGTCGCCGAACTTGATGGTTTCCACAAGGCTCTCCCTTACATCCGGCGGTTACCGAATGACTATTATCATCTCCTCGGCCAATACGTTTGGATCATGGCCGTATCCTGAATACCCGTAATCGGGCGCTACTGAAACAGTGATAGTTCCATGAACGATGCGCTCGTCAAGGAACTGCGGCCTGTTATAACAGAGAGATTTCTCGGTTGGAAACGTAATTCAGATTGGCGTGAAGATATCGGAAGGCAATCACAAAAATACGGCTCAACTCGGTACTAGCGTACCAATGATCCGTTCAATGGCCCCGAGACC
>NZ_AUHJ01000041.1 GCF_000423125.1 Haliea salexigens DSM 19537
AGCGGCCATTCCAAACCGGCCTCGGCGGCACGACGCAGATACTCGCTGACGGTGGGGCGGCCAATGCCACAGGCGGTGGCAATCTGCCGGTTGCTCAGGCCCTGGGCCCATTTGAGGCGCAGCACCTCTTTGATTTTACGCATGGATAACCTCTTCGCTGGCATCTGTTCCCCTCCGTGTGGAAAGGCTCAGAGTACCGGTTAGTTATCCCGCGTCGGGGCGCTCCGTTGGGTGACCTCAGACTGCCTGCCGGGGTGGCAGGCTTCGTCTGGAATCAGTGGCAGCTTTGCTGTGGAATGGGTGGCAGGCTTCGCGTGGAATCAGTGGCAGGCTTGGTCTGGAATACGCAGCTTGTGGCGCCTTGCCTCAAATGTGGCGTATCGCTACAATCTGGGGCGTTTCGGCCGGGAGGAGAGTAGCATGGCAACCACCAGTATACGTTTGGACCAGGAACTTGTTGATAAGGCCACTATTATGGCCCGAGCCCTGAACCGCACGCCCCCCAAACAAATTGAGCACTGGGCGAAAATTGGTGAAATCATGGAAGACAACCCTGACCTTCCTTATGAGTTTGTGCGGCAGGCCTTAATTGCAGTGGCTGAACGAGAAGCTGGAAAGCTTGAGAGCTACGACTTTGGCTAAGGTTACGAGTGTTCTACAAACACCCACCTTCAGAAAGGCTGTAAAGAAGCTTAAACCGAACCAGAAAAAGGAGCTCGATGCGGCCGTAAAGGCCTTGATGGCTGAACCAGAGCTGGGCGAGCAAAAAAAGGGAGACCTAGCGTTCCTGCGAGTTCACAAGTTTACGATGAACAAGCAACTCACCCTATTGGGATATAGCTTTGACGAGGGCGCCCTGACCCTGGAATTGATGGCACTTGGTTCCCATGAAAATTTCTACCGTGATATCAAGCATCGCACCTAGACATGTACCAGTCAGATATACGGGTATTAACGTATAGCAGGGGTGAATCACGGGCCATTCGCCTGCCTGTTTTCGATGGAGACGCTGATTTCCGCTTGTTTCGTCGCGGTGACTCTCTTTACGGCGAGATCTTTCCTTCCGACCCGCACTACACGATCTATGTGTTCGAGCGTCAAGTTAGTGACGGCTTCTAGGCGCCACTGATAGACTATCTCGAGCAGGTTGCTCCAGATTTGCTTTAGGCCATAGCGGGGTCAGCCAATTGCTGAGCAGCCGCTCACGATTTCCCCCACGCGTATTCGCAGCGCAGGCAACAGTTCTGACTCAAACCAGGGGTTCTGCGCCAGCCAACGGTTGTTGCGCGGGCTCGGGTGCGGCAGTGGCACGATGTCTGGCCAGTAAGCCCGCCACTCGCGCACGCGCGCAGTCACCCCCACGCGGGGTCCGCCCAGGTGCCAGGCCTGCGCATACTGCCCCACCAGCAGGGTCAGCTCGAGCTGCGGCAACTGGTCCAGCAACGGCTGACGCCAAGTGGCCGCGCATTCTGGGCGGGGTGGCAGGTCGCCGTTCTTACCGGTACCCGGGTAGCAGAAGCCCATGGGCAGTAGCGCCACGGTGTGCGGGTCGTAGAAGCACTCCCGCTCAATGCCCAGCCATTCCCGCAACCGCGTGCCGCTGGGGTCGTCAAACGGTATGCCGGTTTCATGCACCTTGCGACCGGGCGCCTGCCCGGCAATCAGGATACGGGCATCGGGGTGTACCTGGATAACGGGGCGCGCCCCCAGTGGCAGCTCGTGCTCGCACAGGCGGCAGGCACGCACGCGGGCAATCAGTTCGCTGCAGTGGCTCACGGCAGGCGGTTAACTGGCTGGAATTGAGGGATAGCGTGCTCTGGCCATCGCCGCAAACCCTTCGCGCCAGCCAATGCTGCAGGGACCGATCAGTTCAATGCGACGCTGGTTGTCGCTGACGCGCGAGGGTATCGATTGGCTATCGTCCTCGCGGAAACGGACCTCGCGCCCCGCCAGCTCGCCAAAATACTCGCACCAGGTGCGCACATCGACGGCCTCATCGCCACTCCAGTTCACGACAGTGGCGGGTACTGATGCGGCTGCCAGCAGGCTCTCAACCTGCCGGTTGATGTCGTCCTGGTGGATACAGGTGTACCAGGCTTCGCCGCCGGTGGGCAGTACGATGTCCTCGTTCTGCATGATGGCGTCGAGGTGATAGGCCGGGAGCCCGCCGTTGGCAGAGTAGGACACGTTCATGCGGGCGATCGTTGTGGGCAGGTTGTAGAGTCTTGCGCAGCTGCGCGCGACAGCCTCCTGGGCGATTTTGGAAATCGCGTAGGTTGGCGAGTAGGGCTGTTGGGAGTCTCCCAGAGGGTCGCTCTCGCGAAACGCGTGACGCGGGTCCGGGTGCAGCGCGTAAACAGCGCAAGTAGACATGACCAGGCAGGCTTTTGCGCTGCGGCAGTGTTCCATCAGCAGCGCCGTGCCTTCGGCATTGACCTGCAGGGCATAGTCGTAGTCCAGCCCGGCGAGTTGAAACACCGCGAAATGCAGCACGTAATCGAAGTCCTGCGGCAAGTCGCCGAAATCGCCGGTGGCGAGGTCAACGGTCCGGGTGATCATGCCCGCCTGCTCACAGCGCTCCCGGGAACCGGGCTCGCTGAAGCGGGCAACGGCCCAGACTTCATTGTCGGTGGCGAGAAACTGCCCCAGGGGAAAGGCAATCTGGCCGGCAGCGCCGGTGAGGAGAATTTTTTGGTCTTTGAGCATGGTTTCCCTCAGGTGTACAGGTTTTGGTGCGACTAACGAGCTTGAGTGCCAGTCTTGAATATACGGGGTGGAGTGGGGTAGGGGAACCTCTGAGGGCGCGTTAATCGATCATCAATACCGCCGAATCATTTGTTGCACCACATGCCCCAGAATTTTCCGCCAGGCCGCCTCGACATCCGCATTCCATTGCAGGTCAAAATCACTGGCGGTTGTGATGATGGTGTCGATCCACACGGCGTAGAGGTGTGGTTCGATATCGAGGTGATCGCGATCGTGTGTCGTGGCACGCTCGTTCACTTCGCGCAGGGCTTCCGTGCGCCCGGCCGTGGCTTCCGCGCACAACAACAGCGAGCGGCGCAGCATGGCGTTCTGCTTTTCGAAGTCGGTGAAGCGAAACTTGGCCTTGATCTCATCTGAGGCGTTGAACAGCTGCTCATAAAATGCCGGTATAAAGGCATGGTCTTCCATGCAGCGCGTTACGCTGTGCAAGAACAGCTGCTTTGATGTTGGCTCCTTCATGATCAGCGTCCCCCCCGTGTGGCGACTCGTCGCAATGAATGGCGCATCACGCAAGCCTGGGGCGTGTAACCCTCCGGCAATGGCTGGAAGTCTAGCTGAAGATTGCGTCCCGTGCCGGAGCGCGCGTGGGCGCCCGCGTGCCTGCTGCGGCAGCACTGTACAGTGCTGGCCGCAGCGGTATGATGTGTGAATGACTGCACAAATCACCGTTTCACATAGCGCGTGGAGATGGCGTGTCGCTGCCGGCCTGCTGGGTGTGTTGTCCGCAACGGGCATGTACCTGTGGTGGGTGCTGCTGGGCCCCTGGGGATACGCCTTGCCACCGGGCTACAACGTTCCGGAAGGGCCCTGCGATCAACGCGTCTTCGTGTATGGCACCCTGCGCAATCCACTGGTGCGCTGGTTGATCGTCGGGCGCCGCATTGCCACCGTGCCCGCTGCGGTATCGGGCTTTGACAAGCGCCACCTGGACATCCAGCCGCTACCGGATGGCCGTGTGCCCGGAGAGGTGTTCGCCGTTGGCCCCAGAGAGCTGGCCCGCCTCGATCGCTACGAGCGCCTGGGTGTGCGTTACGAGCGTGTGTGCCTGGTACTGGAGTCGGGTGAGCCCGTGTGGGTGTATCGGCGGCTACCGGTGTGAGCACAGGCACCGGCCCTGTCGCGCTGGCGCCGCGCCGCGAAATATTCGGCTGGGCGATGTTCGACTTCGCCAATCAGGGTTACACGCTACTCATTATTACGGTGGTTTTCGGTGACCTCTTCACGCGCGTGATCGTGGGTGACGCGCCGGACTACCGGCTGGGCAATTTGCTTTGGAGCATAGCCCTGGCGGTGAGCTATGTGCTGGTCGTGTTTGCCAGCCCCGTGTGTGGTGCGATCATGGATTACTCGCGCAGCCGCAAGCGTTTCCTGTTTGCCAGCTATGTGCTCACCGTAGCGGCCACCTGCCTGTTGTACATTGTGGAACCCGGTTGGATTGTGCCCGCCATGCTGTTGCTGGTGGTCTCCAATTTTGCCTATGCCATCGGTGAAGGGTTTATTGCCAGTTTCCTGCCGGATCTGGGGCCGCGCAGTGCGCTCGGCTGGATTTCGGGTCTGGGCTGGAGCCTGGGCTATGTCGGCGGCCTGGTTGCTACAGCGTTTACCCTGTTGGTGCTTGGCGATGTGTCGCTGGACAACTACGACCGCATCCGCTGGGTGGGGCCCTTTGCCGGTGGCTTCTTCCTGCTCGCCGCCATCCCGACATTCCTCTGGCTGCGTGAGCGGGGTGTTCGTCGTCCCGGTTTGAGTTCGCCGGCATTGCTGCGCATGGGGGTCGCCCGGGTGCTGGCGACGCAGCGCGCGCTGGCGCAGTTCCGGGATCTTCGCTCCCTGCTGGTTTCGGTATTTTTTGCCATGGCCGGCATCTACATCATTATCGCGTTTTCGTTTATTTACGGGGCCCAGGTGATTGGGTGGGATGAGTCGGTACGCGTGTGGATGTTCATTACGGTGCAGATCACCGCAGCGCTGGGTGCACTGGTATTTGGCCACCTGCAGAGTCACTGGGGCGCGCGCCGGGTTTATCTGTTCACGCTTGCGCTGTGGCTGGTTGCGATTCTCGCAATCTGGCAGACACCGGCGCTCACGCAGCTGGCGCATGCCTGGCTGGACGTGTCGTGGCAGGCGCAGTACGTATTTCTGTTTGCGGGCGTGCTTTCAGGGCTGAGCCTGGGTTCTTCACAATCGGCGGCGCGTGCGTTGGTGGGAGTGCTGACGCCGCACGCCAAAGCGGCAGAGTTCTTCGGTTACTGGGGCATGGCGACCAAGGCCGCCGCGGTGTTTGGCATATTTGGCCTGGGGCTCGTGCAGTGGCTGCTGGGTCTCGCCGATGCGATCGTGTTCTGCCTGGTGCTGTTTGTGCTGGCGATGGTCGCGGTGCTGCCGGTTAACGAAGCGCGCGGTGCGCTGGCGGCAGACGCCTGGAGGGAGTGAGCCCCGCGCAGTGCTTGCCGCGCGGGGCTGTGGGGTCAGTCGCGCCCGAGGATCAGCGCCCCGGTGGGCACCCCCACGCCGCTGCTCACCAGCACATGCTCTACACCTTTCGGTTGGCTGGTCGACGTGCCGCGTACCAGGCGTGCGCCTTCGGCAATGCTGTTCATGCCGTGGATGTAGGCCTCTGACAGCAGGCCGCCATGGGTGTTGTTGGGCAGGCGGCCATCAATGTCCAGGGCCCCGTCGCGCACCATGTCCTTGCCTTCGCCGCGGCCGCAGAAGCCGAAGCTCTCCAGCTGCATGATCACCTCTGACGTAAAGGCATCGTACAGGCAGGCTGCGTTGATATCGTCGGGCCCCAGCCCGCTCTGGGCGTATACCAGCCGTGCTGCCATCTCCATTTCGGGCAGGGAATCGAGCTCTTCGCGGTAGTAGCTGGTCATCTGCTCCTGGCCACGGGTGGAGGCCTGCACGACACCGCGAATAATGGCCGGCTTCTGCTGCAGGTCGCGGGCGCGCTCGGCGCTGGTGACCAGAATGGCGCAGCCGCCATCGGTTTCCTGGCAGAAATCGTACAATCGAAGAGGATCGGCGATCATTTTCGAAGCCAGATAGTCCTCCATGGTCAGCGGCTTGCCGTGGAAGAACGAGCGCGGGTTACTTTGCGCGTAATTGCGCTGGGAGATGGCGACCCGGCCCAGGTCTTCCGCGGTGACGCCGTAGTGATGCATGTATTTGTTGGCGATCATGGCAATCCAGGAGCCCGGCGTCAGCATGCCGTAGGGCATATACCAGGACCAGTGCACCAGGTCCGAGCTGACAATCTGCCCGGAAATGCCCTGGCCCATGCGCTGGCCCGAGCGGCCATTCATGGCGCGGTAGCAAATGACGTTGTCGGCAACTCCGGTGGCCACCGCCATCACGGCATGCAGGATGGTGCCCACGGCGGCGCCACCGCCGTAGTTGACCTTGGTGAACAGTTTGAGGTCGCCGGCACCCACGGTGCGTGCGAGCTCGATTTCATCGGTGGAATCCAGTGTGTAGCTGACAAAGCCGTCGATTTCAGAGGGGGGCAGTCCTGCCTCTTCACAGGCGGCGAGGGTGGCCTGGGCCGCCAGAGACAGCTCGGACACGCCGGATTTTTTCGAGAATTCGGTGAGTCCAATACCGGCAATGGCCGCCTTGTCCTTGAGAAACTGGCTCATGCGTGGGCTCCTTGAGCGGGCTGGAACATGGGCAGACGGAAACCGTCCGGGTCCTCGTGCATGATCATTTCCACAGGCATGCCGAACTCGACGGCCTCTACGCTGCAGTTGATCAGCTGTGACGTGAAACGTGTGCCTTCTTCCAGCTTCACGAGGATGATGATGAGCGGGTAATCGAAGCCGGGGAATTGCGGATGATGCAAAACGGTGAAGCTGTCCAGGGTCCCCCGACCTGACGAAACGACGTGGTCCCACTCCAGCGACTGGCAGTCGCCACACATGGGTCGCGGGGGATGTCGCAGTGTGCTGCAGGCCTTGCAGCGCTGAATGGCGAGATTACCCTCGGCCGCCTGCTGCCACCACCAGCCGTTGTCTTCCCCCATGGGGGGCTTCATTCGGAAACTTTGCGCCATGTGCACACCGCCGTTTAGTAATTGCTGTTTATCGAAGTATGACTGGGGTAAAACATAATTGAAATTGAATATAAATTCAATTATGTTGTCGGTCGAGTTGGATCACGAGTCAGCGGCACGCATGTCGCACCTGCATTTCTACGGAGCCTCAAAACCATGAGCAGCGAGAACATCAGCGCCTTCGAGGAAAAGATACAGGCCTTCGTCGGCCGCGAATGCGGTTCCTCCACCGCCAAGGACGCGGTGAACAAAGCCATGATTCGCCACTGGTGCGAAGTCATGGGCAACAGCAATCCCGACCATCTGGATGAAGCCGAGGCGGCTTCGGGCTCCCGCGGTGAGCTGGTGGCGCCGGCAACGATGCTGTTCGCGTGGGGCCAGGCCGGTTACGCGGTAGCGGCCCAGGGGCGTGAGCAGGACCCGCAGACCCAGCTGTTCGATCTGTTTGATGAGCACGGCTATGTGGGTGTGGTCGCGACCAATACTACCCAGGAATACGACCGGGAGGTGCGCCTGGGCGAAGTGGTTCACGCGCGAACGGTGATCGACAACATTTCCGAGCGTAAAAAGACAGGGCTCGGCGAGGGCTACTTTTACGAAACGGTTACCGAATTCACCAATCAGGACGGGGATCCGCTGGGTCGCCAGAGCTTCAAGGTGCTCAAATACCGTCCCAAGAATGCCGGCGGGGAGGCTGCCCAATGAGTGATCAAGTCAAGCAGGGACAGGTCAAGGTCGGTGACACATTGCCGCCACGTGAAATTGCCATCACCACGTCGCTGATCGTGAGCGGCGCCCTGGCGACACGCGACTTTCAAAAGGTCCACCACGATAAAGCGGTAGCGCAGGCCAGCGGTATGCCGGATGTGTTCATGAACATCCTGACAACCCAGGGCCTGACCGAGACCTATCTGCGCGACTGGTGTGGCCGCGATGCGGTCTTCCGCAAGCTGACCATTCACCTGGGGGCGCCCAATATCCCCGGCACCACCATGACCATGAGCGGCGAAGTGAAGTCCTGTGCGGACGGGTTGGTCGAGGTTGAAGTCGTGGGCCAAAACAGCCAGTGGGGCATGCATGTGAAGGCGCAGGCGACCATCGCACTTCCCGCCTGAAACCCCCGCTGGGTTCCTGTTTGGCATCGCCGGGCAGGTGGATGATTTTGTTTGATTTATCGGTTGACAAAGGATAGAGCCGTCTGGACAATATGCCGCCTTTCGGAGGGGTTCCCGAGTGGCCAAAGGGATCAGACTGTAAATCTGACGCGAAAGCTTCGGTGGTTCGAATCCACCCCCCTCCACCAGGTTCAACGCCGTGGCAGAAGTCGTGCTTTAGCATGCCGCCGCCGCGGTTAATCCGCCAGATACTAGCGGGTCAGGCGGGTATAGTTCAAAGGTAGAACCTCAGCCTTCCAAGCTGATGATGCGGGTTCGATTCCCGCTACCCGCTCCAATTGGGTACGAGCAAGGCTCATATAGCTCAGTCGGTAGAGCACTTCCTTGGTAAGGAAGAGGTCACCGGTTCAAATCCGGTTATGAGCTCCACCCAGTTGTTTGCCGTGCGGCATGCCGGGCGGTTGAAGTTGACACAGGAATGTGCGGTATTACTGCAAGTCCAGGCCGGTAACAGGAGACCGTCGAGATGGCAAAGGAAAAGTTTGAACGTAATAAGCCCCACGTCAACGTGGGCACCATTGGTCACGTAGACCATGGCAAGACGACGCTGACAGCGGCGCTGACGAAAGTCTGTGCAGAGATCTGGGGAAGCGGTTCTGCGGTGGCGTTTGACGGTATCGACAACGCCCCGGAAGAGCGTGAGCGCGGCATCACGATCGCCACCTCGCACGTGGAATACGATTCACCGACGCGTCACTACGCGCACGTGGATTGCCCCGGCCACGCCGACTACGTGAAGAACATGATCACCGGTGCGGCGCAGATGGACGGCGCTATCCTGGTGTGTGGTGCCACTGACGGCCCGATGCCGCAGACCCGCGAGCACATCCTGCTGTCGCGTCAGGTGGGCGTACCCTACATCGTGGTATTCCTGAACAAGGCTGACCTGCTGGCGGAAGATTGCGGCGGCGCGGACAGCGAAGAATACGCCGAGATGAAAGAGCTGGTGGAAATGGAGCTGCGCGAGCTGCTCGACACCTACGACTTCCCGGGCGACGACACGCCGATCATCTGTGGTTCCGCGCTGATGGCGCTGAACGGCGAAGACGACAACGAGCTGGGTGTAACCGCGGTCAAGACGCTGGTCGAGACGCTGGACAGCTACATCCCCGAGCCCGAGCGTGCGATTGACCAGACGTTCCTGATGCCGGTTGAGGACGTGTTCTCGATCTCAGGCCGCGGTACCGTGGTAACGGG
>NZ_AUHJ01000042.1 GCF_000423125.1 Haliea salexigens DSM 19537
GTTCGTATAGTGGACTCACTAGACGCGGCCACTGCGGAAAAGTGGCAAGGATGACCCCACCTTGCGCAAGCGAAAGGGGTAGGCAGAGTCTCGTTGTTTTGGAATCTGCTGAACGCGTCTCTCAGGGCCTGTTTAGGCGCAGCGGTCAGTAATGACCGGGTCCATCTTCGAACTATCGCCGTGCCGCATCATCCGGGTAGCGCTCATTCAAGCCTCTCCCGCTCCGTATGGGGATCTGTTTTAAAACCGCTGTTGATAGTCGGGCGCTCATGCCCGGTTTGAACGACAGTCTCTTCAATCACGCAAGCACACTGGCGGTCAGTGCGTTCTGCTCAATCCAGCAGGGCTAATTCTCCGGAACGTAATAAAAAGACCGGAACTGACGATAACCAGACTCCCAAGCCAAAAGAACGGGCTCAGCGCTTCATCAAAGATGAAATAGCCAAGTGCTACACCGAACAGAAGTCTGGAGTACCTGAATGGAGTGACCGTGGAGACTTCTCCAATACGCATCGCTTTCATCAGTGCGATATAGGCAATCACTCCGCAGAAAATCGTGCCTATCAAGGCAAGGCTCGCGTGGCCGCTGGGCCAGACAATTTGAGTTCCACTCCATAGCGAAACGATTCCACCCGCCATGATGATTGCGAGAAAGCCGTAAAAACCGAGTGCGAATGTACTTAACGATTGTGGCGCAGCTCTGCTCGCCAGATCACGCCCAGCAAACCCAATCAGCCCGATCACGGCCAATACCGACAGCGGTGAAAACTCATCGCTATTGGGACGCAGAATAATCATAACTCCGATCAGGCCCATAGCTATAGCCAGCCATTTCAGCAGTGAGACCCTTTCGCCAAAAAACAGTGCTGCACCTAACACCACAACAACGGGAGTCGCCTGCAGGATCGCAGTGGTGGTAGATAACGGCGTTAACGCCAGTGCCATGAAATAAAACATTCGTCCGATAACCTCGCACATCATCCTCACGCACATAACAGGTGATTGCACGGCAATTAGAACCGGCTCTTTTCTCCAGAGCAGCCCCAGCCAGAAAACGATCGAGCCTCCCAAACCGAACAACAAAATCACCTGCTCAATCTCCATGGATTGGGCAGCTTCCTTGAATAGCGCATCTTCTATTGAAAAAAAGGCCATTGCCAAGGTCATCCAGAGAATGCCGATCAGATTGGCCCGCGTGTTGATTTGAATGTCCGGGGGTTTAGCCAAAACAGCTTTCCTTAATTTATGCTACGCATCTAGTGGCGAATAAATCTGCAGCCGTGATTGGTGCAGCCAGCTCCCGATTTACCTGAATCGTAGCGGTGCAGCATTCGCTTCAAACCCGCGAGAAATTTGGAAAGTCCACTCTTTGTTCATAACTTTAAGCCCCGTCGTCTGAACAACGGCTCGGGGTTCGTTACTGAGCGTGCGTAGATCAAGTCAAAGCCAGTCAGCCCCTTAAGAGCATCTAACACAGACTTATCTTCACGCACCGCAAACGAGGAAAAGCCACAGTGACGCATCAGAACCAACTGATCGCGTAACACATCTCCCACCGCCCTCAGATCGCCTTTGAACTGGTATCGGGTTCTAAGCAGGTTGGCCTGACTGTAGGCTCTCCCGTCGCGAAAGCTCTGGAACTGGAGTACAACCATCAGAATCCCGTCGACCCATGGGACAATCTCCTCTGGCTCATCGTCAGGCCCGAACAGGACACCTAACTGGCCCGCTTGGGTTTCATCAAGCAACACCATCTTTTTCCATCGCTGCAGCGGCAGTATCGCCCGCTCTGCAGTCGGTATTTGCTGTTCGTCTGTTACCAATACCCACTCATCATCGGCAATATGGGCTGCGATTCCGTCGACCAGTCCAAGGATATTGTTCATGCGTTCACCTTCCCTCTGGCTGCTTCCTGTGGGTATACGCCCCCCTTGAACGGAGCGAGTCCTATGCGTCGCACCGTATCCACGAACCGCTCATCCACGTCCCGGTAACTCAGGTAAACGGATAGCAAACGCTCAATCGCGTCGGGAACCTCTTCAGCCCGGAATGCCCGGCCGATCACTTTGCCGATAGAGCTATCCTTGCCCTGAGCGCCACCGATGGTAATCTGAAAGTACTCTTCGCCGTTCTTGTCGACGCCCAAAATGCCGATATTGCCAATATGATGGTGTCCACAGGCATTCATACATCCCGAGATATTCAGGCTCAGCTCACCCAGATTGAGGAGGTAATCCAGGTCATCGAAACGCTGCTGGATTGCACGAGCCAGCGGAAGCGAACGGGTGTTGGCCAAAGAGCAGTAATCGAGACCTGGGCAGGAGATCACGTCACTCAACAGTCCAACACTCGGCGTCGCCAGGTTTTGTGTCTGCAGAGCTTTCCAGAGCACATACAGATCGCGTTTTCGAATATCCGGCAAAACCAGGTTTTGCTCATGGGCCACCCGAACTTCCCCAAACCCATACTTATCCGCTAGATCCGCGACAGATCGCATCTGCTCACTAGTCACATCCCCCGGCGGAGCCGAAGCGCCAGGCTTGGTCGATAACACCACCGAGGCGTAACCCAGTACTTTATGTGGCTGGGTATTGTTCTGCACCCAAACGGCAAAGGCTGCATCGCGCGCCAGCCAGGCACCGTATTCAGGATCCAACGCATCGGTACGCCCATAGGGCGGCGGCATAAAGCCTAGAGCAACGCGCTTGTATTCCTCGTCAGTCAGCTCGGCAACGCCATCGCGGATCTGTTCCCACTCGCGCTCGACCTCATTGGCAAAGGTTTCAACGCCCAGTGATTTGACCAGGATTTTGATTCTCGCTTTGTACTTACTATCCCGGCGCCCATAGCGGTTATAAACACGCAGTACAGCTTCGACATAGGTCAGTAGGTGCTGCCAGGGCAAGGCGTCGCGCACCGTTTCATTAAGAATCGGCGTGCGGCCAAGGCCACCTCCAACCATGACCTTAAGCAACATCTCGCCCCCTACACCCCGGTAGAGGTACAGACCGATATCGTGGGAGCGCACCGCCGCCCGGTCGGAATCGGACGAAGAGATGGCAATCTTGAACTTGCGTGGCAGGAATAGAAACTCGGGGTTCACCGTAGACCACTGCCGCATGATCTCTGCCAGCGGACGAGGGTCGAGCAACTCATCCTCGGCGACACCGGCGAACGCTTCCGTGGTGATATTGCGTACGCAGTTACCGGACGTCTGGATCGCGTGCATATCGTTGTCAGCCAGTTTCTGCAGGATGTCGGGCACCTGTTCCAGCTCTATCCAGTTGAACTGAATATTCTGCCGAGTAGTGAAATGGCCGTATCCGCGGTCGTACTGATCGGCAATCGTTGCCAACGTCCGGAGCTGATCGGATGACAGTGTTCCATAAGGTATGGCGACCCTCAGCATATAGGCATGGCGTTGCAGATAAACGCCGTTTTGCAAACGCAGCGGCAGGAACTCCTCCTCGCTTAACTCTCCACTGAGACGGCGCGCCACCTGATCTCTGAACTGTTCTACCCGCGCCTGAACTAGGGCACGGTCGTAGGAATCGTAGTTATACACCTGATATTACCCCTGAAGATGAGTGCTCAGGCTGGTAGACTAGCAGCAGGAATTGTTCAGGTTCAGGTCTAAGTTTTTAAATATTAATAGGTACAGATATGTCGTATCAGCTCTGCAGCACGGCCGGCAATCGTCTCAGAGCCTCGGTTCGAGAAGCCTTCCAGGGATGGGCAAAGCTGATACGCAAACAGTTAGCGAACTGTCCCGACACCGAGAACAGCGGGCCCGGCGTAATCACCACCCCCAGCTCAAGCCCCTGGGGGTAGGCCGCAAGAGTATCCACGTGTTGCGGCAGTTCAACCCAAACGGCCAGCCCGCCTTGAGGCGTACTCACGCGAACCTCACCCGGCCAGGCATGAAGTTCGGCAATTAAGCGATCCCTATTGGCGCGCAGCTCATTGCGCTGCCTGCGCAGATGCGCTGCAAAGCCACCATCAGCAATGAACTCGGCAACGCCCTGTTGGAGATATCGACTGCTGGCTAACTGGGTGACAAGTTTGAGGTGCTGAATTCGGTCATGCCACCGTGCACCGGAGACCCAACCCAGACGCAGGTCTCGCGAGAGACTTTTGGAAAATGAACTACAAAGAATGACGCGGTTATCGCTATCCAGTGCCTTTAGCGGGTCAGGCGCAGCACCCAGAGACGTGTCGGCATAGATATCATCCTCGATCACCGCAAGATTATGGCGCTCAGCCAATGCCAGCAAGCGCTGCTTTGACTCCAGCGGCATCATCGCCCCACCGGGGGTCGCAAACGCCGGTGAAACGATGCAGGCCTTGACTTTCCAACGCTCCAACACTTCCTCCAGCGCATCGATATCCATACCAGTTTCTACTGAAGTGGGGACCTCGACAACGCGCAAGTCCAACTGCTCCAGCAGCTGCAGAACGCCATAGAAACCGGGGGATTCTACCGCGACCACATCACCTCGCTCACAGGACGCCATCAGAGCCATAAAAAGAGCATGCTGGCAGCCCGACGTAATACATAGTTGATCCGGTGAGACAATCCATCCTCGGCGTGCAGCGTGCAGCGACAGCTGCTCACGCAGTAACAGAACGCCATCCGGCTCGTCATAGTACTGATAATCCTCGCCCTTCTGCCGCCTCAGAGAGCGACCAATCGAGCGGTTCAGTGCAACAATTCCCGGAGGCAGATGACCGCTTTGCAGATCCGGCAGCAGATCAAAAGCCGCACTGCGCCGCATGATGTCCAGGAGCAGGTCACTGACGCTAACCGGACGTGGCGCTTCAATCCGGGCACGACTGAGAGGCTTTTTCACACCATCGGGCTGCAATGTCACGAAATAGCCAGCTTTGGGACGGGCCTCCAACAGCCCCTGGGCCTCCAGCCGTTGTAGCGCATGCTGAACCGTTGCTTTGGACAAGCCCTTCTCCTGACAAAGGGTACGGACAGACGGCAAGCGCTCACCGAGGCGCCAGCACTGTTCCAGGATCCCCTGCAGCAACCAGTTCTCCAGCTGCTGATACCGGTACTCAGATGCCATCTCGCCCCCAATCTGT
The DNA here is from genome assembly GCF_000423125.1 of Haliea salexigens DSM 19537. Classification (GTDB taxonomy): domain Bacteria; phylum Pseudomonadota; class Gammaproteobacteria; order Pseudomonadales; family Halieaceae; genus Haliea; species Haliea salexigens. The sequence goes on from NZ_AUHJ01000042.1 coordinate 5,092, forward strand.
ACCTATCAATTTTTATTAATTTACACCTGATCCTATTTTGGCCGCAAGCGTATTCTGCCCCCATTTGAAATTCTGCGAGCAAACCAAATGGAAAAGATACCGGCTGTTGAACAATACACGCCCCCCCACTTTGCACGGGACGGCAAGATACACGTCCGCCTGACAGAGGGTTTCTTCCAAAACTTGCGCAGACTCACGAGTTGGCCGTTGCTTGCGCTGTTCTTCGGTTTGGTTTGGATACAATATGATGGCCAGGCCTTGCTGCTGTTCTCTTTCGCCGAGCGCAAGCTGATCCTTTTCGGGGCCTTCTTCTCCTGGTATGACCTCCCGCTATTAACAGGCTTAATGATCGCAGGCGCATGCCTACTATTCTTTATGGCGGTGGCCTGGGGCCGTATATGGTGTGGTTTTGCCTGTCCACAGAGTATCTGGACGTGGCTATTCATACGCATAGAGGACATCACTGAAGGGCGTGCCGGGATGAGGTCGCGTCTAGAAGGCAAACCGATGGGCAGGGGGCTCCTTCTGAGACGTGTCACCAAACACCTGCTTTGGATGCTGTTTGCGATCTTTACCGCGCTCACCTTCACCGGATACTTCATACCAATTCGTGAGTTAATCTCCGCCGGCGTTAGCTTGGAAATGAGTGGGACGGTGACAGGCTGGCTAGCGATCATGGCCGGCCTGACTTATGTAAATGCCGGACTTGTACGCGAGAAAATCTGTCTGCACGCTTGCCCCTATTCCCGCTTTCAGGCAGTGATGTTCGACAAAGACACTCGCACAGTCAGCTACGATGTGGCTCGCGGAGAACCCCGTGCCAAGAGGCACCACGCCGATAAACACAGCGGTGACTGTGTGGATTGCAGCCTTTGCGTTCAGGTATGTCCTGTTGGCATCGATATCAGAGATGGTCTTCAGGCCGCCTGTATTGATTGTGCAGCCTGTATCGACGCCTGCAATAATGTCATGGAAAAACTGGATCTCCCTACCGGGTTGATCCGCTTTGCCTCCGAAGCTCAACTTGAGCAAAAGCCCTCACCCCTGATGCGACCACGACTGGCTGGCTACGGCACTGTAATGATCGCGGCCTTCTGCGCGGTGCTGTACGGCTTTTACAATACCAACGACCTGCAGGTCGCAATTCGTCGTGATCGTGGGCCTCTGTTTACCCAATTGGGTGAGCACCACATTTGCAACAGTTACATAATCAAAGTTGAGGGTTTCAATCCCGCTGAGTCTATTGTCCGTGTTTCATTGTATGACGAAGGGCAGTACGAGCTATCAGGGCCTGCCGAAATCAATCTCGCCGAAAACAATGCCGCTTGGTTGTCTTACAGGGTCTGCAGTCAGGATGTCCGATCGGCGATATCAACACTGACCTTCCACTTCCAGGGGAATCAGATTTTCACTGCAAAAGAAACAACCTTTCTGGCAAAGCCGATCTGATCCACCAAGGAATCACCATGCAAGAAACCGCAATACTACTAGCACGGATCCAGTTTAGATTTACCGTGTCCTTTCATATCATTTTTCCAGCGATTACCATTGGGCTGGCAAGCTACCTGGCTCTAGTAAATATCCCCCGGCAAAGCCGGGGGCTTTAATTGTGAACCGCTCGAAGCGGTATGGTTAACGGAGCCTATCGGCTCCTTGAGCCCCTCCAAGGGGCTAGGACATCAGCTTTAATTGATCGATTCTCCGATCTTCCGATTCCTGATGCCGTATATATTCCCTTATCACTTGCTCGTCTCGGCCTACGGTGGAAACAAAATAACCTCGGGCCCAGAAATGGTGTACTACAAAGTTCCTCTTCCGGCCAAGATAGGTGCGAGCGATATGTATGGCACTTTTACCTTTAATGAATCCCACAACCTGAGATACTGAATATTTCGTGCGTATACCGCTGAAGCCTGCCACCCATTCCATTTGAAGGCTGCCACCCGGACCGGAGCAAAGCTGCCACCCATCGGAGCGTAGCGACGCGGGGTTTGCATTGTTACTCGGAAGCAGTGGTGCTCGTCAACTTAGCCTGGCGTTTTCGCATCGACTCTCCTCTCAGATTGATCTTGTAGGCGTTGTGCACCAGCCGATCCAGGATGGCATCTGCCAGGGTCGCGTCGCCGATGACGCCATGCCATTCCTCAATGGGTAACTGACTGGTAGCGACAGTGGAGCGGCGTCCGTGGCGGTCCTCCAGTACCTCCAGCAGGTCGCGCCGGTTCTCGGCGCTCAGCTTCATCAGGCCCCAGTCATCAAGGATCAATACATCGACCTTGGCGAGGTTGGCCAGCAGCTTCGGGTAGCTGCCATCGCCCTTGGCGATCATCAGTTCCCGTAGCAGCCGGGTCAGGCGGACGTACTGGGCGGTGTAGCCTTCCCGGCAGGCCTTGTGAGCCAGCGCGCAGGCCAGCCAGGTCTTGCCCGCGCCGGTGGGACCGGTGATGAGAACGTTGAGGTGCTCCTTCACCCACTGGCAGGCCGCCAGTGATTGGATCAGTCCCTTGTCCAGGCCCCGCGGATTACGGTAATCGATGTCCTCAAGGGTGGCCTGGTGTCGCAGTTTGGCCCGGCGCAGCCGGTTGCTCATACGCCGGTTCTCTCGCTCGGTGATCTCCCGGTCCACCAGCAGGCCGAGACGCTCCTCGAAGGCCAGTTCATCGATCTCGGGCGAGGTCATCTGGTCAGCCAGCGCTGCCACCATACCGGTCAGTTTGAGGGTCTGGAGCTTGTCCAGGGTGGGATGCTTCAACATGGTTTGCTCCTTCAGTGGTAGTACGCGGGGCCGCGGATGTTGTCGTGGGTGTCGGGCAGCGAGAGCTCTTGCTGCTCTTCCAGAGGCTGCTCGTCCAGACGGTGCTTGAGGATCGACTCGAGGCTTTTGTAGCGGCAGCTGCCCAGGGTCAGTGCTCGCCGGCAAGCGGCTTCCAGGCG
>NZ_AUHJ01000043.1 GCF_000423125.1 Haliea salexigens DSM 19537
CAGGGCCTGGACATGCTTTTGTTTGAGGGAGGAGGCCTTCAATTGCCGGAAGCCCAGCTCGTGCAACTGGTTGGCGATTGCGCTCAACTGGCGCTCACGGCCTACGCGGGTTTCGAAGCTGCCTTCATGGCTGTGTTTGCACAAGAGTTTCAGTTGGTAGTTCAGGTCTCGCATAGTGTTGTTTCCATCGGTGAGTGTTTCTGATCACCTGGCAACAATGCTGCGCAGGTCCGACGAGCGGTACGATCACGGGACACCAATCCCGGTTGACCTGAATGTGTCTGGCCATAGACAGCACGGTGTGTTTTCGCAAGAAAACTGGCCCGTGCAAACCAACGGTCATCCAGCCAAAGGCTGGTGGTGGATTTCTCCTTTTTAAGTTGAGCAGAGCGCACTGACCGCCAGTGCGTTTGCGTGGTTGAAGAAACTGTCTTTCAGGCCGGCATATATGCCCGGCCATCCACAGCGCTTATGGAACCGATCCCCGTACCAGGCGGGAGGGATTTGAAGGTGCGGTACCCAGACGAAGCGGCACTGCGATAGTTCGAAGAGGGACCCGGTCATCGCTGACCGTTGCGTCAAGAAGGGTCCTGAGTGACGCGTTCAGCAGATTCCAAAACTACCTGAATCCACCTACCCCGTTCGCTTTCGCAAGGTGGGGTCTTCCTTGCCACTTTAAGCGCAGTGGCAGCGACAAAATTCAGTGTTGGGGCCGATTATAGGAACACAGAATACGCGTGTCACAGAGAACTTCACCTGAATCGGGAGTGGTTTCTGCCCGGCAGCTGAAAACTTGCTGCCATCAAACGCCCTGAAAGCTCTCTGCAATGCAATTTTGGCCATATTTGACTGTGCCTACACGACCCAATCCACCTTTGAGGGGGTGGTTCCACTGTAACCACCCCTGAAAAGACGTTAAGCCTCGGTGTTGCCAAGATTGCCGCAATGTGCGCGCTGCCCACGTCACTACTCGCTTCGCGCCTTAGTGACGTGGGGTTTTGATGCGGAAAACGATATGCTCCGCTGTGAAAAGCCTATCAACGCCGGACGAAAACTGCACATTTGTACCCGCAAAAATCCACCATTGCCTTGGGGGAAGAGTGTTCTTCCAGACTCTTACCGAGAATTCTCTCGGGCGAGCGGCTAATGAGCTCGCGCCGGAACGCAGGCGGTACGGGGTGGTTTTTCGTGAATTTAGCGTTAAATCGAACAGAAGGATGGTGACTAACTACGTCTTGCAAAAGTCAGTGTTGCCGCAGCAGTGGGCTCTTGCAGCGAGATTTGCCAGGCGATGACATCGATATTCAGAATCTGCCTCCCACTTCGAACAAGGTAAGCGCGTGTATGCACGGCTAGATCACCCTTGGTGGGACGTAGAAAATTGATGTTGGCTGATAGGAGTGGGCACACTTCGTCGGCTGATACCTTTAAAGTTTGCAACGCACCGGTAAGCTCGAGAACGCCTACAACTACTCCTCCGTGCCACGCTTGCAACAATGGGTTACCAGTAAAATGCTCTGCCCAAGGAGTCAGGCATTCGACATCTGGTTCGCATCTGACAAGCTCGGTCCCGTAATTTTTCGCATAGGGCGTCTCGTCGAGAAACTGGAGTAGATGTTTGTCCATCTTGATTAATCACCTCGTCGATAGAGCAAGCTTCGATCCAGGGCAGGACCTGGGCTGCCAATTTTGAAAATACCTTGCGCGTTACACAACATCTTTCTTCCGTCCAGGCTGCTGGCGAATGCACTGACATAGGCAAACCCGTTAATCTGCTGGTAGCACTCCGCCTGGATTCGAACATCAGTGCCTACGGGGGCGGAATGTATGTGGTCGATTCGCAGGTTGATGGTCGCAATGGCCTGTGGCACCGCGAGGCTTTGGAGGACTACGAAACCGCAGGCACTGTCCAGTGCGGCTGCCAGAGCGCCAGGGTGCAACGAACCATTTTCGTGCGCTGTTGCATGCTTTTCCTGGAAAGGCATTTCCAATACGACTCGGTTTTCCTCGGTAGAAACAAATTTCAGTGACATATCACTGTGAGCACCGATCCCGGCGCTGAACAACTCGTAAACTTTTTCCAGTTGGAGTGCATCCATCTTGTTCAGATTTCCGATTTTAATAGACGGGCAAGCTGACTTTCGGCGTCGGCGAGTAATGTGTAAACCACTGGAACAACAAATAAGGTAAGCACGGTTGAGGAAATTAGTCCGCCTATTACGAGTATACCCATTGAAGTGCGTAACTCAGCGCCATCAGACGTGGCCAGCGCTATAGGGATCATACCGAATATGGTAGAGAACGCAGTCATCAGTACTGGGCGTAAGCGTAAATGAGCCGCTTCGATCATAGCTTCCGCTGCGCTGTGGCCTTGCTCTATGGCCTGATTGGCATAGTCCACCAGAAGAATGCCGTTTTTCATAACCAGACCCATCAGCGCGACCAGACCGATTTGTGTCAAGACTGAAAGCTCGGAGTTAGTCCATGCGAGCAAGCTGAATGCGCCCACAAAAGACAGCGGAGCGGTAAGCATGATCACTACTGGTTGAGTATAGCTGTTGAATTGACTAGCCAGAATCATGTATAGACTGAGCATCGACATTGTTAGTGCAAAAAATATTGCCTCGACAATATCATTGATTTGCTCTGAAGTGCCTAGATATGAACTCTCGTATCCTGTAGCCATATCGAGATCACTAATAATCTCATCCATTTTTTTCATCAGCTCGCCTGTCGCGATCCCAGCGGGAGCGTTTGCAGAAATACCGATCTTTCGAGCCCGATTGTAGTGATCGATTTGTGCCGGGCCACTGGTTACGCTTACCTCTGCGACGTTACGGAAATCTATTAAGCTGTTGTCTGCCGCGCGTAATTGAATGAGGTCAAACTTTCCGATCTCGTCGCGGTACGTTTCTGCATATCTCAGGCGCACGTCATAGCGATTACCGAACTCTTCGTAACTTGTAACATCTACACCACCCATCGTGGCTCCAACAGTAGCGGCGATATCTCGAACCGAAATGCCCAAATCAGCGGCCCTGCGCCGGTTTATCGTAACCTGCAATTCAGGCTTGCCTGGCTCATAGCTGGACTTGATATCCCTGAAGAGGCCAGATTCTTCCATCTGGCTCGTGATAGTATCCGCGTATGTTCGAAGTTGTTCTAAATCATCGCCGCTTAAAGCCATCTCCATGTCGGCACCAAAGAATCCTCCTCCGGATATCCAGGGCACATCTGTCAAAGAGATGTGCTTGGCATCGGGTATGGCCAAAGCGAGCGCTGTGCGGACGTCATCCATCACTTCATACTGATGACTGCTCCTTTGTTGTTTCGGCGACAGACCAAAATAGAATGATAGTTCGTTTGCCTTGGCCTGAGCGCCGGAGCCAATAACAGTGAACACCAATTCAATATGTTCCAGGTCACTGACAGTTTTACTCACTTGAGTGGCAACACGCTTGGCCTGGGTAAGACCGGTTCCCAGAGGAAGCTCGACTTTGGCGAGAAACTCGCTTCTATCAGTTGCGGACGTAAATGAGAGGGGAACCTGACCCGCATTATAAACACCCATACCGACAGTGGCAGCGGCCAACAGCAGAACAAGCCAGCGAGCGCGAAGTGCGAAGCGAACGCCCTTAACGTAGGTTGTTTCCAGAAGTACATAGCCCTTATCCAGTAGCGCAAACATTCCTCTATGGCCGGAACTTTTTTTGAGCAGACGAGAGCTCAACATAGGCGTAAGGGTAACGGAAACAAACAGAGATAGTGCTACTGCCACAGCAATGGTGACACCGTATTGATAGAAAAACACACCAACCAGACCTGTGGTAAAGGAAATCGGCAAGAACACCGCCATCACACAAAGGGTGGATGCGATGACGGCAGTGGCAACTTTTCGCGTGCCCGTTGAAGCAGCTTCATTGAGGTCGAGCCCAGCTTCAACTTCGCGGTGTATAGATTCCAGCACAACTATGGCATCGTCTACGAGCAGGCCGACACACAGTGATATGGCAATCAGCGATACCATATTGATAGAAAAATCGAGTAGGTAGAAAGCGAAAAAAGTAGCGATGATTGCCGTTGGAATAGCGGTTGCAACAATTAGCGTGGCGCGTACGCTGAGTAAAAAGCAAAGTGTGACAATGACAACCAGGAGGATGCCTAGCAAAATATCGTTTGACACGTCTCGCACTGCGGACCCGATAAATCGCGAACTGTCCCTTACCGTGACAATGTTGATTTCAGCTGGTGTTTCTGTCTGAAGTTTGGTCAGCGCTGCCTTAACTGCTTTGGCAATACTGGTGGTATTGGTTCCAGATTGTTTGCGAATTTCGAGGCTTACTCCTGTTCTACCATCTAGCTCCGCGTAGCTGCGTTCATCCTCCAGACCATCCTCAACTTCGGCAACATCTATCAAGCGCACCATCGCCTTATCATCGCGAGAAATAATGATTTCACCCAACTCTTTTAAGCTGGTTACTTCGCCCATGGTTTTGATGGTCAGTTCCGTGGACCCGCTGTGGTAATCCAGGCGGCCGCCAGGGATGTCAGCATGCTCACGTTGGATAGCGCTGATTACATCGGCCGCAATTACGCCGTAACCCCGCATTTGTGGGGCTTTCAACCAGATGCGTACTTCCCGCTCGCGGCCCCCGACAAGAATCACGCTGCCAACGCCAGGTACTCTCTGCAAACGCTCTTTGACGACATCTTTGGCGAAGGCTGTGAGTTCACCCACTGGCCAGGGGCCGGATACAATCACCGAGACAATGGGTTCAGAATCCGGATCAAGTATGGAGACGACAGGCTGACTAACTGTGTCAGGCAGAAGCGGCAGAGTTTGACTGATTTTGTCCCGTATCTCCTGGGCCTTCAGGTTGGGATTTTCCTCCATATCGAATTCAAGGATTATCTGTGAAAAACCGTCACCGCTAATCGAGCGCATTGTATCGACGCCAGATATAGCGATTAGCTCTTCTTCAAGCCTCTCGGTAACTTCTGTCTCTACCGTGCTGGGAGAGGCTCCTTCGAGTATTGTTTCAACCGTTACAATGGGCACTTCAACGCTCGGGAACAGATCGATGCTTATTCGACCCATGGAGACCACGCCCAGCATCATGAGCGCAGCGGTCATCATGATCGCCAGCACTGGCCGGCGAATGCAGAGGTCAGCTATCCACATAGGGATGTTCTGAAATAGTGACCCGTGAACCATCAGAAACCTTGTGCATACTGGGGCCTACAACAAGGATCGCATTTGAGCTTACGCCCTGGAGTATCTCAAGCCGACCATCACTAAGCTCACGTACTTGCACTGTGCGTTGACTAACTACGCCATCTTCAACCACCAGGACAGAGCGGCTGCTTCCCAGTCCCATAGTAGCGTTGGGTGATAACATTAGCCCCTGTCTTGAAATGGGCATCAGCTCGACTTCAATGAAAAGCCCAGGTTTGATCGCATAATCCACATTTGGTATTCCCAGTCTTACATCGATAGTGCGAGTTTTGTGGTCTATTCGATCGTTGATCAGCGCCACTTCCGACTCATAGGTTTGATTCATACTCGGTATGTGAACCCTTCCGAGCGTACCCAACTGAATGGAAGTTAAATAAACTTCGGGCACGAACACCAGTGCCACCATGACATCAATCTCCTGGATTTGGAGGACTGGGTGCTCAGAGCGCATGATTGATGGGACGTATGCGCCTTCATCCACATGTCTCTGGGTGATAACGCCACGGTAGGGTGCTCGGGTTATTGAGTCGTCCAGTTCCTTCTGCGCCTCGGCAAGATTAGCGCTTGCAATACCGAGCTTCGCAGCCGATACCTCAACTTGTGTGCGCCTGTCATCGAGTTGCTCGACAGAGAATGCTTGCTTCTCTCTGAGTGCGATGGCGTTTTCAAGATCGCGTACCGAGTCTTTGTACTCTGCCTCTGCCAGGCGCTTAGCCTCAGAAAGACGCAGGACATTAATCTCGAAATCTTTCTGGCGCATACGCAGCAAGGGCTGCCCTTCTTCAACACGGCTTCCAACGTTGACATAGATTTCTTCGATGAGGCCACCAACCATCGGCGAAATATTGGTGGAGCGGCGTGCGAGAATGGTGCCGGTAACAAAAATAGGCTCAGATAATGCCGCTATTTCCGGACTCGTAATCGATACTACAACGGGTGACGAGGGCTGTGGAGTAATCCCAGTACTGGTTGTGCCATTTTGGGGTTCGCCATCGCAGCCCATGAGTATCGCTGCGGCCAAAATGGGTCCCACGGTCTGCATGATGTAACGCATACTATCGCTACCAACTAGTTCGAGAGGCATCATGAATTGACAAACCGCGATACCTACAACTAAAATATTAACTGTAGTTATATTAACTAGGATAACTAAATTGTCAACGCAAGATATAGCAAGCCAACAATCAAGGCGGCAAGACCAGCCTGTTAGTACGCTAATTCACGAAATTAGTTTGATGGTCGCCCGGCTCTTTAACAGGCAGGTAAAGGACTTGGGGTTAACTCGCACACAATGGCAGGTGCTCTACCTGCTCTACATGAACGGCGAGCAGACGCAAACTAGTATTGCCGATTCCCTGATGATGGCGAAACCACCACTGGGCAAAGTTGTGGACCGACTAGAGTCAGCGGGATGGATAGCGCGACATCAGGATACTAGTGATCGCCGTGCGAAGATGGTTCGCCTTACGGATAAAATCGACCCCATGCTGAAGTCGCTTGAAGATCTGGTAGGCGATATTGGCAGAGCGGCAACGCGCGGCATGTCTGCTAAAGAGGCCAAGGAATTTTACCGTTTACTCAAATTGGTACATGCGAATTTGCTGTCGGAAAACTGAGAGTATTGGAAGTTGGACAAGATGCCAGCCGATTTGGTGGGTGGTTGTCCCGAATAGGAGAAATATACCATGTCTAATGAATTTCCATTTCTCTCTGCAGAATACGCTGCGCGGCCACAACCCTTTTGGAAGAATCTTCGAGAGACCGATCCAGTTTACTATGCGCAGGAGTATGGGTTTTGGGTTATTTCAAAGCATGAGGATATCCTCGAGATGCTCAAGGACCCATACACATACTCGTCCGCAGCCGGACCCGGTGGGGGCCTCGTAGCAGGAGAAGACGGCGAACAGCGCGATGACAATGGCGGCATGGGTTTCCTACCCTTGATTCAGCATGATCCGCCAGAACACACCAGAATTCGTTCGCTGTTTGCAAAGGCTTTCACGCCAAAACGCATCGCCGAAATGGAACCAGCGGTGGTGGAAATAGCCACAAATCTAATGGACGAACTCCACCAGAAAATTCGCAATGGTGAAGCGCTGGATCTGGTAGATGATTTTGCCAGTCCGCTGCCGGTGTATGTAATTGCTCAGATGATGGGGATTCCGTTGGAGGAACGTCATCGCTTGCGCATGTGGTCTGATTCCCTGGCCATTGGTGCTGGAGAAGGGTATTCCATTCAGCAGCAGCTCGGCTCACGTAAAGAGATGACGGAAGGCTTGAGCGAAATCATCTCTGCGGCGCGTCATAATCCACAGGCAAATACCCTTATCAGCGCCATGCTTGATGCTTCCGAGGAAGGTGAGAATCTACGTACAGAAGAAATACTAGTGGGCCGCTTGATAAATAGAGTAATTTAACGGGAAAAGGTGTACTATGCCGGTATGCGTAGACCTCAAGAATTCTCCATCGATGCTTCCAGTGCGCGTACGTTGCGTGGCTGGTTACGCTCCACCACATTGCCCCAGGGTCAGATTACTCGGGCGAAGATTGTCCTGGCGTTACATGCAGGGAAAACACCCAGCGAGGTCGCAGATGAGCAGTTCGTATCCTGCAAGACAGTGCACAAATGGCGCAATCGGTTTGTGGAATCCGGAGTGGACGGTCTGCTCGACGAAC
>NZ_AUHJ01000044.1 GCF_000423125.1 Haliea salexigens DSM 19537
GTAACCGTCCGGTAAACCCATCTGTTCGCGCCCCGCAAACTGCGTAAGCTAGGTGCCCACCTAATCTTAAGTGGGCACCTGATATGGATAACGAAGCGTCTCCCCCAAGGATCATCAAGCGGCGCCGTCGCTACTCTGCGGGGTTCAAAAATCGAGTGTTGGCCGAGTGCCAGCAACCGAACACCTCCGTGGCCGAAGTTGCGCTGCGCCATGGCCTCAACCTCAACCTGGTACACAAGTGGCGCCAGTTGATGACTGTCGATGACACCGGAGAGTTTGTGCGGCTACCCATGCCGGCCAAAGACCAATCCAGTCCAAGCCGGAGCGTAGCGCGAGTTCTGCCCACTGTCAGCATCCGGCTGGATACGCCGCGCGGTCCGATCACCGTCGAGTGGCCATTGAGTGAGATTGACCACTCGGTCGCTTGGCTCAAGGCGCTCGTTCAGTGATCAAGATTGACGAGATCTGGCTGTCCCGCGAGCCGCTGGATATGCGCGCCGGACCGGACACGGCGTTGGCACGTGTCATCAACCGCTTTGGCAAAGCACGTCCGCATTGCGCGTATGTCTTTGCCAACAAGCGCGCCAACCGGATGAAGGTGCTGGTGTGTGACGGCTTCGGTATCTGGCTGGCATCGCGCCGGCTGCACCAGGGTCGGTTCGTCTGGAGCCAGCTCCGCACCGGCGATCCATTGTGCATTGATATGCCGCAGTTGCAGGCCCTGGTGGTCGGCTTACCCTGGCAGCATGCCGGCGCTGGGCACTTTATGGACCGACATTAGATAACACCAGAATCCCGCTCGCAGTTCCAGAGAACGATTGCCGATGATTGCTGCTGGCACCGATTTGCTGGTGCTGGCAAAGTGTTCCCATGCAAGCGCCTATCGATCTCAATCAGCTCAACGAGACCGAACTCCGCCAGATGGCGGAGCAAATGCTGGCGCAATTGGGCGAACGCGATGCGCGCCTCGTGGCGCAGGACGCCGAGCTTGCTGCACGTGACGAGGCCATTCGCCGCTACTCTATGCGCGAGGAGCAGCTGACCCACGAGATTGCCCTGCTTAGGCGCCATCGGTTCGGCAAACGCAGCGAAGGCGTCAACCGGCAGCAATACAACCTCCTTGAAGAACTCGTTGACGAAGACACGGCGGCCATTGAACAAGAGCTGGAGCGGCTGGCGGAGAGTCGCCCGCGGCCGGAGCCCAAAACCCGCACACCGAAGCGCCGGCCCTTGCCGCCCCAGCTGCCACGCACCGAGATCCATCATGAACCGGAACACACCACCTGCAACTGTGGCTGCACCCTGACCCGGATTGGCGAGGATGTTAGCGAGAAGCTGGATTATGAACCCGGCAGCTTCTCGGTGGAACGTCACATCCGCGGCAAGTGGGCCTGCCAGCAATGTGAGACCATCACGCAGGCCCCGGTAGCACCGCACGTGATCGACAAGGGCATCCCCACCACGAACCTGCTGGCGCAGGTGCTGATCAGCAAGTATGCGGACCACCTCCCGCTGTACCGTCAGGAACAGATTTACGCCCGGGCCGGCGTTGAACTGCCACGATCCACACTGGCGGACTGGGTGGGGCGCTGTGGCGTGGAACTTACCCCGCTGGTGGAGCACCTGCGGAGCAAGTTGCTTGAGCACGCGGTGCTGCACGCTGACGAGACGCCGGTGCCCATGCTCTCGCCGGGCAAGAAGCGAACACACCAGGCTTACATCTGGGCCTACGCAACCACGCGCTATGCCCCGGTGCAAGGTGTCGTTTACGACTTCCAGCCCTCGCGCTCCGGCAAGGCCTCCAGGGACTTCCTGGCGGACTGGCGCGGTCAGCTGGTCTGCGACGATTACACTGGCTACAAGGCCGGCTTCGCCACGGGCATGACTGAAGTCGGTTGCTGGGCACACGCCCGACGCAAGTTCCACGAGCTGTTGGAGCGGAACCAAAGCCCCATCGCCGAGAAAGCGCTATCGTACATCGGCATGCTCTATGACGTTGAGCGACAGGCCAGCGGCCTGCCGCCAGAGGAGAGGCAGCGGCTGCGCGACACCGAGGCGCGGCCCGTAATAACGCATCTGCGCGAGTGGCTGACGGGCCAGCGATCCCAGCTGACCAACGGCACGCGAACTGCGAAGGCGATCGATTACACGCTTAAACGGTGGACCGCCCTGGTTCGCTACCTGGATGACGGCAATCTGCCTATCGATAACAACTGGGTGGAAAACCAGATCCGGCCCTGGGCCCTTGGCCGAAGTAATTGGCTGTTCGCAGGCTCACTACGCAGTGGCCAGCGTGGTGCCAATGTGATGACCCTGATCCAGTCGGCAAAGATCAACGGTCTGGATCCGCAGGCTTATCTGCGCGACGTCCTGGAGCGCTTGCCGAGCGCCCGGCAGTCAGACCTTGATGAGCTGCTGCCGTATAACTGGACACCTCCGATCAAGGTGTAATCACCGGACGCATACAGCGAGCTGCCATCAGGATGCGAACGAGCGAAAGGTGGGGGATGCCTGGTGCAAGCCAGAACGGATGCCAGGCTAACCCCTCCCCCAGAGGGATAAAACAAGTCGCAGGCGCTTGCGCCCGCCACGGTCGTTGCCTGATAGATGTCCTTCGGCCCCGGGAGCACAGTGCACAGACCATGGTAGTGCGGGTTAAGTGACGAACCGCGTCAGGGATGCGACAGGTCTGTCTCGCAGGGAAGCCGTGGCCGAGAAAGCGGAATCTCCAGTCCATGTGGGCCTTCAGGGTGCCGCCGAAGACCCATTGAGGCGCCTGCCGCACACTGAATTGATGACGGCGGGTCAATGGCGCAAAGAGAAACAAGCAGTGGCATCAGGGATAGCTTCGCTCACCCCGCCCGGCTACTGTTCCGCGGTGTCCCGGATCCAGTGCACCTGTTGCCAGCGCACCCGCACCCCGGCGCGCTCCCTGAACGTAGCCAGTGGTAGTGAACTGTACTCGCCCAGGGAGGGGCCGTACACTACCTGAAACTCGACGCGGGTCCGGGATGTACTGGTCGGATTCGTCACTGCATCGACCCGCAACACCTGCTACTGGAAGCTGGTGTGCTCTCTACTCAAACGGCCGGTTAAAAATGGGTGATGACACCCCAACTTGTAGTGGACACTATCTTGGCGCACCTCGTGGAGGGCTCAAGCCGGGTTTACCGACCGCTTACGAGGGGTTTACGAAACCCCTGTCGGGGACTCCAAATTGCCGTTCGTGATGACAAAATCATAACCGCTGTGGATTCCGATCCTTAAGCCAAAGGCAGGCCAGAATCGAGAGCTCTTTGCGAGTTCATAGATCTGTTTAAACTACTTTGGCAAGGCCGCTAATGAATCGGGTAACCTTGTCTACTGTTTTGGAAGCGCTCCCGATCATTTTTTCAACCTTGTTTACGTCCTCCTTTGCGGCTTTGGCTTCTCTAGTCAAATCTGCGAGAGATTTCATAGCCGTCTTGAACGGATTAGTCTCATTCTTCAAGATCCTGTGGGTAAGCTTAGTCCGCTGAACCATCAACGTGGACATCTGCTCTGCAATGTCAGCCTGCAGCTCGAGATCGTCAGTTTTAGTCATTGATGAGGCTAGTGAATTTATTGTCTTATTCAACTGTTTGATCATTTTCTTGTGTGGAATATCGGTCATCCTTACGATCCTTCAAGTTTTACGATGGTGCGATTTTGCTTCGATCCGTGATTCGTACCGTCAATGAAAAACCAGATCACCCTCTCTTACCTTCACTCCCCGTTTCCAGCATTATCGGCGCCTTCAGCATTCCCCTCTGCTGACTCATCACACTCGGGAACACCTTCGTCGTTGATTTTGACTTTATCGCAGGTAACGATGGATTCCTCGAAATCCTCAAATCTCTTCCTTTTCTTCTCTAGATCCTTGATCGCCGCTACGACTGCATCTGATGAGAAACGATTCTCGCCCACTTCCTGGGCTAGCTTAGCGTGCTGTTTCTTAACTTCCTGCAGGGCCTCGACGAGATTCCGGATCTCCTTTGAGGTAACGATGACGGATTGAGCGTCTCGCCAGAGACGGAAAAGCTCTTGGTATTGGTCATCTGGCTTAGTCGCGTAGTAGCCAGCCTCTACACGATTGTTATAGTCCGTTATCTTGGACTGCAATATAAGAGACCGGTTAGTAGACAATTGTGAGTTGTAGTCCATTTGGTCGATCTGCTTCACTATTTCGTCAATCAGGGTGGCTATGTGAGGATCGGCCTCAGTGATGATCTTTTTTAACGCGCCACGTTTCTTTTCTTCAGCTATCGCACTTCCTACTGCATCGATAGCTGCCGCTATGAAACCAAGCTCTCTATCCGAGAAGAACGTAGCTTTTTTATCACCAAGGAGTTCCTGGTAGCTCTGTTGCATACCATCCAGTGATGACACGAAGCTCACTGAGGCTTTCGCTATGTCTGCTCGGTTGCCTGACTGCGCTAGCAATCGGATGGACTTAGCGTATGCACCAAGAGAGCTATTGGCCTTGTAGATAGCCAGTTCCTTCTTTTCGTCACCATCGAATAGATATCCAATAGTTGCCAAGTCTTCCAATTGCAAATTATTGCGATTGGGTATGTGCGTACGCATTTTAAAGTGAAGGGCTACTTCAACCTGGGACTCATTATATTCCGTGATGAGTTCGTCCGTTTTTTCTGTGAGCGCAGACGTACTCTCGCCGAACTTGTCAATTTGATTCAATGGAGTTGTGGTCGTGCAAGCGACAACGAACAAGCTGGTGAAGACGACAATTACTTTGCCTAGCGGTTTCATATCGAATCTCATTTTTGGAGTTCTTTCTCTATCATAGGAGATCTTTACAGGTAATCAACAGCTTGCTCAAAAAAGTCGACAGCATCTAATATCAGAGCACGAAAACAGAACTGACTTTCGATGGTGTTGAACACAGTGAGGGCCTATCTGCTGAAGTCAGATTATTTGCGAATAATAACAGGGCTGTATTACCACACCCAGATCGTTAGATAGGGGATACGGTTTACCCGAATTTAGTGAGCAGGTTGTTTAAGGGTTGACCCTGGGTGCGCATACATTGAGGGTCAGGAGATAGCGTCCCCATTAAAAGGCCGAATATACGTAAGCGTCTTTATTCTGATCAATGACCTGTTGCATGAACGGAGGAGTCCATATACAAGCGGACATCCGAGCTCCCAAGACAAGATAATGCATCAATTACGTTTAATAATTGTGGCTGAGATCTAGTCACTACCGCCAATCCCAAACAACCGCTTAAGCGATTTTCTAAAGAAAAATAGTAACAACCCAAAGATAGTAGCAACAAAGATTCCCCAGAAATCCTTGAATTTATCCCACACGATTGCCATCAGCTCACCAGATCCTCGCTTCACTATGCGTCCCGCATCTACGTATACGGTTACAGTAAGGGTTGGGGCGGCCTTTGGTCTCTGAGCGCCAGTGCAGTCAGGTGTGTCGTACAACCGGATCTGGGCAGTGATCTCGTGTGTACCTTCTTCTTGCGGTCTCAGCGTATAGAGTAGATGTGAGCCCTCTGGGTGTATCTGCAAGCATTCGGCACCTTGCGGATCAATTTGGAACCCAGGTGCCCGGGGCTCGACCTTGGCCGATTCTCCGATCACGGTCGAAGGAAGTGATGCAGAATCCGATACCATGTCAGAGGGGGTAGTTGGTGTGTGCTCTTCATGTCCGATCCAAATACGCATCTCGCCAGTGCCCGGCTTGGGGATTCGCTTATCCGCAGACAGCCGAACAACATAGTCAGGCTCCGTGGCTCGTGTAATGTTGGCCAACTGAAATTCTGAAGAGATTTGCGCCAGCGCTTCCTCCGGGAATGTTTCCATAACCAATCCTGGCTCAGCACTCTTTAGCAGCGCATCTACAGAGCTCCGTTGTGCTCGCAAGGTGGCCAAGAGAGCAGCCTCTCTGGCTGCCGCCGCCGACTCAATCTCTTTAGCGTGTTGAATAGCCTTAGCTCTTCTCGCTTCGGCCTCGGAGACGGAGCCAGCGGCTTTCAAATTGGCCTGCGCAATGGCGTTCCTGGCTGCGGACTCTCTTCTTTCCACCGCTTTTAGCCATTGGGTCCGTTGTCGAGCTAGATGCGCCTCTTCCTCGGCAAGTGCTGCGACTCTAGCGGCGAATTGCTCTTCCTTGTAACGATGACTATCTACTGCAGAAGGCGGTATCTCGTGATTACCTGGCGCACCACTACGGTCTTCTGGCCTTGTGCTGAAGCTGCCACAAGATGACAGTGTCAAAGCGGAAAAGAACACGGTGAGATAGGTCAATACAGAAACGATAAACTTCGCACTTGCCGAAACCATACAAGACCTCCTTATCTTGAGTAGGGCTTCATTTACCCATTATCTTATCCTAAAGCTCCGATTGATTGGGGTCCAACACATATACCGTACAATTGAAGTAAACACAGTTGATAGTGTAACGCCACTCTGTCTTCTGCTGGTGCGGATTGTGAACGAAGTTCGTCAGCGGGCGCGCTCCCTGAACGTTGCCAGTGGTAGTGAACCGTACTCGCCCAGGGAGGGGCCGTGCACCACCTGAAACTCGACGCGGGTCCGGGATGTGCTGGTCGGATTCGTCACTGCATCGACCCGCAACACCTGCCACTGGAAGCCGGTGAGCCCATTGCTGTAATAAGACCCCGGCAGAACGGCTTCATCTGTGGCAGCCCCGTCGCGGGCATGTTCTCCAGCCAGCTCGAACAATTCACATAGATCTTCCGGTGAGACGTCCACAAACAGATCCAGCTTCTGCAACGCCCAGGCCATGTCCTCGTGGGTGACGTGTTGACCCGTGGGATCCCGGGTGAGTGTCGCTGCAGTGTGTGCCGGTGCCCCGATGTGCGAGAGGTAGGCGGGGTAGCGGCGGTGGCGGAACCAGATGTTAAAGGCGAGCGCGACTACAACCATCAGCAGGGCATTGTAGAGAATGGGGCTGAGCAGATAATCGTAACCCAGTGCCCGGACCTGCTCTCCACCCACCACGGCGGCCAGCGCCGCGGCTCCTCCCGGTGGGTGCAGACAACGCAGGTAGTGCATGACCAGCACGGCGCCACCGACGGCGCAGGCTGCGGCCAGGGCGAGGTGAGGAATAAAACGGGCGCAACTGACACCGATCGCGGCGGACACACTGTAGCCCAGTAGTACGGGCCAGGGCTGAAACAGCGGACCGTGGGGTATGGCGAACAGCAACACGGTAGATGCACCGATGGACGTGGCGATGAGGACACCGGCCTCACCCCACAGTTGGGGGGCGAGCAGACACAGGCAGAGTATCCCGACAAAAGCTCCCACAGCGGAGAGCCACTTTTCCCGGTGGGACGTATTGCGAGGGCCCAGGCCAAGGAAACTGGCCACCTCTGCTTGTAATCTTGTGTGGCGTCTATCCTGCTGATCTGGCTGGGGTGGATTCATGGAGACCGAATGCTTCAACAAAAAAAGCGCCAGTCTAGCGCCCTGAAAAAATCAGAAAAAGCGGTTAGTTCCGCTAAGCATAATCGGAAGAACAGGTTTAGCTGTGGCCAGGTGACTGATCTCGAGGTGCTGGCATTGATCACCCTTCAATAT
>NZ_AUHJ01000045.1 GCF_000423125.1 Haliea salexigens DSM 19537
CCATTGCTGGTGCCACCGACCAGAGCGCCACCTGGAACGTTGTCACTTTTCGCTGGGAGGGATTCCAGACCAACATCAACCCACTAGCAAGGAAGCCAGGGAAACCGCATGGCACGAGCGGTTGCGCGCGCTCGTTCAGAATTGACCGGATAGGAATAACATGTTCAACGCCGCAAACAGGATTTTCGGGTCAATAGATGGAAACTTCGACAGGTCCGCAGGTCCGGGCAGAACAATCAGCGAGGATGTCTACTCTCGATAGGCCGTTAATATGTCCTATGCCTCGGTATTGCGCTTGCCGACGGTACCGATGACCTCCAGCTCACGAACCTTTTCGCCATTCTCGAACGCCATGGCGTATTCCTGTCCATCGCGCTTGACCCGGACCTCAACCCGCAGCGAAAGCGCGTTGACCACCGAGATGCCAACCCCGTGCAAACCGCCGGAGAACTGGTAGTTCTTGTTCGAGAACTTGCCGCCGGCATGCAGGCGGGTAAGGATCAGCTCGACACCCGAGACGCCCTCCTCAGGATGAATATCCACCGGCATTCCGCGACCATCATCGCTGACCTCAAGCGAATTGTCCTGATGCAGCACCACACTGATGCTGCGGGCATGCCCGGCGAGTGCCTCGTCGACACTGTTGTCGATGACTTCCTGCGCCAGGTGGTTGGGACGCGTGGTGTCGGTGTACATGCCCGGTCGGCGGCGCACCGGGTCCAGGCCGCTGAGTACTTCCAACGCGTCGGCATTATAGGTATCTGACATAGAGCGTCTGGTTATCCTCGGTCAATCGGGGTGCCCGCAGGCTGCGCGGGCAAACAAGCAGACCGCATAGTAGCCGTCAGGTTTGCCTACTGCCAAGGGGCGAGCACAGACCCTAATGGATTTGACGCGTCAGACGCTCGGGAGCAAGCAGATCGATGGTGCGGTAGCGAACAGCGATAATACCGGCATGCTCCCACTGCTTGAGGAGTTTGTTGATGCTTTGCCGGGACACACCCAGAATCTGGGCCAGACTTTCCTGTGATACCCGCAGCTGGCAGCCGGTCAAGGAGGTGTCTTCCGCTTCAGCGGTATTGGCCAGCGCCAGTAATTTCAGCGCCAGCCGGGTCGGCAGTGGCTGCAGCACGCTGTCATCCATGCGCTCCAGGGTCAGCTTGTAGCGAATCCCCATGAGGCGTAGAAATTCCAGCAGGAAAGCCGGCTGGTCATGAACCAGCCGGTGCAACACCTTGGCCGGCACCACCAGCAATTCCGAGTCCTCTTCGGCAAAGGCATCATGGGCCCGAGCTTCACCGCTGAACACCGAGGCCTCGCCAAACCAGTGCCCGGGCGGCACCACATTCAGCAAGGCCTCACGCCCACTGGCGCCGGTCACGCTGAGCCTGACCTTGCCGCTGAGCAGACAGAACAAGGCGTCCGGCCTGGAGCCACGCAGGAAGAGCTGACCTTTTTTCGGCAGACACTGCCGCCGTGCATGCTGTCGCAGCAAGCTGTCCAGGGCCGGGCTCAGGCTGCCAGTAGCGGTGTCTGCCATCGGGTCTCCTCAGTCACCCAGGGCTTCAACTAGGCGCTGGCGACGATTATGCAGCAACGGATAATCAGCATAGGGCAAGTCCGGCTGAGCATTCTCCAGCATGCGCTCGAAACGGTGCTTGAGCAGGCCATGAACTTCATCGGTAGGGAAAATATAGAAACGACCCTGTTCGACGGCGTTGAAGGTGATTTCCGCGACCTGCTCGGCGCTGAGCGAGCCGTTATCCAGATCGTTCTGCGCAATGGCAGCGGTGGCCATCTGCGAGCGCGTTGGCCCTTCATTGTTGGCCCACTGCTGCGGCCGAACATGATAGCACTGGCCGATGTTGGTGGCTACATAGGAGGGTGACAGTGTAGGTAGCTAATGTTCTGTCCGGTTCTGTAGCAAGTAATCTGTCCGGTTTCACTAAGTTCTTGATTAGGAGAGAGCAAGTGGGCCGGGCAGCTTGGTTACAGGAGACCAGACGCATGAGATTTGAAGAGGCCTACGAGGGCTGGCAAAGCAAACGATTAACCCAAGAGCAAGCGGCGCAGCTGCTGGGCTTGTGTGAACGGAGCTTTCGCCGATATATCAACCGATATGAGGAAGCGGGATTTGAAGGACTGATGGACAAGCGCATTAGCGAGATATCAGCCCGCAAAGCGCCGGTTGACGAGGTGTTGCGCCTTGAAGCGCTTTACAAGGAGCGTTACGACGGCTGGACCGTGAAGCACTTCTTTGAGCGCTACCAGGACGAGCACCAGGGCAGTCGCTCCTACACGTGGGTAAAGAGCCGGTTGCAGGAGGCGAACCTGGCACCCAAAGGGAAGAAGCGCGGCCCTCAGCGCCGCCGACGGCCTCGGGCACCCCTGCCAGGGATGATGATCCATCAGGACGGCTCTACCCATGAGTGGGTGCCCGGCCAGATCTGGGACCTCATCGTGACCATGGACGACGCTAACAGTGAGATCTACTGCGCTCAGTTTGTCGAGGAGGAAGGCACATTCTCCAGTTTTGAGGGCGTCAAAGTGGTTCTGCAGAAGCGAGGCTTATTTTCCAGCTTCTACAGTGATCGGGGCTCCCATTACTGGCTCACAACTGAAGCCGGCAACAAAGTCGACAAGCAGCGCCTGACGCAGTTCGGGCGTGCTATGAACCAGCTTGGCATTCAGATGATCGCCGCCTACTCGCCCGAGGCGCGAGGGCGCTCGGAGCGTTTCTTTCGCACCTTGCAGGACCGTCTGCCAAAGGAGCTGGCCCTGGCCGGTATCACTACCATGGACGAGGCCAACCAGTTCCTGCGGCGCAGCTATCTCAAGCGTTTTAACCGCCGTTTCATGGTCAAACCGGCCCAAGAGGGCGATGCCTTTGTACCGCTGCTAGGCGTGGACATCGACAATATTCTCTGTCGTCAGGTGGAGCGAATCACGGGCAAAGACAATTGTGTGTCCTATCAGGGTATGACCTTACAGCTACCCAGCGACAAGATTCGTCACTTCAGCAAGACCCGCGTGCGGGTTCACGAATACCCCAATGGCGACCTCGCCGTCTTCCATGGGCCACGCTGCCTGGCGCACTACAACGCGCAGGGGGCACTCATTAAGAAACGGAGAAAGATGGCCGCGTAAACCGCTTCGCAGCTATCCGCTGGATCGAAAACCCAGCGCCTACAAAAGCGGACAATTCATTTGCTATAAAAACCGGACAAATCTACTTGCTACAAACACATAGGAGGGTGACAGTACCGCAGCAGTCACCTGATTGGTCAGCAGGGACAGATCATGGTAAAGGCATTCGGACATGGCCATCACCGCATGTTTGGATACGCTGTATACGCCCATCGCCGGCCCGGTCAGCACGCCGGCCAGCGAGGCGGTATTGACGATGCAGCCTTGATAATCCGCGTCACCCTTGGCCGCAGCTAGCATCTGCGGGGTGAAGGCGCGCAGCCCGTTGGCAACGCCCTTGACGTTGACGGCCAACAGCCAGTCCCAGTCCTGGTCGCTGCTTTCCCAGATCAGGCCGGCACTGGCGACGCCGGCATTGTTGAATACCAGGTTGGCCGGGCCAAAATGCTGCTGTGTGCGCTCGGCCAGGGCAGCGACGGCTGCGGCAGCGGTCACATCCAGCACCTCACCAATAACGTCGGCACCTTGTGCGCGCAGCGCTTCCAGGGTCTGTTCCAGCGCCTTGGCATTGACATCCGCCAGCACGACCTTCATGCCGCGCTTGACCGCAGCCTCAGCCAGCGCCTTACCCAGGCCTGAGCCGCCACCGGTAATCACCGCAACCTTATTATTGAAATCTTTCATGCTGTTGTACTCCTCATGGTTTTACTTGCCTTGCGGGCGCTATCAATATAGTGGTAGCTGAAGATCGAATCGCTGAAGTCGACTCTGGGTAACACCTGCTTTTCGTATTCGTAGTCCTGGCTATGCTGCCACTCCGGTTTGTCACCGCGCTTGGGCAAGCGGTGCAGGCTGCGCAGCAGATAGCCTGGATTCAGGGTTTGCGTGTCGACCCAGGGCAGCAAGGTCATATCGGCATCCTCGGGGCGCAAGGCCGGGGCCACGCTGCTGGCCCTGGTCGCTTGCAGATGCGCTAGCAGCCGGCAGACAAAGTTGCCAATCAGCTCCACCCGCAGGGTCCAGCTGTAAAAGCCATAACCATAGACCCAGGCCATATTGGGCACGCCGGTGAACAGGATGCCGCGGTAACCCACGGTGTTGGCAAAATCCACCGGCTCACCGTCCACGCTGAAAGGAATCTCGCCCATGACCGCCATATCGAAACCGGTGGCGGTGACCACCACATCACAGTCCAGACGCTCCCCTGAGCGCAGGACAATACCCTGCTCGTCGAAGGTTTCGATCTGGTCGGTAACCACACTGGCCTTGCCGTCGCTGATGGCCTTGAACAGGTCACCTTCGGGCACAAAGGCCACCCGCTGCTGCAGCGGTTTGTAGGGTGGGGTGAAATGCCGCTCGGCATCAAAACCCTCCGGCAGGCAGGCGCGCACGCCATCGATCAGGGTCTGTTTGAGTTTGTCCGGCGCCTTGCTAGCGTGCTTGAGCAGCACGGCACGGTCATGCACGGCTTTCTTGCGCATGATCTGATGGATCCAGTCAGGATCCACCTCAAGCTTGCGCAGCTCTTCCGCCAGGGCATCAGCATTGCGCCCGGCGGCAAAATAGGTCGGTGTGCGCTGCAGCATGGTAACGTGCCGGCAGTCATCCGCCAGCGCCGGAATCAGCGTGGCAGCGGTTGCGCCCGAGCCAATGACCACCACCTGCTGGTCAGCGAGGTCCGCGTCTTCCGGCCATTGCTGCGGGTGGATGACGGTACCCTTGAAATGTTCCAGGCCAGGCCAGTCTGGCGTGTAACCCTTTGCGTGCTGGTAGTAGCCCTGGCACATCCAGAGAAAACCGGCCTGAACCGATTGGACCCGCTGGCTGTCACCATCCTGCACCTGCAACGTCCAGCACTGCTGGTCACTGGACCAGTTGGCCGCCTGTACTTTTTGCCGGTAGCAGATGTGCGGAGCCAGGTCGGCATCCTCGATGGCCTCACCCAGGTACTGCAGGATCTGGTCGCGGCTAGCAATCGGCTTGCCGGTCCAGGGTTTGAAGTGATAACCGAAGGTGAAAAGGTCACTGTCTGAACGAGTACCCGGGTATTTGTGGATCAGCCAGGTACCGCCATAGGATTCCAGGGCTTCGAGAATAAGAAAGCGCAGATGAGGGTGCTGCTGACGCAGCATGGTCGCCGAGCCGATGCCGGAAATTCCGGCACCGACAATGACCACATCATAGTACTCGTCGGCCGGGTTGCCGGCCTGGGATTGGTGTGTTGCTGACATGGGTCTCTCCGGTTGATCAACAGCCTGTTGAACGTTTCCGGAGCAGTATTGGCCAAGGGCCAGAAGCAAACTGTCAAGGAGTGGCAGTTTGCTGCTGCCACTCCTGTTTTCTACTACATCGCAGCAGCAGTGTCTGTGCCAGTGCTATTCCACTGCCTGGGCCTGGTAGTCGGTCACCAACGCTGAAAGCGCCTTGATCTCGATCAGCAACGCGGCATCATCAACCATAAACTCGGGTGAATGATTGGGGGCAGCGCGGCCGACTTTTTCTGCTGGCGTGACCCCGAGAAAGAAAAACAGCCCGGGCACCTGCTGGGCATAGAAGGAAAAATCCTCAGAGGCGGTCACCAGTGGCGAGGGGAAGACCTGCCCCTGAGCTGCCTGTTTGAGCGTGGGCAGCATCTGTCCGGTCAGACTGGTGTCGTTCACCGTGGTCGCGTAATTATCGACAATACTGACCTTGGCCTCGGCCCCCGAAGCTCTGGCCATCTGCTCGGCAGTTCGCGTGATATCGGCATTGACCTGTTGCTGCACCTCGTCACCAAAGGTGCGAATAGTCCCGGTCATCTCAACGCTATCGGGAATGATATTGTGCCGGGCGCCACCTTCAATGGTGCCAATGGAAACCACCGCCGGCGCCGGCATGATGTTGGTCTGCCGGCTGACCACGGTTTGCAGGCCGTTGATGATCTGCGCACTGGCCACGATGGGGTCGACACCACTCCAGGGCTGGGCGCCATGTGTCTGCTCACCACGCACCCGGATACGCAGGTCGCCGCTGGCGGCCATGATCGGACCGCCGCGATAACCGATCACACCCGTTGGCGCAGCCGAGGTGACGTGCGAGTGGGTCGCCAAGGCCAACGGATTCTCCATGCATGCCGGTGTGAGTTGCGAAGGGCATCAAAAAGAAAAACGTGAAAGGCTGTGCCGCTATATATCCCGCCCGGCCGTGGCTGTTCCCCGCCTGTCACTGAGCTCCACGGGAAAGGTGGTCTACACGCTGAAAACTCCGTACCGGGATGGCACGACCCAGGTGGCCTTCGAACCGTTGGATTTCATCGCCAGGTTGGCCGCCCTGGTACCCAAACCAAGAGTCAACCTCACCCGCTACCATGGCGTCCTGGCACCGAACCATCGCTGGCGAGGGCTCGTCAC
>NZ_AUHJ01000046.1 GCF_000423125.1 Haliea salexigens DSM 19537
CCGGCCTATCCCCGCAAGCCGTTCGAGAGTATCGAAGCAGCGCGCGCCTGGGTCTATGAGTTCGTTACCTGGTACAACAATGAGCATCGTCACAGTGCGATTAAATACGTGACGCCGGCACAGCGCCATGCTGGTCTCGATAGTGAGTTACTGCGGCAGAGGAAAGCAGTTTACGAAGCGGCGAAAGCCGCACATCCACAACGGTGGTCTGGCCCGACACGTGATTGGGAAAGGACCGACGAGGTCTGGCTGAACCCACCGAAAGAATTGTGCACTGAGAAACCATCATTGGCTAAGGCTGCATAATCAATGAACGCGACATCTTTGTTGACAAACACCGCTTCCTCGAAAGGACGGATATAGGTCGGCCAGCCGTCCGGTACTGCTGTCTGGGCCAAACGGTAATCTCAGGCGATAGCTGGTATTGCAGTGGATTGTGAGAGACGGGCGGAGTTGAGCCACATACCGGTCAATTTTCAATCCTTTTTTCGATCCCTGCCAAGTGGCGGTGGGTTTCAGCGATGAAATCTATGAACGCAACAGCTGAAGCCACAGCGAGCCGCGCATGGCGGGGCTGTAAACCGCGGTGCCGGCCATCCCTACCGTGCCCGGTTCCGTAAAGTCCTCGAAGTTGGGCTAGGTTATTGGTGAGTTGGGTGAGATTGCGGAGGATGAGGCGAATATTGTCCGCCCCTTTGGCTTCATCAGTTATTCCTTCGGGTACGAGACGTAGCTCCTTTGTCAGTTTTTTAGTCAAGTTACCTAAATCATCAGATTTGGTGAACGGTATCCCACGGTTAGAGAGAATGGTTTTGCAGCATGCCTCCACAAGTTCCTTAGAAGTACCTATGGCCAAATCTGGATCGCCGTCAATCGCGCGCTCCAACCGCTCAATGGCTTTTGCCATCCATCCGGCATCCAGTGCATCTGCTACAGTTCGCGCCCTTAGTACCGCACGATCACCGTTATGTGTGAGCACACGATGAGCAAAGCGTGGTCGACCAGCGATACGCTCTTCCTCATACAGCTCCCATCCACTCGGACGCAACTGGTCATTGAAATGACTAACCAACTTGAGTGCTTCATCCCTGTCCGGGCGTACTACCGGATTGACGGTTTCACAGAGGAAATTCAAGAATGGTTCTGCTGGACCGTCCAATAGTTTGAAGCGATCATCCGAGAATACCCAGTCTGGCTCCCAGTCGTCGTTGTTGATACAGTGCTGCCAGATATCGCCTGCAGCATCCTTGAACCGTGTATCAAAAGAAGGCAGTACCTGCAGGTCAAAAATCCGGCTCAGGAACTCGACTTCATCTAGCGTGCCATTCCATCTTGTACCCTCCAGACGAAGACCGTCTAAAATATTGACTCGCGCCTGACGCGGCAAACCCGTTTCTTCAACGCGCCATTCTTTCCTGTAGGCCCTGGCAGGCACTATTTTGGCCGAATACCAATCTTGCGTTTCAACCTCCAAGACCGTTTTTAATCGTGCTGTGACTTGCTCTTCCAATTGGGTTCGCCGAGCCCCTAGGTGCGCATATTCCTTCGGGGGTACTTCAAAGTACACGTCCCATATCGCAGTTCCCCCATTCCAGTTGTCATAGCCGGTCTGCTCCGACCGAGCAGGATACAAGCGCACGAGGTCCGCAGCGTCAACCATATCTTCGGCAATGAGCAACGCATGTACGGTCGCTAGGATTTGTTCTAACTCTGAATCATCCATTCCCAACAATTACTCATCAGCCCTTAACCAATTGGAGTTGTGCTCTGCGCGACACGGACTCATCGTTTCTAGTCCTTCCACCTCTCAAGGCATTCAACATGAGGCCGAAGGTCAACTCATTGATTTCATCCGGAAAAATGGAAAGCTGATGCGCTACATCTGTTTTACTTAATCCCTCTTCGCGTAAAGCGGAGAACACTTTTTCAAGAACTACTGACTTTTCGTGATTGATGCTCTCCGGTTCACTTGTCCTATAACCAGCTTGCGCCAACTGGATACACAAAGTCCGATAAGTCCAGTCAGAAGTCAGGCCTAAGGCATGTAGGCGGTAATTCAATGCGGCCACTGATACCGACCAATTTCTCTTATGTCGAATTAAACTGGAAAGTGTCGCTGATCTTGGTGCCATTGCCAGAACACTTGCTCTGGGCATAAGAAATGCTGAAGCAAAGGCATTAGCTTCACGCTCTAAATCTGGACCATGTGGCTGAGCATGTTGGTGAAGTACCAAGTGCCCCAACTCATGTGCGGCATCGAACCGGCAATGCTCTGCAGATTTAAAAGTGTTAAGGAAAACGTATGGGCGGCCACCTTTCCACATGGAAAAGGCGTCCACCTCTTTCGCATCAATCGCCAGCGAGAACACACGCACACCCTTCGACTCCAGCAGGGTAATCATGTTTTTGATGGGAAGTTCACCCAGCCCCCAATGTGCCCGCAGCATTTCCGCTGCGGCTTCAGGGGTTTGAGCCGAGAAATGGGAAGGGTACGCTTCTGGTTCCTTCGAATGCCGGTCTTTGTAACCGCCCGTATTAGCTCCTCCTTCCCTGCCCAAATCTGGAACATCGGGGTTAGGAAGTTCGAACCGGGATTCAATCCACTCGTTGAGTAATAACGCGACAGCACCAGCACCTAACGCTGAATCACGCTGGGACGCCGTCATTTTTGACAAGGATCGAAAACTAGCTACATCAGGGGTCGGAAATTCCGGATCGTCCCCAAAGAAAAACGCTTCGGGGAAGCGAAGAGCTTTTGAAATATTTTTGAGCGTGCCACTTTCTGGTTCCTGTGATCCGGCTTCATAGCTGGATACGGATCTTTCTGTTACTCCAACCTGCGAAGCCAATTCACGCTTTTTCATACCCCTGCGCTTTCGGGCAAGGGTTAGCCTCAATGGATTGAACATGTGAACCTCGTCATGCTTTACGACGAATATCGATTTCAATGTCCGGCCCATTGGGCGGATAAATTTCCACGAGCTCATCATCAAACGGAATGCTGTCAAGAATGATTCGCTCAGACCATTCTGATATTTTACCGTCTTCACCAATACTGGATGGGCGTGACAACTCAAGGCGAATTTCACCACGCACCGTATCGGTATGATGCATCAAAATCCAGGTTTGGTTCCCGGCTGAATCTTCTTTGGGATCCGGTAGCTTTTCAAACAGTTCCTGTTGACGGTTAGCTTCGATGGCGTCGACGGTATTCCGTCCCTTCTTGGATCGGTTAGAAGGATGTGCTGAAGGGATTCCAGTTGCTTCATCACCCGAAGCTACGGTTATAGCGAGTCCATGCTCCTCGTGAGCAGTCAGCGCAAATCCCCCAATTTCTTGACGGGTCCAGCCCAACGGACGCAGCTGTCCACGAAGAGCCGCAACAACTTCACCCCACATATTCAATCCGTGATAGATCGCCGGATGGTTGAGAGTGAGGCGCGTCCTTTGAAGATGTCCCTGGTAAACAGATTCCCGCAGAGCAGCCTCCGTAACACCGAGTTGATCGAGTCGGCTAGCAATCTCATCAGCATTTTCAACCAATACATTCGTGCCCATCGTGATCCAACCTACAGGTAGCTATGACTTCCGGTTATTCTCCCTCAAATGAGGTGGAATAACAAGAAGTTGAGAGCGGTGGGCGGCATGCATATTGTGACAAGACCCAACAATTGATGCGTGCCTTAAGGCCGGTGTAATGCCTATAGTGAAAGCCCAGATGTTCGGATCGACGCTGGTTCAATCCAGCGCGGCCATGCAACCACCCCGCTTTTCAGGAGGATTGGTGGTCTAACGAGTGCCTTCGGGGCATCATCGTATGCATAGGGAAGCGGTCGTTGCCTCCCATGTAAGAGGCGACATACACGGACAAAAAATCAGTGGTTGGTTTATCCTCTCTCCAATTGCGCTGTTATACCTGACCGTTGATGGCCGTTTCGAGTTGCCGCAGGCTTGCCAGTATGTCGGTAAAATCCGGTGTTTCCCCGAAGATCATGGTTTTCATGGCCCGGTAGTCCTTATTCAGGTCGCCCAGGACCTTGTCAGACGGCACCAGTTTCAGCGTTCCGGGTACTGCAAGGTCGTACCGGGCCCAGCCTCTTGGGTAGAAGCGCTGTTTGAATTCGACAACCGTATGTAGCAAGGCTATGTCATGCAACGCCGCCTCGGCGATGGGACTCGCCGCCAAACGGTGAACGTCATAATAGTGGCGGGAATAACGGCTGGGTTGGGGCTTGTCGTCCGGCCGGTGGGCCTCCTGGTGAAGGATCGTAATTTTCTCCCAGAAGGTGCGTTCGGCACTTATCACCGGCACCCTACAGTATGGCTCGCTGAACATTCTGGGGAACGCCTCGGCGGTATAGCTCTGTATGGTGTGCGTTTGGTGGGGCGTCCAGGCCGCCAGTGGTCCGATCTCGAGGCGTATTTCGGGGCGGAGGTAATCATCACTGAAGGCGGCCGGGTAGGTGATATTGATCACATGGGGTTCGTCCGGTGCGATGCTGCACTCGCATAGGTCACCCAGTACGGCGCGAATCTGCTCCAGTAGTCGTTGTTCGATGTAGTTGGCCGCGGCCGTATTGATGTCCTGGTTCAGGCGTTGCTGTTTTGTGCCCGAACGCTCAGCCAGGGGGTCCTCGTCGGCGACTGTGCGCCAATCCAGGATCAGGTCGATGTCTTCCGAGAAACGTTCGATTACTCCGAATACCTTAGATAGGCTGGTGCCACCCTTGAAACGCAACACTTGCTCAAGTCCCTCGTCCTGGAACAGTCGCGCCAGTGTGCGTGTGACCCAGAAATCCTTCTCCACTACGACGGGCGTTGTGCCGAGCACCGAGGCGGTTTCGCTGAATAGCTCCCGGCGTTGCTCGATACTGAACTGTGCCACCGTCTCCATTAGTCGGCCCTTTGGCAGATTTTCTTGATCAAGTCGTGGACCCAGCCGGTGACCTGACGAGTGTCCCGGGGGATTTGCTCGCGGTCCTTATCCGACAGCCGGGCTCGAACGGCCCCGATGACCGCGGCATCCACGCGTTCCCGCCCCAAGGCTTTCAGGGCGTGTACCAACAGACCGCTTTTGGGGTGCCTAAAGCCCACCTCTTTCAGCGCGGTTTGCTTGAACACCAACAGGGTTTTGCCGATGGTGTACTGTCGATCGGGGCCATCGGAGAGGTAAACCCAGCGTCCCGGGACCTGGGTAGACAGGCCCAGTAAGTTGAGAGCCGCATCGCCTGACGGTTGTATTCGCCAGTTGAATTTGCGACCCAAAGCATGGGCGACCTGGTCGATATCGGGGCTGAGCGGCTGTTGTAGGAGGTCGCTGAATTGGGGGTAGTCGTAGACGCCCCGGCACACGCGCCGGATGCGTCCCGACTTGCTCAGGCTCGACAGGGCCTGGTGGATGTTGCTTTCCCCGAATTCCGCCGCAAAATCAGTCTTGGTAAATGCCCAACCCCTACCGCGGCCATATATTCTGGAAATTATTTTATTTTCAATAGGTTGCATTATATAAGCGCACTTTAAATTTTCAGGAAAATTGGGTGTTTTTCCTGAAACAAGCATAGCATGAAGGATGGAGGAGGTTGATAGGGGCGACAGGTTCTAGCGGCGATTTGGTGAAAAAGCAGGCTTGGTGGCCTATACTGTGCGTCCTAAGGACGCACAGTATAGGCTACCAGCACTGGAATTTCAACTTCCACCCTGTTCCGCGCTGCCTGATGATTAACGCGGCAGAAAGCGGTATGGATGTATTCCCGTGCCGTGCATAGAGAAGGGCGAAAGAGGAGCAGGTGCGTTTGGAGATTCTCACCGCACTGGAAAATGAACTGGAGCAGCTACCACACGCGCTGGTGACGGAATACGAGCTCGGCGTGCTGGTGCATCGACTGTATCAGGCGAAAGTGTATCAGGGAAAGCCGCTTCGGCTGCGCAAGGCAATGGTGGACAATGCGGCCTATACGGGGTCCTAGGGATTTTGCCTCCAAATATTGCAAAAACCGCTGCAGGCCGCGCCAGCCGTGGTTTCTGGAGGCCCATTACTTATCGATTGTCGGCCGGTAGCCTTCAATCGATGCCATTAGATCCTCAAGTTTTGGCAATTCACCTGTCGGTGCGAATGTGTATCTACCCCGGAGGTTGATATTCTCCCAGGCTACAGGTGAGGCCCGCTTTACTGTTTCCAGAGACATTGCATTGCCTTGATCCTCAAAGCTGTCCAGCAGATTACTGAGCACTTTTGAGTTGAAGTAGATGATGGCATTTGCCACCAGTCTGGCACTTTCGTTCCAGATCTGGATCTCCTCATCGCTATTACCCCGGAATCGGTCGCCATTGACGTGGCTAATAGCCCGCCGCAGCTGGTGATAGGCTTCACCCCGGTTCAACGCTCGCTGCACGTGATTTCTAAGGCTGGCGTCGTCAATGTAGTTCAGCAGATATTGGGCTTTCAGCAGCCGGTTATATTCGGTCAATGCCTCCAGTAATGGGTGATTGTGCTTGTAACCGGATAGTTTGCGCACTAACCTGGCCTGG
>NZ_AUHJ01000047.1 GCF_000423125.1 Haliea salexigens DSM 19537
GTTTTGGTATTAAAGCCTGGCGATGACCTACTCTCACATGGGGAGACCCCACACTACCATCGGCGATGCATCGTTTCACTACTGAATTCGGGATGGGGTCAGGTGGTTCCAATGCTCTATGGTCGCCAGGCAAACTGGCTTGACCGAGTCGGGTCCTACGCGCACTTTGCGCTGCCCTCGTCTTGTCAAATAAGGTGGTAAATCAAGCTGATACCGCTGTTCACGGGTCGTACCGACTTCATCTCGTCATGACTTCTGACGCGTACTTCCATCTCACTACGACTTGTCACAACATCCAGCTCTCTCGTGGCCTTTCATGCGCCACGCAAATCACTTGGATTATATGGTCAAGCCTCACGGGCAATTAGTACTGGTTAGCTCAACGCGTTACCGCGCTTCCACACCCAGCCTATCAACGTTGTAGTCTTCAACGGCCCTTCAGGGGGATCAAGTCCCCAGGGAGAACTTATCTTGGGAGGGGCTTCCCGCTTAGATGCTTTCAGCGGTTATCCTGTCCGAACGTAGCTACCGGGCAATGCCACTGGCGTGACAACCCGAACACCAGAGGTTCGTCCACTCCGGTCCTCTCGTACTAGGAGCAGCTTCCCTCAATTCTCCAACGCCCACGGCAGATAGGGACCGAACTGTCTCACGACGTTCTAAACCCAGCTCGCGTACCACTTTAAATGGCGAACAGCCATACCCTTGGGACCGGCTTCAGCCCCAGGATGTGATGAGCCGACATCGAGGTGCCAAACACCGCCGTCGATGTGAACTCTTGGGCGGTATCAGCCTGTTATCCCCGGAGTACCTTTTATCCGTTGAGCGATGGCCCTTCCATTCAGAACCACCGGATCACTAAGACCTACTTTCGTACCTGCTCGTCTTGTCAGACTCGCAGTCAAGCGCGCTTGTGCCTTTACACTAACCTCATGATTTCCGACCATGATTAGCGCACCTTCGTGCTCCTCCGTTACTCTTTGGGAGGAGACCGCCCCAGTCAAACTACCCACCACACAATGTCCTCGGCCCAGATAATGGGCCTGAGTTAGAACCTCAACGTTACCAGGCTGGTATTTCAAGGTTGGCTCCACAATGGCTAGCGCCACTGCTTCAAAGCCTCCCAGCTATCCTACACAAGTAAAGTCAAAGTCCACTGTGAAGCTATAGTAAAGGTTCACGGGGTCTTTCCGTCTAGCCGCGGGTACACTGCATCTTAACAGCGATTTCAATTTCACTGAGTCTCGGGTGGAGACAGTGTGGCCATCGTTACGCCATTCGTGCAGGTCGGAACTTACCCGACAAGGAATTTCGCTACCTTAGGACCGTTATAGTTACGGCCGCCGTTTACCGGGGCTTCGATCAAGAGCTTCGCCGAAGCTAACCCCATCAATTAACCTTCCGGCACCGGGCAGGCGTCACACCCTATACGTCCACTTTCGTGTTTGCAGAGTGCTATGTTTTTAATAAACAGTCGCAGCCACCTGGTCACTTCGGCCAGCCCAGGCTCAGGGAGCAAGTCCCATCACCCAAACCGGCGTACCTTCTCCCGAAGTTACGGTACCATTTTGCCTAGTTCCTTCACCCGAGTTCTCTCAAGCGCCTTGGTATTCTCTACCTGATCACCTGTGTCGGTTTACAGTACGGTTCCTTCATAACTGAAGCTTAGAGGCTTTTCTTGGAAGCATGGCATTAACCACTTCGCGCTACCTCTCAGCAGCACTCGTCATCAGCTCTCGACCTTAGCCGCCCGGATTTACCTAAGCAGCCAGCCTACAGCCTTAAACGCGGACAACCATCGCCGCGCTGGCCTAGCCTTCTCCGTCCCCCCATCGCATTATGAAGAAGTACAGGAATATTAACCCGTTTCCCATCGACTACGGCTTTCGCCCTCGCCTTAGGGGCCGACTCACCCTGCGCCGATTAGCGTTGCGCAGGAAACCTTGATCTTCCGGCGGGGAGGTTTTTCACCCCCCTTGTCGTTACTCATGTCAGCATTCGCACTTCTGATACCTCCAGCAAACCTCACGATTCACCTTCAACGGCTTACAGAACGCTCCTCTACCATGCGTGCAAGCACGCATCCGCAGCTTCGGTTACCAGTTTAGCCCCGTTAAATCTTCCGCGCAGGCCGACTCGACTAGTGAGCTATTACGCTTTCTTTAAAGGATGGCTGCTTCTAAGCCAACCTCCTAGCTGTCTAAGCCTTCCCACATCGTTTCCCACTTAACTGGTATTGGGGACCTTAGCTGGCGGTCTGGGTTGTTGCCCTCTCGACAACGGACGTTAGCACCCGCTGTCTGCCTGCCGTGATTGTACTCCTGGGTATTCGGAGTTTGCATGGGGTTGGTAAGTCGGGATGACCCCCTAGCCCAAACAGTGCTCTACCCCCCAGGGTAAGACACGACGCTCTACCTAAATAGATTTCGAGGAGAACCAGCTATCTCCGGGCTTGATTAGCCTTTCACTCCGATCCACAGCTCATCCCCGCATTTTTCAACATACGTGGGTTCGGTCCTCCAGTTGATGTTACTCAACCTTCAACCTGGCCATGGATAGATCGCCCGGTTTCGGGTCTATTGCCTGCAACTACGCGCCCTATTAAGACTCGGTTTCCCTACGCCTCCCCTACTCGGTTAAGCTTGCTACAGACAATAAGTCGCTGACCCATTATACAAAAGGTACGCAGTCACCCCACGAAGGGGCTCCCACTGCTTGTACGCATACGGTTTCAGGTTCTATTTCACTCCCCTCTCCGGGGTTCTTTTCGCCTTTCCCTCACGGTACTGGTTCACTATCGGTCAGTCAGGAGTATTTAGCCTTGGAGGATGGTCCCCCCATATTCAGTCAAGATAACACGTGTCCCGACCTACTTGTCGCAAGCTCAGTACCACAACGCAGTTTTCGTGTACGGGGCTATCACCCTCTATCGCCGGACTTTCCAGACCGTTCCACTAACCGCACTGCTATTACTTGCAGGCTTCTCCCCGGTCGCTCGCCGCTACTGGGGGAATCTCAATTGATTTCTTTTCCTTCAGGTACTTAGATGTTTCAGTTCCCTGAGTTCGCCTCCTTAACCTATGTATTCAGTTAAGGATACCCAACTTACATTGGGTGGGTTTCCCCATTCGGACATCTCCGGATCAAAGTCTGTTTGCCGACTCCCCGAAGCTTTTCGCAGGCTACTACGTCCTTCATCGCCTCTGACTGCCAAGGCATCCACCGTATGCGCTTAGTCACTTGACCATATAACCCAAGTTATCTGGTTTCGAGACAGTTCCCTGACACCCTTGTGCGTATGCCAGGTACTTATGAGATGCAGGCCGATCAAAGCCTGCACCCGCCGGATGTTGTGACGCTTAAGTCACAGTGTTGTACAACTCGTTTGGATACGCCGAATTGAAGAGCGCATCCAGAACAATATCTATGGATCGTTCTTGCCACCATACCTTCACGAGGAAGTCACAGTGCCAAGCTACAATCCTTAGACTCAGCTTGATTTACCTTGTTAAAGAACATCTGGTTGTCAAAACCAGATATAAACACTCTCAAAAAAGCGCTTATATCTGATGTTGTGATGCGACAACGGTTACTCACTGCGATAATGGTGGAGCTATGCGGGATCGAACGGGGCGGCCATCCGTCGCAGACCGCAGGTCTGCGGTAACGCCGCTCCTTCTTACCTGCGATTCACCTGAACTCCATACGGAACTTGGTGGAGCTATGCGGGATCGAACCGCAGACCTCCTGAATGCAAATCAGGCGCTCTCCCAGCTGAGCTATAGCCCCGGAATTTATGCGTATCCGCAGCAATCTCGAAACCTGCCAAGTACACCAAAACGGTTCTGGGCGAGGCGCGCCGCCCACGACGTATAGCCTGCTATACGAGTGGCGTCGCAACGAAGTCCAGGAGCGTTTTGGTAGGCCTGGGCAGATTTGAACTGCCGACCTCACCCTTATCAGGGGTGCGCTCTAACCAACTGAGCTACAGGCCTATAAAAAACGGCTGCAAGCTCGGGATTCACGTCGCATCAACCAAACAAAACGAAGACAAATGTGTGGACACTCATTGAACAGTGCACGGTCGTTTAAGGAGGTGATCCAGCCCCAGGTTCCCCTAGGGCTACCTTGTTACGACTTCACCCCAGTCATGAATCACTCCGTGGTGATCGTCCCCCCGAAGGTTAGACTAACCACTTCTGGAGCAACCCACTCCCATGGTGTGACGGGCGGTGTGTACAAGGCCCGGGAACGTATTCACCGTGACATTCTGATTCACGATTACTAGCGATTCCGACTTCACGGAGTCGAGTTGCAGACTCCGATCCGGACTACGAAACGTTTTGTGGGATTCGCTCCACGTCGCCGCTTTGCTGCCCTCTGTACGTTCCATTGTAGCACGTGTGTAGCCCAGGTCGTAAGGGCCATGATGACTTGACGTCGTCCCCACCTTCCTCCGGTTTGTCACCGGCAGTCTCCTTAGAGTTCCCGCCATTACGCGCTGGCAACTAAGGACAAGGGTTGCGCTCGTTACGGGACTTAACCCAACATCTCACGACACGAGCTGACGACAGCCATGCAGCACCTGTCTCTGAGTTCCCGAAGGCACCAATCTATCTCTAGAAAGTTCTCAGGATGTCAAGACCTGGTAAGGTTCTTCGCGTTGCATCGAATTAAACCACATGCTCCACCGCTTGTGCGGGCCCCCGTCAATTCATTTGAGTTTTAACCTTGCGGCCGTACTCCCCAGGCGGTCTACTTAGTGCGTTAGCTGCGCCACCAAGAAATCAAGTCTCCCAACGGCTAGTAGACATCGTTTACGGCGTGGACTACCAGGGTATCTAATCCTGTTTGCTCCCCACGCTTTCGCACCTCAGCGTCAGTATCGAGCCAGGAGGTCGCCTTCGCCACCGGTATTCCTCCACATATCTACGCATTTCACCGCTACACGTGGAATTCTACCTCCCTCTCTCGTACTCTAGTCGGCCAGTATCGGGTGCAGTTCCCAGGTTGAGCCCGGGGCTTTCACATCCGACTTAACAAACCGCCTACGCGCGCTTTACGCCCAGTAATTCCGATTAACGCTTGCACCCTCCGTATTACCGCGGCTGCTGGCACGGAGTTAGCCGGTGCTTCTTCTCAAGGTAATGTCACAGCTAAAAGGTATTAGCCCCTAGCCTTTCTTCCCAAGTGAAAGTGCTTTACAACCCGAAGGCCTTCTTCACACACGCGGCATGGCTGCGTCAGGCTTTCGCCCATTGCGCAATATTCCCCACTGCTGCCTCCCGTAGGAGTCCGGGCCGTGTCTCAGTCCCGGTGTGGCTGATCATCCTCTCAGACCAGCTAAGGATCGTCGCCTTGGTGAGCCTTTACCTCACCAACAAGCTAATCCTACGCAGGCTCATCCGATAGCGCGAGGTCCGAAGATCCCCCGCTTTCCCCCTTAGGGCGTATGCGGTATTAGCTTGGGTTTCCCCAAGTTATCCCCCACTACCAGGTAGATTCCTACGCGTTACTCACCCGTCCGCCGCTCTACTCACACCGAAGTGCTTTCGCGCTCGACTTGCATGTGTTAGGCCTGCCGCCAGCGTTCAATCTGAGCCATGATCAAACTCTTCAGTTTAATCTTTAACCTCTGCCCAA
>NZ_AUHJ01000048.1 GCF_000423125.1 Haliea salexigens DSM 19537
GTCAGGATTGACGTAGAGAGGTGGCCCCAGAAATCTGAACAGCGCTATAAGTGGATTGCCTGCCTGACTTAGGGCATCGTATTGCCCGATATCAGGAGATCACAATGGCTAGAAGACCTCGCCGCAATCACAAACCTCAATTCAAGGCCAAGGTGGCACTGGAG
The DNA here is from genome assembly GCF_000423125.1 of Haliea salexigens DSM 19537. Classification (GTDB taxonomy): domain Bacteria; phylum Pseudomonadota; class Gammaproteobacteria; order Pseudomonadales; family Halieaceae; genus Haliea; species Haliea salexigens. The sequence goes on from NZ_AUHJ01000048.1 coordinate 165, forward strand.
GCCCTCAAGGGCGAACAGACCATGGCAGAGCTGGCTGAACGTTTCGATGTTCACCCGAATCAGATCACCCAGTGGAAGACACAGCTTCTGGACCGATCCGCAGATGTGTTTGACGGAGGAGAATCCAAGGAGCCGCCGGTGGATGTGAAGACGCTTCACGCCAAAATCGGGGAGCTGACTTTAGAAAACGATTTTTTAGAAGGCGCGCTCACCAAGGCGGGATTGCTGAGCGAAAAACGATGATCGACCGCGACCACAAACTACCCATCAGTCGGCAGGCCAAACTGCTGGATATCAGCCGAGGCACGGTGTACTACCAGCCCAAGCCAATTAGTCCCCGCGATCAGATGTTGATGAACCGCATCGACCGGTTGCATCTGGAACTACCGTTTGCTGGTGCCCGGATGCTACGGGATCTGCTGCGTCAAGAGGGCCACAAGGTGGGTCGCTCCAAGGTTGGGCGACTGATGCGCCTCATGGGCATTGAAGCTCTGTACCGGAAACCCAAGACCACGAAGCGGCATCCTGGGCACAAGGTCTACCCGTACCTGCTCCGGAATCTGGCGGTAACTCGACCCAATCAAGTGTGGGCGATGGATATTACGTATTTGCCGATGGCTCGTGGCTTCGTCTACCTGGCTGCCGTCGTGGACTGGTTCTCCCGGCGTGTGCTGTCCTGGAAGGTCTCGACCACCATGGATACCCATTTCTGCCTGGAGGCCGTTGAGGAAGCCATGGAGCGGCATGGCAAGCCGGAGATCATGAACACCGACCAGGGCAGCCAGTTCACCAGTATGGCCTTTACCGGTCTGCTGAAGGACAACGGCATCCAGATCAGTATGGACGGCAAGGGCGCCTGGAGGGACAACGTGTTCGTCGAGCGACTGTGGCGATCGGTGAAATACGAGGAGGTCTACCTCCATGCCTACGACACTGTCTCGGCGGCCAGGGCTGGACTGGATCGCTACTTCCGCTTCTACAACAGCCGCCGGCCCCACAGCAGTCTTGACCGGCAGACACCTGATCAGTTCTACTTTGAAGCGCTGTCACTACCCATGGCAGCTTAAACCAAGGGCAGGCATCCACTTATAGAATCGGGTATTGCTGTTCAAAGAACTGGGGCCACCTCTTAGGTGTCACTATCGCCCGGCAAGGTCAGGCTATTGGCCAGTACCGGTGAGCTGGGGCTACCCGCCCAGGTCAGCCAACCGAAATTACCGTGCGCCTGCTTGATCGAAATTTGATCAGCGAGATCGCCCACCGCCAGAGGCGCTAAAACGGAGTCCTCAATGGCTATGGGCATGAGATCGCACAGCGATTCACCTGAGGCAAGTGCGGGAGAGCTGAGGGACACTGCAAAGCAGGTGGAGAGTGCCGCCAATATCCGTTTGGCGCGGGCGCTGCCTGGAGTCATACGAATTTCGATCCCTGAAATTAGACGTCAGTGCACGGGACGATATTACGCGATGATGGTTATTGCAAGATCAAGTTGGGCAATTCCCGTACAGCTGAGAGCATTCAGCCCATTGTAGATTCTCACCAATATCCCATGAATCGTAGTGATCGCTCGCGCTAAGACGCGTTGTTCCCGTTTAACAACCAATCCGGCCTCTGGAACGGGCCCAGGAAGGTGCCTGGTAGGTAGGGTGACGACACCGATTAGTCGAACGTTCTCTCTCAATCCTCATAGCGGTGGCAGCTTAGAATTCTCGGTCGAGTGTCTTACCCTTCACTGTACTTGTGAGACACGATGGACCAGAACTAACCGCTGCCCGTCTAGTTCAGGGCGACGATGCGCGTCCTGATTTTTATGCCGTGCCCGCAGTCCAAATAAGCATATCTGGCCGTGACCTGGGTCACGCAAAGGAGTGCACCCCATCATTACAATCAGGGATCGTCCATAGGTTGTCGTTGTTCAAAGGCTTTCTGATTTGCCAGAATATTCTGTACTAGAACTTGTCGCGTCGGTCGGTGCATCAGTCGTTGCCGGATTACTGCTCATCTGGCTCTCAAGGATACGTGACACGCTGATCCGATCCAGCATCTCTGACCTGGAACATAATCAGGACTTCCTCGAGCGCATCGCCAGGGGGAATGTCCAGCTGATTAGATCTGGATTCAAGGTATTGTGCTTCTCATTGGCGGTTGGATTTTCAGTCGCTGCAGCACTGCTCACAATAACGCTATTCCCCGTTCCTGACATGGTTGCCGTGACTGTGTGGGGCGTTTCTATCGGATTGTGTGGCGGTGCTGCATGGATCAATGCATGGATTTTTCGATCTATCGTGCGCTTGAATGATCTTAAGTCATCGAAGGCTACATTAGCGCTACGGCGTAAAAAACTGGAATCAAAGTTGTAGACTGGGGCAAGGATTACCCAGTATTCCATCGAGGAAAAACGATATCGCTTTCGACTACCCGACAACTCCCTGATTTTTTGAGCTTAAGGCCATTCAAGCCTCACGGGGAACCCTATCAGCATGAGCGCCTAGTCTTAAAGAGTTCCTATCAGTGTACTTGGTAGTAGGTGGGAGTTTCTGCCCACTACGCGCTGTTGTGTCACCAATAAGCGTACTAGTAAAGCAAGCGATTCATCCCAATTTTCTAGGGATGAACCGGCCCGAGTGCCTTGACCTGTGCGTGCAGGTCCTGGGTCAGTCTGAGCAAGTCTCTCAACAAGCCATCTTCAATTTCCAGATGTCCCTCATACTCAGCCAGGTTACGACGGTTGTGGCACAAATCGAAAATTCGCCACTCTTCGGCGGGTAACTTAACTGTGTGTTGCAGACATTGGAACACGATATAGCGCTTGTCGGATCGATAGCCGTGCCAGCGAAGCGCCGCCAGGGCCAGGGCATGTGCAGCACCATAGGCCAGGGTGAACTGGCTGTCTTTGGACAGGCCGGCCAAATGTGCATCTTGCAATTTGGCTGAAGCAGCTTTTAACATCCCCTCAAACTCCGCCTGATCCGGAGGTTCTGCATTCAATTGATTGATTCTGACAAGATTATCCAGCGCATCCATCGCCCGTTACTCCCTATTCAAATACGCCTGGTACTGTTGATTAAAAGTCGACTCACCGTGTAGCCATAACGTACTTTGCATAAGGACTCTGGTAAGAAAATTTTGTCGTCCTGTTATCCTCTGATCAAATTCTTTCGCGGAGTAGAGCGTCGGATTGATCTTGCGGCCCAGATGTTGCTCCGCCTGAAGCAACAGGCTCATGACGTCGCTGTAGCCGAGACTATCGGAAACCAGCATCAGATCAATGTCACTGTCGGCACTTTCCTCCCCTTTAGCCACCGAACCATAAACAAAGGCAAACGTAATGTCGGAAAGTGATTGCTCCAGTGCCGCAGCCAATGCGCCTACCACACCAAAGGTCTTGTCGATAATCCCTTTTAACTCGCTATACACGGGGTTGGCGGGATTGGCCTGATAGTGATTTTGATTGCCCTGCCTGGTCTCCGTAACCAAACCCACCGAGCAAAGCTTATCCAGCTCGCGCCTGATTGTTCCCTTGCCCATATCGGCCAGGCGAACGAGTTCATTCAGATAGAAGCTCCGTTCGGGCCTACCATAGAGCAGCCCCAAAACCCGCTGCTGCGTTTTGGTAAACAGCGCATTTCCAATTGCTGACTGTGAGCTATCCATCGGCCGATCACCAGTTAGTACCCAATATGGGAACTATAGGTCCCTTTTTGGGACTTTTCAAGCGCCTCTATCATCCAAATTACAGGGGACCACGCCTGCACAGAATAACTGTTTAATTTCAGTAAGGTATGCTGTACCGGCTCCAGAGAAACCCTATTATCATGAATTTATGAGAGGTAAAATCTCAATATCGCCGATTTAGCAGTAGGAGACCTTTCAGGTGTGGAATTAGCCAATTTTGGACTGCATCCGGTGTCGCTGGATGGATTGGGCGCCCTGCCCGAGGAACTGGATGGCAGCCAGGGAGACAATCGGCTGTCTCAGTCGCATTGCCAGATCCAAGCGAATAACGATTGGGAAGCGATTCAGTGCTGGTTGGCAGAGTTCGAGGACTCACCGCACACCTACCGCAAATATCGTATCGAAGCCGAACGCCTGCTCCTCTGGTCGATCAAGCAGCAGTACAAGCCGATCTCGGGATTGTTGAGGGAGGACTTTCAGGCCTACCAGGTGTTTATAGGAAATCCCCAGCCCGAGGCCTACTGGTGTGGTCCGCGAGCTCCGCGGCATTCGCCATCCTGGAAGCCTTTCCAGGGGCCATTGAGCCAGAGTAGCCAGCGACAGGCCCTGATCGTGATCAATGCCCTCCTCTCCTACTGGGTGGACGCCGGGTATATACGCGGGAATCCGCTGTCGTTGATCCGCCGGCGGAATAAGATGCTGACGCCTGCTACCGATGATGTCATCGTACAAGAGCGCTTTCTCGACCAAGAGACGTGGGAGCACCTGAAGACTTATATCGCTGCCCTGCCCCAAGGCACACGCCGAGAGATCGAGCATTTCGAGCGGATCCGCTATTTGTTTCACTTCCTCTATTTGCTCGCACCCAGGGTGTCGGAAATTGCGAGCCATTCAATGAATAGCTTCAGGGAATTCCGGGGTAGGTGGTGGTGGTTTGTCGAAGGCAAAGGTGGCAAGCGCGCCCGGGTCCCCGCTAATGATGAAATGATGGATGCATTGATACGTTATCGTCGTTTTTTAGGTTTGGATGACTTCCCCCCCGAGGATGACACGTCACCGGTGTTTCGGAGCGTCAAGGGGACCAATGGCGTCACTGGCAATATGATCTATCGCCTGGTGAAGGAGATTGTCGTTGGGGCGGCTGACAGCATAGAGGCTGAATCGCCAGCCTGTGCACGAAAGCTCAGAAGTGCATCTACCCACTGGTTCCGGCATACAGCTGTTACTCATGGTGATGATTCAGGTATCGGCCTCAAATACATTCAGGCTTCTGCCCGTCACGACAAGCTGGAAACCACCGCTATCTACCAGCATGCCGAAGATCATAAATGGCATGACGAGTGGCAGCGACTTAAATTCTGATGACCCCAGCATTGATAGTGCTTGAGCCACGGGAATACCCTAAAAAACTGAAACAACAGCCCTGTGCTTCTCTCACATATTGGGGTACTAGGGTTTTTCCGTCCAAAAACGACAATAATCGCCGAAAGCCCCGCCATCCGGGGCCTCCAAGAGGGGATTGCTTTTTCTGAAGTCCATATTTACACCAATTTTGGTTAAGATTTGGCCTTTTTAGGCTAAACGTATGGCATATGAAGAACGTGTTCAAATCTTGTCCGATGCAGAACAAGACGATTTTTATGGGCCCCCAATTTTCACGTCCAACGATCAACGCTTCATTTTCGCTCTGAACGACAAGGAACTGGCTGTCGCTAATAAATTCCGAAATCGTGGGCAGCGCTACATGTTTATTGTGCTGCTGGGTTATTTTAAGGCTAAACCTGTAGTGCTGAATCCTGGAT
>NZ_AUHJ01000049.1 GCF_000423125.1 Haliea salexigens DSM 19537
AAGCACAAAGCCGAAACCAGCGGGACCAGGGCGTTACCCGAAAGCCGGGCGCCACCGGCTGAGCTGCTCCTGGGTCTGTTTGACTGACGAGCCTGAAGGCCAACGATACCAATCAAAATGCTGCGTTCACAGCGCCGCGGCAGGGATCCGCCGTGCTGGTTGTCGGAAAAGGAGCCGCTAGTGGGAAAGAGGAGGGTAAATTTTCAGCGTTGCTGGCTCCCCGTCAGCCGGATTGGGTTGCATCGCAGGGGTGTCGAAAGAGTCAACTGCGGTCCAAAGCTGTTGGACTTGGGTGAAAAGGGCGTTTATTCTTCCTATACGTAGCTGACCCGCAAAGGCTGCGGGGTGACCAGCCTCCTGTAAGTAATTGCCGAGATTAAATTGTATGGCGCTAAAGGCTAGCATCATTGGAATGAATAAGGTCATTGGTATCCAGAAGGCTCTCGATGCAATAATTGATTTTGTCGTCCAGTCTCTCTGTGAAACGCTTTTTTTAGCCTGGCCGTGGTGCTGCTGGTTTTCGTCGGGGGGATTGACTCTGAGAATCAGGAAGTTCAACGGTACCAATACAAACAGTGTAAAGGCAGCCATGCTAAGCATAATTGTAGGTAATGCATAGACAGAGAGAGCCGTGGCGAGTAGGGGGGGGAATAATATGCCACCTACGGAAGTTCCAGTGACCGATATACCCAGCGCAAGACCTTTGTTGGTGATAAACCACTTGTTGACCAGCAGTGGCGAAATAAATGTACCCGACAATATGGTAGCAAGTGAAAATAGCAGCGCGTAAACAGCGATAACTTGCCAGTATGCATTGGCCATCGCAAGAATGCCCAGGCCCCCAGCGTACAGAATAAATCCAGCGACGATCGGTAAGCGCAGCGGTATTTTGTCGAGCCTGGGGCCAATCACGGGGCTCAACAGACTGTTAATGACCAGAAACATGACCGAAGGAATCATCAACTGGCCGACTGAGACATTGTACTGTTCCAGCCACGGCACACTGAATATCGCAAAGCTGGAAAGAGCGAAGCCAATGATAGCCGCCTGATTGATGACCGTGAGTGCGACAATGATCCAGCGGTAGTGGTTCTGCAAATGGCGCATAAAAATTATTCTTTATATTCTTTTCTAATTCAGGTATCGGTCCACGTCACACAATACTCGTGCACGCTTTACGAATGTTTTCTGTCATCTGATAACCACCTCCTCTGGAGATTGTGATCGTCTAGTCAAGGCATTTCCTCAATAAAACCAACTGTCCTCACACAGCGACCACGCCCCAGCCGGCAGCTAATTCCCGAATACCGCTAACGACTTCCCTTCCAAATAGCCAACTATATTGACTATTCTCATCTCTAGGGAAAAGCATCAATGCCGTATGGGGTGAACCCGGGCGCCTGCTTATCTCGTTGAGCATGAGCGGACGAATTAGCTCCACTCCTGCCAACCGTAACGGCATTGCCCCTATCAGAAAACGGCCAGAGGGTTAATGGGCGCTCCAGTGCCGCCTGGCACCCGAATAGGAGAGGCGACAAAAAGAAACGTGTGCCTTCCCCGTTTTGCAGCTTCTTCAGCTACTGTCTGCAGGTCGAGGCCGTCGAAAAGAATCACGCCCAAACTAGCCTGAACCAATTCATGAAACGGAGTGAATAAGCCTTCAACATTTGAAGGCATCACATCGCTACCGCCATCGGATCCGACAGCTGCAATGTCCCGTTCTTTCACCCAGGCGGCGACTGATGCATGAACACCGGCAGATCCCTCTGCCAAAACGCTCCAGTCACCCAACTCCGCAACTCTTGCCCAGCGACCAGTGCGAATCAACAACACGTCACCTGGGCCAACCGTGACACCGGTTCTTTTTTCCCATTCCTTCAGGAACTCAATCGTCAGGGCTTGGCCCGGCTCCATCCACTTCTCCTTGATGAACCTCGGGACATCCACCAACACAGCACGTGTAAAGATACCGTTAACAGCCACGTTTTCGATGCCGAGTTTATCCGCACCATCGGGTTTAAGACCGGAGACCGGGAAGCCGTTATAAAGGAAACCCTTATGAGCAAAATGGGAGAGAGCATCTATGTGTGTAAGCGCTTCGCCATGATAGTCAAAAGCGTATCTATCCGTAGCGGCGAGTTGGTGGGGCCCAAGTTCATGTATCATCAGTTTGTGGTCGAATGGAGAGTTACTGGGATATGCACCCTTAAGTTTACTCACCTCCCGGGCCAGAGAAACCGTCACTCCGTCAGTTACAAGTTTTGCGGCATTGGCGCGAATTTCAGGCGTGATTGTGTTCAGTGCGCCGAGTTCATCGTCCTTCCCCCAACGGCCCCAGTTAGAGATCCCCTTCCATAAAGCGTCGAATTCCGCCTTGGACATCGCTTTCGCCTCAGCAGGCATCCACCCAGCTTTCCCGCCCGCCCAGACCGGCACTACCAACAGTGAACCGCATAATATCGCCACCAGTATTCTAAAATTCATCTCTTGCTTCTCCTGCCTCAATACCTACATAGTGTATTTATGTTTGCATATATTGACATTATGCGCTATTAATCTACCATTTTCAACGCTGATTATGTATAATAACTACGTACGTTAATGTTCGCGCAGAATTTACCTTCGACTTCCAATAACAAACGATGAAAGGACGACACACCATGTTCAGCTCTCACGCCCTGCGTACCGCCGTTGCCGCGGCCGCCTTTGGCGCCGCCCTGACGCCCCTGGCGCAGGCCGGCGACGACCGCTTTACCATCGCGGTGATTCCCGACACCCAGAACTATCTCGATTACACCCACCAGAAGGCCGAAGGCTTCCCCTTCGATGCCAACACGATGTTCATCCAGCAGATGCAGTACATCGCCGACAACCTGGAAAGCGCGGGTGGCGAGATCGCCTTTGTCACCTCCCTCGGTGATGTCTGGCAGCACCAGACCGAAGTGATGGACGAGGACCACAAGGCCCGGGGCTTCAAGACCGCGCCCAACCCCCTGTTTGACGCCCACTTCGCGCCGACCGACAAGGTGAAGTCGGTGGAAATGCCCAAGGCCCACGAAGGCTTCGCTCTGATCGCCGGCAAGGTGCCGTTCTCGGTGGTGCCCGGCAACCACGATTACGATGCCATGTGGACCGACTCCCAGTTTCCCCCGGCCAAGGAATTCAACCCGGCGGACTGGGGCAGTCTCGGCGTACTCCACCCCGGCGGCCTGAATAACTTCCGCGAGGTGTTTGGCGCCGATACCGCGTTCTTCAAGGACCAGTCCTGGTACGTCGATTCCCACGACGGCGGAGCCGACAGCGCGCAGATTTTCAGCGCCGGCGGTTACCGTTTCCTGCACATTGGCCTGCAGTTCGATCCGCCCAATGACAGCCTGGCCTGGGCCGCGCGGGTGATTGAGCAAAACCCCGGCCTGCCGACCATCGTCTCCACCCACGACTACCTCAACACCCAGGGCGAGCGGCAGGCCAACGCCATGATCGACGGCCATAAAGTGGACCCGATCCACAACAATCCGCAGATGCTGTGGGACAAGTTCATCAGCCAGCACGACCAGATCTTCCTGGTGCTGTGCGGCCACCAGCACGCCCAGGCGACGCGGGTCGACGACAACCAGGGCGGCAATCCGGTCTGGCAGTTGCTGTCCGACTACCAGGATCGCCACCAGACCCTGATCGATGTCGGCTACGAGCTCGGCGAGTGGCCGGTGGGCGTGGGTGATGGCTGGTTCCGGCTGCTCGATTTCGACATGAGCGGCGCCGAGCCCAGGGTCCACGTACGCACCTATTCCAGCCACTACCAGGCCGGCAGCAGCGAGGTTGAGGACTACGCCACCTGGTACCGGGAGAAGGAAAAGCCGAAGGAGACGGTCGAGCAGTTCCTGGCGGGGGATGACTTCGTCATTACCCTGGAGGGCTTCCGCGCGCGCTTCGGTGCCGCCGCGGCCAACTGAGCAGTGATCATGCCGGCCCCGCCAGGGGCCGGTTTGAGTATTCATGCCGCGCGACCTTTGCCGCGGCCGGTGATTGGAGGTCCCGGGGCGGCGGCGCTACTGTCATTGCAATAATGACAAGGCGAGGAGCGCTTCGATGCGTGACACCCGCTATACCTTCTGCCGGATCTGCGAGGCCACCTGCGGTCTCGCGGTCACCGTGAACGACAATCGCGTGGAGCGCATCGAACCCGACCGCGACCACGTCGTGAGCCAGGGCTTTGTCTGCGTCAAGGGCACCCATTTTGACGCAGTGCAAAACAGCCCCGACCGGATCACCGAACCCTTGAAGCGCACCGCCTCCGGCTGGCAGCCCATTTCCTGGGACCAGGCGATGGCGGAGATCGGCGCCAAAATCCGCGCGCTGCGCGCGGAGCGGGGCGGCGACAGCATCGCCCACTTCGTCGGCTCGCCGGCCGGTGCCAATGTGCTGGCGCCGCTGTTTCGCAACGCCTTTTTCAAGGCGCTGGGCTCGCGGCGTTTCTACGGTACGCCGACCACCGATACCACCAACAAGTTTCGCGTTAACGAGGATATGTACGGCTCGCCGTTCCGGCTGGCCTTTCCCGACGTGAATCACTGTGACTTCCTCATGGTGATCGGCGCCAACCCGGCGGTGTCGGGCAACACGCTCTACCACCTGCCGCGTGCCAAAGGCCGCATGCGGGACATCGTCAAGCGCGGCGGCCGGGTGGTGTTCATCAACCCGCGGCGGGTGGAGACGGCGGCGGCGGGGGAGCACTACTTTATTCGCCCGGATACCGACGTCTATTTCCTGGCCGCCTTTCTCAACGAGCTGATGCAGGGGGGCGGCGTCGACATGGACCGGATTGACGCCTACTTCACCGGCTACCAGGCCCTGCGCGACAGCGTGTCCGGGTGGAGCGCGGAGCGTCAGGCCGAGGTCACCGGGATTGCCGCCGACACCCTGCGGGAACTGGTCGCCGCCCACCGCGCCGCCAATGGCGCGGCCCTGTACATGGCCACCGGGGTGAACCAGGGCCGCCACGGCACCCTTTGCTTCTGGCTGCTGGAGGCGATCAATGCGGTGTCCGGCAATCTCGATGCCCGCGGCGGTACGCTGATGGGGGAGGGGCTGTTCGACATGGCGCGGGAGGTGAACGAGGCCGGCGACCTGCTGCTGGCCCACGAGCGCAAGGACGGCTTTCCCACCGTGGTGGGCAACCATCCCTCGGGCATGCTGGCGGATGATATCCTCGGCGGCGAGGTGCGCGCGCTGATTGTCGAGGCGAGCAATCCCTTTCTCGCCTGCAGCAACCCGGATGGCACGCCCGGCGGTATCCGAGAAGCGGCTGTCGTTAACACGAGGCGGCAACGTGCGCTACCAGCTCAAGACGCCGTACCGGGACGGCACCACGCACGTCATTTTCGAACCATTGGATTTCATTGCAAGGCTGGCCGCCCTGGTACCGAAGCCCAGAGTCAACCTAACCCGCTTCCACGGGGTGTTCGCACCCAACAGTCGGCACCGGGCGTTGGTCACGCCGGCAAAACGGGGCAGGGGCAACAAGGTCAGGGTGGCTGATGAACCGGCAACACCAGCACAACG
>NZ_AUHJ01000050.1 GCF_000423125.1 Haliea salexigens DSM 19537
CGGGCCGGGTGGATCAGGCCGCGCTTGAGCTCGACAGCATCTGGTCCGGCGATGCTGACCGTCTCGAGTACAAACTCGCCAATGCGGAAATACTGATGACGCGCGGGGAGCCGGGCAAGGCAGCCGAGCTATTGGAACGCGAACTGAAGCTATCGCCCGGCAGTCACCCGCTGGCCATGGCCTATGCCCGTGCGTTGATGCGCGACAGGAAACCGCACATTTCGGAAGCCGTGTTGCTGGAGCAGAGCAAGGTACGCCCCGAGGACCCGGCGCTATGGTACCTGCTGGCTGAGGTACAGGGACTGTCCGGAAATATCGTCGGCCTGCACCAGTCGCGCGCCGAGTACTTCATTGGTTCTTCGTCATTTTATGTGGATTTCAAGATGGAGCCCGCAGGGCTGGCAATCAGGTAGATCATGGTCATGAACGTCTCCGTGTTGCGATATCCCCGAGCTCTGGCACGCGCCGCCTGGAATATGCCATTCAAGCCTTCCAATCGCGCATTGGTATAGGTTGAGGTCCAGCGTTGAACCACTCGATCCACATGCGTCTTCAAGGTAGCCAGCGCTTTCCGTATCGGCTCCAGGGCCGGCGTGTCGCCAACCAGGCAGGATGCCCAGTTCAGATAGTGGGTGATCCGCCAGCGCGCTCCTCTCGGTGTTCTGGCCTTGCGCACCCAGGCGAGCTTTTCCTTGATCCGCCAGGCTGTGGCCGTGTCGAGTCCCTGGTCGATAATCTCGGCCAGCGCGAGCAACTGGTTGTCGGTCAGATGGCCCACCTGTCCGCGTTTGAGTACTGCCCAGCGCAGCTGCTTGGGCAAGGGCTTTTCCTTCCCTTCCAGCTTGCGCACAGCGTCCACCGAGCGGGTAAAGACCTGCACGATATGGAACCAGTCCACCGTGATGGTCGCCTCCGGCAGGTGTTCCTTGACGCCATTGATAAAGGCCGGCGACATGTCACACACCACCTCGAGTACCTGCTGCGGGTCGCCACCGTGAGACTTCAGAAAGTCGGCAAATTGCTTCAGCGTCCCCTTGCCACGACCGGGTGTGACAAACAGCACCGGCTCCTTGCGCCGCTCCATGTCGATGAACACGGTAACGTAGTTGTGCCCGCGCTTGCTGGCCGTCTCATCCAGGCCGACACCACGAACGCTGCTCAGATCAAACTGCGAGATTGCCTGTGCCACGTAGTGCTTCACGATGCGCCAAAGGCGCGTATCAGTGATGTCCATCAGGCGCGCCGCAGCCAGCACCGGCATCTCCCGAACCAGGGCCAGTGCGGCCTGCTCAAACAGCAGCGTGAAGGCGCTCCCCTTGCGGGCCCAGGGCACCTCCACCTGACGGACACCGTGGCCGGGGCACTTCACCCGAGGCACCGAGGCCGTGATGTAGCAGTGGTGCTGGAAGAAGTTGAGGTGCCGCCAGCGCTTCTCCTGAAAATCATGGGCTGGACAGAGCGCGCCACATGTCGGGCAGGGGTAGCGAGCACCGCGCTCACCGGCTACCTGCAGGTGCAGCTCGTGGGGCTGCGTCGAGGTATCCAGATGCTGATCAACTAGCCGCCAGGGTGGCTGAATGCCAATCCCCAGCAGCAGAATATCGTCACTGCGCATGCTGTCCTTCCTTCTCTGCCGATGCGCGGTAGGATGCCCCAGCATGTGGTCTAATTCCACTCAGTGTGACGAGGAGCCAGACAAATTTTGCAGCAGGCTTAGGTGAGTTATAACTGAATCTCACTAGTGTCCGGTTAAAAGTTGAACAAATTCAGTTGGTTGCCGTGGGCATCCAGTTCGGTTATGTCGCCAGCGTCCAGAAACGCCTTGTTTATAGGGATTTTCTCGAAAACGCTGACGGAGAGAATCTGTAGCAATGTGTAGAGTGAGGCCTCGAGTTGAAGCTCCTTTCTGATGATCGCGATCAGCACATAGACGGACACGGCGCACCAGATTTGCGTCTTTACCGCGTTCTCGCTCGTGCCGAAAAACTTCTTGATGCGCAAGTGTTGCTTGATCCACTTGAAGAACAGTTCGACTTGCCACCGGCTCTTGTAAAGCGCGGCGATGGTGAGCGGGGGCAGTGTCGTGTTGTTGGTCAGAAACACCAGCGTCTGGCCCGTCTCGGGATCCTTGAATCGAATGCGTCGCAGGTGCTCGGGATAATGCTTGCTGCTGTAGAAGCCGTTCAGCATGATGCGTTGATCGCAGATCACCCCGGTGGTCCGGTCGGTCCTGACCGAGTAAACACGGCGGGCGTCCATGCCGCGCTTGGCGCGGGTCACGAAGAAGGCTCCGGCCTGATGCATCTGGTAAAGCCTGGCAAAGTCCAGATAACCCCGATCCATCACATAGAACGCGCCCGCCTCGATCGGCAGGATGTCCAACACCTTGACGTCGTGCATTTTGCCGTCGCTGACGTGGATAAAGGCAGGAATGGACCCGCGCAAGTCCAGCAAGGTATGCAGTTTGATAGCGGCTTTGGTCGCCCGGAATGGGGCCCAGTCGAACAGGCTCAAGCACAGATCGATGGTAGTGGCGTCCAGGGCATAGATGGTGTTGTTCAAATCCAGCCCCAGGTCCTCGCCGTCGTACAATTTGCGGGCTCGGCGAATAAGCAAAGCTGCGACATCCGACCAGATGCGCCAGTCTCGCGACTCGTTCGCGTCTGCCAAGGTGGAACGGCGCACGCGGTGACGCAAGCCCATGCCATAGAGTTTGCCGGCATTGGCACCCAGGGTCGCCTCGATATCGCGCAGGCTTTCCCGCCAAGTCAGTTGCGCGAAGGCCAGCACTCGAAACTGCTCGGCGCAGGTCATCTTGCGAACTCCGGCATTGCCGGCGTGGCGATCGACTATGCGGGCAAAGCTGGTCCATGGAATAAAATCCATGATTTGTGCGAACAGTGTCTTGCCGACATTCATATGCAGTCCCCAACCCAAGCAGATGGGGAAAACTACACTGATTTGACGTATCTTGTTTCAAATCGACACCACATGAAATCGGCTGCAAAGCCGCGTCAACACTGGGTTTCAGCATGATCGTAATCAAATTAACCGGACACTAGTGACTGAATCTGGTGTTTAAGGAATTGAAAGAAAGCGGCGTATCTGGTTGATTGTTAGTCGCCAAACAAATCAGCCAACCGAGGAGTACGCCGCTATGAGTAAGAGTAACGTTGTTGAGTGGTCCGGTCGAGAGGAGATTGCCGATCCGCTGACTGACCTGTTGCGCCAGGGGGCACGTGACCTGATCCAGCAGGCGGTGGAAGCGGAGCTGGCGGAGTTCCTGGCGAGGTTCGAGGGACGCCGCCTCGATGATGGCCGCGCCGCTGTGGTGCGCAATGGTTATCAGCCTGAGCGGCCGATTCAGACCGGCATTGGTCCGGTGACGGTAAAGATACCGAAGGTCCGGGCCAAAGACGGCCGCCCCGTGGCGTTCCAGTCGGCGCTGGTGCCACCGTATGTACGCAAGACGCGATCGCTGGAGGCGGCCTTGCCTTGGCTGTACCTGAAGGGTGTGTCCACTGGCGAGATGGAAACGGCACTGGCGGCACTGATTGGCCCCGAGGCCAAGGGCCTGTCGGCCAGCACCGTGGCCCGCTTGAAACAGCAATGGGGTGAGGAGTACCAGGCTTGGCGCAAGACCCGGTTGGATAGGGATCGCTGGGTGTACCTGTGGGTGGATGGCATCTACAGCGGCCTGCGGGCCGAGGACACCAAGCTGTGTGCCCTGGTGGTGATCGGCGTCAATGAACGGGGCGAGAAGCACTTCCTGGCCATTGAGGACGGTGTCCGGGAGTCGACACAGAGCTGGCGAGAGGTGTTGCTGGGTCTGAAGGCCCGCGGCATGAACACGCCGAAGCTGGCGGTCGGCGATGGCGCCATGGGATTCTGGGCGGCGCTGGATGAAGTGTATCCGGACACCCGTCAGCAACGGTGCTGGATGCACAAGACTGGCAATGTGTTGAACTGCGCGCCCAGGTCGGTCCAGCCGAAGATGAAGTCGGCGCTGCATGACATCTGGCAGGCGGACACGAAAGAGCATGCCGAAGCGGCTTTCGATCAATTCGAAAAACTGTTTGAGGCCAAGTACCCGAAGGCGGTGCAGTGCTTGCAGAAAGACCGGGAGGAGCTGATGGCGTTCTATGACTTCCCGGCCCAGCACTGGCAGAGCCTGCGGACGACCAATCCGATCGAATCGACGTTTGGCACGATCCGGCACCGAACGAAGCGCTCGAAGGGCTGTCTGACGCGAGATGGCATGCTGCACATGATTTTCAAGTTGGGGGAGTGTGCACAGAAGAACTGGCGCCGCCAGCGCGGCTTCAGCTATCTGGCCAAGGTGATTACCGGGGTCAGATTCAAAGATGGTATCGAGGTGAACGCAGACAATCAGGTCGCCGCCTGATCAACTTCGTGAACACCAGATTTGACAATAGCTCGGCTTAGGTCGATCATTAGTTGCGTCCTACAATAGCCATGTCCAGGGCTTCACACAGCCAGTGGCCAATAAACATATGCACCTCTTGAATACGGGCGGTTTCATCGTTTTTAACGATAATAGATAGCTTGGCAATATCTTTTACCAGGCCCCCGTCGCGGCCGGTCAGCGCCACAGTGTATGCACCAAGCTCATTAGCGGCCTGTAGTGCTAGATTGATATTCGGGCTTTTGCCAGAGGTTGTCAGGCCAATTACGACATCTTGTGGCCGCACCAGGCCTCGTACCTGACGTTCAAATACGCTGTCAAAATGGTAGTCATTGGCATGGGCCGTAAGAATAGACGTATCAGTGGTTAAGGCAATTGAGGCCAACGGGTCGCGCTCGGCTTTATAGCGCACCATAAATTCGGCTGCCAAATGCTGACTATCTGCAGCGCTGCCGCCGTTACCCATCCAAACCACTTTGCCGCCTTGCTTTAAGCAGTTCTGCACGGCTTCTAACAGCTGCATAGCAGCGTCATGATAGGCTTCTACTATGGCAAATACATCACGATGACGTTGCAGGCTATCCAGAAAACTTTGCGTTAAATTGGGCATATTAAGCTCGAATCACTGATTAAGTGAGGCTATTCTAACGGATCTTAGCTACTTGGATTCAAATCCGAAGTGCATCACTTGATGAGGTAGAAAAGGCGGCCAGCTGAGAGTATGCTTTGCCGCTTTTTCTCCGGCAAGAGATTAAGTGATGACCAAACCATACAGCCAGCTGACCTATGAACAAAGATGCCAGATTTATCTGCTA
>NZ_AUHJ01000051.1 GCF_000423125.1 Haliea salexigens DSM 19537
GATTCAGAACCTATCATGCTGCTGAAACCGCCTTATATCATGCGCTTGGGGCGCTACCGGTACCGAAAGCCGCCCACAAATTTTTCTGACGAGGCGATGTTCTTAAGGAAGCCGACTTACGCATCGGGTTTAGCCAGCAGTTTCAAAGTGTGGCGGACCGACAAAGCCTGGATGAATCCAGTTTGCAGCGGCGCTTACTCGTTGCTTTGTACGGCATGGGGACAAATGCCGGCCTGAAGCGAGTTAGTGGATCCCGTCACGGGATTAGTTACAAAGAGCTGTTGAGCGTACGACGAAAATATATCCATAAATCCGCGCTGCAAAATGCTATTGGTCAGGTCGCCAATGCAATTTTCGCCGCAAGAAATCCGGCCATTTGGGGAGAAGGCACCACGTCATGTGCTTCCGATTCCAAAAAATTTGGCGCCTGGGATCAAAATTTGATGACTGAGTGGCACATCCGTTACGGCGGCCGTGGCGTGATGATTTACTGGCATGTGGAGAAGAATTCCACCTGCATCTACTCACAGCTGAAACGATGCTCATCGTCGGAAGTAGCTGCTATGATCGAAGGGGTCCTACGTCACTGCACGGATATGGAAATCGAACGACAGTATGTCGATAGCCATGGACAGAGTGAGGTTGCATTCGCCTTTTCTCATCTCCTGGGATTTGATCTGTTACCTCGCTTAAAGGCCATTGGAAAACAGAAGCTCTATCGTCCCGGCAATGACATGGCTGGTGACTACCCCAACCTGGAACCGGTTCTTACTCGCCCGATCAACTGGGATCTGATCATTCAGCAATACGATGAGATGATTAAGTATGCGGCGGCAATGAAAAAGGGGGCGGCAGACCCTGAGTCCATACTACGCCGGTTTACGCGTAATAATGTCCAACACCCCACTTACAGGGCGCTGGCAGAACTAGGAAAGGCGGTGAAAACGCTCTTCCTGTGCCGATATATTGGTTCAGAAGAACTCCGCCAGGAAATCAATGAAGGGCTGAATGTCGTTGAGAACTGGAACAGTGCCAATTCCTTTATCTTCTACGGAAAGGGAGGCGAAGTTGCTACCAACCGCCTGGAGGATCAGGAATTATCGGTTCTGTCGCTTCATTTACTACAAATCTGCATGGTCTATGTGAATACCTTGATGATCCAGCAGGTCTTGGACGAGCCCGATTGGCTCGGGCGGATGAAAAAAGAAGATTTCCGGGCCCTCTCCCCGCTCATCTACGCCCATATCAATCCCTACGGGATATTCGAACTGGACCTGGATGAAAGGCTGCCACTGAAGGTGGCCTAAAAGTTGGCAGTTATCGCAGCTATGCGGTCACTACCCCATATCGTAGAGGCTGGTGACCGCGGCGCCATTGCGCCCTTCATAGAGATCGTTCTTAAAGAAGGCGGCCGAAGGGTCGCCGCCCACGCCGAAGTCCTGGGTGCGAATACCACGCACACTGATGTCATCAATGTAACTGTTCTGGCTGTTGCCGCTAACACCGGGTGTGTAGGCCACCAAGTCCTTGACGTCGTCCAAATTGACTTCACTGATAAACTGGCCGGACAGGGCGGTGATGGCCAGCGGAACATCGAGTACGGATTCTGATCGCTTGGTGGCGGTGACGATCACCTCCTCAAGTGCCTGCGACCCGGCCGGATTGCTGATCGCGCAGGAGACCAACACTGTGGATAGCATGTTTGCTAATGGGCGGCGTTCCATTGTGATGGGGGGAGCCACTTTTCCTGGAAAACTACTCATGCAATATGATCTCTTTTGTTATGTATGGCTGTGCTGTGACATGCTTGGGACGAGAGTGTGCTAGCCATAATTAATTACTATCATAAGAATACCTGGCACCCAGACCATAACAACTTGAGATACTTGGGGAAATAACCCTTTGGTGGTAAGACCGTTGCGCCACGCCCCGTCAGCGGGCTCCGGAATGTACGGGCATCGGTCGGGGCCCGCCGGCTATCCCGTGGCGTAGACGCACTGAGTCGAAGAACGAGGCGCCCTCAGTCTGGGCGGAAGAGCCTCATCAGCGACGACTGAAAAGCCATTGGAGATGAAGCCCGGGGACGCGACCAACAACTTTCTTTGGGCAGCGTTGAACACCGCCGACTATTGTCAGAACTCCATCTACTCACGACTGAGGCAAAGACGGGCCATTGACCCCTCGTAGCGCGGAATGATGAATGGCTCCAGCGGTTTTTCGCCCCTCATTGCAAATGAGAATCCATTGCATTACCATCCATTTACTTTAATAACCGAACCGCGTTCCCGCGAGAGCGACGATGAGTTTAGAAGGGATATAGACTATGAAGCAGCAAATACTATCGCTTGCCGTGGCGGGTGTCGTAGCATCCACCGCGGTTGCCGAAACCGCCCTCGAGGAAATCACCATCATCGGCACCCGCGAGGCGGCGCGCACCCTGCCGGGTTCTGCCGCCCTGGTGGACAACGAACAGATCCGCATTGAGGCCGCGAATGACATCAACCAGTTACTGAAGACTGTTCCGGGTATCTATATCATGGAAGAGGACGGGTATGGTCTGCGCCCCAATATCGGAATCCGCGGTGCAACATCCGAACGTTCTTCCAAGGTCACCCTGATGGAAGACGGGGTGATGATCGCTCCGGCACCGTACTCCAATCCCGCGGCCTACTATTTCCCCACGATGGCGCGCATGGATGCCGTCGAGGTTCTGAAGGGCGCGCCCCTCTTGCGCTACGGCCCCCAGACCACCGGCGGGGTGATCAATATGGTTTCCACGCAGATTCCCGAATCAAACCGTGGTAGATTGAACTTCCGCTACGGCCAGAACGGCGAGGCGGACCTGCTGGCTAACTACGGCGGTCGCGCCGGCGACTTCGGCTTCTTGTTGGAAACCACCCAGCGGCGCAGCGATGGCTACAAGGATATCGATCGCAGCAGTCGCGACAGTGGTTACGAAATCAGCGACTACCTACTAAAGCTGGGCTGGGAGGGGGAGCGCCAGAGCCTGTTGTTTAAGGCCCAGCACTCCGAGGAAACTTCCAACGAGACCTACCTCGGTCTCACCGACACGGACTTTGAT
Organism: Haliea salexigens DSM 19537; assembly: GCF_000423125.1. Lineage (GTDB taxonomy): Bacteria > Pseudomonadota > Gammaproteobacteria > Pseudomonadales > Halieaceae > Haliea > Haliea salexigens. The sequence goes on from NZ_AUHJ01000051.1 coordinate 3,083, forward strand.
CGCGACCCAGACCGTCGCTATGGCCTGTCCAGCATCGACCAGATGGATAACGACCACCAGGGCTACAACCTGACCTACAGCCTGGTGCTGGGAGACAACGTCAAGATGTCATTGTTGGGCTACTACAACAAGTATGCCCGGGACTGGCTCAAGCTCGACGACGACAATTTCATTGACGATGCCAATGCCGGCGATTCGGTGGCCCAGGGGATTCTCGATGGCACCAGGGATGCCTTGGGTCTGGAATACAAGCACAATAACCGCGAATACGTGTCCCAGGGGCTCGATTTGAACTTCGACATCGATCTGGGCGCTCACCAGGTAGCCGCGGGCGTACGCCAGCACGAGGACGAGATGGATCGCTATCAACCCGTCGATATCTACAACCAGGTCGATGGTGAACTGGCCTTCGTGGAGAGCGTGGCCCCAACTGGTGGCAATAATCGTTTCGAGGAAGCGGACGCCACCAGCCTGTGGCTGGTCGATAACTGGCAGGTGAGCGAAACATTAGACGTGAACCTGGCGCTGCGCTACGAGAACGTCGATTCCAGTCGCAAGCAGTATGCCTCGCCGGATCGATCGGACAGTCCCAGGCAGCGCAGTAATAGCAGTGACGCGTGGCTACCCGGTGCTTCCTTCACCTACCAACTGGCTGACAACTGGCAACTGCTGGCCGGAGTGCATCGGGGCTTCTCCCCTCTGGGCGGCGGCGCCACCGAGAACCAGGAGCCCGAGGTCAGCGTCAACTGGGAGGTGGGCTTTCGCTACCAGGGCGATTGGTTTGTCGAGGCCATCGGCTTTTACAGTGACTTCGAGAACAGCACCGAGAATTGCTCCAACGCCAGCCCCTGCAGCAATGGGGCCAAGTCCGGCTCCTTTGTCACTGGCCAGGCTATCGTCCAGGGCCTGGAATTCCAACTGGGCACCGAACTGGAGGCCGGCAATCTGCGCGTCCCCCTGGACCTGATGTACACCTACACCCAGGCGGAAATCAGCAAGGACAATCCCACCGAGGGCTTCGAGGATGGCGACCAGTTGGCCTCGGTGCCGGAGAACACCTTCAGTCTGCGGGTGGGCTTGGAAACCGCCATGGGCTGGAACAACTATGTGGTGGCCAAGTACATCGACGAGATGTGCGTGAGCGTGGGCTGCAACAATGGCGATGATCGCTTCGGCCGGACCAGGGACCTGTTTGTGATCGACCTGATCAGCCGCTACGAGTTGACTCCCGAATCGGCGGTCTATCTCAAGGTGGAAAACGTGTTCGATGACCAGTCCATCGTCTCCCGCCAGCCCGACGGTGCCCGGCCCAACAAACCCCAGACCGCCTCTGTCGGGGTGGAGTGGCGTTTCTGATGCCTGACGTGAATCCGCTTAGCCCGGATGTTGCACGAGCATGGCGCTGAAGCCAACAGTTCTGCGTTGCCGGCCCCGTAGTACTCTTGGGTCGGCTTGTCTGTCTATTTGTTGAACGCTTCGCCGGGCTTGGGCTTTTTTCAGACACAGGGGTCCTAGGGATTTTGCCTCCAAATATTGCAAAAACCGCCGGAGGCCCCGCCATCCGTGGTCTGCAGGGGGCTATTAGTTTCTAATGCGCTGAGAAATTCGGTATCTTCTTCGACCTTTAGGTCAAAGAATGAGCAGAAACAAGCGGCTATCAATCCTCACTGCTGCCGAGGTCGAGGATCTATACGGCGTCCCATCCTTCAATGAGTCATACCAGCGATTCTACTTTACGCTGAATGACAAAGAACTAGCGGAGATATCGAGAATAAGGCAACGCAAATATCGTTGTGTGGCGATTGCTTTGCTGGGCTACTTCAAATGCAAACCGGTCCTGCTTAAC
>NZ_AUHJ01000052.1 GCF_000423125.1 Haliea salexigens DSM 19537
GTTAAGCAGGACCGGTTTGCATTTGAAGTAGCCCAGCAAAGCAATCGCCACACAACGATATTTGCGTTGCCTTATTCTCGATATCTCCGCTAGTTCTTTGTCATTCAGCGTAAAGTAGAATCGCTGGTATGACTCATTGAAGGATGGGACGCCGTATAGATCCTCGACCTCGGCAGCAGTGAGGATTGATAGCCGCTTGTTTCTGCTCATTCTTTGACCTAAAGGTCGAAGAAGATACCGAATTTCTCAGCGCATTAGAAACTAATAGCCCCCTGCAGACCACGGATGGCGGGGCCTCCGGCGGTTTTTGCAATATTTGGAGGCAAAATCCCTAGGACCCCTATACAAGGATCGCACGGCGCCTGATCGATGCCGGCATTGTGTCGCGTGCACCTCGGTATCCACGGCACTTTATGCTGCTGGCGGGGCAAGAGAAGCCGGAGGCCGCGGTCAGCGCCTGCCTGGTCGATCCGTTCTGTTATCTCTCCCATCACACCGCATTGGTGCAGCATGGCCTGGCAACGAAGAAGTCGCCACAGGTGTATGTGACGTCGCCACCTCCCAGCGCTTGGCGTAGAGCTGCCATGGCGCGCATGGCAGACGATCTCGGCGAGGATCTGAGCAAGTACCTAGACAGTGGGCTACCGCGGTTGACCTGGCACAAACTGGACCGTATTGGTGCACATCGAGTCCACCGGCACAATATTGGTGAGCTGGGAGAGGTGGTGCGGTTGGGAACCCAGGCCTTACCGATGTCGAGCGTGGGGCAGACCATACTCGATTGTCTGCGCCATCCCCAATGGGCCGGTGGTATGAAACATGTGCTCCGGGTATTTGATGCGGCAGCGGACAAGCATCGGGAAGCCATAATTCGGATCGTGGATCAGCGGGGCACCGCCATTGACAAGGTGCGCGTGGGCTATCTGTTTGAAGAGCGCCTGCGGATCGCCGATCCGGCCTTTGAGCGCTGGGTGGGCTGTGCGCAGCGCGGCGGCTCTCGCAAGTTGGATCCCGAGGCGGACTACGCGCCGCGCTGGTCCGAACGCTGGTGTTTGTCGTTGAACATCTGAAACTGCCTGGCCCATGCAGGATAGCCTATGCGCACAGCTCCCATTTTCAAGAATGTAAAGGTCATTTAAATTCAGACGTTACGACCACATCAGCGTTGCTGCGCGGACTTAGGGGTTCTCGGCGCTTACGGGAAAGCACTTGCTGTGCTGAGTGTCGATGAACTTCCGCAGCAGGAAGAGCCGGTGAAGAAGGTGATAGACGGGAGCACTGGACACCACGTTTTCAGCGTTAGGCTGCAACTATGACTAGCCAGCTTGCTAGAAAACATAGCCGCTCCTCCGGTCTACGTGAAGTTGGAACAATTCATCAGGACTCCCTCGGCTCCCACCAAGCACTTTCAGCTACAACTGCTTCTAACGGAGGACACAGTATGTGGCCTCCCAAGTTTCTAGCGGGGTATCTAAGTCGAACATTATCTTTCTGGTTTCAGATACTGACCACACCGAGTTCGGCGTCTTAGTATCCCTCTACGATAATTCGCCGGAGACCGAAACATGAACGCACCCACCCCGTTAGATACCCATGAGCTGTGCCGATCATTCCTTGAGGAAGAGATTCGCTATAACCAAGCCAAAGGGATTCTGCCGAGTGAAAATGCAGTGAGCCGCAATCTGCTCGCGCGTGAACAAGAAATGAACGAACTCTATGATGAGTTTTCCTCAAGAGGCTGGTCCAGACAGACGTTTGAGCAATGTCTCCGGATAGTGCTCAGTATCATGGCCCACTGGAGCCCTGATCACTTGGCACAGGCCCGTGAAGAGAAGCGCCAGCTAGACGGCACCAACGCTAGAATTGCGAAGGTGTCTGAGGAACTGGCTACCCTATTGTTGCAGCGAGAGGAGTTACACAACAGCTCGGGGTTTGGTAGTGACACGCATTACAGCATTATGGATCTCATCATGGATGCCGGCCGTGAGGTGCCGAGTTTTGAAGGCTGGGTCAAGGATCTCCTGGTGCCTATCCAGGGTCAGTTTGACCTAAAGTACTGGCCTAGTATCGACCAAGTCGTATCTGCCCTTGGTAGAAACGCTGAGACCGCCCAGAGTTATCCACATGATTCTCTTACAGAAGCCGGTACTGAGTCGGCTAGGTCATCGATATCCGATACAGTTAGAGCCTTGATCCGCGCGATCGAGGAGCAGAGAGACCTCGCCGGAAGCCGGATACCCAGTGACTTCTCCATTTCCGATAAAGGTTTTTCCACGCTACTGAACTGTGCCCTGAATCTGGATACAGATCAGCTAAAGGATGCTGGCTACATCAAGGGGATCCGTCAGCGACTGCGCCGGGCTGGTGGAGTAGTACCACAGGTGATCGATTAAGACTATGGAGAGTGATCAGGTGACCATATATTCATCCCCGAAACCAGCATAATACTATCTATCTCCAACCGACGAGGAAAAATTGGCGTGGCGGCTCTCTGCACTGACTGTTTCGATGATGAACACTTTAAGATGTTAGTTGCTGGCATGCGATCTCGCCTGTGTTCCGAGTGCGAGCAAGACTCTTCACCTGCTATCACAGCCGAAGATCTCGCAGAGATAATAGCTCCGATGTTACAGGAGCGACTGACCTATGGGCGAACGATCAGAAAATTCGCTTCTGAAGACGATGATCGAGGTTGGGAAGAGCCTCAAGGTGAGGAGCTAGATTACTTCTTGCGCGACATTCTGGGAGACCAGAATGGATTCCTTCCAGACCTGCTGGAAGCACTATTTGAATCCGAGCCATACGACCACAGCGACCCTGATGGCGGCTTCTTCGATGGGGATCGGCTTTACGAGTGGCGCACTGTTCGGCCGCTGGATTTGTTGGGTCAATGGGATACAGCATCTCAGCAGATACAGAATCGCCACCGATACTTCAGTCCGGCGGCAATCGAGCTTTTCGATGGTCTGTTTGGTGGCTTGGACGATTTGTGCGTTTACCGTGACGGCGAGCAGCCTATCATTTCAACGCTACCAGAGGGGACCAAAGTGTACCGCGCAAGAGACTGCTCGGACCAGTCTCTGATTGAGGCGGTTCTAAGGGAACCTATGGGCCAGGTAGGGCCTTCTCCGGCAGGAGTTGCAGGGCCCGGGCGTATGAATGCTGATGGCGTCTCCGTCCTCTATGCGGCGCAAGACCTCGAAACGGCCGTTTCAGAAATACGTCCAGCGATCGGCAGTACGAGTGCGGTCATTCAGCTCATGACTACTCGACCTCTCAAGGTTCTGGACTTCCATCTCCTCGAGGAGGCTTTTCAGGGTATTTCATTCTTCAACAGTGATTATGATCGCCTATTGGAGCGGCTGGTCTTCATCCGGAGACTGCACGATCTGATCTCGCGCCCTGTGCACCCGAAGCATGCCCACGAGTACATGATTACCCAAGCTATGGCTGAATACCTGGCATACATCCATTCAGAGAATGTCGATGGCATTCTATTCAAATCTGTCCAGAGGGAAGGCGGCGTCAATGTTGTCCTGTTCCCAAAGCCGCATGGAGAAACCCTGGACGATTACGGCCAGTTTGATATCCCCATCGAGTATGTCATCGATAGCCTCGAATTCAGGAAGGCCAAAAAGGTGCAATATTTTCTCGAAACTTGCTTTGAGTATTCGCCAGGGGTTATTGCATCCGACTTCGATGATGATTTTGATCCCTATTGAGGAGCAGCGCGCGGGGGCGATCGCCGCGGGCAGTGCTTGCGGCGGCACAAGCCTGGTGTGATCAATACCTCGTGATGAATCGCCCCAAGATTACCAGGGATCGTCGATGATGGTAACCATACGCAAAGCTCGGACCGTCTTGATCCAGCTGGGCAGGTTCCGTCGGCGCTCCTCTGCAGTCGACGCAATGCGGCTACGCTGATCCCGACCGTAGAGAAGTGTTCCCCGTCGCACCGAACGCTCTATTCGTGCGGGTCGTGAACTCCTACCTGTGGCTACAATCCCATCTAAAGACTCTGTTAGTCGCCTTTTTTGTGCTTGTGGGGTTTAAGTGACGGCGTATTCCCGGGAGTACTCTTGTTATCCCTTTGACGCCTATCGGGTTTTCCGGTTGATTTGGCAATCCTTTTCGGACCAGGTTTGATTCCCATGGCTTACCTCTGAAATTTGTACCGGGCGTCATTGCCAGGTACATGTAAAACATTGGGATGAATATGGGACTTTCAAGTCCCGCATAGCCACTTTGACTGGGATAGTATTAACCCGGCATCCATATAGATATGATATAATGGCTGCATGAATGAAGACGCTCGCACCCTTCCTGCCGCGGCCCAGGAGGAAAAACGCAAACAGGCCGTACGAATGTGGAAAACCGGCAGATACACCCATCGCGAGATTGGTGAACAAGTCGGTGTCCATTACCTCACAGTCGGTCGCTGGATCAAGAAATACCAGGACGGCGGCGCAAAGGCTTTGCAGGCCCGAGCTCGGGGGCGCCGGGAAGGTTCCGGTCGGCGCATGACCCAGGAGCAGGAAGCTATGATCCAAAAGCAACTGATCGACAAGACACCCGACCAGCTCAAGCTGCGCTATGCCCTGTGGACGCGTGAAGCAGTGCAGCAACTGATTCAGCAGGTCACGGGCTTGAAACTCGCCATCCGCACCGTGGGTGAGTATCTCAAGCGTTGGGGTTTTACCGTTCAGAAGCCGAAGAAGAAGGCCTATGAGCAGCGCCCTGCTGAGGTCCAGCGTTGGCTGGACGAAGAATACCCCTCGATTCACGCCCGAGCGAAGGCAGAAAATGCCGAGATTTACTGGGGTGATGAGACAGGTCTCAGAAACGACTGCCAGCACACGCGAGGCTATGCGCCGAGAGG
>NZ_AUHJ01000053.1 GCF_000423125.1 Haliea salexigens DSM 19537
AGCTTTGTCCAGTGCCTGCCGTTCGGCTTCCGGGGTCTGTTGATCAGTGCTGGACATCGTATGTCCTTACGCTGTTCGACGACCACGGCGGGGGAATGAGCGGCGCGATCTTGACACACTTGCTTGCCTCCTCCCAAGACACCCGCACGGTGACGGCGACAAGACCTTTGCAGCTCGACACGAGAATCGAAAAATCCGCGTGTTCGACCTCTTTGGCGAAGATATCAACTGCTTCCGCAGCTTTGTTCACCACTGAGGCCAGGCTCGGGTTGTCGGGGTTCTGCGTCAACTCCCACAACTCATCATCGATGAGCACGGGATTCAAAAACCCCAGTATAGGGAACCGACCATCGCCACTGACCGGGCGGACCAAACCGACCGTTTTACTGATATCGCTCATAGTAGTGCTCCTTTCGGATAGACACCGAGCAACATCGCCCATCGGGTGAGTTACCCGATGGGTTGATTACAAATGCGGACAGGCCGCAACCTACATGCTACTGATAGTAGCCACGAGGTTGACTAAACATGGCAAGGGATGCCTGCAACGTCAATGTAAGCTTTCTTCCGCTGAGAGAGTTGGCAGTCACGAATGACGAGTCGCCACGGAGCGATCAGCACGGTATAGCTAAACCGCTGCTTCCGCCAGCTAGGGGCTATCGTCTACACTAACGTGATCAAACACTCCTGATGGAAGTAAGTGTATTAAGCCTTTATGTGCTAGGACAACTCCCATGAGAAGTTCAACCAAGAGGCCGTACCGGTTTGCGATAATATTGGTTAGTATCGCCAGCATCTTCCCTACATTCGCAGTTCTAGTGGCAGGTTCTCCCAGCTATGGTTTAGTTTCAGAGCTTTGGAAGTACATACCGGTCCCCGTTCTCTTGTTGGTTGCTTTCGTCCTGTGTAGTGGTCAAGTAGATTTGGCCACCGTCATTTGAGCGTTCCAGTAGTTTTGTTCCGCTGCATTCGGCGGTAATCCGCCGTTGCTTTGGTGCGGTCGCACCTGACTGTAATACCCAATAATGTAATCACTGATAGACTGCTTTGCAGCCGGAAAATTCTGGTAGCCAGTCTCAGGAATCCACTCCGTTTTTAGGCTCCTGAAGAACCGTTCGGTTGGCGCATTGTCCCAGCAGTTACCACGGCGGCTAAGGCTCTGCTCCATTCGATAACGCCATAACAGTTGCCGGAATCCCAGACTCGTGTACTGGCATCCCTGATCTGAATGAAACAGAACGCCTTCAGGTTCTTCTCGCGATTCATAAGCCATTGTAAGCGCTTTCTTTACCAGCGCTGTATCTGGTGACAGAGACAGGGCCCAACCAACGGGCTTGCGCGCGAACAGATCCAGTACCACCGCTAGGTAGGCCCAGCGAGCGCCTGTCCAAATATAGGTAATATCGCCGGACCAGGCTGTGTTGGGCTGCTGCACATCGAACTCCCGATCCAGTAGGTTCGGAATATCAACATGTGGTTGCTCTGCCTTCTTGTACTTGTGCGACGGCATCTGGGTGCTTTCCAGGCCCAGCAGCTTCATCCTGCGGCCTGCACGGTACCGACTAAGAGGGGTTCCGCTTTGCGTCACAATCGTTGCGACAGTTCTAGCTCCCGCAGATCCATTGCTGACTTTGTGCGCGGCCTTGACCAGTGCCTGCAACCGTAATTCTTCAGGTTTGAAACCAGTAGGTCTGTCGCGCCACGCCCGGTAGCTACTGCGATGAACCTCAAAGACCTGACAAAGACGCTGCACAGCGTAGCTCTCCTGAAGTTGCTCGATTATCGAGAACTGTTCAGTGAGTCCGACATCAAGAGAGCTGTAGCCTTTTTTAGAATTTCTTTTTCCTCTTCAACACGCCTGAGCTTACGCTCTAACTCCTGGATGCGTTGCTGTTCCGGTGTAATTGCGTGTCCTGCAGGTGCCTTACCTCCTCGTTCTGAGCGGAGCTTTCGCACCCATGATTCCATCGTCGATTTACTCACTCCCATGGCCTCGCAGGCGGCCCTGATTGTATAGCTATGATCCACAACCAGCTGAGCGGCTTCCAGTTTGAACTCCGGGTCAAATCTTCTTCTTGTGGTGGTCATTCGTTCACCTGATCCTTATTACGAGTGATAATATCACTCAAAGTCAGGTGGCCAAATTCACTATGCCACTACACCTGATCGTCTACGGCTTCATCGGTCTAGGTCGAGGCACTAAGTTGATAGGGTTCAAGGCGTACGTTGTACCATCATTTTTTTTAGCTGCAGCGGCGGTTCCAGTTACATTTGTTTTCACGTTGGTGGTTCTAAAAGTAGGTGGTTTTGTTGGGTAGGGCACATAGCAAATCAAGGCAGCAAGGGCTCTTCGCGCCGGGATCGTTTAACAGCGGCCACTGCTTGAAGTGTTAGGCGGATTCATGATGATCGCAGTAGTACTCCTCGTCATTGGATACGCATTGGTCAGTTTGATTGCGATTGTGTATCTGTTACGGAGATGCACGAAGATTCAGGAGACTAATTTAAGGCTGCTAGCGAAGTCAGCCAGTCTCGCGCTGTTTTTGACTCCAACAGTATCTGTCCCGGCCACTATTCCAATACCTGCCGTTTTGCAGCTATGTATCGGTATTCTAGCTGTACATCCAGGTTTAGCCCTCGTTGGGCTTTTGCCAATCGTTGTCGCAACGATAGCTTGTTTCTTGTTGCTAAAAGCAACTAAGTTGCTTAGGAAGTTGGTTTATGGTGAACCATCCGCCTAATAAGCATGGATGTCTCGGTTACTGCGTTGTGCTCCGTATCCGCAACTGCGAGCGTTAACCCTTCAAAGAGGTCGGGCATGGATATTCAAATTAGCAACGAAAGTATTAATGATGCGGCGCGAATACATGAAGTTACAGAGGAGGCATTCTTAAATGCTCCCCATACGGATCATACAGAGCAGTTCATTGTTGAAGCTCTTCGTCGTGCGGCAGCGTTAACGATCTCTCGTGTGGCTAAAGTTGACGGAGAGATTATTGGCCATGTTGCAATTTCCCCCGTCACTTTATCAACCGGCGCAACCGGCTGGTTTGGTCTTGGACCAATATCTGTTCTCCCTGTGCTTCAAGGACGCGGTGTGGGATCTAAGTTAATGAAAAGCACTCTTGCCGCCCTTAAGGCAATGGGTGCATGTGGCTGCGTAGTGCTTGGTGATCCTGATTATTATGGCCGTTTTGGATTCAGGGTTGTAGATGGGCTGGTTTTTCCCGGTGTGCTCGCTGAGTATTTTCAGGGGCTGTCGTTTTCCGGCGAGATCCCGCAAGGGGTGGTATCTTACCATGAGGCATTCTCAACTCAGGGTTAAAAAGGCCAAGCACTGCGACAGCTTCTCCGTTGTGGCTTCGCCTTCGCTACAAAGCTGCCCGTGTCGGCGGCGTTGAACTCTCAGGATTCTGCTGCCAGCCAATGATAGTGGACGATGGGCTTTAATCCGTTTTAATAACATTAATACAGATTATTAAAGGACCCCTCTCATGCCGAAAGCAGGCCAGGCACGTGTCCCGACCACAGCAGAATGGCAACGGGTCTTCGAGGTCATCCAGGACCATCGCCACCCGGAAAAGAATACTGCGATCATGCAGATCAGCGCGAAACTTGGCCTGCGTGCCCAAGAGATCGCCCTGCTCCAGATCAAGGAGATTGCCCGCCTGAAGAAATCCCCGCCCGGGTTTACCCTGTATAAAGTGATGTCGCTGCCGGCGGCCTACACCAAGGGTGCCAATGCCATGGGGCGATCAAGACCCAGGTATGCACGGCGAACCGTGAGTTTCTCCGTCGAGGCGTTTGACCAGGTTGTCGCGCAGATTGTCGATCTGGCGAAAGCCGGTATAGAAGTAGATCCAAAGCGTTTTTATCCCACGGTCAAGAAGCGCGCTGGGCAATCGCGGGACCTACCGCTCGTGGACGAGGATCTGAGGGAAGCGCTGGCGACCTACCTGGCTTTACGGCTCGACAAGCACCCCCTCTGTCAGGATAGATGTCGTGTCCATTTTTCACTCTAAATCTCAAGGAGGGGGCGGTCAGTGAGACCAGCGTGGGACAATATAGCGAGGAGTTCAAAGAACAGGCGGTCAGGCGACTGATGCCGCCCAACGCCCAATCCGTGGCACAGGTCAGTCGGGATCTCGGCGTCTCTGATGTCAGCCTGTACAATTGGCGTAACCAATACCGTGATCGAGGTAACGCCGTGCCCGCAGACCCATCCAATCCAGAGAACTGGAGCGGCAA
>NZ_AUHJ01000054.1 GCF_000423125.1 Haliea salexigens DSM 19537
GATATCGCAACACGGAGACGTTCATGACCATGATCTACCTGATTGCCAGCCCTGCGGGCTCCATCTTGAAATCCACATAAAATGACGAAGAACCATTTGTCTTCTGCTTCTGTACTGGTAGTAGGTGATGTAATGCTGGACCGCTATTTTAATGGCGACTCACAGCGCATTTCACCTGAAGCACCGGTACCAGTGGTGAAAATAAGCAAAATTGAAGACAAAGCCGGCGGTGCGGCCAATGTGGCACGCAATATTGCACACTTAGATGGCAAAGTGGCCTTACTAGGCATTATTGGCGATGACAGCGCTGGCGACTCTTTACAACAGCTATTAGCCAGCGAGCAAATCCATTCAGAATTAATCCGGCAACAACAGAAACCGACTATCGCCAAAATGCGGGTGGTGTCACGCCAGCAGCAAATTGTGCGGCTGGATCAGGAAGACAGCTTCAGCAGCGCTGACGCGAAATTACTGGCCGATCGCTTTGCTGCCGTATTCAGCCACTATGATGTAATAGTATTTAGCGATTACTACAAAGGCTCGTTGCAACATATTACAGCTATGATTGCTTTGGCAAAAGCAGCCGGGAAAACAGTGTTAGTTGACCCCAAGCAAGCCGACTTAGCGGTTTATGCAGGCGCCGATGTGATTACGCCCAATTTAGGCGAATTTAAAACGGCAGGTGGCAAAACCGGCTCTGTCGACGAGATGCTAAGCTCAGCCCGCGAGTTAATGCAAAAAGCCGGCTTGGCATCCATTTTATTAACTCGCAGCAAACAAGGCATGAGCCTGATAACGCCGACCGAACACCATCATTTTCCGGCACAAGTACTGGAAGTAAGCGACGTAACCGGTGCCGGCGATACCGTTATCGCCACCTTAGCCGTAATGCTAAATGCTGGCATGTCGTTACCTGATGCCACTCAGCTGGCAAACTTAGCTGCTGGCATCGTGGTGGGTAAAGTAGGTGCCGCTACCGTATCGCCAGAAGAGCTTGCGGCTAAGTTGAACAAGGACTTATTTCGTCAGGGCGACTTTTACCAGACGCCTTTTGATATAGTGCTGCAGCATATTCAGTTTGCCCGGCAAAACGGCGAGCGTATTGTGTTTACTAATGGCTGCTTTGATATATTACACGCCGGCCATGTCCGCTATTTAGCACAGGCCAAAGCACTGGGCGACAGGTTAGTGGTCGGCCTTAATTCAGATGCTTCAGTACGTCGGTTAAAAGGCGAACAACGTCCTATTAATAGCTTGGAAGACCGCGCTACGGTATTAAGCAGCCTTGCCAGCGTAGACTGGGTAGTGCCTTTTGGCGATGATGCAGCAGAACAGGATACGCCGTTAAAGCTTATCAGCAGCATTTTGCCCGATGTGTTGGTTAAGGGCGGCGATTACAGCATAGACACTATAGTAGGTGCAGATGTCGTGCTCGCCAACGGTGGCGAAGTGCAGGTATTAACCTTTGTCGATGGCCGCTCTACCAGCAAAGTAATCCGCAAAATCCAGGATTTGCAGGGAAATAGCTAAGTGCCTAAGCCGTTAACGTCCATTTGTATTTTGAGGTTATCCGCTATTGGTGATGTCTGTAATGCAGTGTCTGTAGTGCAAGCTATTCAGTGTCAGCATCCTCAAGCTCAGATCACCTGGGTGATAGGCAAAGTAGAAGCACGATTACTGGAAGGTTTACCTGGAGTGCGGTTTGTCGTGTTTGATAAAAGACAGGGCAAGGCTGCTTACCGCCAACTGAAACAGGACTTACAACACGACCATTTTGATGTGCTGTTGCATATGCAGGTGGCTTTTCGCGCTAATCTGGCCTCTTTGTGTATCAAGGCGCACAAAAAAATTGGTTTTGACTGGCATACGGCCAAAGAGCTACATGCGCTTTTTATGCGCCACCGTATCATACCCTCACCACGCAGCCATGTGCTGGATGGCTTTCGCCAATTTGCCAGAGCCATAGGTGTGTCAGAGCACTTACTAACGCAGCCGCCTAAATGGCAGTTACCTATACCGGAAAGCGATGAGCAATGGGCAAAGCAGCAACTGGCCGCCGTGGCGAATTCACGGGTATTGATCATCAGCCCCGCGGCATCTAAAGCCGAGCGCAACTGGCTGCCAGAGCGTTATGCTGATCTGGCAGATTATGCCCATACCAAAGGCTTTGCAGTGATATTGTGTGGTGGCCCCACGGAGCTTGAACGCACATTAAGCCAGGCCATTTTGGCAACGGCTAAGCAGCCGATCACAGACCTGACAGGTCAAACCAATTTAAAACAACTGCTGGCCCTGCTAAAACACGCTAGTTTAGTATTAGCACCAGACACTGGCCCTACCCATATGGCGGTCGCGGTCGGCACGCCAGTTATCGGGCTTTATGGCCATAGCAATCCGGATCGCACCGGGCCTTATTTATTTCGTCAGTATGTGGTAGAGGTGTATCATTCATCTTTGCTCGCGCAACAGGGTAAAACCGCAGCACAGCTTAAATGGGGCACCCGCGTTAAAGGCAAAGATATTATGCAAAAAATAACGGTCGATGCTGTTATTGCGATGTTCGATAAAGTCGTCGCCGAGCAGCAGTTATGAACCACACACAAAAAGCCGCATTTTTGGACAGAGATGGTGTTATTAACATCGACCATGGCTATGTCAGCAGCCCGGAGCAGTTCGAGTTTATCGATGGTGTATTTGACGCTTGTCGCCACCTGCAGCAGCAAGGTTATTTACTGATAGTGGTGACAAACCAATCAGGCATTGGCCGCGGTTATTATAACGAGCAGCAGTTTGCAGCGCTGACCCAGTGGATGACAGCACAATTTGCACAGCATGGCGTTAGCATCACAGAAGTGTTTTTTTGCCCACATCATCCGACTAATGCCATAGCCCCTTACCAAATCGATTGCCAATGCAGAAAACCTGCACCGGGCATGTTGTTACAAGCCCTAGAAAAATATCAGATTGATCCTGGCCAAAGTCTTATGTTGGGCGATAAAAGAGCCGATATGCAAGCAGCAAGAGCCGCCGGCATTAAACGCAAAGTGTTAGTGCTGTCTGGTCAGAGTGTGAGCGAAGAAGATAAGGCCAGCGCCGATGAAGTCTGGCCTTCTATTAAAACCGCGTTAACTGCCTTGTAAACAGCCTGGCAGCCGACACAGTTACAGCGCCGCTAACATCACCTCAGCTTTGCTCACTTCAAAGGTTTGGGTAAGCGGATTAAATGGTTGATCTTACCTTTGCATGAGAGTGAGACAGACCGGCATCTCATCGGATTATCTGGTTGATGCTTCACCTACTGCT
>NZ_AUHJ01000055.1 GCF_000423125.1 Haliea salexigens DSM 19537
TCCTCGCTATATTGTCCCACGCTGGTCTCACTGACCGCCCCCTCCTTGAGATTTAGAGTGAAAAATGGACACGACATCTATCCTGACAGAGGGGGCATCAAACATGTCGTAGGTTGCCGATTCATGGTCGTACCTTACTTTGATTGCATCACTCGTAATCGTAGCTATCACCTGTACTCCACTCGTAAAGTAGATCGGTTCGGATTCGGTTTCCGCACCCCGAGGATAGCGGGCACGGAACTTCATCGCGGCTTCGTCGTTTACGCTGAATTCGTAGGAAGACATTGGGGCAATGTTGCCAAGCTCCTTCTCTTCATTTCGCCATTCTGCGACAACGAAAACTGGCTGCGTCGTTGTATTCACCACCTCGAACGCTGGATCGAAGAACGACGGGACCGCCAATATAACCAAGACCCCGAAAAAGATTGCGAATGCTACGGTCAGAATGTTGAAGGTGCGCCGAATCATTTAGATATATTATATTGTTATCGCGGAGCGTTGCTGAAGAGAGCAATTGAAGTTGACTGTTCTGCTGCCGCTCTGCGAGCGCGCGACGCACCATCAAGCCTTCGGCTTCGCCACTACGATGCTGAGCGGCGAAGGCGTCGGGACGATCTGCTCAAGGGCAAAGCCAGCCCGATCGAGCAAATCACGAAACTCGGCGGCAGTACGCTCTTTCCCGGTAGCCATCATCATCATATTCAGGTCCATCCACTTGCCCATGTCGAAATCGGGGGTTTCCGGGATTACGGACTCCACCAACATAAGGCGTGCACTTGGACTTGCGACCTTTTTTATGTTGGTCAGAATAGCAACGGACTCCTCGTCAGACCAGTCGTGAAGGAGCCAGCGCATCACATAGGCATCAGCTCGGACGGGAACATCCTTGAAGAAGTCTCCACCGACGCGCTCGATTTGGCCGTGCTCCGGTGCCTCCGCAACGACATTCGGTTGATCGAAAAGAATGCCTCGGCAGGAGGGGTGCGCTTCGAGGATGCTCACCAATTGGGAGCCGATTCCGCCTCCGATATCGGCGATCATAGGGTATTGGCTCCAATCAAGAGCCACAGCCACGGCCGGACTGATCGAGGTGCTCAGGTCGCGCATCGCTTCATTGAAGATAGAGTACGTCTCTGGGTTCGATTGCATGTGCTGCCACGCGTTCTCGCCCGTCACTTGATCAAAGCCGGGACGCCCATTCTTTAGTGACAGCATCAATCCTCGCCACCCCTCGAATACCGGAGCGCCCGAGCAGAGTGTAAAGCGAATCCAAGCCCAATTAGAGCCTGGTAAATTTCGTCGGAGGCAATCGCTCGCGGGCGTGTTGCCAAATACTCCGGGCGCTGTCTGCGTGAAAATCCCGGTGCTCTCCAGAGCCCGCAGCATCCGATACAGGCTCGGTGCGTGCGTCTTTGTACGCTCCGCAAGAATGTCAGCGTGCAGGGGACCATCAGCCAGCATATCGGCGAGCTCAAGCTGCGCGGCGGCACCGACGCAGCAACTCTGCCAATGGTTGTTGACAATACCTAGAATCTGCTCCTCAGGAGTTGCTGCGCTCATTGTGGATACCTCTATTGTTGGTCTTCAAGAATCCGTGGCAGGCGTTGCCGGGTCGAAAGCGGACATTTCGGCCCCAACTCTACCGCCTTAACCTTGAACTCATTGCGATACCGCCACGACCTTCTTGGCTGTGTGCACCTTTGTATTAACAGACTCCTCGTTGAATTGAGGTGTCCGTTCTAGCGGATGAAGCTCAAACGTCCGCTGCAACGATTTTTTAGGTTTCAACACGACCGAACTCCCGAACACCCTTGCGCCAATAATAAAGACCAAAAACGGTTGCCACTATTGGTACGGCCACGCCGAATTCATCTGCAAACCACTCCGTGGATTCATTCGCCTCCGTCAAGGGTGTAAAGAACTTCTGAAGAAATACGTTGTGGCTCATGTGAAACGTTACTGCCGGCCACAGACTGTTTGTTTTGTAGCGAAAGTACGCCATTACAACGGACATTGATGTAAGGCAGACCGTAAATATTACGAGCTGGAACAGCAGTGGGGTTCCGGAATTACCATAGAACCCCAAAAGCATGAGTGGCCAATGAAACATTGACCAGAGTATACCGCTAAGAATTGCCACTTGAGAGAAGCTGAGATTCTTGGATAGCGCAGGCACCAAGAGCCCGCGCCAACCCACCTCTTCACCGAGGACACCTGGCAAAAGTAGTACGAAGCTCACAGTCGCGGTAAGAACAAACCGCAATGCAATGATGGATTCATCTGACCAGGAATCCAGCATGTAGCCACTTCGTATCTGCTCGACAGCGCCGCTGTCATACCAACTACCGAGCGAAAAGCCCCAAATGCCAACATAGGCAATCGCCGCATAAGCAAGAGGAATCAGGTAGCTTTGATACTGATACTTCCAATCGCCCCAACCCCAACCAAGGGAGCTGAGTTGACGACCGCAAACGAGACAGGCTCCAACAGCTGCCAACCCAACGGTAAGCATCAATGGACTTGCGCTCTGAAACCTCAGCAGTAGCCACACGCCCAACGGATACAGGCAGACCACAAACAGGATAAAGGTGCTAGTAATTCGCCAGGAACTATTCAATGGTTTGGCCCCACGCTGCTGTTGGATGTTGAAGCATAACGCTGCCAACACAGGCGGCCGGAACGTAGTGCAGGCCGTCCAGCGCAATGCGTTTTTTGCATTGCACGAATGTGCATGGCCTTGTTATGTTTCGTTAATATAGATCCCGCGCGCCTAAATGTTTATCACTGGATCTTGGAGTCACTCGATTCTGCATTCTTCTTTTTTGATGCAATACCGATAACCATAAACACTATTCCTATGGGAATCAGCTCGGTTCTATCGTTACCAAGGATGCTCGGTAACATGAGCAAAACACCGCCTAGTGGGACGCTTGATTAATTAGGTAACGCATTCTTTGCTCTATCAACGGCTGCGAGGATACCCTTCGCATCCTTGGTCCATTTGAACGGTTT
>NZ_AUHJ01000056.1 GCF_000423125.1 Haliea salexigens DSM 19537
TTGAGGGAATTGTTGCCCGGGCTGGTGTGCCGGTTGCGCTCAGCGCGCCGGGCCGGCCCGGCGCAGGCGCCGGATGAAGCACAAGCGCGGGATCCAACGAATCCGCCGGACGGGTCAAATCCACCAAAACACGGCCCGGCAACCGGTACCTCAAAGGTGCCCTGGGCATCGCTGCTCTGTCCTGCGCGAAATCGAAGAACACCTACCTCGGTGCCAGATACCGGCGCATTGCCTCCCGGCGCGGACCCGCCAAAGCCCTCGTCGCCGTCGAACACTCCATCCTCACCGCAGCGTGGCACATGCTCACCACCGGCGAACTCTACAACGACCCCGGCGCCGACTACTTCACCCGGCAGACACCCGTTAAAACCATGGCCCGGGCCGTCAGACAACTAGAATCCCTCGGCTATCAAGTCATTCTCGAACCCCTGCAACAGACCGGATAACACCGCTCACCCCACGCACCCCACCGCACTCACCTAATTTTCATGTCAGAGGGGTTGACGAACGTCACATTTTCAGTCATCCTCTTGAATACAGAAATATTCTCTGCAAATTATGAAAGGTCGGTTCCATGCTCAACCCGGTGCTAACTCAAACAGGTCCAGTCCAAGGCCGTGAAGATGACGGGGTGCGCAGTTGGCTCGGGATCCCCTACGCCGCGCCGCCCTGGGGCCGGCACCGATTCGCACCGCCCCAGGCCCCTACTCCATGGAGCTCTGTTCGCGATGCCTCCTCGTACGGGCCCCCGGCGCCCCAGGTCCTGCAACTGCCTGGCTCGGAGATCCCGCCGTCAACCGATCCGGCACCTGACTGTCTGACCCTCAACATCTGGGCCCCGAGTGCAGCTCCAGAGGCATTGCCGGTCATGGTGTGGTTCCACGGCGGAGCCTACCTCGCCGGGGCAGGTTCAGAACGGGCGTACAACGGGACCGCACTGGTCCGCGAGGGCGTCCTGGTTGTCACCGTGAACTACCGGTTGGGTGTGGACGGCTTCGGACAGATCGACGGCGCCGTTTCCAACCGCGGGATCCTCGACCAGATCGCGGCACTGGAATGGGTGCGGGACAACATTGCCGGCTTCGGAGGTGACCCGCAAAAGGTCACAATCTTCGGAGAATCCGCAGGCGCCGGATGTGTCCTGGCCCTGCTAACCATGCCACGCGCCCGCAATCTGTTCCATCGGGCCATCGCCCAGAGTATTCCTCGGATGTTCTTCTCCCCACCACTCGCGCACTCGGTCACCCAGGCCGTCGCCGCCGCAGCCGGCATCGAAGGAACAGCAGATGCACGCACCCTTGCGACGTTGACTCCTCAGACGCTGGCCGACGCAACGCGGCTGGTCATCAGCACCATGGGAAACCGCGCCGACGAATGGGGTACCCTCGCCTACACTTCCTCGTCGTCTGGGCCGATCTTTGGGCCGATCGTGGACGGAGACACGATGCCGGAGGACCCATGGACGGCGCTTCGAAATGGCGCCGCCCGCGAAATACCCATAATCACCGGCCATACCCGCGACGAATACCGTCTTTTCACCGCCCTACGAAAGCGGTTTAGCATCACCACGGAAGAAGCGGACACCGCCCTGCACATCTTCGCACCCAACGGAGACGCCGACGGCTACCGCGCCATTATGCCGCAAGCAGAACCCGGGGAGCTCTACGAAAAGGTCAATACCGACTACCTGTTCCTCGCCCCTACACTGCAGGCTGCCATGGCCGGCGCCGACGCCGGGGGACACGTGTTCGTCTACGAGCTGTGCATCGACCCGGTAGGGGGCATGGGCTCCCCGCACGCCATTGACTTGCCCTTGACCTTCAACACCCTGGACACCGGAATGGGAGCGCTGATCCCGGAGCCAACTGACTCAGTGATCGAATCCGGCATCCGGATGCGCAGCGCATGGACCCGCTTCGCCGCAACCGGAAACCCGGGATGGCCGCAGTGGGGCCCAGACCAGTCGGTACAGATATGGGGCGGCGAGAACCCTGTGGTGCGCTACCCCGAATCGGAACGGCTTGAACTGTCCCTGACGGATAGTTGCGGCGCCCTCGAGCTATTGCAACATCAAGAGCTGGGCCGGTGAACGCCCAACCAGGACGCCGCCACCGCTTTCATCCTTACCCGGCCCCGTGATTCACACGATCGAACGCTGCGCAGGAATTCTTCCTCGTTCGCTAGGGCGTGTCTCCTAAAGCTGTCAGCCAGATGATGATTGCCCGGAGAACTGCTCCGCCGCGGTAAGTCAGGGCGAGCTTGTCATAGCGGGTCGCCAGGGCCCGCCATTGCTTGAAGATGTTGAAGTTTCGTTCGACGACATTTCGGCCCTTGTAGTCCTCTTTGTCGAAGGCAGGCGGCCTGCCACCGGTGGAACCTCGTCGCTTTCGGTGGCCAATCTGGTCGGACGGTTGCGGGATGACTGCGGTAATACCGCGGTCGCGGAGGTGGGTTCGGATCGCTCTCGAGGAGTAGGCCTTGTCACCGCGGACGCGGTCCGGGCGGGTTCTGGGTCTGCCCTGACCCGCCCGGTTGATCTTCAGCTGGTTCATGAGGTGGGCGAACATCGGCGCGTCCCCGCCCTGGCCCGGAGCGACTAGCAGAACCAAGGGCCTGCCTTTGCCATCAACCAAGGCGTGAATCTTGGTGCTCAATCCGCCCCGGGACCGTCCAACCGCATGATCGTCCGGCTCAGCAAACAGATTCATGTAATTCGAACCGGCCCCCTGTGGTGCGCGGCAGGTTGGTGCCGTGCTGGTGGGCACGGTTCACCGTCGAATCGACCGAGACCGACCAATCCACTTTGGGCTCGGCGGGCCCCATCAGCAGCTGGCGCACAACGAGCGTCAACCGACGACCGGGATGTCGACGGCGATCGCGGGCGTTCAACTTGTCACCG
>NZ_AUHJ01000057.1 GCF_000423125.1 Haliea salexigens DSM 19537
GGGAGCAGGATGCACTCCTTCCTGTTAACCCGCTTTTCGCAGAATCTCAGCCCTCGTTGGGCTGCTTTTTACCCACAAATTTTCCTGAAGAGCCAGAACATCAAGCAGTCCCGTCATCGGCCATCGACTCGAGACCTCACGTTTCAGAGTTGCCAGGTTGATGGGGTCAGGGGACCGCTCAAACGGGGTGATAGAGATCTTGTTCTTGCCCTGGCTGAAAATTCTGACTTTTGGGTTGCGTGGAATCTGCTTGTTCAGGTTCTCAAGAGCCAGCTTGAGTTGATCACGAAGCCCGTCCGTAAACGCCACGGCATCGGTAGTTTGCCCGAGATTCTCATAGTAATCGGCCCTGTTTTGGTCAAAGTCCGGGGGCAAGTCATCGTCGGGGTTACGGTATCGGTCCGCGTTGGCCACCCAAATTTCTTTGCACCGCAATCGCTCACGTAAAGCCTGCAGCGCGCATATTTCGTAATTGATTCTGTTGATGCGATTTTCCCCGCGAACCTCCTCGATGACAATGTCTCGCCATTTGGCCTTGATAACGCCTTCAATAGGAATGCCCTCACCGAGTGTGATGTAGCGCTGCGTGTTTTCTCTATTTTTCTCTAACCACGCCAGGGTATCCAGTACAGGTCGGTGTCTGATATTGTTCGAGTGAAACTGTAATGCTTTCAATATCTCCGGGAGCATTCGGCGGTAGTGGTTTCCGTAAGAGGCTCGTATGATTTGGTGGACGCGCCGCTGATAGCTGGGGCCCGTTGCCTTTTGTTCTTTCTGCAGGCTCTGCAGAGTTGTCTCGCCGGCTACGGGATAGATTACATCCCTGACCCGGCCATCGGGATTCTCCAGTGCTGCCTCGGCGATCCGGTAGAGCAGGGCGTTCTTGTCGTGCACCCGCCTGAAACCACCCACAAATTCTTTCACCAATTTACGTTCAGCCCCTACTGACAACTTGTGAACGATTTGTATCAGCAGATCGACCAGCCCATCAATGATTTCTCGCCGTCTGGTGTAGAGAAAGATAGCGAGTAGGGCGTATCGGAGTGGTTCCGGGTGTCGTTTCACATCCCAGGCGCTCTCCGTACCGATACGTTGCCGATAGCGATGCAGGACCTTGGGGTGGATGTTCTCGAGCTGTTTTATGGGTAGTTTGATCGTTCGAATGAATGCCAATTTGGTTGTCTCATTGAGGACACTGTCGAGACCGACGCGCCCCGGATCGGACTTAATGTCCGTGAAGATTGCTTTGCCCTCCACGCTCTCCAGCGACTGGTCCAGTCGTTGTTTGCATTGTAGGGGCAGGCATTTACTGATGTGCTCGAAAAGCTCGTCCTCAAATTGTTGCTGGGCTGATCGGACAAGCCTGTCGAGCTCCTTCTCGGCCAGGCATTCGATTTTGCGTGTACGGAACCAGTCGAAAGCCAGCTCAGTGGCTTCACTGGTGTCGACACCCCGTGGATAGACGTTTTGAGCTAACCAGGCAGTAAAGTTTTCTTTATCGGCAGCAGAGACCCGTCGGATACCAATGAAGTCCAATATTTCCCGACGATGTCGAAAACTTGTACGACCTGACCAGCTATAGGACTGGAGCTGGCCCACGTCTGCCTCTATTTGGTTTGCGAGGTAATGGAGCACCGTGGGAGAAATATCTTTAGCGGAGGAGGGGAAGCGCCCCGAGTTCTTGTAGAACTTGAGTTGACTCACGAATGCGAGATGATTGCGGTTGGGCTTGGATTTGAGTAGCTGCATCTCCTCGAAGTTCAAGCTCCACTGATTTGCCAGTTCTTCGGTATCCCAGATCGATTTCATAGATGTTTGCCCCTTAGATCATGTACGCCTTAAAAGAGTATATATTGACATCGCATGCAGGCTGTGTACAATTTCAAGCTGTACAGATACAAGAGGAGGGCCATCAGATGCCCCGAGTGCCGGTAGAAAACAACGACCGTATGTCGCTGCGTATCGCTGCTGAGGAAAAGACTTTGCTGGTTCGCGCCGCCGCACTGCAACACACCAACCTGACTGAATTTGTGATTCGGACTGCGGTAGCGACAGCCAAGGACGTTATCGATCAGAGCGAACAGCTGGCGCTCACAGCGCACGATAGTTTGCAGGTGCTGGATCTTCTCGAAAATCCGCCCAAACCCAACAAAAAGCTTATGGCTGCGGCCTTCGCCATGCCAAAAAGTAAATGACGTTGCCCACCTGGCATGAAGAGGCTATTGAGAAGCGACACGATAGGGCGGGTTTTGACTGTGGCGAAACTGATCTGAACGAATTTCTTCAACGGCATGCCCGGAAGAGTCACGAGAAGGGTGGAGCGAAGACCTTTCTGGCGATTGACGATACCGATCACAGCAAAATCCTTGGCTTCTACAGTATTAGCCCTGCATCAATTGCCTATGAGTGCACGCCGGAGGTTGTGAAGCGTGGACTGGCTCGCCATGAAGTACCTGTCTTTAGATTGGGACGCCTGGCGGTCGAAAAATCGGCCCAGGGACAAGGATTGGGAGGGCAGTTGCTCCTCGCTGCGGGCCGTCGTGCTCTTTACGTTGCAGCGGAGGCGGGTGGTGT
Source organism: Haliea salexigens DSM 19537 (assembly GCF_000423125.1). Taxonomy (GTDB): domain Bacteria; phylum Pseudomonadota; class Gammaproteobacteria; order Pseudomonadales; family Halieaceae; genus Haliea; species Haliea salexigens. Next base: position 2,575 of record NZ_AUHJ01000057.1, read on the forward strand.
GGCATTGCTCATTGATGCCAAAAATGAACGAGTTGCAAAGTGGTATGCCAGCTATGGGGCGGTGCCGCTCCTGGGTGTCCCTCTGTCGCTACTTTTACCCTTCAAGACGGTTCATGCGGCCCTGACTGCAGCGGGTAAGCTCTAAAAGTTGGCAGTTATCGCAGCTATGCGGTCACTACCCCTCAACGAACAGGTGTAAGATATCAGCAGCTTTGCTCACATTGCGAGCTGCCTTTTGCCAATCCCGATAGACCCGTTCTTGGGCCATTTGATGCGC
>NZ_AUHJ01000058.1 GCF_000423125.1 Haliea salexigens DSM 19537
GCTCCGAGGCACCTCTTCGACGCAGCGATTGAGTATTTATCAGGGCAGAAAATTGCGATCCCTGCCTACAGCACCCTGCAAAAGATCATCAGCCAGGTTGTTGGTCAGGAGCAAGATCGGCTGATTACCCACGTAGATCTCGAACTGCCTCAGGAGCTAAAAGACGCATTGGCTGCCCTCGTAAACGTAGACGGATCGCTAACGTTGCGACAGTTACGTCAATCTGCCCGTAACTTCACAGGAACTGAGCTGGAGAAGGAGCTGACCGTACATCGCCACATCCAGCACTGGATGTCGCAAGTGAATGCCATATTGAGTACGCTATCGTTGTCCCAGAAAAATCAGCAGCACTTTGCAGAACGGGTCGATTACTATGGGGCTAAACTGAAGCGGCAGTCTGTGGGAAATCAGAGGCTTTATCTCCTGTGCTATTTGCAGTTCCGCTGGCAGCAGGCGTTGGAACGCATAGCCGATGGTTTTGTTCATCATGTCCGACAGGCCAAGAATAAATCGAAGGCTTATGCGCAGGAAGTAGTTTATCAAGATTGGCAAAAAGCCGCTAAAAATGTCAGCAAGGCTGCGGAAGTTCTACATCTGTTCATTGATGATAGCATCGATCAACAGCAACCGTTTGGGGCGGTAAGACAGAAAGCGCTGAAGCTGCTTGCGGAGAAAGATCTGAAGTCTGTCTACCTGTTCCTGAATGAACAAAAGCGTTCCGTTGAGGAAGCTATGTGGCAATACTATGACCAGAGAGATAGCTTAAGGGAAGGGTTGCTTCGGCAGCTGTTTCTTTGCCTACGCTATGAAGCCAGCGCAGGCGCCCAACGCCTGGCAGCAGCACTGAATCACGCTCGGCTTGATCTTGCAGCACAAGGGGTCATCTCAAATGCAACGATAGACGCCCGGTTGCCCTCCAAGAAACAATTACCGTTCTTGCAGGACGAGGGTGGGACGTTTAACCCAGATCGCTACGAATGGTACCTGTATCTACAGATCCCCGATCGGTTGAATGGCCAGCTGACCTTGCCTGATGTCATTAAATACCGGGCCTTGGATGCAGATCTGGTGAGTCGAGAACGCTGGCGAAGAGAAAAGCACAATTTGCTGGAGCAAACTCAGCTACCAAAGTTGACCGCTGAACCGAGTAAGCTGATCGAGCGAACAGCCAATGATCTGGAGATCCGTTTGTATGAGGTCAGTGACTACCTGGAACAGGATGACAACCGGAACATTATCCTACGTAATCCGAAGGGTAAGCGCCTATGGCGGTTGCCGACGGGGAGTAAAAAGTACTTGGTCAACAACCCCTTCTTCCAGCAGATACCGACGACGGGCGTTGCCGATGTGCTGCGCATGGTGGACCGTGATACCGGCTTCATTGAGTGCTTTGAACATGTGCTGGGCGCTCAGTCCAAGAACCGAGCCCACGAATATGACCTTCTGGCGATTCTGGTGGGGAATGCAACGAACCAAGGCATCTACGGCATGGCTCAAATCTCCGATCGCACTTATGATCAGCTCAGTACCATCCAAGCGAATTACCTGCGACTGGAAACCCTGAATGCTGCCAACGACAACATCAACAATGCGACGGCCATGCTTCCAATCTTCAAGCATTACAATATCCAAGAGGATATTATCCACGCCAGTGCCGATGGTCAAAAGTTTGAGGCCCGGCGAGAGACCTTCAAAACCCGCTATTCATCGAAGTACTTTGGAACTCAGAAAGGCGTCTCGGCCATGAGCTTAATCGCTAACCATGCCGCTATTAACGCCAGGGTGATCGGAGCGAATGAACACGAATCCCATTACATCTTTGACTTGCTGATGAATAACAGCTCGGAAATCATTCCGGACGTGCTCTCTACGGATACCCACGGAGTTAATCACGTCAACTTCGCTCTGCTAGACTTGTTTGGATACAGCTTTGCACCGCGTTACGCGCAGGTTAGTCGCGTCATCAACGAGATGTTTGATGTAAAAGAAGACAAAGATCAGAGAATTCAGCTACGCCTGAAAAAAGCCATCAATACCAAACGTATCATGCAGCACTGGGACACCATCCAACGGATCGCAGTGTCACTCAAGGAGCGAAAAACGACACAGGCCACGCTGGTTCGTAAACTCTCCGGGTACAAGAAAAACCATCCCTTGCTGGAGGCCCTAACGGAGTACAACCGCTTGGTAAAAGCGAATTACTTGTTGAACTACATCGATGATGCCAGCCTGCGTAACTACGTTCAGCGAGCCCTTAATCGGGGGGAAGCTTACCACCAGCTGCGTCGAGCAATCAGCAACGTCAATGGGGATCAGTTCCGGGGCAGCTCTGATGAAGAAATCCAACTATGGAACGAATGCGCGCGCTTGGTCACCAACGCCATTATTTACTTCAATTCCAGCATACTCAGCCAGCTGCTGACGAGCTTCGAATATCAGAATGACGATAAGCGAATACAGATTGTCAAACAGGCTTCTCCAGTGGCTTGGTATAACATCAACTTGAAGGGTATCTATACCTTCGAAATGAGTGAAAAACTACCGGATCTGGAGGAACTGATGCGCACAATCGAGGGATATTTACCGGTTCGGGAAAAGTAATACCCCCTGGGAGGCCTCGGATGGCGGGGCTTTCAGCGATTCTTGTCGTTTTTGGACGGAAAATCCCTAGTACCCC
>NZ_AUHJ01000059.1 GCF_000423125.1 Haliea salexigens DSM 19537
TTTGGCCTTGAAGGCCGATGAATATCTTGCCATTGGTCAACTCCTCGCCCTCCATATTGTACCTAACGGTGGGGCAACAATGTTGACACAGAGGGCGCCGAGAAAAGCTCTTCAGCAGTCAATTAACCACCTGGCGTCGCGAGCTGGCCGCTGGAGGTGCCGAAAAGCTGTCCAAAACCGCACCGGGGCCGAAAGCCTCCAAGTCCGCTGAACAAAAGCGTATTGACCAGCTTGAACGCGAGAACGAGCGCCTAAAGAAGAAGCTGGCGGTGACCGAGGACTGCGTATCGCTCCAAAAAAAAGCCTTGTCGATGCTCGATCACACGAACAATGGGAGCGAGCAATGATTAGCGTTATTGAGCAGCGCCCGCCTCGGCTTCCACTGGCCACTGCGTGTGAGGCACTGGGCCTCAATCGCAGTACGGTCTACGCCTGGCGCTCCGGCACTAACAAACCTTCAGACCCAGCGGCACGGTGGCGCAAGCAAGCGCCGCAACCGAAGGCCTTGTCTGGCGCTGAGCACCAGGCGATGCTGGACACGGCGTTTAGCGAGAAGTACCGGGACCAGCCTGTCTACGAGATCTATCATGACCTGTTGGATAATGGCGTGTACATGGCGTCGCTGAGCACCTGGCACCGGGTGCTGCGCAAACACAACGCCAGCGGCGAGCGGCGCCCCCAGCGGGCGCCTCAGAGCCACGCCATCCCGCGTCTGAGCGCGAGCGAGCCGAATCAGGTCTGGAGCTGGGATATCACCAAATTACCGACACGCCGGCGCGGCGAGTACCTCAACCTGTATGTCGTCTTGGACCTGTTCAGCCGCTTTATCGTTGCTTGGATGATCTCACGCAAAGAGAACGCGGCGCTAGCTCAGCAGCTGATGAGCGAGGCGGCTCAGCGCTACGACATCCGCCCAGGCAGCCTGACGCTACACCAGGACCGAGGCGCACCAATGATCGCGCACAGCTACCTGGATCTGATGGCCGAACTCGGCGTGACCTGTAGCCACAGTCGTCCGCGCGTGAGCAATGACAACGCCTTTAGCGAAAGTCAGTTCAAGACCAGCAAATACCAGCCCGATTATCCGGGGCGCTTTGACAGCGTTGCCCACGCCCAGCAGTGGGTCAAAGACTATGTCCAGTGGTATAACCACGAACATCACCACAGTGGGCTGGCGGGCTTTACGCCGGAGCAGGTCTTTACCGGCCGTTACCTGGCAATCGCCCAGCAAAAACAACAGGCGCTTGATGCGCAGTTCGACGAGCATCCCGAGCGCTTTGTACAGGGTCGCCCAACGGTCGTCTTGCCGCCAACGACGGTCTCTATCAATCCGGTTCAGCCGGATGAGGACACCGGAGCGGTGAGCACGGCGGTAAACTTCCCGACGCTACCGTCGGCGAAACACACAGCCAGAGAATCGACATTAACTGATTAACTGACTGTCCGAATCAGGTTGACAGGTTCCCTCCCACTTCAGCAAGCCCCGACTGCTGGCCTGGTGCGATCGCAACCAGGTGGATTACATCGTAGGCATGGCCCGCAACCAGCGGCTGGAGGCGCTTGCCGCCCCAGCCATGGACAAAGTCCGGACCTACTACGAGGCTCATGGCCATAAGCTCGCCAGCACCTTCCGCTTCCGCTACAAAGCCCGAAGCTGGCATAAGCCACGCTGGGTGGTTGCGCGCCTGGAATATGGCCCTCAAGGCCCGAACCCCCGGTTCGTTATCAGCTCCCGCTACGATGACGGATTCAAGCTCTACTACGAACAGTATTGCGCACGGGGTGATATGGAGAACCGGATCAAGGATCAACAACTGGATCTGTTTGCCGGTCGCACCTCCAGCACACACTGGTGGACCAACCAGTGGCGGCTGATCTTATCCGGCTTCGCCTACACCCTGTTCGAGCGTTTGCGGGTGCATCTGAAAAACACGCCCTTCGAACGTATGAGTGCCGGCACCTTGCGCTTGAAGCTGATCAAGGTTGGCGCAGTCATCATCCGCAACACCCGCCGAATACGGGTGTTGATGAGTGATAGCTATCCACACAAGAACGATCTCTCAGCACTGGTTCAGCGCTTGGTGCCCCAGTAGATAATCGGGCTCCCCCGGCCCGATACCAATGGGGGAAAGGGGGAGTTGTGCCTGAATGCCGGAAACTGGCTAAATAATCGCCAACTTCGACCATGACCACTCGGATCTGGCACTACCAGTGCTTGGTCTGCGAAGGTTGTTGGAGCACTATGAGAAATCCGGGCTAGAGAGAGTGCGCAAGGGCCTCAGAAAGGAGCTGAAACCGTCCCAGAGCCGGACTCTCAAGGGAGACCGGAAAATCCTGCTGAAACGCGCTCACGAAGTCTCAGACCGGGAGCGCCTCATCATGGAGACCTGGACAGGCGCGTTCCCGCAACTGCTGGCCGCCTACGAGCACAAGGAGCGCTTCTACGGCATCTGGGACGCCACCACACGGCTCCAGGCAGAAGCCGCCCTGGACGAGTGGATAGCCACCATCCCGAAGGGCCAAAAGGAAGTCTGGAGCGATCT
>NZ_AUHJ01000060.1 GCF_000423125.1 Haliea salexigens DSM 19537
CCTCGCTATATTGTCCCACGCTGGTCTCACTGACCGCCCCCTCCTTGAGATTTAGAGTGAAAAATGGACACGACATCTATCCTGACAGAGGGGGACCCTGGTGATGGATTGTTACACCCGCGAGCTGATTGGGTGGCGACTCAGCCCCACCGGGAACGCCAAAGCCGCTGAGGCGGCCTTGGAAGAGGCATTGATCAATCGTTACGGCATACTAGGCCGAGCCAGCGACGACCTGACTATCCGCTCGGACAATGGTTTGGTCTTCACCAGCCGCCGCTACACACGCACGGTGTTCCGCTACGGTATCAAACAGGAGTTTATCCGGCCTCACACCCCGCAGCAGAACGGGATGGTCGAGCGGTTAATCCGATCGGTGAAGGAGCAGTGCCTATGGCTCCATAACTTCGCCTCGCTCGACGAGGCCAGAGCAGCGCTGGGGGCGTGGTTCCGTTATTACAACGAGCGCCGCCCCCATCAAGCCCTGGGCATGAAAACGCCCAGGGAGGTGTATCAATTAGCAGCGTAGGTGTGCAGTTTTAGCTGGGTCATTACAGGAAAGCGTTGCAAGGCAACGATCCAACAGTTGGGTTACCCGACTAAGAATACCTTGAAGGCGTGGCATGACGAATTCGAAAGACGTGGTGATCTGCAAGCCGGGTACGCTCGCTCAAATCCGAAGTACTCGGACGAGCAAAGGAACGTGGCGGTAGAGCATTGGGCAAATCATGGGCGCTGTTTCTCCTTCACCCTGAAGGCATTGGGCTACCCTTGTCGACAAAAGCTTACCGCATGGGTACGCGAGCAATATCCGGAAGCTAGGAAATACGTCACCTGCAAGGCGGGCAGACCAAGACTACCTGCCTCATTGTCCTCTAAACGTGCCGCAGTCTACGAGTTGTGTACACGCACAGGTAGTGCACAAGAGGTTGCATGCAAGCTGGATGTTGATCGAGCTACTCTGTACAACTGGAAGAACCAGTTACTTGGCCGAGAGGCTCCAGCATCAATGAAACGCAATAAACCCTCACTAGCAACGGCGGATAGTCAGGAGCTGGAGCGGCAAGTCGAAACGCTCCAGCGCGACATCCGTAATCTGCAGCTTGAACACGACCTTCTCAAGAAGGCCAATGACCTTCTAAAAAAAGATCTGGGCGTCGACCTGCAGCTCCTAAGCAACCGGGAGAAGACGATGCTGGCTGATGCCCTGAAAGAAGAATATGGTTTAACGAAGCTTCTTAAAAGGCTCGGCTTGGCACGCAGCTCTTACTTTTATCATCGTTCGCCGATGCGGGTTGCCGATAAGTATGCGGAACTCCGTTGCATGATAACCGAGATATTCGAAAGCAATCACGGGACCTATGGTTATCGTCGAATTCAGGCATCGTTGGCTAGGCAACAGGTGTTCATCTCAGAGAAGGTCGTGCAGCGCCTCATGAAACAAGAAAGCCTTCACGCGTTAAGGCCCAAGCGGCGCAGATATCGTTCCTATATCGGAGAAATTAGTCCCGCTCCAGAGAACATCATCAATCGCGATTTTCATGCCGTTGCACCCAATGAGAAGTGGCTCACGGACATTTCGGAATTCCAGATACCAGCCGGGAAGGTTTACCTGTCGCCTATGATCGATTGTTTCGATGGCATGGTAGTAAGTTGGTCGATTGGCACCAGCCCCGATGCAAAGCTTGTAAATACCATGCTAGATGCGGCCATTGAGACTGTGGCCGAAGGTGCTGAGAAGCCTATCGTCCATTCTGATCGGGGCGGCCACTACCGATGGCCTGGCTGGCTGTCCCGTGTTGCAAAAGCGAATCTGATCCGATCCATGTCGCGTAAAGCATGCTCGCCGGACAATGCGGCCTGTGAAGGGTTCTTCGGGAGGCTAAAGACCGAGATGTTCCATCCGAGGGACTGGTATTCGACAACCATCGCGCAGTTCCTCGAAGAGCTTGATGCTTACATTCGCTGGTACAACGAAAAACGGATAAAGATCTCCCTTGGTTATCTCAGTCCCATCGAGACCGTGAAAGCTTGGGGTTAGTGACTTAATTCAGTCCAAGATATTGTCCGCATCCCCCCTGGGTCAGTTTTAAACGGCAACCAACAGGCTGGCAAAGACCCTCACATCCTGGCTGGAGCCGATCGTGACAATGTGGCGTTTTCGCAAGAGCAATGGGCCCACCGAGGGCTTCCATAACAAGATGGAAATTATGTCGAGGCGAGCGTATGCATTCAGGAGCTTTGAGAACTACAGGCGAAGGGTGCTGACCCATTGTGGATGGGATGGCATTATCAACAGGGTTTAGTGAATTTCGGCGCATCCCCGTTAACTGGGTAGAGCCGAGTTTCGCTATTGGGGCTGGTTCTTGCCTGCGCTGCCGGTATCAGTGACCTGTTTCTTCAGATTCGCCAGGAGAACGGCCAAATATAAGGTTCATCGCGCTTTACCGGGAAATGCTGCTTTTATCTTCAGAAAGAAGTAGTCGTTATCCCGGTAGCCGTAGGCCACCCGCTTGATCACCTTGA
>NZ_AUHJ01000061.1 GCF_000423125.1 Haliea salexigens DSM 19537
CAGAATTGACCGGATAGGAATAACATGTTCAACGCCGCAAACAGGATTTTCGGGTCAATAGATGGAAACTTCGACAGGTCCGCAGGTCCGGGCAGCACAATCAGCGAGGATGTCTACTCTCGATAGGCCGTTAATATGTCCTATGCCTCAGTCAGGGCTATGCTTACCTGGTCAATCCGGTGTTGCTCAACGTGATTGTTATCCTGCTGGTCGCCTTTTGCTTCAATTTTCTCTTTAGCTGGCGGCGCTATCCTGCGCACCTGGTGAGGCGCAAGCGCACGACAACCATTCAACCCATGGATCGTATTCACGAGCTGACCCACGAAGACTTCTCCGCGGCCATCCAATCCCTTGATTCCTTCCTGGACATCACCGCGGAGGATATTGCAGAGCTTCTGGAACTGGCGAAGATTCACGCCGAAAAGAATGCCGAACATCCTAGTGAAATCATCGAGGGACGGTTCTACAGCAATGGCAAACTCGGCACGCTGTGGAGTGTCCGGCAGGTTGTGGACGCAGCCAACCACCCAGACCCGAAAAGGGATATGGTGATCTACAAGGTGATGGCCGGGCATGGTGCCTACGATACTGGCAAATGCTCCAGGGAAGAGTTCAGACTCTGGACTCGCTTCGAGGTGGAACCAAACAACGGCCATTGGCGGAAATGTTTGTAACCTAAGACTGTTGATTTGCATCCCAGATTGCCCCGGGGGATTTGTACTGAAAAATAGACCAGATACGTACTACTAACCGATTGAACCGAATGCCTTTTATAGTTACTAAAACGGGTCAGTGTTAGGCGCAAATTTTGGCCAGAATTGGCTCAATTTTCAGCGCAATTGAACCGATGCTATTAAATCTGATTTTTCCGTTTTTACATTCCAGAAAAGTATAGGACTAACTTGGCCAGGCAAATTAAGATAGCAATAAACAAGACGGTAAAAATAAGCCCTGCAATGGCAAAAACTTTGATATTGCCATGTTTAAAATCGCGTTCGCGGTTCTTATTACTCTGTACGCCAAGGGCTGCAGCGAAAGTTGTTTTAACTAAGTCTACCATCGTGAGATTTTCGTCATTATGACTCTTGTTCATTTGCGTAACTCCATTCAATTCCTCTTGACCAAACATCTCGCTCGTTAGGGTTCGTATAAAAGACAGAAATGGCTTCTTCGTTGAGACTGACGATCTGTTTTTTGCCCATTCTGTAAGGTCTATAGCGAGTGGGCTAAGCTATAAAAGCAGTCCATCTGTCCATGAGTAACCGAACAGTAGTGCTGGTTGATCGCGTTTAACAGAGACAAAAAGAGAAAATGTGATAGGGACAGATTCGGGTTAGGCAGGTCTTTAACTTGTAAAACCATAGATTCAAGGGCTTCCTTTGATATTCTTGATCTTGCCAAGGTGCTCATTGCCCCCCGCGATGTGGAGTTATAGTCAAATCTGGTGTTCGGCAACTTGATCAAGCCACTTTCTGATCGGTTGCTATCACCTCTTCGCCGTCCTTGAACTTGATACCCTGGACAACCTTGGCCAGGTAATTAAATCCACGCTGCTTGCGCCAGTTCTTCTCCGCACATTCTCCCAGCTTGAAGATCATCTGCAACATGCCGTCCCGGCTCAAACATCCCTTTGAACGCTTTGTCCTATGGCGTATGGTGCCAAAGGTCGATTCGATTGGGTTGGTTGTTCTCAAACTCTGCCAGTGTTGCGCCGGAAAGTCGTAAAACGCCATCAGTTCATCGCGATCCTTCTGTAAACTCTGTACCGCTTTCGGATACTTTGGCTCGTACATCTGCTCAAAAGTGTCAAACGCCGCTTCCGCCTCATGCTTGGTCGGTGCCTGCCAGATGTCGTGCAGTGCCTGTTTCATTTTCGCTTGCACTGCCTTGGGCGCAGCGTTGAGCACATTGCCTGTCTTGTGCATCCAGCAGCGTTGTTGCCTCGTTTCTCCGTAGACTTCATCCAGGGCTGCCCAGAAGCCCATCGCACCGTCACCAACGGCCAGCTTGGGACTATTCATCCCTCTGGCCTTGAGGTCGAGCAAGACTTCTCTCCAACTCTGCGTTGATTCCCGAACCATGTGGTCTTCATTCCCAAATATCGAAGAAAGAATCTTTTCGGCCAGACCAGGAAGGATTTGGGAGAGGTTTTTCGTCGATTGGCAGGGCACAGAAAGAATGTCTGATAGAAGAAGGCCATATTATGGCGGATCACGTTCACGTGATGATATCGACACCGCCGAAATATGCGTATTCCAGACCAAGCCTGCCACTGATTCCACGCGAAGCCTGCCACCCATTCCACGGCAAAGCTGCCACTGATTCCAGACGAAGCCTGCCACCCCGGCAAGCCGCCTGAGATCACCCAACGGAGCGCCCTGACGCGGGATAACTAACCGGTACTCTGGACCTTTCCACACGGAGGGGAACAGATGCCAGCGAAGAGGTTATCCATGCGTAAAATCAAAGAGGTGCTGCGCCTCAAATGGGCCCAGGGCCTGAGC
>NZ_AUHJ01000062.1 GCF_000423125.1 Haliea salexigens DSM 19537
CCGGATTGGGTTGCATCGCAGGGGTGTCGAAAGAGTCAACTGCGGTCCAAAGCTGTTGGACTTGGGTGAAAAGGGCGTTTATTCTTCCTATACGTGCCCCAGCCAGCCAAAGGTATCGCCGGGCCGGTTACGCTCGTACACGGTAATGTCGTGGGCAGGGTTGCGCAGTTTCATGGATATGGCGAGATAGAGACCGGAGGGGCCACCGCCGAGGCAGACGATCTTCATGACAGTACCTGTCGCATTGTTAGTGTTCAGCAGATTCTAGGCCAATATATTTTAAATGTAAAATAATATTATTTGAACTTTAAAGAATTGTCGAAACAAGGCAGAATGACGGTCATAGAATGGATATCTTAAAAAGGCTGGATATGAGCTCGCAACTGGATTCGGAGTCGCGCATACAGGACGACGACCACCTCGCCCTCAAGTTGTGGTTGCGGCTGCTTACCTGTACCAATATGGTGGAGGGCGTGTTGCGCCAGAGATTGCGTGAGTCCTATGCCAGCACACTGCCACGCTTCGATCTGCTGGCCCAGTTGGATCGGCACCCGGAAAAGCTGACCATGGGTGAGTTGTCCAGCCTGATGATGGTATCTGGCGGTAATGTAACCGGTTTGGTGAAACAGTTGGAGAAAGAAGGGCTGGTAAACCGCACCCCGATGAAAACTGACCGACGCGCCTATCTGGTCGGGCTCACCGCGAAGGGCAGGCGCCACTTCCGGGAGATGGCCGATGAGCACGAGGGTTGGATCATCGAGCTGTTTGCGAACATGGAGTATGACCAGCAGGAAGCCCTGATGGATGACATGCTGGCACTGAAGAAGAGTGTAGGGCAGGCTGCGCGGGAGTCGGATTATTGAAGCGTTTCTCTAACAGGTAGCCGCTTTCCAGTCTTATCGAATATGCCATCCAGTGTAATGTTGGCGACCACCGGACCCTCGTCGGTCATTGTCACCCATGCAATATGATCGAAATTCCCAGGTGGATCGAAAACCCATGCGCCTCCAGTCGTGCTCAGGCGTATGTAGTCCATGCCCTTGCGTTCCTGGTACTCGTAGGTATGTGCATGGCCGGCGAATACGGTGTAGGGCCGTCCTGATAGTGCGGCCTCGATCTCCATGAATTTTTTGTCCTGGGGGTTTGCTTGCCAGACCGGCCGATGGACGAAAACAAAGGTCCATTTGACATCCGGGTTGGCCGCAATCACCTTCTTGAAATAGCCGACCTGCTGGTCACTGAAAGCGGCCATATATTCCTCGCCCGTGACGAAGGCTTCCCTCATCCTGGCGAGCAATTCGAGCTTTATTTTTTCTGCCTGCGCGGGGTCGCTTTCCTGGGTTTTCGAAACCTTCGCCATCCCCTCCAGCAGCCAGGCCGGAAGGTCTTGTGGAGGGTCTTCGGTGTTCATACAGAGAAACAAAACATCTTTGTAGCGGAAATGATAGTAGCTGCGGCCCAGCCGCTCCCGCCAGACTTCAGCCGAGGCAGGGTCGCCAATATCGTGGTTGCCCACCACATAGAAGAAGGGCATTTCCAGTTTGTCAACTGAAGCATCGATTTCTTCCCATTCCGCAGTTAACGCCTCCCGGTTGTTGCTGTAACCCTCGATAAGATCGCCTACACTCATGACAAACTCAGGCTGTAGCAGGTTGAGTTTGGTCATTGCCGCGTCAAAAACACCGGGATAGGCACCGCCCGTATTGTCGCTGACTATGGCGAATTGAAAGTCTATATCCGCATTGGGAAACTCAAGGTGAGACCAGGGGTTGGAGCCTGTTTGCTCTTCGATAATGGTTACAGGCGAAACAACGACCTCTTCTATTGTGGCCGCTAGGCTCACATCGATCAAGGCCATAGCACCAAGACCTAGAAGCAACGGTAATCGTTTTGGTTTAAACATAGATGTTAATTTTCTCATGATATTAATTCCCCTTTGTATTATTACTTAGTTTTATTCAGGATCTAGGGCCTCAAAACCCAAACGAATAATATATGATATATCAGACGCAATCAAGCCAGATGGCCGTCCATGAGCCAGTTTAATGACCACCAAAAAAAATTATATATTTACATGAAAACGGACTTAACCTTTTCAATACAAATAAATTCAACATATTGATAAATATATACTTTTAATTACAATAAAACAGAATGACAACACAAAAACACTTTATATAAAACCGACAAGACGGTCTGTATTTATAGCGGAAAATATAAACCATTCATAAAAACAAATTAAAAACCCAAATAAAACATCACAGTATTGCAAGGACGCGGAACATGCCTCATGTGGCGGCCAGGACGGCCAGCCGGGATCGGGATACTGGTCGTTACCAGAGCCACCGACCCGA
>NZ_AUHJ01000063.1 GCF_000423125.1 Haliea salexigens DSM 19537
CTCCCCTGCGCATTATCTTTATCTTTTTTGTTCATTGGACGGTGAGGTGTCGAGCGACCTTAATTGGCAAGGTTGTGCCCTACCGCCGTTGATAGGCCTCGACACTGCCAGTGTTGCGCTCTCCTGGTGATGACAGTTGATCCCATGATGGACTGGTGCGACAGCCACTGCCGACAGAGCACCTGGTTAAAAGCCAACTGCTCTACCCGATGGAGTACCTGGTTCGTAGCCAGGTACTCTTTGGGCTGGATCTACGCCCCAGTGTGGTGTGTTAAGGGCGGGAAAAGAGTTATCCACAGGGGCAAGTGTTAAGAATAGAGTTAAGTAAGTGTTAAATACTGTGTTAAGGGGGTCAAAATGGCTCCCAAGCCATTGAAATCACACAATAAAAAATGAAGCCTGGTTCCTAAAACCACGAAAGTCGGTTCCTAAAACCACGAAAATCGGTTCCTAAAATCCTGATTTCGGTTCCTAAAACCACGAAAGTATTTTGGCTGTTCCTCCCTGCCCTATGTAAGGTTCCTGATACCACGAATGTTTGACACGGGTTCCTGATACCACGAAACTGGGCCATGGTTCCTGATACCACGAATAAGGCCCTGCAGCCCGCCGATCAGCTCCTGCCGGACAAGCATCCGCAGAGCGATTTGTTTATCTGCGACGTGGCCGATGCGGTCCTCAAGGACATCATGCCGCAGATGGAACACCCCTTCTATTCCCTCTCGAAGAAGCCCGAGATGAACGTCCGGCGCTACGAGCACAACGGCAACTGGCTGGAAGTCATCCCCTCCCACAAGGGCCTGGCGACGATCTACGACAAGGACATCCTGATCTACGCCATCTCCCAGATCATGGCGAAGCTGAACGAGGGCAAGAAGGTCGACCGGCGTATCCGCATCAACGCCCATGACATGCTGATCTTCACCAACCGGGGCACCTCGGGGCGCGACTACAGCGCCATGTGCGAGGCCATCGACCGCCTGGCGGGCACTCGTATCAGCACCAACATCACCTACGGTGACGAGGAGGAGTACGCCAACTTCGGCCTGGTTGACCAAGGGTCAGTGCGGCGCAAGAACGGCCTCAACGGGCGCCTGCTCTGGGTCGAGCTGACGATCTCTGACTGGGTGTTCGACGCGATACGCAATCATGCCGTCCTGACCCTCAACCGGGACTATTTCCGGCTCAGGAAGCCGCTGGAGCGGCGGATCTACGAGATCGCCCGCAAACACTGCGGCCAGCAGGCCGAATGGAAGATCACCCTCTCCCTCCTCCACAAGAAAAGCGGATCACAGAGCCCGGAGAAGAAGTTCCGGCTCCTGGTGAAGAACATCGCCAAGCACAACCACCTGCCGGACTACGAACTGGCCTTCGATGAGGAGGCGGACACCGTGGTCTTCCGGAACCGGGAGCAGTGGTGGAAGGAGCGTAAGCACGCCGAGAGGAAGCCCTTCGTGCGCCCTGAGACCCTCATCCAGATCCAGGCCATGCTGCCCCGCGGCGAGGATGTCTACGACTGGCAGGCAGAGTGGGTGAACTGGTGGATCGACACCGAGTGCCCTCCCCTGCAGGACCCGGATGCCGCCTTCCTCGGCTTCTGCAAAAACAAGCTGGGACGGAACCGGCAAGGAAAAATGTTTTAGAAACTATTTATAGTTTCGATATTATCAAAAATATTTATAGTTAAGTAACTTTTGATATTTTCGTGTATTTCATTAAAAATAAAACTATCCAAAGACCACGCGAAGGCGGCGCAGATGAAAATCACGGTATACCAGGCCAAAGGGGCGGCGGGTAAGACGCCCATCGCCACCAACATTGCCCTGGATCGGGAGTACGCGATCGGGACCAATGAGGCCTTCCACGTCTACGACACCTTCATCCCCGACGAGCGCCTGCTGGCGCTGGATCTCAGCGAGAGCTTCCCGGAGATACCCGATGACATCGACATCGTCTTTGACCTTGCGGGCTCTATCTCCGCGCATTCACACTCCATCACTTCGGCGATCCGGCAGTCCGACCTGGTGATCGTCCCCATCTACAACGAAGTGAAATCCCTGCACGGCGGGG
>NZ_AUHJ01000064.1 GCF_000423125.1 Haliea salexigens DSM 19537
AAGCTGTCCAGCAGATTACTGAGCACTTTTGAGTTGAAGTAGATGATGGCATTTGCCACCAGTCTGGCACTTTCGTTCCAGATCTGGATCTCCTCATCGCTATTACCCCGGAATCGGTCGCCATTGACGTGGCTAATAGCCCGCCGCAGCTGGTGATAGGCTTCACCCCGGTTCAACGCTCGCTGCACGTGATTTCTAAGGCTGGCGTCGTCAATGTAGTTCAGCAGATATTGGGCTTTCAGCAGCCGGTTATATTCGGTCAATGCCTCCAGTAATGGGTGATTGTGCTTGTAACCGGATAGTTTGCGCACTAACCTGGCCTGGCTGGTCTTCCGCTGAGCCAAAGAGACGGCAATCCGCTGGATGGTGTCCCAGTGAGCCATGATACGCTGCGTGTTGATCGGCTTGCGCAACGATATATGCACTTGCTGGTTCTTGTCTTCGGTGATGTTGAATAGTTCATTGATGACCCTGCCAACCTGGGCATATCGAGGTGCGAACCGATATCCGAACAGGTCGAGCGGGGCAAAGTTCACATGGTTCACTCCATGCGTGTCAGTTGAGAGCATGTCGGGGACAATCTCAGTACTGTTGTTCATCAGCAGGTCAAAGATGTAATGGGATTCATGCTCATTGGCCCCGATCACCCGGGCATTGATGGCCATATGATTGGCATTCAGACTGACCGCGGACACGCCTTTGCTGGTCCCGAAGTATTTTGAGGAGTACCGCGTGCGGAATGTCTCGCGTTTGGCTCCGAACTTCTGACCATCGGCACTGGCGTGCAGACTATCTTCCTGAATGTTGTAGTGCTTGAAGATACTCAGTCGTGTAGTGGCGTTGTTGATGCGGTCATTGGACGCATTCAGGGTTTCCAACCGAAGGTAGTTCGCTTGGATAGTGCTTAGTTGTTCATAGGTGCGGTCAGAAATCTGCGCGATGCCATAGATGCCCTGATTAGTGGCATTGGCAATCAGTATCGCCAGCAGATCCACTTCGTACTGACGGCTTTTCGAGCTCAAGCCCAGCACATGTTGGAAGTCGTCAATGAACCCGGTATCCCGATCCACTACGCGCAAAACATCGGCGATGCTGACCGCTTTCATTTGCTGGAAGAACGGGTTATTCACCAGGTGCTTCTTGCTGGCTGTAGGCAGCCGCCAGTGATGTTTGCCGTCTTTCGGTCGCAAAATTACGTCCCTGGTATCTGAACGCTCCAAATAGTGGCTGACTTCGTGCAACCGAAGGGTCAGCTCATCCGCCATGCGTGGAATCAGACGTTTCGGATCCTCGCTGATATTGGGTTGCTGAGTGCCCTTCACCAAGGACCGCTTCTGGTTTTTCCAGATATCTGGCTTCACCAGATCATCCTCTAACGCCCGATATCGAATGACTTCCGGCAGCGTCAACTGGCCGTTTAAGCGGTTGGGTATCTGCAGATACAAAAACCATTCATACCTGGATTTGTCTATACTGCCATCGGGTTTCGACAGCAATGGCCGTGTGGCTTTCGGTAGTAAACGCTGATCAATGCAGACATCGCCGAGCCTATTACCGGCGACCAAATCCAATCGAGCTTGGGCCAGGGCCCCGGCTAACCGCCGCGTTTTGTCGGTACCGTCAAAACGCAGACAGCAAAAGAGCGAACGCAACAGTCCGGCTCGCAATGTGGGCTCCGTATCCAGGTGCTGCCAAAATGCTTCCTCCGCCGACTGTTTCTGATTACTCAGGTATCGGCAGACTGAGTTCAGGTCGCTGACATTGAGAAACTGGAACGCCCGTTGCTGTACAGCGTGAAACGACGTATCAGGGTCGATGCTGTCATCAACGAACAGGTGTAAGATATCAGCAGCTTTGCTCACATTGCGAGCTGCCTTTTGCCAATCCCGATAGACCCGTTCTTGGGCCATTTGATGCGC
>NZ_AUHJ01000065.1 GCF_000423125.1 Haliea salexigens DSM 19537
GTCAATAGATGGAAACTTCGACAGGTCCGCAGGTCCGGGCAGAACAATCAGCGAGGATGTCTACTCTCGATAGGCCGTTAATATGTCCTATGCCTAAAGCCTGATGCGGGTTCAGGTCTATCCGGGCGTCCACAATGGCGCTGGCTAGCTGCCAGGCCAAATACTGAGTTTGGTGGCGAGTGATCATTTAAGGTTAAACAGTTCCAGATACGGTTCAAATGCGAAGAGTCTGTTTCGGCTTTGCCCGGTAATCTCTCTAAGGATCTGTTGTTTGCACATCAAGGCAACCAACTCATTCGCCGGACGATAATTTACGCCACAGATCGTCGCGGCCTGATCAACGCTCAAAATCGGGTGCTTGAACAGCTGTTGCAATAAGAGTGTGGCGCTGGCGGTTCGCCTTCCAAAGTTGTTGTGAATCAACGTTTCGATATCTGACTTGAGCTTGATAATGTTTGTCAGCGCTGCGACAGCCTCAGTTGCCGTTTGCTCGACACCCACCAAAAAATACTTCAACCATTGCAGCATGTCGCTGTGAGTACGCACCCTCATCAGGTTGTCGTAATACAGCCCCTTGTTCTTTTCAAAATAGGTAGAAGGATAAAGTAAGGGCTGACTGAGAATCCCTTCACTCACCAGGAACAGAGTTATAAGTAGACGGCCTATCCTGCCATTGCCATCCAGAAAGGGGTGTATGGTTTCAAACTGGTAATGAGCAATGGCGATGCGAACTAACGCTGGCATTTGAATCTCATCATTGTGCAGAAACTTCTCCAGATCTCCCATCAGTTCAGGAACATGCTCGTGCGCGGGCGGTATAAATACCGCATCAGCCAGACTACTGCCGCCTATCCAGTTCTGACTGGTGCGGAATTCCCCGGGCATCTTTTGTTCTCCGCGAACATTCGTGAGTAGTGTCTGGTGAGCCTGCTTAAGCAAACGAGACGATAACGGCAATGTCTCCAGCGTTTGGATGGCATCATTCATCGCCCGGATGTAGTTGTTAACCTCGCGCCAGTCATTCCGCCGCTCCGGGTTAATTTCCTCCTCTGGTAACAGGGCTTCATCGATATTGGTTTTGGTGCCCTCTATCCGACTGGATACCACGGCCTCTTTGGTGACATGCAACTGAATAAATAAATCAATGTTTGGCACCAGGCGAGCATAGGAATTCAGCTCCCCCAGTCTTATGGCAGCCTTCTCTACAAGTTGGTTGATTTGTGGCGTATCCCAGGTCCAGCTCTCATTGATATGAGAGGGCAAAAAGAATTGGTACTGGAAACCCCTCCGGTATTCGCCAGAGCGATATTCCTCTAACCTGATGGCCATAAAAACCTTGCGCTGCTGAATGAAAGTGAAACACAAAATCTATTATTTCACTTTACGAGCTAAAAGTGAAACTAAGGGCGCCTTATTTCGTTTACAGCCGGATAAAAGGACAGACAAAGTTGCCAAGGCACCACTGGTACCTGCGGGAGATTTGCGGGACTTGTGGTGAAAAGTTGTGCTCTGTTGTGCAAAATGCGCTGTGGGTGTTCGGATTTAAGTTAATAAAATCAATGGGTTAAAATTTTACAGCAAAATTCATAATGCTGGGGTCGGTGGTTCAAGTCCACCCGTAGCTACCACCTTTTCCTGGTGCATTCCGGTCACATAGGTTGCACTTTATTCCGAGGGCATGGGTGACACTTTTGGAGCGAAGGGGTTCACACCCACTGGCTCCACCCTGTTCTCGGTCTGGTCAAAAAAGCCTAGATCATAATCCATAAAGCTGGGGTCCGGCCTTCCGGCAAGCCAGATCTCGTCAGCGATCTCTCTAATCCCTACATACTGGCC
>NZ_AUHJ01000066.1 GCF_000423125.1 Haliea salexigens DSM 19537
GTAAACGCTTAGCGAACCACACCCTGCCAGCGCCGCCCTGAACTGTGCAAGCTGCACCCTCCGAATCATCAGCCCCGGAGGGCCTGCCCCATGTCAGAGGTTTCTCAATTATCCGTCAGCAGCGACGCCGCTGCACACGACACCCAGACCGAACTCACCGAACGCCAGCAGTTCTGGCTCGAGCATCTGCGCGCTTGTGCCAAAGCCAATCAAACCACGAAAGATTACGCGCAGGCTCATGGCCTCAGTGTAAAAGCCATGTACAGCGCCCGCAAAGATCTCGCGCAGCGGGGTGCCCCAAAGACCCCGATCACCGCACCATTTGCCCGGGTGCAGGTGGCGCCATTGCCGCCAACAGCGCAATGGAGCGTGCAACTGCCCAACGGCACGACCGTCAATTTCAGTGGCGCGGTCGATGGCAAGGCGCTGCAGACGATCCTACACGCCGCGGCGTCACTGTCATGATGCGTCCCAGCAACCAAAATCTTGAGGTCTACCTGCACCGTAACCCGATTGACTTCCGCAAAGGCATTAACGGGCTTGCGGTACTGGTCGAGCAGGCGCTGGAACTCAACCCGTTCTCGGAGCAGCTGTTCGTGTTCTGCAACCGCCGCCGTGACCGTATCAAGATACTCTACTGGGAGACCAACGGCTTCTGCCTGTGGCAGAAGCGCTTGGAACAGGACCGTTTCCACTGGCCGCGCACGCGTCAGGAGCCTGTGGTCACGCTCAGCATCCAGCAGCTGAACTGGTTGCTGGATGGCTACGATATCACCCAGCTGAAGCCGCACGCCAAGCGCACCTTCAGTACGGTTTTATAGCTGTTTTTATAGGGTATTCCGTGCATTAGCGGTATAATGCGCGCATGCCGGAAACCCCTACAAAACTGCCCTCGACGGTCGCCGCGTTGCAGGCCCTGGTGGCGCAACAGATGGCGGAAAAAGCCGAGCAGCAGGCACGGTTGGCTGAGCTGGAAGACGAGAACAAACGCCAGTCAGCCAGGATTTTTACTCTGCAGGAACAACTCAACCTGGCGCTAGCGCGTCGCTATGCCGCCAGTAGCGAAAAGCTCTCACCCGACCAGATCAGGCTGTTCAACGAAGCCGAGGTCGATGCACAGGCGGCGCCTGTTGAGGACGATACCGAGGACACCATCGACGTCCCGGCGCATGCCCGCAAAAAGCGTGGCCGCAAGCCGCTGCCCGAAACGCTGCCCCGGACTGAGGTGGTCTATGAGCTGGCCGGGGACGATCTGAACTGCCCCCATGACGGCCAGGCGCTGAAGGTCATTGGCGAGGTCACCTCGGAGCAGCTGGACATCGTGCCCGCAACCATCCGGGTAATCCGCCACGTCCGCCGGCAATACGCCTGCGACTGCGGCCAGTGCATCCGTACCGCAGCCTTGCCGGCACAGCCCATTCCGAAGAGCATGGCCTCCCCGGGCCTCTTGGCTCACATTACCGTCTCCAAGTACCAGGATGCTTTGCCTCTCTACCGTCAGGAGACCATCCTGCAGCGCATCGGCGTCAACATCCCCCGCGCCACGCTGGCGAACTGGATGATCCGGGCGGGTCAGTTGGTACAGCCCCTGATCAACCTGTTGCGGGACCAGCTTCTGGCCCATGATCTGATCCAGATGGACGAGACCACGGTGCAGGTACTCAAGGAATCGGGCAAGGCTGCCCAGTCCAAATCGTATCTGTGGTTGCAGCGCGGCGGGCCACCGGGTCAGCCGGTGGTGTTGT
>NZ_AUHJ01000067.1 GCF_000423125.1 Haliea salexigens DSM 19537
CCGGTGTCTGTCAACATAGTTGCCCGGTCATTCATGCAAAATGTTTCGCGGCCATTTCATGATCAACAGTTCTGCACACAACATCCCGCTCAGGGTTCAACGTGACACTGTCGGCCCGATCCCAGTTGCGCGTGTCCCGGCCACGCCAGCGGTTGGGATGGCGTGCTTTCGCCTGTTGGTAAACGGCGTGTCGTGCCGCCAGTACAGCAATGTCCTCGCCGGTGTGTCGCTCGTTCGGCGTGACGTAGCTGATCCCGCTATGGCGGTGCTCGTAGTTGTACCAACGCACGAAGTCGGCGGCCCATCGGCGCGCCTCATCCAGGTCATTGAACCCGCGTTTCGGGAATTCGGGTCGGTACTTAACAGTTTTGAACGTGGCTTCGGCAAAGGCGTTGTCATTGCTGACACGAGGGCGCGAGTAGGACGGGTTGATACCCAGCCAGTTGAGCATGGCCAGCACCGTTGTCGCCTTCAGGGTGGAGCCGTTATCGCCATGCAGCACCAGTTTGTTCCGATATCCCGCCACGCCTTCGGTCAGCGCAGCGCGCTTCACGACGCGTGCAGCATGGTCGGCGTCATCGCTGTCGTGCACTTCCCAGCCAACGATCTTGCGGCTGAACACGTCGAGGATCAGATACAGGTAGAACCACTGGCCGATCACCCGTGTTGGCAGGAACGTCATGTCCCAGCACCAGAGCTCGTTCGGCGCCGTCGCCACATGTGTGGTAGGCGGTCGCTGCTTTACCGACTCCCTGGCACGACCACGATGCTTGAGCTGGTCGGCATCGCGCAGAACACGGTAAAAACTGGATTCGCTGGCGATGTATTCACCTTGATCGGCCAGCATGGGAACGATGCGCGTGGGTGGCACGTCCGCATATTCCGGCTGGTTCGCGACCTCGAGGATAGCGGCTCGCTCGCCCTCGCTGAGCCGCGACGCCTGTGGCGGACGCTGGGCTGTCGGCCTGGCATCACCACGCGTCAGTGCTTCCGGGCCAGACCAACGCTGCAGCGTACGCCGATCCACACCGATGACCTCGCAGATGGCCGACAGACGAGCACCTTGCTCGCGCGCCTCTTCAGCCGCACTCAGAATCGCTTGGCGATCTTCCAGGGAAGTCATTCGTCCCCGCTCTCGTGGAAGATCGCCTCGAGCTTTTTTGACAACACCAGCAGCGCCGCCGTCTCGGCCAACGCCTTGTCCTTGCGATTGAGATCCCGCTGGAGCTTACGGATCTGCTGCCGGCTCTTGCGGTCCGCGCGGCTTGGGCTCTGCGTGCCTGAGACATCCGACAACGACTCACTGGCTTGTGCTCGCCATTGCTCCAGCTCAGCAGCATATACGCCGTTCTCACGGCACCACGCACTGCGGCTCGCCTCATCCAGCCCGGCAGTATGGATAACTGCCTCCAGACGCGCTGGGCCGGTCCACAGTCGATCCTGGGAATCACTCAGCGCCTCGGCACGCCACCGGGACAGCGTATCCGCACGCACACCAATCTCACGTGACACCATGTCCAGCGACGCGCTCTCAGGCGGCAGCAAACGAGCCACCGCTTTGGCCTTGAAGGCCGATGAATATCTTGCCATTGGTCAACTCCTCGCCCTCCATATTGTACCTAACGGTGGGGCAACAATGTTGACACAGAGGG
>NZ_AUHJ01000068.1 GCF_000423125.1 Haliea salexigens DSM 19537
CCCGCCTGGTGCACGACTGGCGTGAGCAGGGATTGGCGCCGCGCACCATCGCCAATCGCCTGGTGGATATCCGCTGGCTGGCCGACAAAGTGGGCCGGGAAAGCGAGATCCCCTCCAACAAGGATCTGGGCCTGCCCCTCAGGAAAAACATCGAGGGCTACGGCCAGTCCAAATCCGTCGCCCCGGACTGGGGCAAGATCGCCGCCCTCGATGAGCGCATGGCCCTGATAACCGAGCTGCGTGTCGAGTTCGGCCTGCGTACCGAGGAAGCCCTCAAGTTTCAGCACAAGGTGGCGACCAAGACCCCTGACCAGGTCGCCCTGAAGGGCTCCTGGTGCAAGGGGGGGCGACCACGTGAGATCCCCATCACTAACGACCGGCAGCGGGCGCTCCTGGACCGCGTGGCCCGCTTCCAGGCGGCCCAGGGTGATCGCTCGATGATCCCCGGCGATCAGCGTTACCGGACCTTCTACGCGACCTACAATGCCGCTAGGCATGCGGCCGGGGTATCAGGGCATGGATACCGCCACCATTGGGCGCAACAGCGCTTCCAGGCGGTATCGGAGGGAATCGCGGCCCCGCACGCGGGAGGTCCGGCTTATGCGGAGCTGACACCCCAGGAGCAAGCCAGGTGGGATCGTGCGGCGGCGGTGGTGAACCAGGAGCTGGGGCATGGAGAGGGGCGGCAGGATATTACTTCTACGTACATTGGTTCTCGATAAAATGACCCACTTTCTCGATATCGCAAAGGGAAATGGTGAGTAGGCCACATCACTGTAGGCCTATTATGGGTAGGAGCACACTGCCGGCGAGTTTATTAGGCGGTTAATTCTACGGATACAAGGGTTCTGGGAGATTAAGTGAAATTACCAATACATACACGTAATGCTTTGCTTGTTACTGCAAAGATACAAAGCCTTGGTGTCCCGGTAGAAGTGCAGCAAAAAATAGGAGTATTTGCTATTGCGTGGGGGTTGTTCGAGTCCCATCTAGAGCGAGCTGTTTGGGGTCTGAAGAATGAGGAAGTAGAGGGGAAAAGACCATCAACGGATAAGACTTTTGCCCATAACTGGATAGAAGTACTTGGAGAAGGAAGTGAAACAATCGGAGTTAAGGGAAACGAAGTTTTAAGTTTATCGGCTCAGGCAGCAAAAGACCTTATGAGCTACCGCCATTCTTTATTTCATGGATATCTTGTTCCGCTTGGTGGTACAGCAGTTTTTATACGAAACCCTCAATGGGAAGGAGAGGTTCGCAAGAGAGAAACTGCTGATGCGCAAATAGATGAAAATATTATTGACCTAGCGATTGATGCTGCCTGGGTGCTTTTTAGTATAGTTATCGCGGTAACAAAGATATTTGAGGATGGCGGACCATCAAATATTGAGTCTTTCGAATCAGAGGCTCGCCGTATTAGAAGAAATGCAAATGAAGTACGTCATATTTCTAAACTAATTAACAACGAAAAATATTAGCTTATGGAACTGAAGGAATTTATCAAGGCAAGCCTTGTTCAAATTAATGAAGCGATACAAGAAAGCAACGATCAGCTTCGCGATTTGAAAATTTGTGGAATCGTAAACCCGGTTGGCGTTCAGATTAACTCG
>NZ_AUHJ01000069.1 GCF_000423125.1 Haliea salexigens DSM 19537
TCCTCGGTTCCTGGCAAGCTCTCTGCTGATGGTTGACTGGCTGACATCAACAGCGCTGGCTATCTCTCTTTGGCTTAAACCGCTTTTATTTAGCACCTGAATCCGTGACTTTAACCACGACCTACCGACGGTAACCTGCTGATTAATATCTGCTTTTATGGCAAAATAGCACATATTAAGCATTCACCCAGCAGGTGATCTGATGGCACGCTTTCGCCTTGAGCAATCCAAGACCGAAATCTACACCGCTCAGGCGGGTCTGGCCCTGGTAGGCCATGCGGTCAACAAGTTCACTGACCTGGTCAAGCAAGCTCGAGCGGTGCCCAAACGCCACGGGATTCCCAATATCGATCTGATCCGCACCTTCACCGGATTGCTGTGTCTGGGCAAAAGCGATTTTGAGGCGGTCGAGAATGCCCGGCAGGATCCGTTTTTCAAGGCCGCGCTGGGGATCAAGCAGATGCCCTCCAGTGCGCGGCTCCGGCAGCGCTTTGACGAAGACGCGAGAGCGCTGATTCCCTTGCTGGATGCCGCGTCGATGACCTTCCTTTCCCGCAGCGATGCGCCGATCACGGCACTGTCGACAGGCCACGTTGCGTTGGATATGGACGTGTTCCCGATGGACAACAGTAACACCAGGAAGGAGGGCGTGTCGTACACCTACAAGGGGCACGATGGCTATGCCCCCATGGCAGCCTACCTCGGCGCCGAGGGATGGTGTCTGGCCTGCGAACTGCGCGAGGGCTCGCAGCATGCGCAGAAGGAATTCGTCTACGTGCTGGAGCGCGTTGTGCCACGTGCCCGCCAGCTGACCAGTGCGCCCCTGCTGGTGCGGCTCGATAGCGCGCATGATGCCGGCGTCAACCGCCGCTGGTTTGAGCAACAGGCCGCCGTGGACTATCTCATCAAATGGAACCCGCGCAGTGATACTGCTGAGAACTGGCTGGAACGGTTTGAGAAACACGCGGTATGGACCACAGCCCGTGAGGGCAAGCGCATCGGCATCTTCAGTGACAGCGTCGAAGAACACACCGGTGAGCTGGACAGCGAAGGCACGTCGGTCAGCCGACAGATTCGCCGCATTATGCGCCTGATTGAGCGCACCATTGATCGGAACGGGCAGGCGCTGCTGCTGCCACAGTACACGCTGGAAGGCTGGTGGACATCGCTGGACGAGGACACCGCGAGCGACGAGGAGATCAGCGCGCTGTACAAAGATCACGCCACCGCTGAGCAGTTCCACAGCGAGTTCAAAACCGACCTCGACATCGAGCGGCTGCCCTCGGGCAAGTTCGACACCAACGACCTGGTGCTTGCACACGCCACCTTGGCATACAACATCCTGCGCTGGATTGGGCTCCCCCTCTGTCAGGATAGATGTCGTGTCCATTTTTCACTCTAAATCTCAAGGAGGGGGCGGTCAGTGAGACCAGCGTGGGACAATATAGCGAGG
>NZ_AUHJ01000070.1 GCF_000423125.1 Haliea salexigens DSM 19537
TGGACGTGAAAATTGGGGGCCCATAAAAATCGTCTTGTTCTGCATCGGACAAGATTTGAACACGTTCTTCATATGCCATACGTTTAGCCTAAAAATGTAGTGGTTCAATGATTTTGGACACGCTTTTAGGTGGTAGCCTACCACCGATGGAGGAGTGTTCAGATGCGTACGAGACGTACTTTTACCCGAGAGTTCAAACGAGAAACTGCCTGCTTGGTCTTGGATCAGGGATTCAGTGTTAAAGAGGTCTGTGAGCAGTTTGATCTTCAGGATGGTGCGCTACGGCGCTGGGTTAAGCAGGTTCAATTTGAGCGTAACGGTGGTGTACCAGAAACGGCGGCACTGACTCCGGAGCAGCAGGAAATTCAGGCCCTCAAGGCCAAGATCAACAAGCTTGAGCGGGAGAAATCGATCCTAAAAAAGGCTACCGCACTCTTGGTATCCGACGAGATCGATCGTTCGCACTGATCGACGCGCTGAGAGTGCATTTTAGGGTCAACGAGCTGTGTGAAGCGCTGGCCATCAACCGGTCCAGTTACTACGCATACAAAGCAAGAAAGCGGAAACCGGATGTGAAGCGAATCAGATTACGCATCAAAATCATGGAGCTCTTCAACGACTCCCGGGGCTCTGCTGGCAGCAGGACACTGAAGGATCAAATGAACGATGCCGGCTTCCCTATCGGTCGGTTCAAAGTCCGCAGCCTGATGCGCGAAGCAGGATTGAAGTCTCGCCAACCAGGGCCCAGTCCTTACAAGAAATACGGGCAGGCCCGCGTTGATATACCGAATCTTCTCGATCGCCAGTTCGATGTGCCAGAGCCAAACAAGGTTTGGTGCGGCGACATCTCCTACGTTTGGGCTGGTGATCGTTGGCACTACTTGGCGGTCGTGATGGATCTATGTACTCGTCGCGTCGTGGGATCAGCGATTAGCGACAAACCGAATGCCCAACTCGTTATCGACGCGCTAGAAATCGCTCTTGAATCACGTGGTTACCCCAAGGGCCTGATGTTCCATTCTGATCAAGGCAGCCAATATGGCAGCCGGCGCTTCCGGCGTGTTCTGTGGCGCCACCGAGTTCAGCAAAGTATGAGCCGGCGTGGCAATTGTTGGGACAACTCACCGATGGAAAGACTGTTCCGAAGCTTGAAGTCGGAGTGGGTGCCACCACTCGGATACAGAAGCCTCGCTGCAGCGAAGGCCGACATCAACGATTACTTTATGCGGTACTACAACTGGCGACGACCACATGCTGCCAATGGCGGGGTATCACCGGGAGTGGCTGAGAATCAGATTAATTTGGTGTCCAAGATTGCTTGACCACTACAAAAGGCCAAATCTTAACCAAAATTGGTGTAAATATGGACTTCAGAAAAAGCAATCCCCTCTTGGAGGCCCCGGATGGCGGGGCTTTCGGCGATT
>NZ_AUHJ01000071.1 GCF_000423125.1 Haliea salexigens DSM 19537
CAAGCGCTTGCAGAGCGGTTATCTGCGACCGCACATGAGAGATGTGATCATCGAGCAAGGCGTTGACGGCGGTACAAGGCTGATGAGGGTCGTCCTGATAGCTCTGTAGTTCGTGAATCTCAGCCAGTGACAGGCCCAGGATTCTGCAGCGACGGATGAAGGCCAGCCCCTCACCATGCTTCTCGGTATAGACACGGTAACCGTTGTCCTGCCGATCAGGCGGCGGCAACAAGCCCTGCTGTTCATAGAAGCGGATCGTCTGTGTTTCGACCCCTACCAACTGCGCCAACTGACCAATGCGCATCAGCCTCCTCCCCAACGGATTCTTTACTCTATTGACCTTATAGTAGCTTTATAGTTTTAAATGGTACCACAACATTGTTCAAGTGGAGTCGTATCATGAGCAAATCCTGTGGTGGCGCCTGTGGCGGTGATGCAACGTCCGCAGCGGATACCGATATACAGGCCTCCTCCGAGGCGCCAGGGAGATGGGTCAGTGTTTATGCCGTGCCGAAGATGGACTGTCCATCAGAAGAACGAATGATTCGCCTAGCCCTGAACGGCTTTGAGGAGATTCGGGCGCTGTCCTTCGACTTGTCGAACCGCCGGCTGAAGGTCGTGCATGACGGCGAGGTCGAGCCCGTCACCTCGAAACTGAAGACCTTGGGGCTAGGCGCCTCGCTTCAGGAAACCGTCGCTGCAAATCCGGAGACCATCAAGGCCGCCGAGTTTTCGGCAGCTTCTGCTAAGCAAGAATCCGGGACCCTGCGCTGGTTGCTCGGCATCAATGCACTTCTGTTCGTGGTGGAAATGACTGCCGGTCTGATCGCCCAGTCCACCGGCCTGATTGGAGAATCCCTGGACAATTTTGCCGATGCGGCGGTGTACGGGCTTGCCCTTTATGCGGTTGGACATAGCGTGAAAATGCAGGTACGTGCCGCGCATCTTGCTGGTGTACTGCAACTGATCTTGGCTGTGGGCGTGCTCGTAGAGGTGGTGAGACGCTTTGTATTCGGTAGTGAGCCTGAATCGCTGGTGATGATGGCTATCGCATTCGTCGCATTGATTGCCAATACCAGTTGTCTGCTGCTCATATCCAAACATCGGGAAGGCGGGGCGCACATGAAGGCAAGCTGGATATTCTCGGCCAACGACGTGGTGATCAACCTGGGGGTCATCACCGCCGGCGCCCTGGTCGCGTGGACCGGTTCCAATTATCCGGATCTGATTATCGGCACCATCGCGGGGGGCATTGTACTTAACGGTGCCAGACGCATTTTGGCATTGAAGGGTTAAATAATGCTCATTATTGGCAAAAAGCTCTTGGGACGCCACCACACGGCTCCAGGCAGAAGCCGCCCTGGACGAGTGGATAGCCACCATCCCGAAGGGCCAAAAGGAAGTCTGGAGCGATCT
>NZ_AUHJ01000072.1 GCF_000423125.1 Haliea salexigens DSM 19537
AAACATTGGGGTTCAAGACTCCCGATCAACTGATGCTCGACCACATGAGCAGACTAGCAGCATAGGTGGTGATGCACTTCAGAGTTGAATCCAAGATCTGAATTTATTGCGGCGCTTAGATAATGACCGTTTCAACTTTGCTTTTTTCCGAAGCCATTGGCCCTTCAGGCTTTCTCTAAAAATTCTTAGCTCTTCTTCGACAGGAAAGGTTGCGCACAATTTTGCATTGCTGCCAGCATCGTCTGACAGATTTGACAGGGCTTTTTCTAGCACTTCGGGAAGAATTAGAGAATCTCTCCAGAAATGCAGAAGATAAGGTTCGAGGCTTTTGGTTTCGAACTGCTTAGTTGCCTGTAACGAGACGGCTATCTGTTCGACCCAGTTGTTGTGGGGAAGGAAATCCAAAATTTGATCACACGTTTCCAATGTTTCAGAGAAAAACGCGCGATTTCCTTCAGGGATTCCTATGGCTCCTGAGTTCCACATTTCCCATGGGGGAGGGAAGTTTTGGCTGAGTGAAGGGTTTTCTGATAAAAGTGTAAAATAATCAGGGTGGTTTCGAATGGAAACTTTTCCTTCGAGCTGATGCATCCAACACATTTTTGGATTTTCCGCTAGTTCCCTCAAGGCGGGTGAAGGGGTTTTTATCCACTGTGTGTCGCAATCTACAAAAAGTATGGGACCGCTAGACATGGACTGGGCGTGGCGTAATATTTCGAGTTTGACTCGATGGGTGTACTGGTGTTTTCCTTTATACTGTCTAATTTGCTCAGGACTAATGGTTCGAGCCGTTATCAATTCGTGCCTAGGGACCCAGGTGTCATCGTCGGTGTAAACTATAATTCCAATTGAGTTGTCTGGCTCTTCCTTTAGCCAGTAAAGTAGAGAGTACAGAGAGAAGATTGCTTGCTTGGTGTACTTTTGGCCGCCATGTGCTAGATAAACGATATTCTTTGATTTCATTGTTTTGGTTCCGGTTCACTGTTGGAATCTTTTGCTGGTTGTCAGGAGTGGTGAGTGTTTCTCAGTCTCAATTTGTATGGAGCCTAAAGTTTCATCCGCCTATGTGTCAACCTGAATCCATACACTGGCTCGATGAGTTAAACTCTATTTCAGAGCTCGAGATTCAGGAGCATTACCATGCCCAAGCCACAATCAGAGCTGCCCGAGAATCAGGTGACTCCCAACCCCGGACTGGAGAAGCGCACCCGGCGGCAGTTTAGCACCGAGTATAAGCTGAAAATCCTGGCCGAAGCCGACGCCTGCCAACATGGCGAAATCGGCGCCCTGTTGCGCCCGGTGTCTGTCAACATAGTTGCCCGGTCATTCATGCAAAATGTTTCGCGGCCATTTCATGATCAACAGTTCTGCACACAACATCCCGCTCAGGG
>NZ_AUHJ01000073.1 GCF_000423125.1 Haliea salexigens DSM 19537
GGCAGGCTTCGCGTGGAATCAGTGGCAGGCTTGGTCTGGAATACGCACCTACCTCGATCACCCCTTGCGAGGGGACTGGAAGGGTTACCGGGACGCGCATATCGAACCCGATTGGCTGCTGCTATACCGGATCGAAGGGGACGAATTACACCTGGCGCGGACCGGTACTCACGCTGACCTGTTCCGGCAGTGATGTTTTCCTGATAACCCGGGGCAAGAGGACAATCTTCGTTTGCCGGTTAATTGGAAGGGAGGGATTCGAAACCCCGATCCTGGCACCTTGACTGTATCGCAATTGAGATACGACAATGCGGCTGTGACTACCAACCGGAGAACCGCCATGGCTCACACTTCAATGCTGCACGTCCGGGTCGATGACGAACTGAAAGCAGAAGCGGCAGAAAAGCTCGCCGGCTTCGGCCTGACCGTATCGGATGCGGTCCGCATTCTGTTGACTCGCATAACCAAGGAGGGCGGGTTACCCGTCGGCCTGACGGCAGACCCGGATACTCATGACGCCTGGTTCCGCGACAAGGTGAAGGCGGCTCTGGCGGACACGGGGCCCACCATACCGCATCAGCAGGTCATGGATGAGGCCCAGGCCTTGATCGACAAGAAACGTCGCCGTGCCTGAACTGGCATGGCTGGAACTGGCGCGTGCGGATCTTCTGGCGATCGTCGATTACATCTCTGACGATAATCCCGATGCTGCCCAGCGCATGAAGGATGACATCGAGGCGAAGGCTGCAAACCTGCCGGGCTTCCCGGGAATGGGACGCCCCGGTCGCGTCGAGGGAACCAGGGAGCTGGTCGCCTGGGCGAATTACATCATCGTCTACGCTGAGGACGCTTTTACCGTCCGGATACTGCGTGTGCTGCACGCGGCACAGCAATGGCCTCCAACCGAAGACTGAGAGGGCAAAGCCCGCTCAGGCAGGATAGGGGGCGGGGATATCCTCATCCGATCCCCAGCTGGCCAGCCAGCGTTCAACCTCGGCCATGCTCGCGTGGTGGCCGGTAGCAAGATAATCCTCCCAGGCCTCCAGGGCGTCTTGCCTGAAGGACTCGCGCATTTTCTCGTGCTTATTATTGGGTTCGGTCATCGTTGATTACCCCTCAGGCCTGGATTGGGAAATGTACCTTAGCGTGCTCCCCCTGGACCGAGCACCATACTGGCCGGTTGTACGCCGTCCAACTAATCCTCTCCCGCGTCGGCATACCCCTGCATCTGGTCTTTGGCTAGCGCGACATCGTGGTCCACCACGGTTTGCAATATCCGGTACCGCGCTTTCTCGGAGTTACAGCCCTCACCGATCCAGCGCTCGACACTCTGCTTGGCCCAAGCCTCGGCGGCGGCCAGGCGCTCCTCACGGCTGGCCTGAGGG
>NZ_AUHJ01000074.1 GCF_000423125.1 Haliea salexigens DSM 19537
TTGTGTGTTGTGAAAACATCATATAACAAGGCCATTAAATTCGCTCCCTACGGTCGCCGGACGCTCGCAAGCTCGCGCCGTTTATGGCAGCGTTAACTGGCTTAGCCCATGCAGAGATTCTTCGTTAATCTTATTCCGTTCGCGGTATGGCCGCTGTACCTCATGTCGATGATGCATTTTTGGAGCGTGCTCGCTGCACGGAATCCTTCTTTAGATTGGGCTATCGACGCGGTACTACCTTATGGTGACTTGGCGTTCTATGCATTCCTGCACACGCACGATATCGTCGTAAACTTAATTCTCGTTTTACCTGTGGCATTGACTCTGTGCGTTTATGTTGGAGCGCCATCAATGGCCAGTATCGTTGGTGCCTCCTGTTTGGTTTTCGTTTGGCAATACTGGAACATTATTTCGGATCTACCCAAAGGGTTCGCCTTTTTTCATTCTCACGGAGCGATTTTTGGGGTGGTAATGCAACTTGGTCTGTTTCCTTTGTCCTATTGGCTAGCTGCAAAACTTACAACACGGAGATCGGTTTCGTAGTGTTGCACCAGTTAACAAGTCAAGGCAGCACGGGCGCTTCGCGCCGGGACGCCGTGACCGGCGCCCCAGCTTGAAGCGTTGAACGTCGGCTTTGAGGACGCAGCTGTCTTTGAAGGAACTAGAAAAACGCCAGCGAAGCGGTGACAAAGACTCGGTCTTGCCCGTCGACCAAAGCAACATTGGGCGTCAGAGATGAGATTTCCGTATAAGCATTGATGCCATCCGGGTAGTGCCGGTAATTGACCTGGAGGTCGATGTGTCCACGTTGTATGTGTATCCGGTGGCTTAACGTCAGATCAAACCGATCGTAGGAGCCATCGGCGACAGCTGCTGTACCGTAGTAGACACCCGACAGCGCGCTGTTTGACCCGAGGGGGACGATGCCCCAGAGGCTGCCGGCGTGGTCGGGTCGTAGAGTGCCCTCAAAGGGTGTGTCGGTTTCTGCATCCAGGTACACGTAGGACGCACCCCATTCGATGCCGTTCCGCAGCGTATGGTGGACCCCCAGTTCGGCGCCCTGCGTCTGGAGTTTGCCATTGTTGGTCAGCCTGAAGTCAACGTAATTGAAGGGTTCAGAGATCAGGTCGCTGTAGTCCTCATAGAACACCGTCAGATCTGCTTGAAGGCGATTGAATTGGCTGTAGGACAGGCTGATTTCGCTGTGTTCAAGTACCTCGGGTTTGAGGTGGTTCGGTGACGAGGCTGTCCGGATCAGACTGGCACCTGGCCGCCCCCCCCTCTGTCAGGATAGATGTCGTGTCCATTTTTCACTCTAAATCTCAAGGAGGGGGCGGTCAGTGAGACCAGCGTGGGACAATATAGCGAGG
>NZ_AUHJ01000075.1 GCF_000423125.1 Haliea salexigens DSM 19537
TGGACTTCAGAAAAAGCAATCCCCTCTTGGAGGCCCCGGATGGCGGGGCTTTCGGCGATTATTGTCGTTTTTGGACGGAAAAACCCTAGTACCCCTCGAAGAGGGGCATAGCTTTACATTTCATAAACGTTACTTAGGTGAATTACCTCCCGAGCTAAGAATATACATTGGCTGCGCTACGCAGCTCTATGGGGATCTTGACAATATACATTTGATTAAAGTGCACATGACTTCTGGAAAAGTCAGTCTTATGCGATATGACGACTGGGAAAAAGATACACCTCTATTAGTGGAGCGCATTAAAATTAAAATGCGCGACCAAGATGTGGATTTCTTCGATTATGGTGGGAGATATGAGCCATCACCACTTTTCAATAGAAATGTCTTTTAGGCTTTTCGAAGTTAGCGCCGCTCGTCACAAAAATCTATGCGCTGTGCCTACTATTGCCCATATCCATGATGAATATGATGTTCTCGTTTTTACAATATAATTTGGTTTCGACAAATGCATTCATCAAGCTAACTTTGTCTCTACATCGTCTAGAAGGGCCCATAGGGGTTTATCATCCGGGTCGTTGAGAATTTGCAGCGCGTATGGCATGCCAGCGTTAGCCATGTTTAAAGCGTAATCGAATACGCCTCGGTGATCCGCAAGTGCTGAAAGATCATTGTTATGGCCAAGATATGCAAGCTGAATGTGAGTAATTCTATACGAGTCCCCAGAAAGAATCGAAGCCGGAGTGATATTTGAGGTATCTCTTTCTGGTGCGGGTTCAAGTTCCTTTTGAACTGCCAAAAGAAAGCAAAAATACCAAAAGTCAACTTGTCGTTTGAATGGAGCATATTCAAAAGTCGCTTTCCCCCCTGCGGTCTTACAAAACTTCTTTACATCCTCTGCATACTTTTTGGGAATTTCTACGTTATAACTAGAGAAGGGATTGTCAGCCATACTTACACTCCTGCATCTTTTCGTTCGCAGATCGAACACTCTTTCCGGTGGTTACATTCACAACGAACTACCCTTGCATCTTTAACGTCCGGCTCGTTCTTTAACATCCTTGGGTAGTGGGCGGGATTCGTCAAGGTGTAAACTGTTCCGGCATACTTATCCAGTATCTCCTCCACGCCTTTTATTTCGTCATGGGTTAAAAAAAGTATAATTTGAGAGCCCTCTTTCAAAGTCTGCTTTAATACTGACTGCTTAACGTAGCCTGGGGTACTAGGGTTTTTCCGTCCAAAAACGACAATAATCGCCGAAAGCCCCGCCATCCGGGGCCTCCAAGAGGGGATTGCTTTTTCTGAAGTCC
>NZ_AUHJ01000076.1 GCF_000423125.1 Haliea salexigens DSM 19537
ATTTTAATTAAAAGGAAGTAATGATCATGAAACGGATTTTTGTACTCTCTCTATTCATTTGTATTTTTATTTCCAGTTGTGGATTGCTGCCAAATTTCATTACAAGACCGACCGACTATATAAGCTATGGGTCGAGAATACAGGCTGATGAATATCCTCATTTACTAGAGCTATCTTATAAAACATTCTCTGTATTGGAGGGGGAGGGGGAAAAAGAAGCTGAGATCCGAAGGACAAACTTCGACAGTGAATCAGTTCCTGATGGTGGGAGGATAATACTTACAGTATTTGCACCAACAATTGATTCAGCAGATGCGAAGTTTTGGGAAGTAAGGGTTGAAGATCTCAATGGGGATATCCTGAAGAGGAAAGAAGGGAAGCCGAGCATTCCTGAATTTGTTATCGTTCACGGATCGACATTCTGGTTTAGCACGATAATTGTTGATATGAGAGAGCCAATGCCAGAACCGTTCAAAGTATTTGTCTATGATCACATAACGAAGCAACAAAGCTCGTTTCTAATAACTCCAGCATAACCTGATTGTCTTGCGATTTCGTTAATATCAATAGTATTAAAATTTTAAGAAAAGGCTCCCGCCTTTTTCAGCAGGTCGTAGAGATAGGTCGCCTCCCCTGCCAGCCCTGCCTTGTCCTTTATCTTCGCACCCTCGGCCCGGGTCAGTGACAGGGTCACCTTGTAGTCGCGCTTGTCCTCAGGGCGCTTGCGAGGCCGCCCTATAGCCTTCTGCTTGGTAGGGGGCGCGACCGGGGCGCTCCTCTCCTGGTGCGTGGGCTGTTCCGGCTCAGGCGCCTTTGCCGGCAGTATGGGGTTGGGCTTCTTGTCCTGCTTCAGCGCGGAGAGGTTGTTCTTACTGGGCATGGCTCACCTCGTCTATGTGATCGTAGATGGCATCAAACTGGGCCGCGATGTCCCGGTAGGTATAGGCTGCCAGGGGATCGGATTCGCGAAGCTGGTGAATGGACTTCTCCCGTTCGAAGATCACGTCGAACACGGCGGAGAGCTTGAGCGGCAGCACCGGGACATCGAATCCCGCCTCTTTCACCGCCCCTGCCACGTTCTGGAAGTCGCTGCTCTCGGTCCAGTCCTTGTCGAACTGCTCCTTCTTGCCCTTCTTCAGCTTGGTGGCGACGACCAGGATATTGCCGGTATACCCCAGCTTGGCGATCTCTCGCAGGGTCCCT
>NZ_AUHJ01000077.1 GCF_000423125.1 Haliea salexigens DSM 19537
ATTCAGATTGGCGTGAAGATATCGGAAGGCAATCACAAAAATACGGCTCAACTCGGTACTAGCGTACCAATGATCCGTTCAATGGCCCCGAGACCACGGCCCATCAGATAGAGAAATCAATAATCGCAGAGATAGTGATGTGAGGCGTGTTGGCAACGTTCGCGAAACGATCTTGTTGCCTGACCACTCGTCAGGAGATGAAAAAAGTCGTGATGGTCTGCGGGGGAGGGCAGAAGTTACCGGCCACGGGTCCGTGGCCGGTAACTGCAATGGACCTTACTCGCCCTGGGTAGGAGCGGTCGCTTTGGGAGCCGCGGTCTTCGGTGCGGCTTTACGATTCGCGGCCGCTTTGCGCTTTGCCGGAGCACGGTTCTTCTCAGCGGCGGGCTTGGCAGCAGGCGCCTTCTGCTTAGCCACTTTTTGCTTCGTCACTTTCTTGGCCGCAGGCTTCTTGGCGGCAACGGTCTTCTTAGCAGCCGGCTTGCGTTTGGCCGGCGCTTTCTTCGGGGCAGCTTTGGTCACTGCACGCTGAGCGCCAGAAATCGCCTTCTCGACGGCCTTGTGCTCGCGCAGGAGGTTCTTGGCGGCGGCAATGCCAGCATTGATGTCACGCTTAGCATCGTTGGCGGCTTTCAGGTCGACTTTCAGTGCTGTGAGCTCAGCACGCACTTTGGCGATTTTGGTTTTGTTGGCTGCGATCGGACGCGCTTTGGCGGCAGCGCGCGCTTTGGTCGCACGGGTTGTGGCCGCTGCAACCTTCTTGCGCAGCGCAGCGGTTTTCTTCTGTTGGGCCGCCAGCGCTTTGGTGCCAGCTTTAGCATCTGCTTCGATCGCCTTGCCGAGTTTGGCGCGTAGTGCTTCGATCTCTTTTACCAGCGCGTTTGTGGTGTCGCTCATGTGAACTCCATTGTCCATTGATTAAAAACCGCGCAATTATGTCGATTTGAATTCAATTTATCTACCGGTGGCACTGAGATATACAAGGAACTAGTACCGCTCGGAACTCAATGCCGTTGGAAGACGGTGACGAC
>NZ_AUHJ01000078.1 GCF_000423125.1 Haliea salexigens DSM 19537
ATTCAGATTGGCGTGAAGATATCGGAAGGCAATCACAAAAATACGGCTCAACTCGGTACTAGCGTACCAATGATCCGTTCAATGGCCCCGAGACCCCGGCCCATCAGATAGAGAAATCAATAACCGCAGAGATAGTGATGTGAGGGGTGTTGGCAACGTTCGCGAAACGATGTTGTTGCCTGACCACTCGTCAGGAGATGAAAAAAGTCGTGATGGTGTGCGGGGGAAGGCAGAAGTCACCGGCCACGGATCCGTGGCCGGTAACTGCAATGGACCTTACTCGCCCTGGGTAGGAGCGATCGCTTTGGGAGCCGCGGTCTTCGGTGCGGCTTTTCGTTTCGCGGCCGCTTTGCGCTTTGCTGGAGCACGTTTCTTCGCAGCGGCGGGCTTGGCCGCAGGCGCCTTCTGCTTAGCCACTTTCTGCTTCGCGACTTTCTTGGCCGCAGGCATCTTGGCGGTAACGGTCTTCTTAGCAGCCGGCTTGCGTTTGGCCGGCGCTTTCTTCCTGGCAGCCTTGGTCACTGCACGCTGAGCGCCAGAAATCGCCTTCTCGACAGCCTTGTGCTCGCGCAGCAGATTCTTGGCGGCGGCAATGCCAGCATTGATGTCACGCTTAGCATCGTTGGCGGCTTTCAGATCGACTTTCAGGGCCGCGAGCTCATCACGCACTTTGGCGACTTTGGCTTTGTTGGCTGCGGTCGGACGCGCTTTGGCGGCAGCGCGCGCTTTGGTCGCACGGGTTGTGGCCGCTGCAACCTTCTTGCGCAGCGCAGCGGTTCTCTTTTGCTGGGTCGCCAGCGCTTTGGTGCCTGCTTTAGCATCTGCTTCGATCGCCTTGCCGAGCTTGGCGCGCAGTGCTTCGATCTCTTTTACCAGCGCGTTAGTGGTGTCGCTCATGTGAACTCCATTGTCCATTGATTAAAAACCGCGCAATTATGTCGATTTGAATTCAATTTATCTACCGGTAGCACTGAGATATACAAGGAACTAGTACCGCTCGGAACTCAATGCCGTTGGAAGACGGTGACGAC